>JAGGRA010000013.1 GCA_018613035.1 Pseudomonas sp. ISL-84 | reverse complement strand
TTAAAAAGTCTTTATCAACGATATGAAGTTCTGCGTCACACTTAATTGAACCGCCGTATACCGAACGGTACGTACGGTGGTGTGAGAGGTCGGGGGTTAGTCACCCCCTCCTACTCGATTGTAATTTTGGATAAAAAAAACAGTGTGAGAAAAGATAAACAGTATCGAATGTTAATGGGGTATCTGCGATGGTTACGTTTAGCTATCTGACAATTTTTATACTAATGACTCTTTTGTCCACAGTATTTGATATGCAAATTTTTGAATTCACCTTTTGGGAAGCTTTAAAAAATTTGTTGTTTTCAGAGGTTGCCACTGGAAGAATGATTATACTTGTTACGATTGTCGTTGGATTGGTATCCAGCATTGTAACTGATTTTCGTATTTTTAAAGCGCGAAAACAATCACGCTCCTCTTGATCCTATACTTTAGCAATGTGCCTTGGGCTGGAGGAGAACAAAGAACAAAAACTGCCGCTTTTAGTGAGTGGCGAATTAGAATTGTGCCCACTACCAGGAACGGAAAACTCTGATTGGATTTTAGGCTGTGATCCAGTATATGCAGACGTCCAAGGCTTTTTATTAAAAGGGAATGGTGATTAGATGTTAAAGGAGAACATTTCTCTTAGCCAGCTGCTGACTTTATTGATCAATTTCCTTTTAGGCAGTGCCATTGTTGTTGGAGTTGGCGGGGATGCAAAAAAAGATGCGTGGATTGCCATCGCAATTTCGGTTGTCATCGGACTTGGGATCATGCTGTTTTACTATTTTATCATTAGCCGGATGCCAGGGAAGAATCTGTTTGAAATTATGGAGTTTTGTTTTAAAAGGCCCATTGCTATTATGCTTTCTATTGTATATATCATCTATTTTCTGTACCTTGCCAGCCGGGTGGTCCGTGACTTTGGCGAATTGATTGCTTCTGCCATTCTCCCGTCAACGCCAATCGAAATCATTTCACTGACGATATGTATGCTGATGGCCTATATTTTATATCTGGGGCTTGAAGTGCTTGGGAGAACCTCGGAGATTTTCACCCCGTATTTATTCGGATTTCTTTTTCTTCTCACGATCCTTTTATTCGCCAGCGGGAACGTGAACTTGTTTGAACTGCAGCCAGTCCTGGGTGATGGATTTCAGCCTGTTTTTAAAGCATTATTCCCAACGCTTATTGTGTTTCCCTTTGGTGAGCTGATTGCGTTTACACTGATTCTTCCGGTTGTGACTAATTTTAAATATTGTATGCGTGTGTCTTTAATGGGAGTGGGGATAGCGGGGGCACTCCTGCTATTTGCCATGTTTCTGATGATTGTCACACTGGGAGTGGATGCATTGCTTCGCTCTAATTTTCCAATGCTGAGTTCAGCACGGGAAGTCTCCATCGGAAACTTTATCGAGAGAATCGATGCGCTGGTTGTTTTTATCATGATGCTGGGGATATTGATCAAAGGCTCTGTATTTATGTTTGCGGGGTTAAAAGGCCTTGAATATACTTTCCGGCTTCCATACCGGTATTTTTCCCTTCCGGTGGCGATGATTGTATCCGTGTTTTCCATTTTGATTTCCGTGAACTTTGGTGACCATTGGCAGGAGGGGATTGAGCTGGTTCCATATTATCTGCACCTGCCGATGCAGTTCGGTTTACCATCGCTTCTGTTATTCGTTTTAATCTTGAAGCTAAGAAAGAAAAAGTCTAAATCCAGCGCGAAGGAGATGAAGTTTTGAGTATTCTTAAATCACTTTTAAAGATGCGCAAGAAGAAAGAGCTTCCTATCCAGGTTGAAGAACCTGCAGAGGCTAATGCAGACCTTAAAACGCTGAGTTTAGAGCAGCTGAAGGAAAAAATAAAGGAAGAGTTCGGAAACACTATAGATTTAAGCATGGATGAGCTGAAAACAGAAGGCAAGGATGCACTGCTTGTCTATCTTACAAGCATGGTTGATACAAAACAGCTGAAAGAAACCTTCTTGCAATCACTCAGCGGAAAGCATGATGGACTGGAGTTAACAACTGAGGATGACCTGAAATCGTTATGCAAGGAGAAATTTGGAGGAGCGGGCTACCAGCTCATTGAAACGTTTAATGACATGATTACTGCCCTGCTCTACGGAAATATCATTATCTTTTTTAAGGACATTGAAAAGGCACTCTCCCTTTCCATGACAAGCAGTGAAGATCGATCGATTACAGAGCCAAGCACCCAGACCGTCATTAGGGGACCAAAGGATGGGTTTGTTGAATCAATATCCACCAATGTAAGCCTGTTAAGAAGAAGAATAAAAAACAGAAATCTGCGCTTCGAGAAGTTTATCATCGGGTCCGAGACGAATACTTCTGTCTATATTAGCTATATGGAAGGCATTTCGAATAAAAAAATAGTAGAGGAGGTTCGTAAAAGGCTTAGCAAAATAAAGGTTCATGCCATCTTTGAATCCGGCAATATTGAAGAGCTGATCGCAGATAAAACGGCCACACCCTTTCCGCTTGCGCTAAATACAGAAAGGCCTGATGCGGTGGCGGCAAATCTGCTTGATGGCAAGATTGCTATTTTGGTTGATGGCACGCCGTTTGTTTTACTGGTTCCGGCTGTCCTGGTTGATTTCTTTTCTATTGCAGAAGATTATTATCAAAATTTTATGATGGGCAGCTTCTTAAGGATGATCAGGTATTTGTCATTTATGATTGCCCTGATTACCCCTTCTTTATATGTCGGTATTTTAACCTTTCACCATGAGCTTTTGCCAACTCCGCTCCTGCTGGGGATCATTGCCCAGCGGGAAGGGGTTCCCTTTCCGGCAGTAATAGAAGTCCTTATTATGGAAGTGACCTTTGAGATTTTGCGTGAAGCCGGTGTCCGAATGCCCAGGGCTGTTGGACAAACGGTTTCAATTGTAGGGGCGCTTGTAATCGGGCAGGCTGCAGCCGAAGCAGGGATTATCTCCAATATCATGGTGATTATTGTCGCGATTACCGCCATTGCCAATTTTGTATCACCGACCTACAGTTTTGCAGCGGCAGCAAGGTTATTGCGATTTATGCTGATTATTGTCTCGGCTATCTTGGGGCTTTATGGTGTTTTGATTGTCCTTGTTTTCATTGTGGCTCATTTAAGCTCACTTAGATCGTTTGGGGTTGCTTATTTATCACCAGTTGCGCCTTTTATTATTGAACAGCAGAAAGATGTTTTCTTTCGTTTTCCGTTCTGGAGCATGCGGCAGCGTCCTGCATACTTAAAAACACAGAACCCTGAGAAAATGCCTAAAACAGGATCACCTTCTCCTCCGCCTATGAAAGGGGAGCGGGCAAATTGAAAAGGTATGCCTTATTGGCCATTCTTATTCAAGTTATGATCCTGCTTTCAGGATGCTGGGACCAAAGGGAACTTGGGGAAATAACCGTTGTTACTGGAATGGCGGTAGACAAAGGTGAAAACGATAAATATGTTCTGACTGTAGAGGGCATTAATGCGACTGAACTAAATAAACAGACTGCAAGCGGATTTGCTCCTTCTATCGTTTATGGTGTGGAAGGCAACTCACTTGCTGAACTGGCCTACAAAGTGAATGAAGGAATTTCGAGACATTTGATCTATTCGCATATGAGGACATTAATCATTGGAGAAGAACTGGCTAAGGAGGGAATCATTGATTTTATTGATTATCTTGAGAGAAACAGGGAAATTCGTGATGACTTCAATATTTTAATTGCAAGAGGTATGAGGGGTGCTGATATCTTAAGGGTAACCTATCAATTCCAAAAGTCTCCCTCCCTAAAGCTCCATACGCAGCTTGATACCATGAAGAAGGATTGGGGGGGCGACCCGGGTGTGAGAATGAATGATGTCATAAGAGCCTGGACTTCTTCAGGCCGGGAGCCTGTGATGGCAGCCGTTACCATTCTGGGAGATCCAAAGAAGGGTCTGAGTTCCGAGAATATGAAAAAAGTGACTCCGGATGCTCTCGTCATACTCGATTCCCTTGCAATATTTAAAAAGGATAAGTTAGCGGGCTATCTTTCCTTAGAGGATTCAAGGAACTATTTATGGATTCAGGATAAAATAATAAAAACGTCTATTACTGTAGAATGTGAAGAAGGCCGCTATATGGGGTTAAGGGTGTATAATACAAGAACGAAGATAAACGGAGAAATTCAAGGCGGCCAGCCAAAAATAGATATTAATATAAGAGCTGAAGCGTACGTGGATGGCACCCACTGCAATAATCAATTTGATAAAGCAAAAACTTATTTTGATTGCGAAAGCTGTGCAGAGAAATACTTAGAAAAAGTCATTTCAGGGACGATAAAAAAGGTCCAGGAAGAGTACGAAGCGGATATTTTCGGCTTTGGAGAAGTGGTGCAAAGGCAGGATTATAAAGACTTTAAACAAGTAGAAGACAGCTGGGATGAAAAATTTTCAGAAGCAGATGTGAAGGTAGATACAACAGTTATAATTAGAAGATCAGGAATCAGGACAAAAAGCTTTTTGAATGAAGTTAAATAAGATATAATTTTTCTATCGAAATTGATTTACAATTCAGCCTATTATTTGATGAAGGCTTATTGCAACCTAAAGGTCTGGGCATAGTCCAGCCCTTATTTCTTTTTAAAGGGGCCATGACAGATGAATTTTGAGACCGCTGTATTACATAGGAAAAACAAGACTGATCGGACGATCAAAAGCAAAGTGACGCCTATTTACCAAACCTCTGCTTTTGCCTTTAATGACCTTGAGGAACTGGAGGGGTTTTACCAGGGAAACGGCAATTATTTATATTCCCGGGTAGGAAACCCGAATACGGATGAGCTTGGCGACTTAATTGCCAGTCTGGAAGGGGCACCGGCTGGTGTAGCGGCATCATCAGGTTTGTCAGCCATTTTAGCTGGAGTGCTGGCTGTTGTTAAAAGCGGGGACCATATTGTGGCTGCAGATGACCTGTATGGAGGCAGCTTTCATTTGATAAAAGAAGAGCTGACACAGCTGGGAATAGAAGTAACGGTCGTACCTTTTTCCGATATGGAGAAAGTTGAGGAAGCAATTAAGGACAATACCAAGCTGCTTTATTCCGAATCCATCACCAATCCATTATTGAGAGTGGAAAATTTGGAGGAGGTCTCCCGCCTGGCGAAAAAGCACAGCCTTATATCCCTGATTGATAATACGTTTGCAACCCCATACCATTGCCAGCCATATCTTACGGACATTGACTTAATTGTGCACAGTGCAACGAAATATATTGGCGGGCACAGCGATATTACAGCAGGTGTCCTCGTTGGGGATGAAGCGCTGATTGGGAAAGCGCGCGGAAAAATCGTGAACCTTGGAGCCAATTTAAGTCCGTTTGAAGCATGGCTGACATGCAGGGGGGCGAAAACGCTTGCACTTAGAATGAGGCAGCAATCCTCTAACGCTAAAAAAGTGGCTGAGGCACTAAAGGAAAATCAGGATATTAAAACAGTCTATTATCCGTTTGAGCACGGGGACGCCGGCTTTGGAGCGATTGTGACAATTGAGTTGGCTGACAGGATTAAAGTGAATGAGTTTTTCAAAGGACTAGGCTGGGTAAAAATAGTCCCAACCCTTGCAGGAGTTGAAACATCTGTGTCCCATCCGCTGACAACCTCGCACAGGGCATTGCCTCCTGAAGCCTGCAGGAAACTAGGCATATCCAGCCATGTTGTACGCATTTCAATCGGAATTGAGCATGCAGAGGATATTATTGCCCAGCTAAATCATGCAATCAAGCAAGGGCTAGCATAAACGAAGAAGATTCCCGGCGAGGCCGTGGAATCTTTTTTCTTGCTAAGCTATCTTCCCAACAACAAATCATCCTCTAAATGCTCTCCAGCTTTTCAAAAAACCAAAACTTCAATAAAACCAAAAAGAGGATGGTTAAAAACAAGTTTTTCCAGCTGATCGTCAGCTTGCCGTTCTTTGGCAGAACAATCCCCATCGATACCAGGTACCAAAACCATTTTTTATTTGTCCACTTATTAGGATTATACGATTGGCTTTCCTGGTTCTTTTTATTTTCATGGCGGGCCCAAAGGATGGCAATGATAATATCCAGGACAGAGCCGATTGAAATAGCCGTTATGATAAAAGTCTTGGAGGGCTGCCATTTTCCTTCATTTTCAGTCGCTTTCCTTTTCTGTTTTTCATCCTGGATTTGGATTTCCTTTGAAAAGGCAGATGAAATTTCAGCTGGCTGCTCCTTTTGAAAGGAAGGCTTAAAGGCAGCAGCGGAAAAAATTAAGGAACATAATAAAGCGAAATAGATGATAAAGAAAAGTGCTATCTGCTTTGTGGAACGGCGCATTTGCATAATATGACCCCCTTGACATCATCGTACCATTTTCACCATTAAAATATTGGAAAATTATGTTACATATTTATGAACCTAAATAAAAGAATCAAGCAGCAATTTTTTTAAACGTGAAGGGATGAAGATATTCTTTCCATTCAATACTAAGGTAACAGTATTTTTGGAAGGAGCTGATCCTATGCCTGAGCTGCCGGAAATGGAAACTTACAGAAGGTTATTGACTGAACAGCTGGCTGGCAGAACCATTGCGGGTGTGGAAATTAACCGTGAAAAGTCGATTAATATCAATAACGGGCAATTTCAGAGCCAGCTATTAAATACGCAAATCACGGAAATTCAGCGGAGGGCCAAGCACCTTATCTTCAAGCTAAGTTCCGGCAAAAACTTGCTGCTGCATCTTATGCTTGGCGGTTGGATGTATATTGGCAATGAAGAAGACAGCCCTGATCGGACAAAACAGGTCATCCTTGCCTTCGGGGAAAAAAAATTATATTTTATCGGCTTAAGACTGGGCTACCTTTACCTCTTAACAGACACTGAATTGGAGAAAGAGCTGGCTGATTTAGGGCCGGAACCCATGGATCAAACATTCAGTTTTCCTGTTTTCCGTGAGCTAATTGGGAGCAGAAGGGGGATGCTGAAAACTACTTTTGTCAATCAGCAGTTTTTATCCGGAATCGGCAATTGCTATAGCGATGAAATCTGCTTTGAAGCCGGTCTGCTTCCCATGAAAAAAGCGGATGAACTGGATGAGGACGAAATCAAAATTCTCTACCAGTCTTTAAAGAGTGTGCTAACGAGAGCCATCCAGTTTGGGGGCTATATGGAGGAACCGCTGTTTAGAGGGGACACAAAAACGGGGGGATATAATGAACAATGCAGGGTTTATGATAGGGAAGGAGAAGCATGCCTTCGCTGCAGCAGCCCCATCGTAAAAGAAGAGATTTCGTCGCGAAAAACATTTTACTGCAGGAATTGCCAAAAATAGTGCCGGATTTATCCTTAATGTGCTTAAAACCTCTTTTTTCCGAGTTAATAGCTCTATAAAATTGGCATGTTGATTTCCGCTACAGGGACTCAGCGAACGCGGGCGGTCCGGGAGCCTCCTCGGTGCATTCGCACCTGCGGTGTCTCCCGTTGACGCGCTTCTCCCGCAGGAGTCTCGCCCCTTCCGCTCCAATCAACAGGGTGCAAGAATCAGTATCAGCAAATACATTAAGGTAAAAAAGGGAAAATCGTCCTTTTTGGTATAATAAGTGTCGCCACAACCAACCATTCGAGAAAGGAACGGTTTTCTTATGTAAAAAGAGTAGAACAAGAACCAACTAACATCCCTGTACCATGGAGGTGTGAGACCTCACATTATTATTCTATGCGTCTGACTCAAAAGGGCTCACTTAACGACCTTTTGAGTCAGATGCAATTTTCCTTACTCTGCTGAATCTCTTTGAACCGGGTCCACCGATGTGGAATCCTTGGTATTCATTGCCCCTTTTAAGAAGTAGACAAGCATAAATCCGGCAAGCCCCAATGAAATCATAAACCCTGCCGTAATCGTCCACATTAAAGCCATCTCTTAACCTCCCTTTTTCATCAGCCAGTGAAGTAAACGGGAATGTGAAAGCGTTTCCTTTATTAAGATATATGCCTGAAATCGATAATCTTTCCCTTTCCAATGCGAAAAAAGGAAGGGAACGGATGTATGAATCACGAAGAATAAAGGCAGGGGGACTGCTGTAGAGCAGGGGACCTAAAAAAGGGTACTGTTCCGAAATTTAATAAAAGGAGGAGATATCATTGGATTTTAAAACAGCTGACCTGTGTGATGAATACACCAGAGAGCTTCTTATATGCCAGCAGGAATTTAAATCGTATGGAAAAAGAAGCAAGTTTTCTGGCCCCATTTCAACCGTTAGAGTTTTTGAAGATAATGTGCTAGTAAAAGCGGCATTGGAGTCCATCCCAGCAGGAAATGTGCTGGTCGTTGACGGCGGCGGCTCAAAAAGGTGTGCGTTAATGGGCGACCGGCTCGGCGAGATTGCCGAATCAAGAAGGCTCGCGGGTGTAATTATTTATGGCTGTGTCCGGGATACCGTGGAGTTAGGCGATTTGGAGACCGGGATAATCGCTCTTGGCAGCAATCCTTTAAAAAGCAAAAAAGAAGGAAAAGGGGATCGGGATATTCCTGTTACATTCGGCGGAATTGATTGGAAGCCTGGTGATTATGTTTATGCAGACGAAGATGGGGTCATAGTCGCTGCGAGAAGCCTCCTATAGAGGAAAGAAACACCCGTCATTATTGGCGGGTGTTTCTGCTTTTAAGCACTTTCCCTAAAACAGGGGAATAACCTATATAAAAGGGGGTGCAAGTATGTTTATCATTATATTTTTATTATGGGCTGCTGGCATTTATATCCTGTTTCGTAAAAGGGAAGAAGATGAACATCTGCTATTTTTAAAGCTACTCGGCTATTATCTCCTGGGCTCATTTAATTTTAGTCTGAATGGACTCGTTCTTCCAGTCGGTTTTGTCATAAGCTTGTTTTTAAAACCGCAGCAAAATAAGAGTGTTAAGCGAGGAGCAGCTATTTTCGGTTTGATTATGATGATTCTCGGCTTGTTTTTAAGTTAATCCTCCGTGTTGGCTTCCCTTTCAATGCTGATTTCTTCAGGGAGCATTTTCGAAGCTTCCGGCACCGGGCGGGGTTCATAATCGATTTCATCAGAGGAAAACACTCTGATGACCATTTGGCCGTGTATGGCTTTGGCGCGAATAAGCAATGGGTAGCTGTACCGATTTTTAAAAGTGAAGTCAGGGCCATACCAGCTGACCGTTGCGTCCCGGCCTGGCGGTACATATGGAACCTTTTTGCTGTGGGAGTACCGCTCCAGAACCTTGACGCCCGCCCGGTCAACCGCATTGAAAAGAGTGGAGGATACCTGGCAAATGCCTCCGCCAATATCTTCTGAAAGCTCACCCCTTACGATAACTGGGGCGCGCATATATCCTTTTTCCTTCGTTCTCTTGCCAACTACACGATTAAAGGAAAATGTCTCCCCCGGAAATATAACATGGTTATTGATGGCTTCTGCTGCCAGTTCTATATTATGGGATCGTGTTGTGTTATTCGGATTAAAATATGTTACATACTGGGCAATTCGGTTAACGCGGATATGGGCTAAAAGATCCCGGTCAACACGCGGATAAATAGCAAGCAACGGAATCTCTGCTGCTGATGAACCCGTTTGATAAAAATATGTATAGAAAATATCTGTAAACGCTTTACGGTGAAGCTTTCTTCCAGCCTGCTCAGAGATAATTCTTCCTGTATCATCTATATAAGCATTGACCGGGGGTAAATATGTCCGGCGATCCAATTTGACAAGGAACTGATTATACTTTTCAAGGTCAATAAGGGGCATGCCTGGAAAAGGCATCTGATACTCAGCCCTGGCCATGCTCGCGATGGGTTTTCCATCCCTTTCAATTGTTAAGTTTTCAGGAAGATTGGCCGTATGAGATTGTACTAAAAGCATTAATCCAAACATCCATGAAAATTTCATATCACTGGCACACCTCCGACCTTAGTATAGGCGGGAAGGCATGGTTTCATGTGCCGAAAAAAGTAAAATGGTCACGTTAATAGCCCATTTCTTCAAGAAGCTTGATCATCACATCGGGCCGGTTGGTAATGAGGCCATCCGCTCCTTTCCTGATAAGCTCTGCCATCGTTTCTTTATCATCTATTGTCCAATAATGTACATCAATTCCTCTCCGATGCGCTCCATTCATATACCTTTTGGCAGTCAAATCAATCTTGCCTTCTCTTACAGGAATCTGAAATGCATCCACGCTGGGACTGTAAAAATTGCGCAGGAACAATGAATGCATGATCACGAAGTTTTTTATTTCCTGCCGCCCGCCTGCTAAAGCGGTTTGCCGGTTTGAAATTTCGGCAAAGACATCAACGATCTCCTGGTCAAAAGCAACAACGAGTACTTGTTCCTCCTTTCCATATTTTTTAATCAGCTTCCACAGATTCCCGGCAGCTTCCTCTATCCTGTTGGCAGGGATATCATCTTTGATTTCAATCACCATCTTCATATTTGAAAAAGCAGTAAAAATCTCATCCACCGTTGGAATAGATGTCCCTTTACCTCTATAGCTTTTTTTTCCATTTAGATCTTTAAAGTCATAGCCAGCATCCAGGACTTGTATTTCCTCCAAGGTCAGCTCCTCAACAGAGCCCGTGCCATTGGTCGTCCTATCAACAGTTGCATCATGGATGGCCACTAAATGCCCATCCTTTGTTATATGAATATCGAATTCAAGAGCATCTACGCCCATATCAACAGCACCCTGGAAGGCAGCCATTGTGTTCGAAGGTGCCAATAACTCTCCACCCTGGTGGGCAATAACCATAGGCCTTTCTGATTCAAAAAAAGGCTTAGACTCTAGTTTTTCTACAGGCAGAAACTGGATGGCTACAAGAGCGGCAGCAAAGGCCGCTATTATCATCAGTGCTGTATAGGCTTTTGTTTTCCGTATTTGCAGCTGGGGCATCTTACATTTTCCTCTCTTTAAAAAATCCATATGTGAAAATTCGCTAATAACATAAAGAATCCTTCTCCGCTAAGAGCCCGAATCCTTCCCTCTATTAAAGAATATATTGGTATAAATCTAATCGTGAGGGAATGAGGAAATTGCAGCCAGTCCAGGCAGAAATGAGCCGATTAATCGGAGAACTTAGGAAAACCCAGGCAGGAGATGGTTCCTGGAGGCATCCGTTTGAAACAGGAATCATAACAGATGCGTATATGATCATCCTGTTGAGGACATTGAAAATGAAGGATGAAGCCCTTATTAAGAAACTGGCGGAGAGAATCGAAAGCCGCCAGGAACATAACGGGGCATGGAAGCTTTTTAGAGACGAGGGGGAAGGTAATTTGTCGTTAACGATTGATGCCTATTACGCCCTTTTATACTCAGGCTATAAACAAAGGCATGATCCCAATATGGCAGCAGCAAGAAAGTTTATTTTATCTAAGGGCGGCATAAAGAAAGCTGGTATGTACACAAAAATCATGCTGGCAATGACAGGCCAATATCCATGGCCGGTTATCTTTCCGGTTCCGATTGAAATTGTTCTGCTTCCGCCTTCCTGCCCAATCAGCATCTATCAGCTTTCAAGTTTTGCAAGAATTAATTTATTGCCGGTTATTTTGCTGGGAAACAAAAAATACAGCCTTCGGACAAAAAATAGTCCAGACTTAAGTGAGCTTTATGGAACAGGACATAGGGAGGAACTTTGGGGAGAAATACGCTCTGATGATTGGAAAAAGATTATGAATACCTTGTCCAGCCTGGTTAAAGGTCTGATTGGAATTCCGAAGCGGCTCCGGAGTATGGCCCTTGAAGGCACGAAGCAATACATGCTTCAGCGGATTGAACCCGACGGAACGTTATTAAATTATTTTAGCAGCACTTATTATATGATCTTTGCACTCCTTGCACTTGGCTATACTGCCAGGGATCCGGTCATTACGAAAGCTGTAGAAGGGTTAAAGGGAATGGCCTGTACCATCGACGGCCATACTCATATCCAATATACCGATGCTGCGGTTTGGAATACGGCTTTAATTTCCCATGCCATTCAGAAAGCGGGGGTGGATGAGTCAGATGACATCATTCAAAAAGCCAATCAATATCTCCTTTCCAGGCAGCATACACGCTATGGCGACTGGATTGTCCACAATCGGAAAGCACTCCCGGGCGGATGGGGGTTTTCCGATTTAAATACCATGCATCCAGATGTGGATGATACAACCGCCAGCTTAAGAAGCTTTCATAAGATAGCCTTACAGGATCCGGTGTTGGAGCAATCCATGAAGAGAGGGCAGGATTGGGTCCGGTCCATGCAAAACCGGGATGGGGGCTGGCCAGCCTTTGAAAAAAATGTGGATAACCAGCTGCTGAATCTCTTGCCCATCCAGGGTGCTGAATTTATCCTCACAGATCCATCCACAGCTGACTTAACCGGAAGGACACTGGAATATTTAGGGGAATACACTGCCCTTGATCAAACTGACAATTCTATAAAAAGAGCCATAAAGTGGCTGAGAAAAGATCAGGAGAGAGATGGGTCCTGGTACGGCCGCTGGGGCATTTGCTATCTGTACGGAACATGGGCAGCTCTTACCGGTTTAGCCGCTGCAGGCGAATCGCCGGATGAGGCTTACATCAGGAAGGCAGTTAATTGGATAAAGTCGGCTCAAAATAATGATGGCGGCTGGGGAGAATCCTGCAGAAGCGATATAGAAAAGAGGTATATCCCACTGGGTGCCAGCACCTTGACACATACCGCATGGGCAGTGGATGCCCTCATTGCAGTCTCGAAAGAAAACAGTCCCGAAATCAGAAAGGGCATTGCCTTCCTCATTCGCGAAGGACAAAGAGATGACTGGACAGCAGACTACCCAAAAGGCCAGGGAATGGCCGGGTTCTTCTATATGCATTACCACAGCTACCGGTATATCTGGCCATTATTGGCACTAAGCCATTATGAGAAGAAATTCAACCAAAAAGGAAGCCTAGAGTAAGATAACGGGTTCCGTTTCCTATCACATAACGTCAAGTTGCACATGAAAATGTCAACCAAAATGTAATCCTTTTCGCACTATAAAATGCATGACAAAAACATGATATATAGCAAGGAGTCATACACTTGCTATGTGGCTTTTAAGAAGTTTAAAACTATTTCCGCCTTCTTCGTAGCGGTTTTTGTGTAGGAGGTATGAATAGGCGGAGAATTTCCGGTTAATGTATATGGAGGAAGCTAAAAAAGCGAAAATAAGCGGAGAATTTCCGATTAACTGCTCTAAATAGCACAAAATTCAAAGATTTGGATGATATAAGCGGAAAAACTCTTCTTAATTTTAGGGAAATATGGGTATTTCCCAATTTAACCGGAATTTTTCCGCTTATTTTTTATACCCTGTCAAATCACCACCAAGATAAAGTATGGCCTAACCTTAAATTTCTGTATACTATTTAGCAGTAAAAATGTAGTGTATTTTGCTGCGGTACAGTGGTTATTGTACCTCCACATATTTATGTACATATCGCACTTCAAATTCCCCAAAAATAGTGATTGAAATCCCTTTATATCAACAAAAATAGACCTCCAAATCATAATACAATTTGAAGGTCATTTTGCATTACATTTTTAATGTTTGCGATAGTTAACGGAACCCGTTAGGAGTAAGAGGGCTTCCTTTTTTATACTTGCTGTTTTCGTAATTTTTGCTGCTTTTTAATAGTAGTGAGGTGAAGCTGATTTTTGATCCAAACATCAGGGGGCTGAAAAAAGCTGTGGTCTGAATAAAGGCCCCTACCTTTTCCCGTCCACCAGCTGGCAGTCTGAGGATGAATCATCTTTATTTTTATTCCGCCATAGCTTGTACATGGCTTTTCCGTCACTAAGTGTGCCGTCAGCCATATCCATTGGCAGCAGGGCAAAGAATACATAATAAAACGAGAAATAAACGAACTGGTACCAGAGCATGGAAACCTCCAGAATATCAATGCGGATTAAATAGTTAACAATAAAAATACTTGCTACATTAAAAATCGAACCGCCTAAGAAGATCAGTGATTTTGTCAGCTTATTATTATATTTTAAAGAGGCATACTCGCACCCTCCATACCAAAAATAAAAGCGTCTAACCTCTAGAAACTTCAGTGAAAAAAGCAATTTGCCTGATCCGATAACAACGCGGATCCCTTTGGCCCCAAATATGGCCGCAAACAAAATGTGCCCCAATAAGTGAATAAGGGTGACCACTGGAAATACAACGAAAAAGGCCTGTATAAACTTCATAAAATCATCATAGCCAAACATATGAGGACCTCCATTTCTACTGTTCTAAGAAAAGCCTGCATATTAGGCATCCTTATTTGTTTGCATATCCCCTGTGTACCCCCTATGTTTGATCATTAACGTACATTCTTTTTCCATATTTGCCAGCTTGGACAAAAGAGACTGACCATCCGCTACGTCTCAGGTCTTATATGAAAATAAAGCTGAGGCTCGTTATAGCAAAAACGAAATACAGGTAAGATGAAATCAAGAAAGGAGGAAATGAAAATGAAAAAACTTGGATTATTGATAGCAGGCGGGGTTGCAGCAATGGTGCTGATCACGAATTTAGGCCCGATGGTAGGGCTGGCAGTAAGTGCAGCGATTCTATATTTTGTGTTTAAACAATTTTTAAAAGCAGATAGCACTTTGGCTAAATTCGGTTACGGGGTCATCGGTTTCATCGCATTTATGGCTACAGCAGCGAACTTCCCGGCCATTCTCGGCCTTGCAGCTGCATACGTGCTTTACCTTGTTTATAAAAAATGGAACGAATCAAGTTCTATCGTAAAAGAAGAAGACAATGACCCTTTCGCGAACTTTGAAAAGCAATGGGCTGAATTAAAACAAAACTAATAAAAATGAGAGTATGAAAAAGGAGAGATCAATATGGCAAACTTATTTACACGCATTAAAGACACTGTAATGGCTGACTTGCATGAAGCATTGGATACAAAGGAGAAAAAGAATCCGATCGCGCTGTTAAATCAATATCTCCGCGAATGTGAGCGCGAAACAGAAAAGGTCCGCAAGCTTTTGGAACGCCAATATACATTAAAAGAAGAGTTCACTCGTGAATACGAGCAGGCAATGGAGCTTGCCGGCAAACGCAAACGCCAGGCTGAAATTGCGTCACAAGCAGGAGAAGAGGAACTCTATCATTTTGCAGCTCAGGAACAAACACAATATGACGAGCGTGCCAATCGTTTAAAAGAATTATTAACTCAAGCTACACAGCAAATGGGAGACCTTGAAAGAAAATACGAAGAAATGAAGCATAAGCTCAAGGATATGCACATCCGCCGCATGGAACTTATGGGCCGCGAAAACATTACACGAGCCAACCATCAAATGGATAAAGTACTGGAAAACGGCAGCTACTCTGATAAGTCCTTCTCAAGATTCAAGGAAATCGAATCATACCTTGACCGTCTGGAGCACCAGGTGAAAAGCTCCTACCATCGCAGTACTATTGATGCCCGCATCGCTCAGCTGGAAAAAGAGCTCGAGAAGAGGCCTGTTATATAATCCATCGTGTCAGAGGTTTAAAAAGGCTCTTTTCGTATAGAATGTTGTCTTTGGATTATAAAGCTTGCCCGTTGATTTCCGCTCCAGTCACGCAGCGAACCCGCGGGGAGGAACGGGAGCCTCCTCGGCGTTTCACGCCTGCGGGGTCTCCCGCTCCCTCTTCTCCCGCAGGACATTGAATAATCTTCCTCGAATAAGCACCGCACGAAGAAAATGCGAATGCATTTTCGAGGATCAAGTGCCTTCCGCTCCAATCAACTCAGTAATTAAAACTAGTTTGCAGGCAACAAACTTTGCGAAAAAGCTATTTAAAAACGTGCAAGATAAACATTAAACCAAATTAAAAATCCTGCCTGTAAATAAACTAATTGTTTTAAAAAAAGACCGTATGGCTCACTTAATCCTCCGTACAGTCTCTTTTTTCTCGTGAAAACCAAAAACTCATTCTATTTTATGAACAAAAAATGGTATTCTAAAAAGGCGTAGGGATGCTGCGCCTTTTCGGCCTTATTTTTATAAGTTAAATTTCTGAACTTAGATAACTGTCTGGTTTCAGGCGTCATCGGTTGAGCTTATAAAGTCGCCGATAAGCAGGCGCCTTGGGCTTAACTGATCATTCCAATATGCAGAAGGAGGGATGCCTCATGAACTATAAAATAAAAAGCGATTATTTAAGCTGGATCGTAATGGTGGGCATTGTCGTCCTCTTTGTGGAAATTGCCTTTTTTAATAGGGGAGTGATTTTCTCTCTTCTTGTTCCAATTGGAATGGTGTATATTGGAAGAAAGTGGATGCCGCGAACCTCTGGAAAATGGCTTTTCTGGCTGGGGTTAATTTTTCTGCTCATCAATATTTTTAGCATGATGACGTTAAAATTTTTCCTGCTGGCTATTTTGATTCATCTGCTGATTCAGTTTGCGCAATCCAAAAAGGACCCGAAACAAATCAGGCCGGAGATTAAAGAACCAAGTGTTAATCTTCAAAAAGAAACGGTCATTAAAAAAGATCCGCTTTTTTCCAATATATTTGTTGGCCAGCAGACAACGCCTGAGCAAGTGTATGAATGGAATGATATTAATATACAGACAGGCATTGGCGATTCTGTCATTGACTTAAGTTATACCGTACTTCCAAAGGGAGAAACCGTCATTTTTATCCGAAACTTTATCGGCAATGTAAAGGTGCTTGTTCCTTACGATGTGGAAGTAAGTGCCAGCCATTCAGCCATTGTCGGTGCTGCAAGAATATTTGAATATGAAGAATCAAAGCTTTTTAACCAAACACTGCAGCTTCAGACACCAGGCTATGATAAATCGGGACAGCGCATCAAGATCTTCACCTCACTGCTGGTAGGCGATATAGAGGTGAAGCGCGTATGAGTATCATCCAGCGGCAAATTGTTTGGGGGGCCAGCATGTCCCTCCTGATTCTTGCTGTCCTGACGGCTTCCTTTTTCACAATGTTTCCCATTCCTGATTGGGGTGATTTATGGGAGACAGAGGTACTGGATATTCCGTTTATTATCTTCGTGCCAAGCGTCAGCCTGGCGATCGGCCTGATTTTTGGATTCATGTCAGGCTTATATTGGCGCCGGAAGCTTCAGACGGTTGATAGCCTTCTTCATCAGGTTGAGGAAGGGCGTCAGCTGGATGCTGACGAACTGAATACAGGCAAAGAACTGCAGTCCATTGCCGGCAGGGTGGGGAAAATTCAAAAGCATATTGCTGATCAGGCAAAAATTTCTCAAAAGCTTGCAAATGAAAAAGCTGAGGATATTGAAGGCAGAATGCAGGAAATCATTTCTCAGGAACGGAACAGGCTGGCCCGAGAGCTTCACGATTCAGTCAGCCAGCAGCTTTTTGCAGCATCCATGATGATGTCCGCCATAAATGAAACCCAGCAGGACCAGGCAGGCAGGCAGGCCAAGCAGCTGAAAATGGTAGAAGAAATGATCCACCAATCCCAGCTTGAAATGCGGGCTCTTCTGCTGCATTTACGTCCGGCTGCACTGAAAGGAAAAACGCTTCAAGAAGGAATTGAAGAATTGCTTGTTGAATTGCTTCAAAAAGTAGCGCTTGAGATTGATTGGAAGGTGGAAAATTTTCCGCTTGATAAAGGGGTGGAGGACCACTTGTTCCGAATCCTCCAGGAAGCTGTTTCCAATACACTCCGCCATGCGAAATCGCATAATCTGGAAGTGCTGCTTATTCAAAGGGATGATTATGCCATACTCCGTGTGGCAGATGACGGAGTCGGATTTGATGTTGACGCAACAAAGGCCGGATCCTACGGGCTGCAAAATATGTACGAACGGGCAGCCGAAGTCGGCGGGAGCATGAAAATCATCAGTGTGAAAGATAAAGGAACACGACTTGAGGTGAAAGTTCCAATTATGTAAAAAATGTCTGCTAAGAGGCAAGACTAAATGCAGAGGGTGAGGCCAATGATTAAAGTTTTATTTGTCGATGACCATGAAATGGTTCGGATCGGAGTGTCTTCATATCTGACGGCACAGCCGGATATTGAAGTCATAGGAGAAGCGGATAACGGGAAAACGGCTATTGAGATGGCACTTGAATTGCGGCCGGATATTATTTTAATGGATCTGGTGATGAAAGAAATGGACGGAATCGAGGCAACAAGGAATATCATCGAGCAATGGCCAGAAGCAAAGATCATTATTGTGACAAGCTTCCTGGATGATGAAAAAGTGTATCCGGCACTTGAAGCAGGGGCTACAAGCTATATGCTTAAAACCTCCAAAGCAAGTGAGATCGCGGATGCAGTCCGTTCCACTCACCATGGCCAATCCGTGCTGGAGCCGGAAGTGACCGGCAAAATGATGGTGAAAATGAGGCAGAAAAACCAGCATCAGCCCCATGAAGAGCTGACCAGTCGTGAGATGGAAATTCTTCTGTTAATGACAGAAGGCAAAACGAACCAGGAAATCGCTGACGAACTTTTCATTGCCTTAAAAACAGTCAAAACACATGTAAGCAACATCTTAAGCAAGCTGCAGGTCCAGGACAGGACGCAGGCTGTTATCTATGCCTTCAAGCACTCGCTGGTAAAATAGAAGTTGAAAGAGCTAATGATCTGTTAGCTCTTTTTTATTTTGCGCTAATAGCCGTAATGGAAAAATTCATGATTCAGATACAGTGCAGGTGGGTAACAATAAAACAAACAAAGAATTTGGCGGTGATAAAATGTCAGTTATAGCTTTACTAAAAAAAGGGAATAAATCTTCCGGGATGGCGGCTCTCGGAAATACGGCATTAACGATTGCCAAAGGGGTAGCGGCCATGATAAGCGGGAGCGGGGCTATGCTTGCCACAACCCTTCACTCCCTGGCAGATGCCCTGAACCAGGGATTTGTCTTCTTTGGCAGTGCTCTTGCTGAAAAGGAACCAACCAAAAGGTTTCCCACCGGATTTGGGAGGGTCATTAACCTATTTGTTCTGATAGCGGTTATTGTTATTTCCATAATGGCCTACGAAACCATACATAAGGGATGGGAGCTGATTCAGCATCCGAAAGAATCGACCGATCTCTGGCTTAATGTGGGCGTTATGGTCCTGGCGGTTTTGGTAGATGGTTTTATTTTAGTAAAGGCAATGAAGGAAATTGCCCATGAAACCAGAACTCCGGCCAAAGGCATGGAAGTAGTGGCTATTGCATTTAAAAATGTCGGGCTTGCCACTCCTCCAACACGGCTTGTTTTTTATGAAGATATCATTGCTACCTTTGGTGCACTCCTTGCCCTGGTATCCATTGTGATAGCCCACTTTACCGGCTTATATTTTCTCGATGGAGTCGGAACCCTTTTGATTGGGCTACTGCTGGTTGGAATCGCCATCAAAATCGGTTTTGAGAACACATTAGGCCTGATCGGTGTTGCTGCACCAAAAGATATTGAAGACCGAATTGCCAAAATTATTCTTGATGACCCTGATGTTGTGGATATCAAACAGCTGAGGCTTATCCAAGAGGGAAGAAGATACCATGTGGAGGGCTATATCGAGCTAGTTGAAGGCCTGACCCTTGCGGTGGCTGATGATATTAAAATTGGCGTAAGAAATAAATTGCTCGATGATCCGGATATAAGTGATGTGACCATTGGAATATTGGAAACAGACCAAATTCAAACGTGGAAATAATAAAGAAAAGGAAGCCTTGCAGTGCGGGCTTCCTTCTTGCTGTAGCGAAAAGAAATGATCAAGCCGATTGTAAATACAATTGATGTTCATGCTCCCGCTAATATATTGTCATTAAAAAGATGATGGAAACTTAGGTACATGCCCATTGCTTTTGAATTGAAGAAATATTAAAATAAAACTAACTTATTGGAAATGGAGGTGGAGAAGGGATGATTGGAGCTGTTTTGGCACGTGGTGAATGGATTGAATTCCTTACTATTTACCGTGCAATTTTTCATGGTTTTGCTTTTAACGGGATAAGTATGCCCTTTTTTAGCAAATTTCATAGTAAAAACAAAACAGTGAGAACATCTCTTTAGCCACTCTAGAATACAGCGGTGAAAGGTGGGCTTCTTCAAGCTCTCCTTTTTAATTGGATCTCTAGCAAGGCCATAGGAGCATGCTTTCCTATGGTCTTTTTTGCGTTTAATTTAAAGGGTCTATTCTAATAGATTTTGTGATAAAAAAATTTTTAAAAATAAGGTTGGTTGATTGGAGCGGAAGGTGCGAGATCCTCGAAAATGCATTCGCATTTCCTTCGTGCGGTGTTGATTCAAGGGTGCTGATTCAACGTCCAGCGGGAGGCTCACCGCCCGCCCCGCGGAAAGCGAGCAACCTGGAGCGGAAATCAACCACTCCTCACAACTTGTTAAAAAACAGTCATTAAAAAATTTGGAGGAAATGATTATGATCGCATGCAGTGTACAGCAAATTGGAAAAATGTATGGGGGCAGCCATGTCTTTGAAAATATATCATTTGAAATCCATGAAAAAGACCGGATCGGTTTAACAGGCAGGAATGGAAGCGGAAAAACGACATTGTTCAAACTGCTTGCAGGTGCTGAGGTGCCGGATAAAGGACAGATACATTGGAGAAAGGGATGCGAGATTGGCTACCTGGCACAGATACCTGACTATCCTGCAGACATCAAGTCTATTGAAGTTTTAAAAAAAGCTTTTGCCGATTTGCTACAAATGGAAACTAAAATGAAGCATATGGAGCAGCAAATGGCTAGTGAACCCCATCCAGATCGATTAAATAAACTGATCGGTGAATATGGAGAGCTTCAGGATCAATTCGCGCTGAAAAACGGTTATGAAATCGATAGCCAGATTGACCGCATTTCCAATGGACTTAATATAGGAAGCTTGCTTGATAAAGACTTCACCAGTCTAAGCGGAGGCGAAAAAACAAAAGTGTGCCTAGGCCACATGCTTCTTAGGAGCCCGAATCTGCTTCTTCTGGATGAACCGACCAATCACCTGGATATCAAGGCAGTAGAATGGCTGGCTGACTTTATAAAGGGGTACGAAGGAACAGTCGTCCTGATCTCACATGACCGGTATTTTTTGGATGAGACTGTTGGCAAAATTCTTGATCTGGAAGATGGGGAAATCACTCTATACCTGACAAATTACTCCGGCTTTGTAAAAGAGAAAGAAGAAAGGCTGTTAAGAGAGTTTCAGCAATATGAAGAACAGCAAAAGAAAATAAAGAAAATGAAGGAAGCCATTAAAAGGCTGAGAGAATGGGCCAACCAATCCAATCCTCCCAATGCTGGCCTTCATAAGCGGGCAAGCAGCATGGAAAAAGCACTCCAGCGCATGGAAAAACTGGACCGCCCTGTGCTGAACCGCAAAAAGATGAATGTCGATCTTGATGCTGCCGATCGAAGCGGAAAAGATGTAGTAGTGATGAAGGAGATAAGCAAGTCCTTTGGCAGACAAATACTATTCCGGAACATCAGCATGCATATCCAATTTCAGGACCGGACCGCTATTGTCGGGGACAATGGGACGGGAAAATCGACTTTGGTAAAGATGATCCTTAAAGAAATTGAAGCGGATACAGGTGAAGTCAGATGCGGAAGCAATCTTAAAATAGGCTACCTGTCTCAGCATGTATTCTCAGATAACACTGATCAAACAGTGATTGATGCCTTTAGGGAGGAATTATCTGTAACAGAGGGGGATGCACGCCATATTCTGGCTGGTTTCCTTTTCTATGGCCATACCGTTTTCCGCAAGGTATCAAGCTTGAGCGGAGGTGAAAGAATGAGGCTTCGCCTGGCTCAGCTGATGCATCGGGATATTAACTTTCTTATTCTCGATGAGCCAACCAATCATCTGGATATCGAATCAAGAGAGGTATTGGAAGAGGCATTGGATGACTTCTCGGGAACCATTTTGGCTGTCTCCCATGACCGCTATTTTATTAATCGTTTGTTTAGCAAAATCTATTGGATTGACCAGCAGGAAGTCCATTTTTTTGAAGGGAATTATAATCGTGCGAGAAAAAAGATGGAGGATAAGTGGAAAGTGGCAATAGAGATGCCAGTTTTGATAAAGGCAAAAAAAGATGATCTTCCTTTAAAAGGAGAGAAAGAGCCATTACCCGAGGAACTGGAAATGGAGATTGAAAATCTCGAGTCCTCTCTCCTAAAATTAGAGAAATCATTGGAAACGGAAACCGATTTGGAAAAGCTGCAATTCCTTTATGACAAAAAAGAAGAATTAGAAGTGCAAAGGGAGGTACTATACGGAAAATTAGATGCTGTTTTATAAAGGGTAAAGAAGGCTAACAGATGATTAGCCTTCTTTTTTAATACAAAAAAATGTATTTTTATAAAAAATTCACGAAGACACCTTCCCATTGTTCTACAAATATTGTATAGTGTTATACAAATCTGAATAATTATTTAAATCTGAATAAAATAGTGCAACTTGCTTCTTTGGATTAGGTTTTTATTGGTATTTCTATTATTCACAATTGAATAATTGTAGGGGGAATACAAATGAACAGCTTTTTTATGGACTGGAATAATGAAAAAGAAGTTATTTCTTCAATGGAAGAAGATATTATGGTGACCAATTCAGACGGCATAATTATAAAAGTCAGTAAAGGAAGCGGCAGCCATTATGGAGTTGAGCCGGAATCGCTGCTCGGAGAATCAGTTTATGAGCTTGAGAGAAAAGGAGTTTTTAAGCCTGCTATAACCCCTGAAGTATTAAAGCAAAAGAAGAAAGTCATTTTAGTACAGAAGGCTGGATCAGGAAAAAAGATACTGGTGACGGGCATTCCAGTATTTAATGAAGCCGGGAAAATCGATCATATTGTCAGTTATTCTTATGATGTTTCAGAACTGCTCGTTATAAAAGAATACCTGAATAGTGTGGAAGAAGAAATGGCGAGGGTAAAGAGCGAACTGGATCTTCTGCGCAATAAAAGCAACAAAATGGATGGAATCATTGCAGATAGCCAGCCCATGCAAAATATTGCTGAAACGATAAGAAGGATTAGAGATGTGGATGTTACAGTCCTGCTCTTAGGGGAGTCAGGGGTTGGAAAATCAGCTCTTGCTAAATGGATCCATCAAAATAGCATACGCAAGGACGGTCCTTTTATTGAAGTTAATTGCAGTGCCATTCCGGAGTCTATCTTTGAAGCTGAGTTTTTTGGCTATGAAGGGGGGGCTTTTACAGGTGCTAAAAATAAAGGGAAAATGGGGTTTGCTGAAATGGCAAAGGGAGGCACGCTTTTTCTCGACGAGATTGGCGAGCTGTCAGCCCATCTGCAGGCAAAGCTTCTGAAATTCATACAAGATAAGAAGTTTTATAGAGTTGGGGGAACCAAGCCTGTAAATGCAGATTTTCGCTTGCTTGCTGCCACAAATAAGGATCTTGAGAAAGCGGTCCAGACGAAGGAATTCAGGCAGGACTTATTCTTTCGCCTGAATGTCGTGCCTCTGAAGATACCGCCATTAAGAGAAAGGCAGGAAGATTTATTTGCTCTGATTCATTATTTTCTCCATGCCATTTCAAAACGCCATAATCGTGCACGGGAACTGGACAAGGCATTGGTTGACCACTTGCTGCAGCTGGAGTGGAAGGGAAATGTAAGGGAACTTGAAAATCTAATGGAGCGGCTAATTGTTACAAGCAGGAATTCGGTTATCACAAAAGAAGACTTGCCTTATGAATATCACATACAAGAGAAGAGAGACGATTTTATGCATCTCGAAGGACTGCCGTTGCCTTCCATACTGGAGGAAGTCGAGAAAAAAGTGTTAATCAATGCAAGGAAATGCTATCGAACGACGACTGAAATAGCAGGCGCCTTGGGCATCAGTCAGCCCTCCGTAGTAAGAAAATTAAAAAAATATGATTGTTAATACATACTTTGGCATGAATATTGCATTAAAGATTAACAGAGAAATTATAAGATTTTACATCCATGCATGATTCAGGAGGGGATAGTATGAACGGAGAAAATTGGAGTCATCTTGTTGGAAATATCTCGAATTTATTAGCGCCAAGCATGGCGAAAGACCATCCGAATTTGCCTGTAGTCAAAGCGGAAGGCTGCTATTACTACGGAGTGGATGGCAGGGAGTATTTGGACTTTACATCAGGTATTGCAGTTGAAAATGTTGGCCACCGCCATCCAAAAGTTGTACAGGCCATCAAGGACAGCGCGGATCATTTGGTTCACGGACCATCAGGGGTCATCATCTATGAATCGATACTTAGACTCGCAGAAGAACTAGGAAAAATCACGCCGGGAAACCTGGATTGCTTTTTCTTTGCGAACAGTGGAACCGAGGCAATCGAAGGAGCCATTAAGCTGGCAAAGTATGTTTCAAAAAGACCTTATGTGGTATCCTTCACCGGCTGTTTCCATGGGCGGTCAATGGGGGCATTAAGTGTTTCCACATCCAAGAGCAAATACCGGAAGCACCAGCAGCCATCCTGGCTGACCTATCAGCTGCCATATGCCAATGAAAAGGATTGCCCATATGGAGAAGACCCTGAGGAGTACTTCCCAAGGAAACTGGAAAAGGACGTTGAAACATTGTTCAAGCATCAGGTTGACCCTGAAGAAGTAGCCTGCATGATTATTGAACCGGTCCTTGGAGAAGGCGGCTATATCATTCCACCGAAAAATTGGATGAAAAAAATCAGGGAAATTTGTGATCAGCATGGAATTTTACTGATTTTTGACGAAGTGCAAACCGGCTTCGGACGGACTGGGGAATGGTTTGCGGCACAGGCATTTGGCGTCACTCCGGATATTATGGCAATTGCAAAGGGAATTGCTGCCGGTCTTCCATTAAGCGCAACTGTAGCATCTAAAGAATTAATGGAGAAATGGCCGTTGGGTGCCCATGGAACAACCTTTGGGGGAAATCCAATTGCATGCTCTGCAGCTTTAGCCTCTCTTGAAGTTTTGAAAACGGAGGATCTATTGGAAAACGCGACACAAATGGGGAATTATGCGTTAAAGAAACTCCATGAACTAAAAGCAAAGCACCCCGCTGTAGGGAGTGTAAGAGGTTTGGGGCTGATGATTGGCATTGAAATCATTGATCCGCACACGGGGAAGCCTGATGGAAATGCGGTAATGGATATTCTGAATTCCTCACTGGATAAAGGGGTACTTTTCTACTTATGCGGAAATTCAGGTGAGGTTATTCGGATGATTCCGCCGCTGATCGTGACAAAAGAGCAAATTGACCTAGGTCTAAAAGTTTTGGATGAAGCGCTGACAGAGCATAAAGCTGTTGTTGCCAAATAAAAAAGGGGGATTGAGAATGAAGGCTGAGACAAGAGTCAAACCACAAGCAGTCACAGGTGAATATTGGAAGTTTATTATTCCTTCGTTAATTGGAACGCTATTATTCCTGGTTCCGGTTAAGTTTCAAGGAGATGTTACGATTGGTGTTGGCATTCTGGCATCCTTATTAAGTCATACATTTAGTGAGCAGATGCCTGCATTTATTATTTTTATTCTCGGTTTATCCGCTGGTGTTTCTATTATTACGAAAGTTTTTAAGCCATCGCTGATTATGGATAACAAATTTCTTAAAGGATTGTTTGATACCGGAAAATTCGGTTTAATTATGAGAATACTTGGCTTCGCAGTTGGTTTAATGACCATTTTGGAAGCAGGTCCAGAATTTATTTGGTCCAGGAATACAGGTGGAGTCGTCCTGTACGATCTGGCTCCTGTTCTTTTAACATGGTTTTTATTTGCGGGAATACTTCTTCCGCTATTAGTTGAGTTTGGCTTAATGGAGTTTATTGGGGCGCTTGTTCAAAAATTCATGAGACCCCTGTTTACTTTGCCGGGCCGTTCTTCAATCGACTGTCTGGCGTCCTGGATGGGCGCAGGAACAGTAGGGGTATTAGTAACAACAAAGCAATATGATGAAGGATTTTATTCAAAAAGAGAGGCGGCGGTTATCGCAACCACGTTTTCTATCGCTTCTGTTGCTTTCAGCCTGGTAGTAGCAAATGTTGTGGGGCTTGGTCATTTATTCATTCCTTTTTACTTAACAGTCTCGGCAGCATGCGTTGTGGCTGCATTGATTATGCCGAGAATTCCTCCGCTATCCCGGAAGCCTGACACTTATCATGAACCGGTGGGCCAGCAAATCGATGAAACCATTCCGGAAGGGGTGTCAAATGTTAAGTGGGGCTGGCACCAAGCTATTGAAAAAGCCAAAAATGCTCCAGGTCCGAAGAAGCTTTTATTCAATGGAGTGGAAACCGTATTGGACATTTGGATGGGGCTAATCCCACTGGTTATGAGCCTGGGAGCCGCAGCCTTGATTATTGCTGAGTATACCCCAGTCTTTCAAATTATCTCGTATCCGCTGATTCCGGTTCTGGAATTTATGCAATTGCCTGAAGCAGGTGCAGCAGCCCAAACGATGCTAGTTGGTTTTGCTGACATGTTCCTGCCGGCTGTCATCGGAAGCGGAATTGAAAGCGAGTTAACAAGATTCGTAGTGGCAGGTCTTTCTCTAACACAATTAGTCTATATGTCCGAAATAGGCATTTTGATTCTGCGCTCGAATATTCCATTAAGCTTTACAGATTTATTTATTATTTTTATTGAAAGAACCATTATCACTTTACCAATCATTGTTTTAATTGCGCATCTTTTTGTCTTTTAATAGGGTCTGTTAGAGCTCATTGTTAGTTTTGGCACTCTGCTGATGGAGCCAAAACCAACAGTTAAGTATAACAGTGCGTAATAGAAAAGGAGGCCGGCATTGCCGGCCTCCTTTCACTTTTGCATATCACTTTTTAAAGTAATGCTTTTTCTAAATGATTGTTGTGTTTGAATAGATTTGTGAATAGAAAAATTGAAAATAAGGTTGGTTGATTGGAGCGTAAGGTACGAGACTCCTCCAAAATACTATCGCATTTCCTTCGTGCGGTGTTTTTCAAGGAAGCTTATTCAAAGTTCTGCGGGAGGAGTGGGACAGGTGAGACCCCACAGGTGCAGCGCACCGAGGATGCTCAGCGCCCACCCCTCGTTCGCTGAGCATCCTGGAGCGGAAATCGACCACTCCTCATCACTACTTGTTTAAATAGCAACAAAGTTTGCGTAAACAGCCTATTTAAAACGGCTTTAATGACATTAACACAATCAGTACAACCGCTGCAGTATGAATGATTGCGTTATAAGGGCGCAGCTCCTGATTCAGTTTGGTGTAAGGATCAGGGATATCATCGCCTTTATGGTTTTCCATGATTTCAGCCATGGATTTAATCTTTTTAGGCATGATGCCTGCAACAATAAATTGTACACCTATGTAGATTGCGATGCTGGCAATATACCAGGCTTGTGTAAACAGAGCAGTGTTCAAAATGCCCAGAACAAGCCCGGTAATCAGCAAAATGATGCTCCCGACTTTGGCAAAGGTCTCAATTTTGCTGTTCAGATTTAATGAATACTTTGCCTGTCCTGCTGTAGCAGGGCTTTTCATTACAACGGGCATGGCAAAGCTGGCGCCGAGGCCGACCACTGCGGCAACGACATGGATAAGGACTAAAAAACTATAAATGCTCATTTTTCTCCTCCTAAAATACGGATTTAATGGATACATATTACTATATGTATAATAATAATATAATAAAACCGTATAGTGATAAATACCTATAAGGAACTTTTTTAGGGAGAGATTTAATTTGGCAAAATATTATGGAGACATGTCTCATATCTTATATAGAATCTGCAATGTATAAGGAGAGGCGCAATGAGTAAATTCTTCAAGGGAGTTGTTTTGCTTGCGCTGGCAGCCTTTGCCAGCGAGTGTATAGAGTTTGTCGTGAATATGGTCCTTGCCAGGGAACTTGGAGAGAGAGGGCTCGGCATGTATATGTCCATTTTGCCGACCATTTTCCTGATCGTCCTTTTAGCAAGCTTTGAGCTTCCGATATCCATATCCAAATTTATTGCCGAGAAGGATAAAAAATATCACAGAAGCATGCTTAATCATGTCATTAAGCTGACCATCATCTTTACGGCTATACTGATGCCGCTTGCGGCAGCAATTATTCCATTTGTCTCTGTTTTTAATGAATATCATCCTCTGCTAAGGTGGACGGTCATTGGATTTATTCCGATTGTGTCTTTTTCCTCAATAGCCCGGGGCTTTTTTATGGGCAAGCATCAAATGGGGAAAATTGCAGCCTCAAATTTCCTGCGAAAGTCTGTTCAGCTTCTATTGCTGGTCGTGCTGTATCAGGCCTTTCAATTCGATACGGATACGGCAGTCTTTATCGCCTTTTGTACATTCATAGGGAGCGAGATCGTTGTCTTCCTTTATTTGCTTCATATGTTTATTATTCAGTATCAGCGTGTCAAAAAGGAGCCATCTGAAATCCTTAGCGGGAAAAGTGTACGGCAAAATTTAATCTCTGTCTCTGTTCCTACTACAGCGCTTAGAGTATTCCACGCACTGACACATGCTGTTCAGCCCTTCTTGATAAAAGGAGCTCTTTTAAAAGCAGGCGTACCAGGGGAAGTGGCCACGGAGCATTTTGGGATGCTTGCTGGTGTAGCGATGACCATCGGCTTTTTTCCATCATTTATTGCCCACTCATTTTTGATCATGCTGATTCCGACTGTATCGAAAGAGTATGCAGAAAAAAATTTGGAGGAACTGCGGCGTCTCCTTCAGCAGGTGTTCTTTGTAACGTTCTTATATGGTATTCCTTCCGTAGCATTATTCTACTTTTTTGCAAGACCGCTTACGGATGTATTTTTCCATTCAACCGATGCAGCCGTTTATTTGCAGATGCTGTGGCCATTCTTTCTGCTGCATTTTTTCATTATTCCGATGCAGGCCTATTTGATCGGATTGGGTCTCATGAAAGACGCCTTTTATCATTCAGTCTGGTCAACGATAGTTTCTTTTACAGCGATGTTCCTCCTGGGTTCAATGCACAGCCTGCAAATGGACGGGATCATCATGGGGATGAACACTGGGGCTGTTTTGCTCACCATGATGCATTATGTAACGGTTTGCCGGAAAATCGGCCTAACCCTTTTTCTCTCGCCTGCCAAACAGTTTAACTGAAAAAACGGATAAAATAGAGAAAATATTTATTGATGGGAGGAATGGCAGGATAGAATTGGCTATGCGGCCCATCGGAAAGCAGCAAAGTAAGCATCTTCCTGTTAGCAGAAGATGCTTTATTTCTGTCTATCTTCTTTTGGACCGAACTTTCCTTCAATTGCTTCTTCATCTCCATATAAAATAACATGATCTCCTTCTTGGACTTTTGTGACCAGCCGCTTTTTCCTGATTTTCAAATCACCTCTTTGGATGTAGAGAACAAGGATATCTTCATCCTCCTCAATAATATTTCTGAGTTCTTTGCCAATGAAACCGGAAGACTTGTCTATAAAATAATCCAAAATATGATCGCTTTCATCTGTGAGCAAGGCTTCCCTGATCGGCAAATCCCGAAAGTCGTAGTGCTCTTCCAGTTCATGTTCAAGCTTTTCGGATAGAAACTTTCTTATGTAAGGCATTCTTAGAATGAAAATAATAATAATGAGTACGACGGCTACGATTGAAATTTTTGTCGTGTAAAACTCATCTGAAAGCAGATTGCTGATGGCCGAAATGATCACGGCCAAAGAAAAGGCACCGAACAAAATTAAAAAGGCACCGACTCTCCTGCGAATGGGGTGATCAATGATCAGTTCCGACTCTCCTGTTGTAAATCCTGTACCTGTCAGCATAGAGATAACCTGAAATCGTGCAATATGCTTATCCAGCCCGGTATAAGTAAAAAGCAGCGTATTTATTTCGATCACAGCCAGAACAATTCCCAAGTAAATCAGGATAAAAAGCACACCCATCTCTATTCCTCCGATTATTTTGAATTATATAAAAAACCTAAGGAAGCTAGTCCTTAGGTCATTGCTGTACTGTCTCATTATAGTATTGAACTGAATACATGGAACCTTCATCAACCATTTTATTGTCTTCAATATTATGGGGGTCAGGGTGACCAAGCTTTTCTGTTGGCACTGTATCATTAAGGAAACGGTCAGGAATCATGCCTTTCATTTTAACGGCAAGGGACTGTACCTTGTTACGATTGTTCTTGCTGGTCAATAATAAAATACTTGTAATTCCGACACCTGCTAGTACATATGGATTTAACGGACGAGAATTCATTATTATGCTCCTCCTCTTTAAATATAGAAATTTGTATTTCTTACTCTACATTTACCCGGCCTGTTTAAATGAAAACATTTTTTATTTAAACATTGTTTCCAGATCAAGAAATAATTACTCCTTTTGCAAGGTTTTAATGAGGAGGGGAGAGGGGAAACATGTAATTATTAAATAAGAAGAGAAAGGCTCCAGCTGGAAAGGAAGATGGAGATGAAAAAAGAATACAGTGAGCATAATTGGAAGTGGCATCGCTATGACCATACTAATGAAATAGAATGTGAAAAAGCCCCGGATTTTAAAGATGCATTACAGAAGTGGGCTGAAAAAACGACAGAGAATAAAACAAATGTAATGGAAATGGATACTACTGTGCGGGAAAAAGAGTATATAAGCGGCTCGCTCATCTATCAGCAGACAATAAAAGAGCAGCATGAGAACAGTTTATTTCACTATTTTTTAACGAGAGACTTTCTAATAACCGTAAACTTTGATTCCGCTGTTATTCAATCCGATAACTCTTTGCTATTAAAAAAAATGGAACAAACACACAATGCGATCGATGGATTTTTTGTCATTTTGGGTGAGGTCCTAAGTGATAACATTCAAAAGATTGATAAGTTTGAAGTCAGATTAAACGATTTGCTTTGGAAGATAAAAGAGAAAAACAATATTAATCGCCTCGAAGAAATCTATCAGCTCCGCCATCAAATTTTAGTATGGAAAAATCTAATGATTCCTGTTAAAGAAATCAGGCTTGGGATTGAGGAAGCTTTTGGCGAAGATGTAACCGAAGGGGCCGAATTCAAAAGAACATGCAAGAGAATTGAGAGGGGATATACGCTTGTAAGGGAATATCAGCAGGAAATTGATGATCTGGTTAATTTTGAAGAAATGGTATCCATGCACAGGGGAAACGAAATTGTTAAAACGCTGACTGTCATAACGACTTTAATGACGCCGGTTGCTTCTTGGGGAGCACTTTGGGGCATGAACTTTAAATATATGCCTGAGCTTGACTGGAAAATTGGATATCCCTTATCCATCTTCGTAATTGTTGCGACTACAGCAGCTCTTTACATTATGCTCATTAAAAAAGGATGGATGGGGGATATTTTGCGAGGAAGAAAGAAGGATTCTTTCTTTAAATAAAGGCACTTTTAAATTTTCCCTTTAGGCACTCAGCGAACGCGGGCAGTACGACGCGGGGGCTGCCTTTGTCACACTCCTCCCTCAGGACTTTGAGTAAGCATCTTAGGAATAACACCGCCCTCGAAAAATTCGAATGCGTTTTCGAGGGCCTCGCGTCATCTGCACCAATTGCAAAAATCAACAAGAAGCCTTCACTCAGCCTAATAAAAGGAATGCCCGTATTAAACGGCATTCCTCTCAGCTGTTTTCAATAAATGGTCTAGGCTTTCCTTTATACCATCTTCATAGGTTGTTTTAGGGAGAGCACCAATGCGCTGTTCGTATTTGCTGCCGTCCAGAATTACGGGCGTTTCATTTAGATACATCATCTCCGTATATTCCCTCATGAAAGGATCAAAGACGCCAATGGCACGGATCATCCATTTGTGAACAGGCCTAAAAGAAACCTGTTTATTGAGATGCCGGGAAGCAATACGTGCGATTTCCTCACCTGTAATCGTCCCTGTCCCTGGAATATTCCATACTTCACCGTACGCTCCTTCTTTTAAGGCAAGGTCAGCTAATGCCTTCGCTCCATCCTTTATATATATAAATTCTCTGGCTATGTTGGTTTTACCAACAAACAAAACCGTATTTTTATCGATAATTTGCTCGAAGGTGTATTGTAAAAGGGTGTTGCCTGTCTGCGGTCCGTAAAAATCAGGGAAATGCGCAATGATATAGGGAACGCCTGAGTTTTTAATTTTTTCAATCAAAGTTTGGCGAAGCTTGCCTTTTTTTGTGTGAGGATTCTTGGCGGATGTTTCGGTTGCAGGCTTGGATTGCAGACCGTAGGAGTAAATATTATCAACATAGATAAATGGCTTATTCTGCTTGCTGCAAACATCCAGAATATGATCCAGGAGAATGGACAGTGCCGGGTCCCAGTTCTGGTAAGGGATATTGATAGCATGGAATACGGCATCCGCTTTGGAAACAGCTTTTTCAACATCAGCCTGGTTCATCGCATCTCCTGGAAAGATGTCAGCATTTGAACCCCAATTTTCTTTGTATTTAACCAAATTCTCTTCTGATCTGGCAAATGCGATGGTTTTTATATTTTTCTGGCAAAGAGCCTCTGTCAAAGCGTAGCCCATTCCGCCGGTAGCACCGAGCACTGCAGCTTTTTTAAACATATTAATCATCCTTTTTTTTTATTGACCGCTGTTCAAATGACGGTAAAATTGAAGAAATAATCCTTCACTTCTTTACCTAATTGCTTTGATTAAAAAATTTACATGTGAAGAGGCCAGCTCCTTCACATCTTCAAATGCTGTTTCCGATTTGCAATAATGCGTCACAAAACCGTGCATACTTAGGAATATCGACCAAATCTCCTTCACGGAAAGAGGCTTCTTGGTTAGGGAGTTAATAGCCCGTGCAAAATGTAAATAGCTTTTATTTGGTCCTTCCTGAAGATAGCTTTTTAAATCATCGTCACGAATCAAAAACATCAATTCATAATGTTTTTGATGGGTAAGGCCGAATTGGATATACCGATAAAGAATGTTATATAACTTCTGTTCATTGGTTTCTGCAGGCTCAGCCAGAACACTTTCGAGCTCCCGGTTGAGCTTCTGGAAATCGGTTTCAATGATTTCATAAAATAATTGGGCTTTATTTTTGAAATGATAATAGATGGCACCGTGGCTGCAGCGGAGAGTATCCGCAATTTTTCTCATGGATGCTGCTGAGTATCCTTCCCTGACAAACAGGTCACGTGCTACAGTGATGATCGCTTCTTTTGTTAATTCATCGTGGGCTGCTTTTCTTGGACTCATCAAATCACCTTTCGTTATTGAACACTGGTCAATAAAATTATATGCCCTTAAGGATATTTTTGGCAACAATAATTTGATGAACTTTCCAAATTATTTTTATTAGCAAACAGCTTTTGGTATGCTAAAAGAAAATATTTTATCTCTTCAGGAGGAAACAACATGAATGAAACAAAAACATGCAGAGAGTCCTTTACAGTAAAAACAAGCATTGTCCTGCCGCCTGACACGAATACATACGGAACTTTATTCGGCGGGAAGCTTATGGCCTATATAGATGATGTGGCAGCCATTGCAGCGATGCGTCATGGGAGAAAGAATATTGTAACGGCATCTACTGATTCCGTTGACTTCCTTCATCCTGTTTATGAAGGCAATTCGGTTTGTCTGGAAGCATTTGTAACTTATACAGGCAGAACCTCGATGGAGGTTTTTGTCAAGGTAATTGCCGAAGATCTGGTCACAGGCGAACGAAATGTTTGCGCCATGTCTTTCCTGACGATGGTTGCCATCGATGAAAATGGCAAGCCAACTCCAGTACCTTCCGTAGTGCCAGAAACTGATGAAGAAAAGAGTTTATATGAAACAGCCAAAGAACGCGCTGAAATCCGGAAAAAACGCAAAAAAGACAGTGAAGCCAGGGCAAAAAAATACGGAACAGGTTTGCCCTGGTAGATAGGGGGAGAAGAATGGGTTCAAGAGTCATGCATGCAATCATTGCTAATGAGATCGCATCCAGACTGGAACTGAAAGACAAATCAGCTTTTATACTGGGAGGAATAGCGCCTGATGCTGTTTCTCCCAAAGAATATTCCCATTTTTATAGGGGAGATACCAATGACTATTCCCGTACAATTGGTTACAAAGAGTTCTTGAAAAATACCAAAGCATATGTGATTCTCTCGTTTGATCAGATAATCGGGTATGTGGAAATTTCTGTAGACCGAGGGGTTTTCGAATTGAATAGTGTGTAAATTGTAAAAATAGGCTCTATTCGTATAGATTGTTGTTCTTGGACTATAGATTGCCCGTTGATTTCCGCTCCAGTCACGCAGCGAACCCGCGGGGAGGGGAGGAACGGGAGCTTCCTCGGCGTTTCACGCCTGCGGGGTCTCCCGCTCCCTCTCTTCCCGCAGGACATTGAATAATCTTCCTCGAATAAGCACCTCGTCGTAAGAAAATGCGAATGCATTTTCGAGGATCAAGTGCCTTCCGCTCCAATCACCTCAGTAATTAAAACTAGTTTGTAAGCAAAAAACTTTGCGAAAACAGCCTAAAAAAATAACTCCTCATTTATTCCTAGTCTTCCAAGGTATTTGGAACTTTTTTCATATCCGGGTCTAGTAAAATAGATTTAACTTTCAGAATATTAACTCTTATTTCTTGCTAATCCTTTTCCTTCCTCTTAAGTTAGACGTGTAGAAAACTTACTAAAGGAGGAAAAAGATGAAGAGAATATGGAAAGCCAGTTTAGCCGTTTTTTTTAGTATTTTACTAGTGGCCGGCACAATGCCTTTAACCGGCCAGGCAAAAAAGCCTAAAAATGACTATGAAGGCTATAGCCAGGTTGACGTCGGCGAGGACGGCATGGTGGCTTCGGCCCATCCGCTCGCATCGCAGATTGGTGCCGATGTCTTAAAAAGGGGCGGTAATGCCATAGATGCGGCTGTTGCTGTCCAGTTTGCACTCAACGTGGTGGAACCGATGATGTCAGGTATTGGCGGCGGCGGCTTCATGATGGTGTATGATGGCGAGACAGAGGAAACGAACATCATTAACAGCCGGGAACGTGCTCCGGCCGGGGCCGCACCTGATATGTTTCTGGATGATGACGGAAATCCTATTCCATTTTCGGAGCGTTCAACCGGCGGTACAGCAGTCGGGGTACCAGGGACCTTGAAAGGCTTGGAAACGGCACTGGATATATGGGGAACACGTCCAATGCAGCAGCTGATCGGCCCTGCTATTAAGCTGGCTGATAAAGGTTTCCCGATTGATTCGGTATTGGCGGATGCGATTGCCGATAATCAGGATAAGCTGAGCAGATCGGCTGCAGGCGAAGTATTTCTGCCAAATGGCGAACCTTTGGCAGAAGGGGACCATCTGGTACAGAAGGACCTGGCGAAGACTTTGAAAATGATTCGTTCTGGCGGAGCGGAAGCTCTTTATAATGGGGAAATCGCCGAAGCCCTAGCTGGTGTTGTCCAGGATTTCGGCGGATCGATGACTCCGGAAGATCTTGCAAACTATGATGTAACTATCGATGAACCGGTTTGGGGAGACTATCAGGGTTATGAAATAGCAAGCATGCCTCCTCCAAGCTCGGGCGGTGTATTTTTGCTGCAGATGCTGAAAATCTTGGATGATTTTAATCTATCACAATACGAAACAGACTCATGGCAAAAATACCATCTGCTTGCTGAAACGATGCATTTGGCTTACGCAGACCGTGCGGCATACGCAGGTGATCCGGAATTTGTAAATGTTCCGATTAATGGATTGCTCCACCCGGATTATATTAAAGAGCGCCAAGAACTAATCAGCCTGGATGAAGTGAATGCAAACCCGGAAGCTGGAGATCCATGGAAGTATGAAAACAGCTCAGCAAATTATGAAGCGGCTGCCCAGCCAAACGACAGGGAATATGGCGAGACCACCCATTTTTCAGTAACAGATAGATGGGGGAATGTCGTCTCTTATACAACAACGATTGAACAGGTATTTGGTACTGGCATCATGGTACCGGGCTACGGATTCATGCTGAATAACGAGCTGACAGACTTTGATGCTGTTCCAGGCGGAGCCAATGAAGTCCAGCCAAACAAGCGCCCGTTAAGCTCCATGACACCAACAATCGTTTTTGAAGACGGAGAACCTGTACTGACAGTCGGCTCACCAGGCGGCCCGACCATTATCACATCAGTACTGCAAACCATTTTACATGCAATCGAGTATGATATGGAATTAAAGGATGCAGTCGAAGAGCCGCGCATCTATACGAACAATTTGAATTCCTATCGATATGAAGAGGGAATTTCTGAGGGAGTCATGAATCATCTAAATGATATGGGGCATAACTTCGGTCCAAATCCAACAACAATCGGAAATGTACAGAGCATCCTAATTGACCATGAAAATGGCACCTTTAAAGGCGTGGCAGACTCCAGCCGCAACGGAGCAGCCATCGGTGTAGACTTAAAAGGTAAAGGAAAGGATAAAAGAAAATAGAATATCAAAAAGATAGCGCCCTGCTACGGTGGGGCGCTATTTGTATGTCTGCGCCGTTTTTCAGAACGAGTCTAGCCTTTATAACAGACGGTTAAATAGGTAGTTGCACGCAAATCGAGGAAAGCGGTTCATAAACTGTAAAAGCTACACGCAAAAAGAGGAAAGTGATGCATAAATTTAAGAAGTTGTCCGCAAATAACGGATGGGTATTCAAATATTAAACAAGTGCAATGAATCCCAGCTTTTTAAACCGAAAGTGCATTGAAAGCTCTATCTAATATTCGAACTCAAGCTCTATTAAAAAACAGAATGAATGAGTATTCATTTAACAGGAGGGATTTCTCCTCAATTGTTGAATTTAACAGATGGGGGTGAATAAATGTTTGCCGTAAATGTGGAAGGCGCTATTTATAAAGATGGCAAGTGGCTGGTTATTGAGCGTGGCCGGAAGGAATCACATGCAGCAGGCGAGCTGGCTCTGGCAGGCGGGAAGGCGGAGCAGGAAGGCCATACAACAAATCTTCTCGAGCGCACTGTAAAGCGGGAGATTTTTGAAGAAGTCGGCCTGCTGGTCAGCGACCATATGCATTATGTAAGAAATACATCCTTCATTGCAAACGGCGTCCATGTAGTGGATATCGTTTTTCTATGTGAGTATGAAAGCGGAGAGGCTTTTAATAAAAGCCCGGATGAAGTGGAAGCCGTTTTCTGGATGACAACAGATGAAATTCTGCAGAATCCCGCTGCTCCAATCTGGCTGAAGGATAGTATTAAACAGGCGGAACTTTTAAGAAGAAGCTTAGAAAAAATTTAATCAAATAAGGGGGCAATAAAAGTGCCAGTCAAAGAAGAGCTTCAGCAGCTTGTCGATAAAATGAATGCGGACCCTGTACATATCAAGAATGAAAAGGATCGGGTATTCCAAGTAGACCTGGAGGAAAGCGGCCGGCTGCAAATCATTTTAAAAGATGGAAAGGTGGCTGTGGAGGAGGACGCACCTTATGAGCCGGAAGTTACACTTAAACTATCAGATAAAAACTTCTCCAAGCTTTTAAAGGACAACCTGAACACGACAGTGGCGTTTATGACCGGCGGACTCAAGGTGGATGGCAAAATGGGCCTTGCCCTTAAACTGCAGGAAATAGTGAAAAAATATCAATAAGAAAAAGGCAGCCCCTCCATAACAGGAAGCTGCCTTTATGCAGCTAAAAATACAATGCCATTAATTCTTCATCATAGTACACACCATTGATCTTCAAAGCACGCCGTTCCTTGCCGTAAACTTCAAACCCAAAAGACGAATATAGCTTTTTCGCAGGCTCATTTTCTGACATGACAGCCAAATGAATCTGCTCAACGCCTTCCCAGCTCCAGGCCTTTTCTACGGCTTCACCGATCAGTTTTTTACCGATGCCCGTCTGTCTGGAGGCTTCGGTCACATACATCGCATATATATTGGACCGGTGCTTCATTTTTAATCCGGTTTCCCTTACTAAGCTAACCACACCCACAAGCTGGCCACCTTCAAATGCGCCAAAGTGAAAGGAGTTATCAGCTTTAAATCGGTCTCCATAAACTTCGGGAGGGCGCCCAACCTCTTCTTCATAGCTGGAACCAAACGCCTCTGGGTTCTTTCTTAACCCTTCTAATCTCAATTCTTTGTATTTTACAGCATCATCAGGCTGTAAAAGCCTTATTTCCATTTTAATGCCTCCTTCACGCTTCTGTCTCCGCTACATGCTTGACCCGCTCCGCAAATTGTTTAACGATCTTGTCATTCGCAAAAATTAAGAAGAGTTTTACAAACCATTTTAACGCCTGGTTCGTGGCCGTGTATTTGAACCGGGTTCTGTTCTCGTCCAATTTGTCCATTTCATAGTGGGCTGTAATATCGAACATGTTAGCAAGGCGAAAACCGACCTTCAGCACTTTATGGTCTGGAGTATCCGAGTACTTGAGGGTTTCCACATCGTATTCTTCAACCCTTGATCCTTCTTTATATTTTTGCCGGTAGATGGTGCCGACACCTTCATCCGTAATTTTAACCGGCTTATGCTCGACCACCTGGGGCATGATTTTTTGCATATTTTCCTCAGAACCATTTAATAGCCCCCATACCCTTTCAATCGGAGCTTGAATTTCTATTTCAGTTGACCACTTTTTCACCCTGCCATTCCCCCTATGGTTAAAATCCTATTTCCATTACTTTCTCTGTACCTGCACAAAACCCTTTTACTTTTTTGTTGTTTCCGGAAACTTTGTTGCCTTTTGAAGGCAACCGTAATTTAACCTACTGAGTTGATTGTAGCGGAGGGCACTTGATCCTCGAAAATGCATTCGCATTTTCTTACGAAGAGGTGTCTATTCAAAGAAGTTTATTCAATGTCCTGCGGGAAGTGAGAGAAGTGCGAGACCCCACAGGCGAAGCCGAGGAGGCTCGCAACCCTCCCCGTTGAAAGCAAGTGTCCGTAGCGGAAATCAACGGGCAAAATCAATAAAACAAAAACAATAATCTATGAGAAAAAGGAGCCTGCTTTTTATGAAAATTAGTTTTAATCCCCAATATACGGGAACAGGAATGAAAAGGATAAACAGGAGGGATTAACATGTCACAGGAATACGGTAAATACCTAAAGGATGTTGTAAAAGGGCAGCAGTCCCAGCAGGACAAGCAGCAATCACTGAAGGATCAGGAACGCTTGCCGGATCAGCAAAACCGTTTGAAGGACCAGGAGAATATGAGAAGATAATAAAGTGAGGGAGCTATAATTTGTAGCTCTCTTTTTTTAGAGGAAAAAAAGAATTTCGCCCCGAATATTAAAGCAAAGGTTTGCCGATGATGAATATACATATAAAAAGGGGGACGAAAGATGGGCGTATTATTTGGTTTAATTATAGTGACTCTTGCCTTTGCCTACAGCATTGACCGCAGGCGAAAGAAGAATAATAATACACTGCAAAAAGGAATCAGTCCAAACGAAAAGCCGGGAGAAAGTTCGAATTATATGATGGGTGACAATCGGTATACTGGAGGGGGACAATAAAATGGGAAGCGTTGTGTAATAAGCAAGGCTTCTTTTTTTGTCCCTATAATGCTTTCTTCTCCTGAAAATGGGAAAAGCTAATGGTACCTGGTTTCTTTTGGGCATCAGAAAGGGTATAAGATACATACAGAATTGTAACCTTTTTAGAGTTGGAGAAGTGGGCCATGAGAAGACGCAGAATCGAGTCACTTTTTGTATTTATCTTAATTGTAACAACCTATACAATATTTTTTACAGATGCCAGCACACTAATCAAGCTAGTTGCTGCTATTTTGTATGGCACGGCCATTTTAATAAGTGCCTATTCATTGATGCTCGAAAACCGTTCCCCCCATCAGACCCTTTTATGGATGTATGTTCTTGTGTTTTTTCCGGTGTTTGGTTATCTTTTTTACTTGTTTTCCGGACAGCTTTACTTGAAAGGCTATTTGTTTAAAAGCAAAAGGAGCAGGGACCGGGATGAATGGAAAAGACTGATGAAGAGAGAGGATACCCCGGATATTTCCTTCCTGCAGGACAGCCAGCTATGCTTTGCCAGGTTTGCCAATAATGTGGCCTTAACGCCGCTTAGCACCAATTCGCGGGCGAAGATGCTGAAAAATGGAGAGGAAACCTTTAATGAAATTAAGAAAAAACTGCGAGAAGCAGAAGAGTTTATCCATATGGAATATTATATTTTCCGCTCAGACCGGCTTGGAAAAGAAATCATAAATATATTAATGGATAAGGCCAAGCAGGGTGTGGAGGTGCTGTTTATTTTTGATGCGGCAGGCAGCATGGGGATTTCACTGGAGGATCTGCAATCCATGGAGGAAGCGGGCATTAAAGTACGGCCTTTTTCCCCTCTGAAATATGGATTTTTTAATCAGAAATTTAATTTCCGCAATCACCGAAAGATTGTCGTCATTGATGGGAAGGCCGGTTTTGTAGGCGGTCTCAATGTTGGCGTTGAATACTTGGGCGAGGACGAAAAAATCGGTTTTTGGCGAGATACCCATATGATCTTAAAAGGTGAGGCCGTATACACCCTTCATACGGTGTTTTTGCTGGATTGGGAATATGTCAGTAAAGAAGAGGTACTCGAGCAATATAGAGAGGTTAAGTATCAAATTGACGATGACGTGCTGGATGGGGCGGTGCAGGTTGTTGCAAGCGGCCCTGACACTCAGCAGGGCATTATGAGTGATTTATATTATTCCATCATCTCTTGTGCAACCAAATCCATTTGGATTGCCACGCCATACTTTGTTCCAGACGAATCCATCAGGACAGCTTTAAGGGTTGCGGCAGCTAAAGGGGTGGAGGTGCGTATCCTGGTGCCGGAAATTAACGACAGCTTCCTGACCCAATATGCGAGCAGATCTTACTTTCCGGAGCTGCTGCGGTACGGAGTGGAGATTTATTCTTATAAAAAAGGCTTTTTACATCAAAAAATCATTATCGTTGACGGCATTCTCGCTTCGATTGGAACAGCCAATATGGACATGAGAAGTTTCCACTTGAATTTCGAAGTAAATGTATTCCTATACGGCACCAGCTCCATCCGCGATCTTGTCTCCCATTATGAGGAGGATTTGGAGGAGAGCGTTAAAATAAGTCCTGTAGAGTACTATAAGAGAGGTTTTGTTGAAAGATCAAAAGAATCATTCGCCCGGCTGTTTTCGGGTGTACTGTAAAGGTGTCTTGGATAGGCGCCTTTTTTTTATGTCTGGAAAGATAATTGTTACCTTGCAAATTAGAGAATAGAACCTGCAAATAGAGTGGTCCAACCTGCAAATAGCCAATCACTCATTTTCCATTTAGGTCCCCAGACCAGGACCAATCATTCTTCCTATTGGTCAAAAAAGGAAAAATCCATACTAAAATGAATATTAGTACGGTATGATTAGAATAGTTTGAAAAGTTAGATATATGAAGGAGGGGTTTCATGCTTTCACAATCACTTATTGAAGACGTCATAACGGCAGCTCTAGCCACTGGCGGGGATTTCGCGGAAGTATTCGTTGAGGACCGTTTTACAAATAATTTGGCGCTGCAGGGCGGGAAAATTGAGAGCAGTTTGTCAGGCCGGGATTTTGGGATTGGCATTCGCGTGTTTAAGGGAATGCAGAGCGTTTATGCCTATACAACGGATGGAACGAAGGAAGGCTTGCTAAAAGCGGCGGGGAATGCTGCGCAGGCAATCATCGGAAACACGGTTATTCAGCCCTCCCAGCTGCGAAAGGAAATGATTCCTGCGGCACATCCGATCTCTTTAAATCCGAGGGAGGTTGAGAAGTTCCGCAAAGTGGATGTAATGAAAAAGGCTTACGAAATTGCCAAAGACTATCATAATAGCATCCAGCAGGTTACGGTTAGATATTTGGATGAAGAGCAGAATGTACTGATCGCCAACTCGGAAGGCAAGTTTGTAGAAGACCGCAGAGTACGCAGCCGCCTTGCGATTCAATCGATTGCAGCAGACGGCAATCAGATGCAGCCGGGATTTTACGGACCTGGTGCTCATAAAGGCTTTGAATTTTTAGAAAACCTGAATCTTGAGCATTATGCAAATGAAGCATCCCGTATTGCGGTTACGATGCTAGGTGCAGATCCTTGCCCAAGCGGGAAATTCCCTGTCATTATTGATAATGAATTCGGCGGCGTTATTTTCCACGAGGCATGCGGACATGGACTTGAAGCCACATCTGTCGCGAAAGAGAATTCCGTTTTTGCCAACCGGATTGGGGAAAAAGTGGCTTCGGATGTCGTTACATATATTGATGACGGCACAATCGCCAATGAGTGGGGATCCATCACCATTGATGATGAGGGCGAAAAAGCACGCAAAAATGTTCTGATTGAAAACGGTATTTTAAAAGGTTACCTGATTGATAAATTTAATGGGCGGAGAATGGGCATGGAGTCAACCGGTTCAGGCAGAAGGCAGTCCTACCGTTTCGCTCCGACTTCCAGAATGACCAATACGTATATCGCTAATGGAAAGTCCTCTCCGGAAGAAATTATTTCAAACACTGAGCATGGCATCTATACGAAATACATGGGCGGCGGCCAGGTGAACACAACGACCGGCGATTATAATTTCGCGGTTATGGAAGCGTACCTTGTGAAGAATGGGAAAATCGGCAAACCGCTTAAAGGTGCTACCTTAATCGGAAACGGACCTAAAACCCTCCAGCTTGTTGATATGGTCGGAAACAATCTTGATCATGGTGCGGGCATGTGCGGGTCTCAAAGCGGCAGCATCCCTGTGAACGTAGGCCAGCCGATGATTCGTGTGAGCGAAATGACCGTCGGCGGAAGAAAGGGGGAAAAATAGGATGAATTTACAGGAGTTTAAGGAGCAGCTCTTCCAGCTGGGTGAGCAGCATGGCTTTACGGATATGGAGCTCTATTACGAGAGGGATGAGAAGTTTGCTTGTGAGCTTTATAAAGGGGAAATCGATACCTATGACACTTCCGAAGTATTCGGAACCTCCTTCCGAGGCCTATACGAGGGCAAAATGGGCTATGCTTTTACGGAGAAGCTTGATGAAGAATCTCTTTCTTTTCTTATAGAAAATGCGAAGGAAAACTCCGAGTTTATAGAAGATGAAGTGCAAGAAGAGATATTCGCTGGCAGCCAAAAGTATGAAGAAGGAAACTTCTATTCGGCTAATCTTGCAAAAGTAACAATTTCAGAAAAAGTCAATTTGCTTAAGGAAATTGAAAAGCATATTTATGCGTATGATGAACGGGTAACGGGGACCGATTATTTTATGCTGAGCAGCGGTGAGACAGAAAAGGCCATTATGAACAGCAAAGGTCTCAGCCTCAGTGAAAAGAAGAATCATATCGGAATTTATGTATCGGTAATCGTTAAGCAGGACGGTCAGGTGAAAAATGGAGAGTACTCCAAGTTTACAAGAAACTTCTCGATCTTAAAGCCTGAAGAAATCGCAAAACATGCAGTGGAAGAAGCCTTGTCGCAGCTGAATACTCAAAGTGCTGAAAGCAAAAACTACCCAGTTTTGTTGAGGAACGATGCTGCGAGTGCATTATTGCAAACATTCACCCCTATTTTTTCAGCAGAAAATACACAAAAAGGGCAATCAGCCTTAAACGGAAAAACAGGAGAAACGATTTCGGTCCCGTCACTGAGTATTGTAGACGATCCATTTTTGGAAGAAGGGCTGCTCAGTTCAAGCTTTGATAGCGAAGGTGTTGCAACAGTTAAAAAGGATATTGTGAAAAGCGGCAAGCTCGTTTCGCTGATGCATAACCGTAAAACAGCACAAAAAGAAGGAGTGGAATCGACAGGAAATGCCTATAAAGCCTCCTATAAGGGAGCGTTAACGGTAGCACCAACTAATCTCCATGTCGTTCCATCTGATAAAAGCTATGATGAATTAGTATCATCCATATCTGAGGGAATTGTCATTACCGAACTGTCCGGACTCCACTCTGGAGCGAATACCGTATCAGGAGACTTCTCTATAGCAGCGAACGGGTATTTCGTCAAAGACGGAAAAGTTCAAAACGCTGTCAATCAAATGACTATTGCCGGCAATTTTTATGAGCTCCTGAATAATATAGAAGCTATTGGGTCTGATTTGGAATTCTCCATGGGATTTATGGCTTCCGGCTATATAGGTTCCCCTTCACTTTTAATAAAAGAACTTGCTGTAACAGTAGAGTAGCAGGAGGTGGCACATCACAATAGTGGTGTGCTTTTTCTAATAAAATTCATGAGTAGGGAAGGAAGTGTGCCTGGAAAAGCAGAATATTGAATTTCATCGTACAATTAATTATTAACAAGCAGGGGGGACACTCTATAAAAGCCAAAAACAATGCGAACCGTTGATAAATAAGGTTAGTTGTTGCGGAAGGTGAGAGACTCCAGCGGGAGAAGTGGGACAGATGAGACCCCACAGGCGTTGTACGCCGAGGAGGCTCACCTCTCGCCCCGCGGAAGCTTGAGCATCCTGGAGCGGATATCAACCTCTCCTCCCTACTTGTTATAAAAGTAACAAGTTTGCGAAAATAGCCTTATGGAAAAATCATTAAAGTAAAGACAAAGCAAAGCTCATAATATCTAAAAGGAGGCCAAAGCGATGAAAACATTGGAGGCTAAACGCATTCTTCTTCGAAACCTTACACTTGATGATGCCGAAAAGGTAGAAGAGTATGCGAGCGATTATGACGTAGCAAAGACCACTTTAAATATTCCGCACCCTTATCCTAAAGGCGGTGCGGAGGAGTTTATTACAAGTATTCTTGAAGCCGAGAAAAAAGGAAAGATTGCTATTTTTGCCATCACGCTAAAAGAGGATAATCGTTTAATTGGGCTGATTAATATTTCGGGACCAAATGCAAACAGAAGAGCGGAAATCGGCTATTGGATCGGCAAGCCGTTCTGGGGTAAAGGCTATGGAACTGAAGCCGCCATGGCGATTATCAAATACGGCTTTGAAGAAATGAATCATAACCGCATTTATGCGCTTGCTTTTACCGATAATCCGGGGTCCTGGAGGATTATGGAGAAGGCTGGAATGAAGCATGAAGGAATATTGCGCCAGCATGCAGTAAAAGACGGGAAGCCGGTAGATTTAACTTATTATGCGATCTTGCGGGAAGAATATATGGCTAAACACGCCTAGTTTGAATCTGGTTCTTGAATGTGTTTCAATGGAAGCATAACTTTTCCTAAATGGAGGTTCTTGTGAGAATCATTGCTTCCCACCCCTTTATCATTGTAAGCCGGACGATTGACTGGAATCAGCAGCAGTACATTGAACAGGAACACCATCTTCATCTCTATGAAGACCAGATTATTTCGCCCACGGAAAAATTTCTGATTGATGAAGTATGGGATATGTCATACAGGGTGTCCAATTCGGAAATCGGATTCCTTTACCTTCATACGAACCGGGGGCTGTATTCCTTTCATGTAAAATCTGAACCAAGTCAATTTATCCATCATTATAAGGAACTCAAGCAATAAGAAAGCCGGAACAGTCATTAACAGACGATTCCGGCCGTTTATTTTAACCCTGTTCACTTAGGCGCACAAGCATGTGGGCCAGCTTATGCCTTTCTTCTTCATCTCCTACCTTCCACAATTCTTTCAGCAGCTGCTCTTCCCGGTTTTTTGGCTCCACATTTTCAGCGAGGTAAGCAGCAACCTTTTCAGCTGTTACCGCAAGCTGCTCTTCATTTAATCCCAGCCTTTTGCCAAGCTCGATTCTTTCGCTCAGGTAGCTCTTAAATTCATCAAAGGTGCTTAAGATATCTTCAGCTCGCTCATTAGACATACGGTCCATTGCCTTTCTAACATTTTTTGTATCCAATTCACCATCTTGTTTAATTACGTGTTCTTGTTCATTCATACTTATGGCCTCCTAAAAGAATGTTTCTTATTTAATATCCTTTTAGAAGACAAGTTAAACTAGCTTCCTGCATTTGCTAGAGTTCATTTGAAGGAGAAGTCCCCTTTACTGCATTCAATTTTTTAAACCTTGCTCTGGATAAAAGAACCCCAATTTCATATAACCCGATCAATGGTATTAACACGAGAATCTGTGAAAATAGATCGGGAGGCGTAATTAGTGCTGAAACAACTGCCATAATAACATAAGCGTATTTCCGCATGGAACTGAGCATAGCAGGTGTGACAATGCCAATGGCTGTCAGGAATAACAAAAGCAAGGGAACCTCAAAAAGAAACCCAAAAGGAATGGTGGACATCAGCAAAAATGAAAAATATTCCCTGGCAGTAATCATCATGGAAAAGTGGGATTCCCCCAGTAACATCAGAAATTGATAAATAGTGGGGAAGATAATGAAAAAACCGAAGCAAAGACCGCCGATAAAACTGAAAAGGATGGCTGGGAAAAACATGATAGATAGCCTGCTTTCTTTTTCAGTTAATGCCGGCTTCACAAATAGCCACACCTGATAGGCGATAAAAGGAAGCGAAAGCCCGAGGCTAATGCTTCCTGCTATTCCTGTATACATCTTAATGACATCAAGAGGCCCAAGCATGACAAGTTCATGCTGATTTGACAGCAAGGGTATTAATCTATTGATGGAAACTAAACAAACGGCAAAGCAAAATATAAAGAAAATTAGCGACCGAAGAAGCACTTTTCTTAGGTCCGTTAAATGCTCCACAAGGGTTTGCTCATCTTTGTCCATTTCAAACCCTCCTCTTAAAGCGGTTTATCCTTTCGGTCTGATGGTTCGATTGGGCGTGTCTTCGTTTCAGGCTCATCATCGTCACTCATAATATCCCGGGCTGACTTTTTGAATTCGGAAAGTGTTCTCCCAAAAGCCGACCCGATTTCAGGCAGCTTCTTGGGGCCAAAGATAATTAAAGTGATGACCAGGATGATAATCAATCCCGGAATACCTATATTTGAAAGACCCATAATCCTCACTCCTTTTACTGCTGTTTATGATGTCAGACTTAAGCGCAATCAACTCAAGGTCTTAAGCTCCTGGAAAAGGAAAGCTTCGTCAGTAACTTATCGTTCTCCCAAAAGTGCAGGTTTTGGGAGGACGCAGCGGTTTTAGTCCGCGTTCCTTTTTAGGTGGAAGTCCGGCGCTTCCTCTTTATGCAAGCAGGCCGCCTTCTTTGCTGTATTTAATAATGCCCTCTGCTGCCCTGTAGGCAAGTGCTCCCACTGTTCCTGTAGGATTATAGCCTCCATTATGGGCAAAAGCAGATGCGCCAATGACAAATACATTTTCCGCATCCCACATCTGGAGGTAGTTATTGACCGCAGAAGTTTCCGGGTCTGCTCCCATAATGACACCGCCCGTATTGTGAGTTGTCTGATAAGGGACGATATCATAATGCTCAAGCTGCTGTCGGTCATTAACTCTCGAAGGGCCCATTTCTTTCATTATCTTGTCTGTGATACTGCCAATGTAGTTGTAAAGGTTTTTATCCTGTTCAGTAAAGTCGTAAGTCATACGCAAGAGCGGGAGTCCATAGGCATCTTTGTAGGAAGGATCCAAATCCATGTAATTAGTCTTGACTGGCATGGATGCACCCTGTGTACCGATGCTTAGTGCTCTTGTAAAATACTTGATTGAATTTTCCTTAAACTTGCTGCCCCATTTTGGTGTATCGGTCGGAACCATATTATATTGGATTGGCCTGTAGCCGGATTGGTTAATGGATATGGAACCGCCGTGGATGAAGTCAAGATCGGAATGGTCAAAATTATCGCCATTATAATCATCGACTGTCGCCCCCAAAGCACCAGCACCCATGAACGTATTGAATTGTTCTTCATCAAAGAAGCCTGCAGAACCAGGAAGTATCTGATAACAGTAATTCTTTCCAATAACACCTTTACCTGTGTCAGGATTATAGGGACGGCCAAGCTTGGAAGTAAGCAAAAGGCGGGTGTTATTCATGACATAGCTTGTCACAATGACCATTTCAGCCGGCTGGATAAATTCTTCTTTCGTCTGGACATCAATATATCTGACACCAGTTGCTTTTTTTCCGTCATGAAGAATTTCTGTTACATTCGCATAATTACGGATATCAACATTTCCCGTTTCTTTGGCAAAAGGAATAACGGCAACGGTTGGGTCTGCTTTAGCCCCATATTCACAGCCAAAGCGCTCACAGAAAGCGCAATACTGGCAAGCGGCCATCTTGGCGCCATACTGGTTTTCATAAGCTTGGCTCATATTCCCGGAAGGCATTTGATAAGGCTTCATTCCTAACGACTTGGTCGCTTCCTTAAACCTTGCAGTAATAGGCGTTTCCTTCATTGGAGGATTCGGGTAAGGGTTCGATCTTTTAGGGCCGAGCTCGCTTTCCTCTCCGCCAATCCCCGCAGCTTTTTCAAATTGATCAAAATAAGGCTCAAGTTCATCGTAGGTAATGCCCCAATCCTGAATTTGAAGGCCGAGATCCTTTACCTTTGCTTCGCCATATTTTTTTATCGTTTGCGATTTTATTTCAAAATCATAGGGCAGAAAGCGGAAGGTATGACCATTCCAATGGACACCTGATCCGCCTAAGCCCTCACCAAGCAAAAAGGAACCAAGCTGCCTCATGGGAAGGGCCCTTTCCTTGGCGTGATTGCGGAAGGTAATGGTCTCCTTTGAAAGATCCTGCATTAATTCATAGCGAATTCCATAGCGAAGCTCGTCATGGACTACATAGTAGTCTTTCACACCGCGTTCTTTTCCTCGTTCAAGGCCGACAACCTTGATTCCCTGCTTTCCAAGCTCGGCGGCAAGAATTCCTCCTGCCCAGCCGACTCCTATAATGACTGCATCTGTTTTTGGCAATGTTTTAGCCATATTCTTCCCTCCCGATAGTGGAAAATAAATTTAAATTCTTTCAAATTCCGATTATTTCGTATATGCATGGAGGCTGTTCGGTTTAATTTCAACGAATTTCTCGGACTCAATTTGGTTAATATAGCTCATTTGGTGGCCTGGGAAGTTTTTCATTTTCCACCCTTCCATATTCTTATTGCCTGCATATGCAGGATCTGCATACACACCCTCTATGGTTGCGGCCCGCAGGATACTAAAGAACGTTTTAGAAGTAACGCCCCGCAGCTCCACTTTGTCTTCTTCAAAGGCAGTGAGGATTTCATCCTGCTGTTCACCTTCCAGTTCAGCAAAAGGCTTTTTAAATTTATCCCTGCTGTAGGTTTGAAGAGCGACCAGGCCAACATCAAAGACTTCATGGCGTTTAAGAGGGGATTGATACCCCTGAAAGTTTGAACCGGGAAAGAAAGGGCCCTGCATATATTCCTTTGTATTGTGGCCCCATGAACCAGCCAGCTGATGGTCAATGAAAAAGGGAACATCCAAATCATTTGCCCCCGGCCCGTTTTCATCCTTCGGATAAATTCTTTCTACAGCGGCTTGCAGAATCCCGAATATCTCTGGATTGGTAAAATAAAGGGGTGACTGCTGGAATGCAACCTGGTCATGTCCATTTTCATGTTCGTTACCTTCAGTGGCAGTGCCGTCATCTTTATTCATGTTGGCTCCAATCAGCCCGCCAAGAATCCCTCCGCCTACCAATCCACCAGCAACTAAGCCGGAATTGCGGATAAATTTTCTTCGCGACATGGTTGATTCTGATTTATTTTCATGTTCAGACATTAACTGGAAACCTCCTTTTATTAGGCATTATGGAAAAAGATATTCATATCTAAACAAAGTTTAAAAAAATTTAATAAGGCGGCAGAAAAAAAAGAGGGAGAATTTTGAAATATAGGGAAGGAAAGATAGGAAAAAAATAACTTGAAATTAAAACGGTAGGGAAGGAATCTAGTGAAGAAGCTTTTTCGTGGACATTAAAAAAGATGCAAACCGCTTGGTCTGCACCTTTTTTAAGTCCGATGACGGACAACCTAAGGAGTTACGATATGCATAGGATCGAACCGATCTTAAATATATCGGTTATAGACGAGAGTGCCTTTCGAACGCTCTGCAAATCCTCCCTGGTTTCTTGCAATGCCAATGACGAACCTTGAAGTCGCTGTTACGCTTTTCATCGTGAACCAGTCCCTTCTGTTTTGTTATTGGCCTTGCATTATCTGTTTACCACGATGACCTGTCCCAAAACATTTTTCTTATAAGAAATATTTGGTAATTAAAAACCCTTTTTCTATTCAGTTTTATATAAGATGGATAAAATAAAAGGATAGGGAGTGAATGCATTGAATACAAAGAAAGAAATTCGTGAATACATATGGAATTATCTTGAGGAAAATAAGCTTGGACGTTTTCCTTTTCCGCTGAAAAATAGAATTCCCAATTTCAAAGGTGCTGAAAAGGCGGCACAATTTGTTTTTAGTATGCCCGAATACAAAAAAGCAAAAGTCATAAAAGTGAATCCTGATAGTCCGCAGCTGCCGATCCGCACACAAGTTTTAAAAGACGGTAAGACTTTGCTGGTGCCGACTCCAAGACTGAGAGCAGGCTTTATTATGGTAAAACCGGAATGGGTTCCTGCCGGTGAAGAACGAAAAGCCGCGAGCCTTAAGCATATACATTCATACGGAAAGGAAATTCCTCTTACTGAACTTCCTGTGATCGATTTATTTTTTGCAGGATCTGTGGGGCTTCATAGGGATGGAAGGCGAGTTGGGAAGGGCGAGGGGTATGCTGACCGGGAATATGCGATTATCAGGGAGCTTGGCAATCCTCCCATCCCTGTGATTGGAACGGCTAATAGCGCCCAGGTCACAGGTGCAGATATACCAAGAGATCCCTACGATTTGACGGTGGACTGGATTGCAACCGAAAAGGAGCTGATTCAAACGAATACACCTTATCCAAAACCGGATGGCATTCAATGGGAACTTGTGACCGAAGAGGAAATGGAAGAAATGCCAGTTTTGCGGGAAATATGGGAGATGACAAAAGGGAAGGCAGCCAAATGATAAGGCTGCCTTCTAGCCTTTTACTTCGTCCATTTTCTTTATAACATCATCAATCTTTGCGTGATCTTCAGGTGATTCATCAATATGGTTCCACAATATCTTTCCATTTGGGGAGAAAAGCCAGGTTCCGCCTTGAATATAGACATCCTGTGTTTTCATGGATTTCATTACGAATTCCTTTTGCTTTTCATCCTTAGGAATAAATCCGTTAACCTTTCCGGTTATAAAACTAAATGCTGCTTTGGAAAGAAGCTTCCATTTTGGCATCGTTTTATGTCCCATGCCCTTATAAGACTCCCTGGATGGATCGCCGAGGATTGGAAATGGGTAGGGACCAAACTGGTCAAGGAATTGTTTGATGAAAGGTCCTTTAGAAGGAGCGATGGCAATAACCTGAAAGCCTCTTGCCTCCACTTCGTTTATTCGCTCGCGCAACTGCGCAAGATAGGCTCTGCAAACTGGTCAGCCAAGGTGGCGGACGAATACAGCCATGGTATATTGGCCATGGATTGCCTGGTCCAGGGTAATGTTTTGTTCAGGGTTCTGGGTTTCTAGAATGTATTTCATGTATTTACCGCCTTTCAAGAGATACTTTAGATCATACCGAACCTTTACAAAGGAATACAGAAATAATGCTCTGTCTGTGCAAAAAGAAAAAGCAGGATCTGCTCCTGCTTTTCTTAGTCCCTGCTTCCCAGAATCCCGAAAATACGCAGGATATTGATGAACAGGTTGATAAAATCAAGATATAGATTAAGAGCCATTAAAGGCACTTCTTCAGCTGAAACACCATAATGCTTCATGCGGTTGAAATCGAATAGTACATATCCGCTGAATACCAGCACTCCAATGAAAGAGAAGGCAAGCATTCCGGTAGAGCTTAGCGGCCAGAAGATATTAAAAATGGAAATCGCAATAAGTGCAAGCAATGCAGCCATAAGCATGCCGCCCAGGAATGATAAATCGCGTTTGGTTGTAGTAGCGTAAACTGCTAGGCCTGTAAAAACGACTGTAGTTGTCGCAAGAGCAACCAGGACAGGGTTCGGTCCAATGGCAGCAAGGTAATGGGCCACAATTGGATAGGTTGTTACCCCTGAGATAAACGTGAACACATAAAGGAAGGTGTAACCGATCGCCTTTTTGCGGCGAAGCAGAAAGGCGAAAAGCAGCATTCCGACTTCCAGAATAACTAACGGCAGAAACAGTGCAGGCGGAACAAACACGCCGGCCATCGTCCCGATAAAAGCAATTCCTAATGATAGTGCAAATGCCCTCAGTACAGATGGCAAGTAGCCATTGCTGTTTGCAGTGTGCTGTACATACATTTTTTCATTTCTCCTCTATTGTAATTGTTATATATGTATATACGGAATACCTGTTAAGGAGGTTTCAGGATTTTATTTGTTTTTTAATAGATCCCTGATTTCTGTTAGAAGCTCCACATTTTTATCTATAACGGGTGAAGGCTTGGCTTCTTCTTTCTTTTTGAAGCGGTTTATCATCCTTACAACCATAAAAATTGAGAATGCAATGATCAGGAAATCAACAATATTTTGCAGGAATAAACCGTATTTTACCTCGGCGCTTCCCACTTTGACCATCAGGTTTGTGAAATTCACTCCTCCCAATAGCAGCCCAACAAGCGGCATAATTATATCATCTACAAGGGAAGAAACAATTTTTCCGAAAGCTGCTCCGATGATAACTGCAACAGCCAAATCTAAAACATTCCCTTTTAAAGCAAACTTTTTAAATTCATTCCACATATAATCCCTATCACCTTTCTGTACAAATTACCGTTATTATACTATGAACGGAAAGGGAAAGACTAGATAGGTCAGTACTTAAATGAAGAAAACCTCTAACGAAGGAGGACAAATCTTTATATACAGCAATAAATGCCTCCAAAACCCAGGTATATGAAGAATCTAAGAAAAAAAGGAGAGCCGGCATCAAAGCAGCTGCTATTGTTTCTCTCTTCAAAACTTAGAGTAAAGGCCCTGGTCCTTTCCTAAAATATCCGTTGACAGAAACAAGCTTTTTCTCTATAGTAACTATGACAATTACATTTAGAATATTCCCGTGTCAACGGGAGAGGTTCATAGCTTCACCCTCTATAAAAAACTATGGCTTTGATTATACAATAATCAACCATATCCAGAGAGGATATGGTTTTTGTTTTTTCAGGCTGTGTTTTGGACCTCTCTTGGATGCCGCGGGATCTTATAAAGGGAGGCTTTTTTTATGTCAGGAAGAAAAGATGAGGAATTAACGGATATTACATTATTGGGAAATCAGGGCACGAAGTATCTTTTTGAATACTCGCCTGCGATTTTGGAGGCTTTTGATAATAAGCATCCAAACCGCGATTATTTTGTAAAATTTAATTGCCCGGAGTTTACGAGTCTGTGTCCGAAAACGGGTCAGCCGGACTTTGCGACCATATATATCAGCTACATCCCAGATCAAAAAATGGTTGAAAGCAAGTCTTTGAAGTTATATCTTTTTAGCTTCCGTAACCATGGCGATTTTCATGAGGACTGTATGAATATCATTATGAACGACTTAATCGAACTGATGGACCCGCGCTACATTGAGGTATGGGGCAAGTTTACGCCAAGAGGCGGGATTTCGATTGACCCTTATTGCAACTATGGCAAGCCGGGCACGAAGTATGAAAAAATGGCGGATTACCGCTTAATGAACCATGATCTTTATCCGGAGACGATTGACAATCGTTAATGAGAGGTGAATATCTTTGCTTTTATATTTAAATGCAGCCTTTGCAGGGCTGCTTATATTATCAAATATCCTGGCTGTTAAATTGTTCAGCATCGGAAGCTGGGCGATCCTGCCCGCTGCTGTAATCGTTTATGTATTTACGTATCCAATTACAGATATTATTGGTGAGGTTTACGGCAAAGAAGCGGCGCGCAAAACAGTATTTGCCGGATTTGTGACTCAGCTGATGGCAGCGATTTTTATTTTCACGGCCATCCACCTTCCTTCCGCACCTTTTTTCGGTGCACAAGCCGAGTTTGAAACGATCCTAAGCGGCAGCTTCAGGGTAACCATTGCCAGCCTAATATCCTACCTGGTAAGCCAAAATCTTGATGTGTTTGTTTTTCACAAGTTGAAAGAAAAGCACGGCAGCAAAAAGCTGTGGATTCGCAACAATCTCTCAACGGCCTCCAGCCAGCTGATTGACACAACGGTTTTTATTCTGATTGCTTTCTTTGGCACAATGCCGCTTGGGGCTTTAATGGGCATGGTGGCTACTCAGTATATCTTTAAATTTACCGTAGCGGTTGCTGATACACCGTTAGTCTATTTATTTGTTAAAATGGCAAAAAAGGAACGTACTGGCGGTGAAGCAAATGCTGCGGCATGAGCTTGCATTAAATTCATTTTTAAAATAGTATCAAAAAAGCAGAGCAATCTGCTTTTTTTGTTGCACAAAAATAATATTAATGGGATTATGTTTAGGGAATATTCTGTATTCTTTTAACCGAATGCAAGAATACCTTCCAATTAATACATACTAAAAGAAAGCACTGAAGGGGGAAAAGATGAAGATAGATAGACATAAAAAAGATCCTCGCTTTAAAATTGCTGAAAAAGAGGCATGGATCGGAATTGCACTCGTTCTTTTTAACTTTATATGGTGGTATGGATTTGCCTATGGAATGGGCTCGGGTCCCGCAGAGGAATATACATACATCTTTGGATTGCCGGCCTGGTTTTTCTATAGCTGTGTAGCGGGCTTTCTTATTATGGTGGTGCTGGTAACTGCAGCCGTTAGATTCCTTTTTAAAGAAGTGCCTTTTGAAGATCGGGCGGAAGGGGGAGATTCCGAATGAACTGGGAAGTCGTGGCTCCTCTTCTCATCTTTTTAGTCATTATTTTTCTTATTGGCTTTTGGTCCAGCAGGCAAATGCAATCAGGCAATTCATTTCTTCAGGATTACTTTCTGGGTGGAAGGCAGTTGGGCGGGTTTATCCTGGCAATGACGATGATTGCTACGTACGGAAGTGCCAGCAGTTTTATTGGAGGTCCCGGTGTAGCATATACACAAGGGCTTGGCTGGGTTTTGCTTGCCATGTCACAGGTGGTTACAGGCTACTTCGTTCTTATGGTCCTTGGTAAGAAATTCGCCATCACTGCGAGGAAGTATAATGCGGTCACGCTCATAGATTTCCTGAAAGAAAGATATAACAGCAAATGGGTCGTCTGGCTTTCAGCTCTCAGCATCATTATTTTCCTATTTTCCGCAATGGCGGCTCAATGGGTTGGCGGTGCAAGATTAATTGAGTCATTGACAGGGTTAAGCTATATTTCCGCATTGTTTATTTTTGCAGCTTCTGTAATGGTTTATGTGGTTATAGGAGGTTTCCGTGCAGTAGCGGTGACCGATGCTGTCCAGGGAGCGATTATGTTTATTGGAACCTTGATCCTTCTAATTGCTGTCATTGTGGCAGGGGGAGGAATATCCAATATTATCAGTGACCTCTCGGCAGAAAACCCGAATCTTATTACTCCATATGGTTTTGATGGCGGGCTTACGCCTTTATATGTTTCCTCTTTCTGGATTTTGGTGGGAGTTGGTGTTGTTGGTCTTCCGCAGGTTGCAGTGAGAGCCATGTCTTATAAAAATGCAAAAGCCATGCACCGGGCGATTATTATTGGGACCGTGGTGGTTGGCTCTATCATGCTTGGCATGCATTTAATCGGTGTATTTGCCCGTCCGATTCTTCCGGGGATTGAAGTAGGGGACAAAGTCATGCCGATGATTGCAATGGAAGTGCTTCCACCCTGGCTGGCTGGAATTGTACTGGCGGCTCCGATGGCGGCTATCATGTCAACCGTTGATTCCTTGCTTCTGCTTGTTAGTTCAGCCATAGTAAAAGATGTGTACATCAATTATATAAAGCCTGATGCCAGTGAAAACACTATTAAAAAAATGAGCTTTAGTGTTACAGCTCTCTTGGGCGTCCTGGTGTTTTTAATGGCCCTCAGTCCGCCTGACTTGTTGATTTGGCTGAACCTATTCTCATTTGGGGGGCTTGAAGCAGCCTTCATTTGGCCGGTTGTGCTCGGTCTGTATTGGAGAAAAGGGAATAAGTTCGGCGCAGTAGCCTCCATGCTTACTGGAACAGGCTCCTATATCCTCTTTCATACCTTTTATCCAAATGCGTTAGGCATGAATACAGTCGTTTTGCCTATTGCATTATCACTGCTAACTTATGTAGCAGTAAGCCTTTTTACCGAAAAGTCCATGTCAGCAGCTGCTGAAATATAAAAAAGCAGGCTCCAGTTATAACGGAGCCTGCTTTGCTTTTGAGGCTGGATCCATTGATATACTTGGCCGGAACCCGATTCAATCAAACGTTTGATTGAAGCAGGAGAATTGCCTTAAACAGAGGATATGAAAGGAAATGCTTGTTTTTATAAAAAAATGAGCATATTGGTAGATTTGTAGAAACTATCCCTATTTGTTACACTTAGTAGGTTAAAGGCAAAGTTATTGTAACATTTGACTTTAAATGGAAATGTTTTTAATACATTAGGGAGATTACAATGAAAAATTTTATATATATCATATCGATGGTCATGTTATCGTCTGTAATAGCAGGCTGTTCAAGTGAAACCAATGCTTCCTTAAATACAGAGGATGTTACTTTTAAAAAAGAAGATAAAGTTGAGTCAGAAAATAAATTTCCTGCTGTAAAAACAGAGGGGAAAGAGAAAAAAGATACTGCTTGGCTTAATAATAAGTCTTTATACCAATTTGAAGCTGCTGATGGGAAACTAAAATATACCGTATATCTTTATGCAGAACATGAAAGAGATACAATCCTGGAGACAGACAGCCAAAAAGGCAAAAAAGGTGATTCCTACTATAGAGGAAATTACTCGGTCTATTTGGCAGAAAAGGAATCTGATGTTGCTTTTAAACAGGATGTTCTTAGTGAGAATGGTGAAATGGTTTTTAACCCTTCGAAGGAACAAGCGTATACATTAAAAATGCGAAATAAGACAATCATTTCAGTTTTTCAGCCGAAAGGTAAGGACGAAGCCAAGGGCCATTTATTGGCAATTAAAGATGGTGAAATAATCGAGATTCATTCCGAGAAGGAAGTCATCACTTCTTCACTGGCTAAAATAAAGAGAGTAAACCAGAAATTTATCCAAACTGCCCAAAGCAAACAAGATAAATTGGTTTTTTCAACATGGCTTTTTAACGAGGAAACCCTTTCCCTGACTCTTCACGATCGTGAAGAGCTAGAGAGCGTAAACAATGCCAGCTGGATGAATCAATGGATAGAAGATGAAGCCTTCTATTACCCATTTAAAAATCTTGAACTTAGCAGTGATGTAATTGAAAAAGCAAAACAAGGAATTCCGCTTGGAAGTCCTTATCCAATTGGCACAAATATAAATGAAATTATGAAATCAGAGCCGGACTTTATAGATAAGGAATCCGAAGATGATAGCCCGTATGTCAGGTACCCGGACATTACCTATTACTACGAACGTGAAACCGGTAATGTAACTGCTATTTCCATCCCTGGTCAGCGGATGAGAACTACGATCGATGAGATAAAGACCCTATTTGGAAATCCAGCTGAAGTAGTAGATGAACCGAATTCAGATGGAACCATTTCGGTTTACACGGCAGATAAGTACTCCATCGAAGTTTTTTCTGATGAAGAGGGACAGGTCAGCAAAATATACTTAACTAAAACAATAAAAAATCATGCGGAATAATTCCGCATGATTTTTTTATTGAAATGATAATCTTGAATTAACCTTAAAAAGCCCAATCGCCTTTTCGGAATACTGGCTCAGCATTGCCGTCTTCGGTGATGCCATCGATATCCATTTCAGCAGAGCCAATCATAAAGTCAACATGTGTTAAGCTTTCGTTCAAGCCGTTTTCCGCCAGCTCCTCGCTGGACATTTTCTTTCCGCCCTCGATACAGAATGCATATGCACTGCCGATAGCAAGGTGATTGGATGCATTTTCGTCAAACAAAGTATTATAGAAAAGCAGGTTTGACTGGGAGATTGGCGAGTTGTAAGGAACAAGGGCTACTTCACCAAGGTAGTGCGAGCCTTCATCCGTTTCAACAAGCTGCTTAAGAATTTCTTCGCCTTCTTCTGCTTTAACATCCACAATGCGTCCATTTTCAAATGTCAGGCTGAAGTTGTCGATGATGTTTCCGCCATAGCTTAATGGCTTTGTGCTGGAAACTGTGCCGTTAACACCAGTTTTATAAGGAACGGTGAAAACTTCTTCCGTAGGCATGTTTGCCATGAATTCATGTCCCTGTTCATTTACACTGCCTGCTCCAACCCATAAGTGGCCTTTTGGCAGCTCAATTGTAAGATCAGTTCCAGGAGCTTTGTAGTGAAGCTTCTTATAACGCTTACTGTTCAGATAATCCACTTTTTCATGAAGTGTTTCATCGTGCTTTTTCCAAGCTTCAACCGGATTGTCCAGATCTGTTCGAGTTGCTTTAAAAATAGCATCCCAAAGCATTTCCACTCTGGATTCCGCTGGTACGTCAGGAAATACCATATTTGCCCATGCTGGAGAAGGCGCAGCAATTACAGTCCAGCTGACTTTATCGGATTGAATAAACTTGCGGTATTTGGCAAGCGCCGTTCCTGCAGCCTTTTGGAAGCTGGCAATCCGTTCTGATTTTACGCCTTTCAGCAAATCAGGGCTTGCTGATACGATAGACATAAATGCCGCGCCCTTTTCAGCCAAATCTTCTACTTCTTTGGCACGCCATTCCGGGTACTCTGTAAAAGCCTCATCCGGAGCCAGATCATACTTTGTGCGTGTAACCGTGTCGTCGCTCCAGTTTACAACAACATTGTGTGCACCCGCTTCATAAGCCTTTTTTACAACCACACGGACAAATTCTGCTGCATCAAGCGTTGTGTTAACAACAAGTGTCTGGCCCTTTTGGACATTCACGCCAACCTTAACAGCCAGCTCAGCGTACTTCTCTAAATTAGTTTGAAAGTTGCTCATTATGTATTCTCCTTTGTCAGAATCTTCATTATCAATTGTAGCTTTTCTTTTCGGAAAAAGAAACATATTGAATTTAAAATCATTCCGGAGAACCTGCTGACTCCATCTCAGGGCTGAAATTGGATTATAATAAATGATCTATTTAAATTGGGTGTTGATTTCCATTTAAACCCAATTGGCTATATAAGAGCTAAAAATAAGGAATCTTATACAGATTCCTTTTCAGGATTAACTGTCCTGCTCCTTCCGGGAAGTGCAAACATCAGCCAATATAAGAATGAACTTAATACGGCCAGGAAAGCCAGGATGATAAATGTCCAATCATATCCGATCCAGACCGTTAGCGGAATGGAGATAGGAGCAATGGTCTTTCCGATGGTAAATCGGAGGGAGGCTGCAGCAAAATATTGGCCTCTCATATGCTCAGGGGCAATTTTTGATACAAAGCTCTGCTGCAGGCCAGCGGTCATTAATTCGCCCAGTGTAAAGACAGCCATTGCCAGGATTAATCCCCAAATCCATTGTGTTTGGCCAAACATAATAATAGCCGCAGCATAGGTGAGTGAAGATAAGATAAAGACATTTCTTTCTTTGTACTTTAGCATCATTTTCGTTACGGCAACGGTAAATAGAGCTACAAGAAAGCCGTTTTCAGAAAGCAGAATTCCAAAGGCCTGCTCTCCATGGACATGAAAAGACCATTCACCCCATTTAAAGAGCTGCTGATCTTTAACAAAGTCATTTGCATAGACAGGTATTAATAGATCAAGCTGCATAAAGGTTTGCGCTGCCAGAATCCCAGCAATAATAAACAGAAGAAATGTTTTATCACTGAAGATAATGCCATAATCCTTCACTTGCTTTAATAAAAAGGAATACCACTTGCCTTTTTCGCTCAATACATAAGACTGCTTAGGAGCTGTTTCCCTTGTCCACTTTCCAAGAATAATGGCTAAAAGCATACAGATAAGGCCAGCGGCTATAAGAAGCTGAAAGCGGTAATGAATATAAAAGATAGCTCCCAGGATTGGCCCCACAACAACAGCTATATTAATCGATGTGTAAAAGATAGCAAATACATGGCTGCGATCTTTTTCATCCACCACATCTGCTACCATCGCCTGGCTAGCCGGCCAATAAAATGAACTGAAGACACCCACTAGAGCAAAACAGACAAAGCCAAGCACAGGAGAATCCAGCCAGGGAGAACTCGCGAAGGCGAAAACGAAAAAGGATACTCCCTGCCCAAAGGCTGATAGAACCATCATTTTCTTTCGGCCGAATCGATCGGCACAATAACCTCCCATTAAGTTGGCCAGCACAGAAAAAACCTGCGAAAAAATGAGCAATAACCCGGCTTTGTCTTTTCCGAATTCATCCGCAAAATAAATCGTTAAAAACGGGAAGAACATCCAAAACGTAATATTCATTAGCGCTTCCCCAAATAATCTCACCTTTAAATTCTTATCCCATTCTCTTATTCTCATGCTGTTTCCTCGACTTCGATTACCAGAATAACGCTATCATACTACCAAGTTTGAACAAAAGACAAGATGTTTTTATCTATGAAAAAAGCCAAACCATATTGGGTTCGGCCTTTTCACATGGCTCTTTTCTAAAAATTGTTGTTTTATTATGATTTTGTGATTAAAAAACAAAGAGTGTGGAGAGGTTGATTTCCGCTCCAGGATGCTCAGCGAACCGCGGGGCGGGCGGTGAGCCTCCCGCAGGACTTTGGATAAGCATCCTCGAGAATCACCGCACGAAGGAAATGCGAATGCATTTTCGAGGATCTCGCACCTTACGCTCCAATCAACCAACCTTATTTTTATTGTTAAGGCTCTGTTAAATTGGCCTGTTGATTTCCGCTGCAGGCACTCCCTTTCCGCGGGCGGTCCGGGAGCCTCCTCGTCGCTTTGCTCCTGTGGGGTCTCCCTTTGATCCGCACTCCCGCAGGAGTCTCGTGCCTTCCGCTCCAATCAACAGGGTGCTAAAAAAACATTAACCTTTCACAGAGCCATTGTTAAAAAAGCAACAATGTTTGCGAAAAAACTCTAGCTGATCGGCGGTGGGATTGTCAGATTAGGTGAGGGAAGTACGTATTGTCTATGAGAGCCAAAGCTAAACAGTTATCGGGGATCATAAAATAAAAACCCCGGCATCAGCCGGGGCAAAACTTTAATCCTTATCTTCCATAGCAGCCTTCAGCAAATCTCCAAGGCTTGTTCCAAAGGACTCTTCCTTTTGGGTATATTTTTGGACAAGTTTGCGCTCTTCGCGTTTATTAACTGCTTTTTTCTTGTCCTGGGCTTTTTCAACGACGTTGCATGGTCGGCATTGGAAGTATGCACCTGCTTTGCCCTGGTGGATTTCCATTTTTTTGCGGCATTGAGGGCAGCGGCGGTTCGAAAGCTTGGGATCCTTCCTTTTTCGGAAACTGCACTCCAGATTGGAGCAGACCAGTATTTTCCCATCCTTGGTGTTCCTTTCTTTCAGGAAGGAATCACATTCGGGACATTTGGAGCCGGTCAGGTTATGAGCCCGATAAGACTTGTCGCTCTTCTTAATCTCAGATACCAAGGTTCTTGTCTGCTTGCGGATGTTTAGCAGGAATTCTTTTGGGTCTGCTTTTCCGCGAGCAATCTTTTCCAAATCCTGTTCCCATTTGGCCGTCAGTTCAGGTGATTTTAAGTCATCATTTACAAGGTCCATGAGCTGCTTGCCCTTCTTGGTTGGATAAAGGCGGCTATTTTGCCGTTCCACTGCTTCCGTCTCCAGCAAGCGTTCAATAATTTCTGCTCTTGTTGCAGGGGTACCAAGGCTGTATTTTTCCATTTGGGTCAAAATGTCCGCTTCTGAATAACGGAGCGGCGGTTCGGTCAGCCGTGCGGCAGCTTCTGCTGCTTGAACTGTAAAGGATTGGCCTTTTGATATATTTTTAAGGCTTTGTTTTACTGTTTCCTCATCTGTATTCCGTTCAACTTTGCGATAACCCAAATCGACTACAGCCGTTTCTTTGGCTGTAAAGGTTTCGCCGTTTACGTCAATAATGGCATGAATGCTTTCATATTTATAAGGATGATGGAAAAGCGCCAGAAATCTGCGCAGGATCAACTCGTACAACTTTCGCTCATCTGTGGACAAATCTCCTAGATGGACACGCTCCTCCGTCGGAATGATGGCATGGTGGTCTGTGACTTTTTCATTGTTAAAGACCCGCTTTGCGAGTACCTTTCCCTGATTGGCCAGTATTGGCCGTACTTCATCTTTATAGGAAGCGGCAATCCCATGGAGACGGTCAATCATGGTTGCTTCCATATCCTTGGTCAAATAGCGGGAGTCTGTTCTCGGATATGTGACGAGCTTATGCTGTTCATAAAGCTTCTGCAGCACATTTGATGTTTTCTTGGCTGAAAAGCCAAAACGTTTATTAGCATCACGCTGCAGCTCGGTCAGATCATAAGGGAGCGGCTGCGGCTCCGTTTTTTCCTTCCGGTTTATGGATTGGATAACGGCTTTTTGCCCTTTTGTTTTAGAGACAATATTATCAGCTGTTTCTTTTGAAAAAACGCGTTTTTCCCCGTTTTTTTCCCAATCAGCCTGAAGAGGCCCTACCAGGGCACGAATGGTCCAGTACTCTTTAGGAACAAATTTTTGAATGTTTTTTTCCCTTTCCATAATAAGCGCCAGGGTCGGTGTCTGCACCCTTCCTGCGGAAAGAGGGTCCTTATATTTGGTTGTCAGCGCTCTTGTTACATTTAAGCCAATGAGCCAATCGGCTTCTGCCCGGCAGACTGCGGATTCATATAGATCATCAAATTGCTTCCCCGGCTTCAGGTTTTTAAAGCCATCCCGGATAGCACGATCTGTAACAGAGGAGATCCATAATCGTTTGATTGGTTTGCGCCAGCGGATTTTTTCCAGTATCCAGCGAGCGACAAGCTCACCTTCCCGGCCTGCATCCGTTGCAATAATGACCTCATTGATATCCTTCCGTTTTGCCAGGCTTTCAATCGCTTTATACTGGTGGCTTGTCTGCTTCATCACCTTCAGCCCCATTTGCTCTGGGATGATAGGCAGGTCCTCCAGCTTCCATGTTTTATATTTGCTGTCATAGTGTTCTGGCATCTTTAATTCGATTAAATGTCCTAGAGCCCAAGTAACGACAAATTTGTCGCCTTCTATATAGCTTTTATGTGATTGCCGGCAGCCCAGTACCCTTGCAATTTCACGTGCAACACTGGGCTTTTCTGCAAGAACAAGTGATTTCATCATAACTCCTTTCGATTACGGCAAGACCGCAATCTTTTTCTATCCTTACTCAGTATAGCGGAAAAGCAACAAAATTTGTAATGGAGGAGGTTTTCTTTATGAGCAGGATAGGTAGTCCTCATAGAAAAGGCTGTTTTAGCAAACTTTGTTGCTTTTTAAACAAGAATTGTAGAGAGGTTGATTTCCGCTCCAGGATGCTCGCTTTCCGCGGGGTGGGCGGTGAGCCTCCTCGGTGCAAGCACCTGTGGGGTCTCACCTGTCCCACTCCTCCCGCTGGAGTCTCGCACCTTGCGCTCCAATCAACCAAGCTTATTTATCGTTCTATTCACAAATCTATTCAAAAACAACAATCTTTTAGAAAACAGCCTAGAAAAAAGATATAAACGTTCCGCTGGTTTGGAAAGATAAGTAACGAGTCATAAGGTGTATTGCTTTCAATTTAAAGTCCATTCATTTTACAATGAAATTACCAGTATCTTTACAAATGGAAAGACAAGGTGAAATTATGGATTCAAAAAACAGAAAACTATTTGATTTTATTCAAACTAACTCAAAAAACATTACGGACAAGTGGCTTTCTATGAGAGAAAAACAGGAAAATTCCATATACTCAGCCGATGCAGATCCGGCGTATGAGAGATTGCTGCGGGAACAAAACGCTTTTACTAACTATACCGTCTCTACTGCTCTGCTGGAGGATAAGAAGCAATTCGCCGAAAACAGGGAGAGGTGGGCGAGCACAGTAGCGGAAAGCAGAATCGAATCGGATACGCCTATTTATGAAGTCCTTGAAGCTTTGAGCAATGTAAGAGAAACCTTTTGGCATTTTGTTGAGGAGTTTATAAAGGAAAATCAGGCTGAAATTTCTACAGACGATGTCTTGAAGTGGAGTTCCGTCATTAATACAGCATTCGATCAGTTAATTAATAAGTTTACGGAGAAGTACTATAACCTTACAAATAGAAGGCTTATCGCCCAGCAAAATCTTATAAACGAACTGGGGTCCCCTGTTATCCCTGTTAAAGATTCAACTGCGGTTTTGCCGCTGATTGGCGATATTGACACTGAGCGCGCCCAATTGCTCCTGGAGCAAATCCCGCAAAAATGTGCAAAGGAAAACATAGAGCACCTATTTATAGATTTATCGGGAGTTGCCATTATTGATACGATGGTAGCCCATCAAATATTTTCACTCACAACAGGGTTAAAGCTGCTGGGTGTAAGGTCAATCATTTCCGGCATTCGCCCTGAAGTTGCCCAGACCTCTATCCAATTGGGTTTGGATTTTACAGGCATAGATACTTACAGTACATTAAAGCAGGCCTTGAGAAGGCAAGGAATCGAAGACAAAGAATAATATTGGAGAGAGAAGAGTTTGCTGATTGCAGGCTCTTTTTTTAATGAAAAAGAGTTAAAATGCTTTACTGTATTACCATTCTAACAATCTAATTTGTTAAAAACTGGTAAAAAGTAATTGACAATACTCTTTAGGACACATAAAATTAATTATATTCAGAAAATATATAGATTTGGACTGATGACCATGAAACACCCAAAAATTTTCGCTGCGAATAATCCGTTTAAAAAGGCTGTATTTCAAACCTGTGTTTGAAATACAGCCTTTTCTTTATTTCGCTAATGTACCGAGGAGGATATAAAATGGAAAATTTAACAGGATCTTTGATGACTTTAACACAGGGGAGGGAAAATAAAGTGGTTATTTTAAATGGGAACCAGCTCACTTTGAAGGATATCCATAGAGTCTTATATGAAGGAGAAAAAGCGGCAGCATCCGAAGAAAGTATGGAGAGTGTCAAAAACAGCCATGCAGCAGTGAAAAAAATTGTCAGTGAAGAAAAAGTAATCTACGGCATTAATACAGGCTTTGGAAAGTTCAGCGATGTGCGTATTGACCAGGGGGACGTACAGGATCTTCAATTAAACCTGATCCGTTCGCATGCATGTGGTGTCGGAGAGCCATTTCCTGAGCCGGTATCAAGAGCAATGCTGCTATTAAGAGCCAATGCATTGTTAAAAGGGTTTTCAGGGGTTCGCCCATCAGTTATTGAGACACTGCTTGAGCTGGTTAATAAAAATATCCATCCAGTTATTCCACAGCAGGGGTCGCTTGGAGCAAGCGGTGATTTGGCGCCTCTTTCCCATTTAGCTCTGGTCTTAGTTGGAGAGGGAGAGGTATTTTACAGGGGTGAAAGGAAGCCGGCAATGGAAGTTCTTGAGCAAGAAGGTATAACACCGCTAAGGCTGGAAGCCAAGGAAGGCCTTGCGCTTATCAATGGTACACAGGCCATGACGGCAATGGGTGTTGTAGCTTATCTTGAAGCAGAAAGGTTGGCTTATCAAAGTGAACTGATTGCCGCTGTGACAATGGAGGGCTTAAATGGAATTATTGACGCTTTTGATGAAAATGTCCATCAGGCTAGAGGCTATCAGCAGCAAGTGGATACAGCGAGGAGGATACGTGAATATCTTTCAGGCAGCAGTTTGATCACAAGGCAGGGAGAAATTAGAGTTCAGGATGCGTATTCAATCCGGTGCATACCTCAGGTGCACGGTGCATCCTGGCAGGCGCTTGAATATGTAAAAGAAAAGCTTGAGATCGAGATGAACGCAGCAACAGATAATCCGCTCATTTTTGATAATGGAGAAAGCGTCATTTCCGGAGGTAATTTTCACGGCCAGCCGATTGCGCTCGCAATGGATTTTATGAAAATAGCTGTCGCTGAACTCGCCAATATCTCTGAACGCAGAATTGAAAGGCTTGTAAATCCGCAGCTAAGTGATCTGCCGCCCTTTTTAAGCCCTGAACCAGGACTGCAATCAGGCGCAATGATTCTCCAGTATGTAGCGGCGTCCCTTGTATCGGAAAATAAGACACTTGCACATCCGGCAAGTGTAGATTCCATTCCTTCCTCCGGTAATCAGGAAGACCATGTCAGCATGGGTACGATCGGGTCAAGGCATGCGTATCAAATTATCCAAAATGTTAATAAAGTCCTTGCGATTGAATTAATTTGCGCCCTTCAGGCAGCAGAATACCGCGGATCAGAGAAAATGGCTGATAAAACAAAGAAATTCTATGAAGAAGCCAGAAAAATTGTCCCTTCCATTACAAAAGATCGCATTTTCTCAAAGGATATTGAGTCATGTGCTTCCTGGCTGAAAAAAGTTGATATTGAAGCCATTTAAAAAATAAGGGTCTGAAAAATTCAGACCCTTATTTTTATTCCTTTGCCCTATCTTCAAGTTCTTTTGCTTCATCTTCTTCAAAGCGGTTTTTAAATGCTTCTTGTGTAACAATTAATTCCTCATCTTCTTGTGCTTCGGTTGTATGCTGCTCTACCATAGTATGTTCGGGAAAGTTCCCAGGATGATGCTTTCTTTTATGGTTAAAATGTACTCCACGTGACATGGCAATGCTCCTTTCATCTTTAAGGTTGCGGTCCTTCCTATTTTTCCCCCGAGCATAAGGACTATGTATGACAGCTAATTTTCATTCTTTCGCGTTCATTTTCCTATATAAAAGCATAAGTATATAGGGCGGAATAGAAGTATGAAGGGAGCAAAAGAATGGTGAGTGAATTTAACGCAGCATTGGCTGCAAGTCCAGCGGTTTTTTGCGCAGGCCGAGGAGATCGTGCTCCGGTTTTCACTGCTGATGCCATCATTGACAACCAAATAAAGAAAGTCAATTTGGAGAATTATAAGGGTAAGTGGGTACTGCTGTTTTTTTATCCAAGCGACTTTACATTTGTTTGACCGACAGAATTGGCGGCGGTCGCCGCTGTTAATCCTTACTTAAAAGCACTCAACTGTGAGGTCATGTCCATTAGTACGGACAGTGTATATTCCCACAAAGTATTCAAGGAGACCTCTCCGTCTTTAAAAAATGTAAATTTCCCCATGGTAAGCGACAGGACACATGCGATCAGCAGAGCATACCGCGTTCTGGATGAAAAGTCTGGGGCAGCTGTAAGAGCTTCCGTTTTTATTGATCCAAATGGGATCATCTCTGCAAAATTAATTTATCCAGGGGAAGTTGGCCGGAATCTTCCTGAACATGTCAGAATGATGCAGGGGATTCAATATGCCCAACAGACAGGGCAGGGAGTACCTGCAAACTGGCAGCCTGGCCAGCCTGGCATCATCCGGGATCCGAATTTAATAGGTAAGATCTAAGCAGGAGGAGGTGGAAGCTTTCTCTTGTTTTTTCGCTTCTAAAAAATATAATTCCTTTAATAAGCAGAGCTTAAAATATATAATTAGAAGTAACAAATTATGTAAAGGGGGAAATTATGAATGGACTTCTTTACCATTATGTCTGAGGATCGGATTAGAAAGGCATACAAAGATGGTGAGTTTGACAATTTGCCTGGTTATGGAAAGCCGCTTCCTTTTGATGATCTCGCATCAGTGCCGGAGAATCTGCGGATGGCTTACCGCATTCTTAAAAATGCAGGCTATACCGAGGAAGAAAGCCAGATAAAGCAGGAAATGCTCACAATTGAAGACTTAATCAAAAAGTGTGAGAATAGTGTAGAAAAGAAAGAATTACAGCAGAAGCTGAATGAAAAAATGCTTCGTTTTAATAGCATGATGTCAAAAAGAAGACAAAATACCAATTCGTCGATCTTTAAAAACTACGAAGAAAAAATAAACAATAAATTGTTTTGATGCTGCCCGCTTAACAGTTCCCCTGATAGGCAAAACGAAACAATTAAGGAGTAACCATGAATAAAGATGAATATATAAAGTTTCTTGAAAAAAGGGTAGAAGAATACGAAGCAGCCATCGCTGATATGACTGCACCAATCATTCCATCGATTGTTCCGCAAACTATTTTGGTTCCGATAACAGGCCTTCTCATGGCAGAAAGGTTTGAAAAGATTACCGTAAAAATATTAAACCATATTAAAGAACATGATATAGAGTTTGCCATCATCGATTTTACTGATATTACGGTCGAGCGAATTGAGAAGATGTGCCTTGTTGAACTCGGCCAGCAAGTCCGAAATCTGACAGAATCAATCCATCTAATGGGTGTTAAACCTTATTTTGTCGGTATGACACCTCAGTTAATAAAGGAAATTGTTTTATCCGGCATAGAGCTTAATGCGGAAACACATGCGACATTCCAGGCTGCATTAAAGCACTTGATGAAGATCAATAATTTAGTTTTTCAAAAAATATAGTTCAGGATAACTTCTCTCCAAAAGTGGAAAGGAGTTTTTTTGTTTTTATATAAATGACATGCACAATTTCTGTCAGTCTGGGGATTTGTCCATGCGGAAACCCCCACATGAACATATTCTATAGTATCCAGGAGAAAGGAGGTATTTATATGTCAAGAAATTGGAGAAGAAGATTTGAGATCAATGCGGATGAAGTAGTGATCCGCGCGGATGAAGTTGTTGTAAGGGATGAAGATGATAGACGTGGTGAGGATGATCGGAGAGACGACCGTCGAGATGATCGCCGAGACGATCGCCGGGATGACCGTCGAGATGACCGCCGGGATGACCGCCGAGACGATCGCAGAAAACATGACCGTCGTGGTGACGATGTAGCAGGAGTGGAAGACAATCGGAGAAGACGTTGCGGCTGCGGTAATAATGTTGGCGGAGCAGAAGATGACCGCAGAAGAAGACGCCATCATGATATAGCGGGCGCCGGTGACTTATGGTACAACAGAGATTTAGCTGGAACAGGAAGAGGCTGCAGAGGTGACAGAGTCCGCGGTGCAGAGGATGACGACAGAAGACGCAGAAGGCATTGCGGATGCCGCTGGATCTAAAAAATGCGTTTACAGGACAGGGTCTATTGATCCTGTCCTATTATATTTATAAGGGATTTTTCCTAAAGAAGTGTAAAAAATATCCGAAATTAATAGTAAGTAGCAATACCGTTTTCTTAGACTACATAGATAGGTGTGGCATGCATGGATAAAACAACAATAATAGGAATCATTTTGGGATTTATAGCGGTTGGAGTAGGGATGATTTATAAAGGGGTAAGTCCGGCAGTTCTCCTTAACCCTGCGGCGATCCTGATTATCATTTTGGGAACGGCAGCAGCTGTTGCCATTGCTTTTCCAACGAGTGAAATAAAAAGGGTACCAAAGATATTTGCAGTCTTATTTAAAGAAGAAAAGCTCATGAATCCTACTGAAATGATCAAAATGTTTTCAGAGTGGGCTCAGCTTGCAAGAAAAGAAGGATTGCTTGCCCTTGAAGTTAAAACCAATGAAATTGAAGACACCTTCTTAAAAAATGGATTATCTCTAGCAGTTGACGGTCAAAGCGCTGACTACATCCGTGATGTGCTAAGCGAAGAAATTGATGCCATGGAGGAAAGGCACCAATCAGGGGCTTTGATTTTCAGTCAGGCAGGCACGTATGCTCCTTCTCTGGGGGTGTTGGGGGCTGTTATTGGATTGATTGCAGCATTGGGAAATATGAATGATACCACCAGCTTGGGCCATGCCATTAGTGCGGCATTCGTTGCAACTTTGCTGGGGATCTTCACTGGATATGTACTTTGGCATCCTTTTGCCAACAAGCTAAAGAGAAAATCTAAGCAGGAAGCAAAGCTGAAAAGTATGATGATTGAAGGAATCCTGTCCATCCTGGAAGGCGAAGCACCGCGGATAATTGAACAAAAATTGGCTTCTTATCTTCCATCAGGAGAACGCAGAAAATTCCTTGAAGAAAGCAGCGTGGACAAGGATGAGTAAGCGTAAAAAGAAGCAGCATCACGACGAGCATATGGATGAATCCTGGCTTCTGCCATATGCTGACCTTTTAACCCTGCTGCTTGCTCTTTTTATTGTCCTGTTCGCCATGAGTTCAGTTGATGCACAAAAGTTTCAGAAGTTATCGAAAGCATTCAATGACGTTTTCACTGGCGGAACAGGTGTCTTGGAATTTCCAAGCCCAATGCCTGAAGGTCAAATGCAATCAACAGATGCTATATTAGAGAAACAGAGCAAGGATCTGGAGGGAATGGCTGCGCTTGATAAGCTGGAAAATGAGCAGCAGAAGCAGGCTGCAGACCAGGAGGAATTGGCCGCTCTTCAGCAAAAGGTAAAGGCATTTATAGAGAATAAAAATCTGGCAGACAAGCTGGAGACCTCTTTAACTACAGAGGGGCTGCTTGTTTCAATCAGAGATAATGTCCTATTTAGCTCAGGAAGTGCAGAGGTTCGGACCGAGGATTTAAAAATAGCTAATGAAATAGCAGAGCTCCTCGTCATGGATCCGCCTCGGAATATCATTATCAGCGGACATACAGACAATGTTCCAATCCGTAATTCCCGCTTTGAATCGAACTGGGAACTGAGTGTGATGCGGGCGGTCAACTTTATGAAAATGATCCTTCATCACGATAAACTGGATCCACGCTGGTTCAGTGCAAAGGGATTTGGCGAATTCCAGCCGGTTTCCGACAATAAAACAAAAGATAGCAGAGCCAAAAACAGACGGGTAGAAATTTTAATATTACCGAGAACGGGAAATCAGTCCTAGCAGGGCTGGTTTCTTTTTTGGGTGAAGGATGAATGTGGAATTACTGAAATGCCTAATTAATATCTAAACATACAAATGTACTAATTTTCCAGCTGCGGATAAGTAAATTCCCCAACAAAATCGGCAAAAAGAGATGCCAAAAAAACAAAAAAGCGCTGATATATTCAGCGGCGATGCAAAAAAATTATTATTTGTTTGCTTCTTGTTCAGATCCGTCTGGTTTGCACATGCGGTCCAACATTATGCCAAAAAGAAAGACACATGCAATTGGAATAGAAAAGTTCAAAATATGAACGATTGTCATTTATTAACCTCCTTAAGAAAGCTGTTGTAAAACTAGTGTTGATTTGGCACTGTTGTGTATTGTTATGGAAGGAGCGAGATCTTCGATAAATCATTCGCATTCTTTTTGTACGATGACATTCGAAGAAGTGTAGCCTATAATTCCATACATATTAATTACATTATATGCTAAATTTCACAAAAAAGGCAAAAAATATTCAGAAAATATACACAATTAGGGGTTGACAAACAACAAAAGAAAAGAGCCGCAATGGGCTCTTTTCCAGATTAAGCAGCTATACAAGTTATAACGGCAGATTAGCTTCAGAGTGCACAGTGTTCGGCTTTTTCTGTTTCCCGTGAAGCAAATAGTAGACGAACAGGCCAAACAGCGCAACTCCTGTAAGCATGAAATATAGGGTTGAAAATCCAGTTTGAACCGCTAGAATCCCCAAAACATAGGAGCCTAATCCAATCCCAGTATCAAATAGTGTGAAGAAGGTAGAAGTAGCTAGGCCCCTTTTCGATGGATCGGCTTGTTTGATCGCTACTGTTTGAAGGCTTGGAACGATAGTGCCGTAGCCTAATCCGATAATTGCGCCGGACAGCAGGAATACAAAGCTGCCGTTTGCCTGACTAAGCAAAAATAATCCGGCGGCAAACAGGATAATACCTGGATAAATGACTTTATTTTCACCATAAGTATCAAACCAGCGTCCCGTGAACGGTCGGGACATGATGATGAACGCTGCATAAACCACAAAAAAGAAACTTGCAGCTTCAAGCAGGCCTAACTCTTTGGCATAAACGGAAATAAAAGAAAGAATTCCTGCGTAAGCAAATGCCAGGATGCCTGCTGCAATTGCTACAGGAACTGCATTTTTCTCAAACAAGCTTGAAAGAGTAAATTTGGGATGCTTGACAGCTTTCACGGCTCTTTGCGGCATTTTTACAAAAGCACCTAATAAAAGCGCTATGAAAGATAAAACCGTACATAAAGCGAAAATCCATACAAAGTTTGCATACTGAATAATCGTCAAGCCAGCAAATGGCCCGATAACCATGGCCAGGTTCATAAACATCGCATAATAGCCAAGCCCTTCGCCTCTCCGTTCATTGGGGATAATGTCAGCGACAATCGCTCCGGTTGCTGTCGTTGCCATACCAAAGCCGATTCCGTGCAGGAACCTCAATGCAAGCAAAGTCGGAGTTGAGTCAGCCCAAAAATAAAGCAGGGATGAAACTGCAAAGACTAGTAATGAAGCAAGCAAGATTTTCCTGCGGCCCAGCTCGTCTATCCACTTTCCTGTAAATGGACGGCTGATCACAGCGGCAATCAGGAATACCGATATAATCAGACCAACCTGTGTCTCGTCCCCCCTTAAGTCATCCAAAATATAAAGGGGAAGCGTCGTAAGTAAAATATAAAAACCCATAAATAAGAAAAAACTAGTAATCGAAATACTCAAAAAATCCTTCGTCCATAACGGCTGTTTCTTCATGTTGTCCTCCTAACAATTTGGTACCAGGTACCTATACCACTTTCTTCAACTGGTCTAGGTGCCTGGTACCATGTTTTCTTTCATTTTCGCCATGAGTTTGATCATGGTGTTGATTTCTTCTTCGGTGATATTGTTCAGGACATGGCTTTCGTTTGTGCGGACGGCTTGGAGCCAATTGGCATATTCTTGATTAGCTGCTTCGGTCAGGGAAATCTTTTTTTCACGTTTGTCCTTGCCGGCTGTTCTTGTAACCCATCCGGATTTTTCTAAACGGGCCAGTGTCCGAGTCATAGTTGGCGCTTCAACGCCAAGGTAGGCAGAAAGTTCTTTTTGCGTGCTGGGACCGCCTGTTTTAAGGCGATAGATAATCGTCCATTGTGCAGCATACAAACCCAGAGGCACCAAACTTTCATTGAGTACTTTGGAAAAATGGCGAGTAAATTGATTTATGGAGTGAAAAAATTCGCTTTGATTAGAATACATTTAATCACCTTCTTAAAATAGTTACCTAGCTAACTATACACGGTAATCAAAAAAATGTCTACCGCCCCAATCGGAATTCCGCTCTGCTCCTTCATGGAAAAACCACATTAATTTCAAAGTTCTCTCACAAGTTTTTGATAAATTAGGTGATATAACGCGTAAAGGAAGTGGATTATGGAAGGGTTTAAAAACAGCAGGGGGTTTATCACGTTTTCTATTTGGATCATAATCCTGCTTTCCATAGGATCACAGGCTAATGCGGCTGAAAAAATAGTGGTACCAGGGGATTCCATCCAAAAAGCAATCAGCCATTCGAAGGCTGGCGACACGATTAAGGTAGAAAAGGGCTTATACAAAGAGTCGATATCCATTTCTAAGTCCATAAATCTGGTAGCTGAGAATGGAGCGATACTTGATGGTGGAGGACGGGGAAATGTGATTACCATTAAAGCGGATGATGTGACCATTCAAGGATTGTCCATTCGCAACAGCGGTAAAAACCAAAATGACAGCGGGATTTATCTTAAAAATGTAAACGATGCCTCCATCCATTCTAACAGCTTAACAGACGTCACCGTTGGAGTTTACACAGAAAAAAGTTCGGACAATTTGATTCAAAACAATTGGATAGAAAGCTATGATACTCATTTTTCTAAAAGGGGAAATGGCATTCATCTTTATTATGGTGAAGGCAATGTGATCGAAAAGAATACCATTCAAAATGTACAGGATGGAATTTATTTTGATTTTGCAAAAAATAGCAAAATATATAGCAATACAATTAAAGATTCACGGTACGGATTTCACTTTATGTTTAGTTCGGACATTGAAGCCGCCGATAACACTATAGAGCAAAATATTACAGGATTAATGGTTATGGATTCAGAGAGGCTGCAGTTTGAAAGAAATAAAATTACTGAGCAATTCCATTTTAGAGGTTATGGCATACTGATTTATGATTCGGCCGACATCACTCTGGAAAATAACGAAATTAGAAGGAACAGCACAGGCCTTTATTTTGAGGAAGCCACAAACACCGTAATTCATCATAACTTGATTGCAGCCAATCAGGTAGGGCTTGAGTTTAAGGGAGAAAACACCCGAAATTCCCTTAGTGAAAATAACTTTATCGGCAATATTGTTTCCTCTAAGGTAGCAAGCAGTGACATGCGTCTTGATCATGATGAAAAAGGGAATTACTGGGACGATTATAACAGCTTTGATTTAACTGGTGATGGTATTGGAGAAGAGCCTTATAAAGCCGGCTCCCTTTATGACTCTATTTTGGAAAACCGCCCTTATTGGCAATTTTATTTCGAAAGTCCAGCTATCCAGTTATGGAGCAAAGCAGAATCGATGTTTCCTTCACTCGGAACAGCGAATGTATATGACCAAAAGCCGCTAATTCAACCTGTAAAGCTAGATCATACAAATGTCCAAGAGGAGAGAGGGCAATTATCGCTGCTGCTATTTGGAGTAATTCTCATGGCTTTCTCTATTTGGATCATTATGAAAGGAAGAAAGTAAGATGAAAAATCTTTTTGCCATGTTATTAGCCGCCGCTCTTCTATCCGGCTGCGGGAAAGAGCAAACGTTTGAACCTGAAGAGATTAATCCGGAAATAGACGTTTGCGAGATTTGTAATATGAGCATTGCCCATGAACATTATGCAACAGAGGTTATCTCAACAAACGGAGATGTTTATAAGTTTGATGATATTGGCTGTATGGCGGATTTTGTAGAAAAAGGTGAAACCATTTCTGCTGAAGAAATAGCGAAACAATATGTAAGAGATTCAGAGTCCGGCGAGTGGGTAGAATTAAAGGATGCTTATCATGCTTTCCATCCGGATTTTTGGACACCAATGGCAAATGGGGTCGTGACGTTTAGAGATCAGGAAGGTGCAGAAGCCTATATCGGGCAGCAGGGAATGGGTGAGCTATATAACTATAAAAAGCTGCAGGAACATAAGTGGGGGTGGGAACAATGACGGCTCTCTCAATTGCACGGCATCAGCTGACCCTCATCATAAGAAGCAAATGGCTCGGAAGCTTCGGCCTGTTATTTACGGTCCTTGCAGTGTTTGTCACATATTTTGGTCAGTCAGGGGAATCTGGCTTTAACGGATTCAGCCGTATGATTGCCAGCCTGCTGAATTTAAATCTGCTTTTGGTTCCCTTAATAGCTCTTCTTATAGGCAGCTTATTTTTAGCTGGTGAAAAGGAAGACAGGGGGCTCTTGCTCCTTTTGACATATCCCGTTTCTGTCCCTACTGTCGTATTGGGGAAATTTATCGGCCTCTTTCTTGCACTTTGGTCCGTTATTTCGTTTGGATACGGAGCAGCGGCACTTGTAATGTTTATGGGCAGGGGAGACACATCTGTCCCATTCTTGCTCTTATTTTATTGTCTTTCTTTGCTATTGGCAGTCATCTTTTTGGCTCTTTCCTTCATGATTGGTCTCTATTCGAAAAATAGGTTCCAGGCTTTAGGCATCAGTCTAGTGATTTGGGCGTTTGCGGTCTTATTTTATGAATTTATTGTTATGGGAATCAGCCTATTCGCCACAAAGGATTGGATCATTGGATTGCTTTCATTATCGATTTTTCTGAATCCTGTTGAACTGATCAGGGTTTGGTCCATTCTCACCCTGGATGGTTCGTCTGTATTTGGGCCAAGCCTGTATGAGTTGACGGTATGGGCGAACGGTTCATCTGGGAAAGCATTGTTTGCGGTATCGTCATTTCTGTGGGTGCTTGTGCCGTTGCTATTGGGCAATCTGATGGTAAAAAGGAGAGTAGGAAATGAGTAAAGAACCTTTAGTGGAATTTGTGAATATAAATAAATCATTTCATGAGCATAAAAAAATTGGACCCATTTCTTTCACGATTCAAAAGGGGGAAATACTCGCGCTCTGCGGCGGAAACGGTGCGGGAAAGAGCACGTTGATTAAGATGCTGACCGGCATATTGAACCCATCAGGAGGAAGTCTTCAATTGGAAGGAACGCCTGCTGATCCGACGAGCAAAACGTATAAAGCCTCCTTCTCCTATATGCCGGATGACATGGCATTTCCCCGCCAGTTGACTGGATGGGAAATCTTAACCTTCTATTCATCCCTGCAGGGGGTTGAAACGGTCCGTGCAGAGGGTGTGCTGAAAAAGGTAGGATTATACGAAGACCGCAACAGGATGGTAAAAAACTATTCAAAAGGGATGCAGCAGAGGCTCTCCTTTGCCCAGGCACTCCTTTCTGATGCGCCACTTCTTATCCTGGATGAGCCGACGAACGGCCTTGATCCTTACTGGGTTTTCCGCTTTAAAGAGATTGTAAGGGAAGAACGCGACAAAGGTAAAACCATCCTTTTCTCAACACATATTTTATCAATGGTAGAAGAAATAGCCGATACGGCAGTTTTTCTGGAGGATGGAAAACTCCTTCACCATGAAAAAGTTAATGTGCTAACGAAGAGCCAAGAAGGATACGTCTCACTTGAAAAAGTTTTCTTTGAAAGGCAAATGGCTGTTGCCAAATAGGAAACCGCTGCCGGGAAGGCAGCGGTTTTTTATTGTCAGTTGATGATAAAATAGGTGTAGGTGATGATGAAACTTGACCAGATATTTAAGAAGCTGTTGATATTGGAAGCCGATATTTTTTTTTAGAAAAACCCACCATTGATATAACGCGAATAATAATAAAAATAGGCTTGAAAATGTGGTCCATTTGTATTTCGAGATGTAGGTTACAGAGATTTCTGTTACCTCGCAAATTGGACTGACTAGATATTGATTTCACTGTGTTTGAAAAATAACAGGAAAAATTCCGTTTAAAATGGGAAATACCCATATTTCCTTAAGAATAAGCGGAGTTTTTTCGCTTATATGATCCAAATCTTTGAATTTTGGCTTATTTAGAGCAGTTAACCGGAATTCCTCCACTTATCTCTGCTTCTCAAGCTTCCACTATATACATTAGTCGGAAATACTCCGCCTATTAATTCTCATACCTCATTAGGTGGCACTTTGTAATATTCTTACATAACAAAAAGCCCTGCACTTTGCAGGACTAAATGTATAACAAATATGAGCAGATTTTTAAACGTATTTTTATAAAAAGTGACAGGTATCTGATAAAGTCCATATAATTGT
>JAGGRA010000012.1 GCA_018613035.1 Pseudomonas sp. ISL-84 | reverse complement strand
CATTTTACTGGGTCACTCTAAATCGATACGGATTTTTTTATGCTTCATTTTTATCGGGTTTTATAGCCATCATTGTCGCCAGGGCTGCAAGAATGGTTATAGCACTTAATATATAAAAAAGCGCCTTGTCAGAGTGCTTCATTAGAATTGCGATTGCCGGGGGACCCGCAGCAACTCCAATAAATCTCATAGAGCTGTAAATGGATGTAATGGTTCCTCTTTCCGCTTTTTCAATGCCTTCAGTAATAAGAGCATCCAAAGATGGGAGGGCAACCCCTATACCAATACCAGCAAACAGGAACATGCCAATCATAAACCACATATTGTTTGAAAAGCTGAGAATGGCAGTCGCACCAGCAACCAGAACAGTTCCTAAAAATATTATCCATTTCATCAAAATTTTATTTTCTTTTATTTTTTTGCCAGTCAAATAGGACGAAATACAAAGAGCACCCAGTGGAACCGCCAGGAGAAGCCCTTTTTTAACATCTTTAATTTCATACGTTTTTTCCAGTATATCAGATAAATAAAAAAGGATTCCAAAAAGGACAAACATAAGAATTGCACCAATAAAAAAGATAGCGTAAAGCCATTTACCATTGTTCTTAAAGGTATCCTTGATATTTCCCCAAAATTTCTTCAATGGCAGCGGTTCTTCACGTTTATTTGGTGTTTTTACAAGGAAGAACACTAGCATTATGGATATGGTACAAAATACAGGAAATGAAAAAAATGGCAAAAACCAAATGAATCCTGCCAAAAAGGCACCAAGAATAGGTGACAAGACTTTCCCGAATGTATTGGATGTTTCGATTAAACCGAGCGAGCTGCTTACATCATTATCATTCTTGAACATATCACCGACCAGCGGCATAACAATTGGTGCCGCTCCAGCAGCACCAACCCCCTGCAATGCCCTGCCCGCTAATATTATCCAATAGGCATCATCCACTTTCCAGGCAGCCCATCCTGAGATGAGCCCGCCAATTCCCGCAATGAGAAGACTTGGAATGATTACTTTTTTACGGCCTATATGATCGGATAAAAAGCCGGCGATAGGTATCAAGATTATGGCTACAATACTGTATACCGTAATAATCATGCTTGATTGGAATGAAGAAATATTTAGTTTGTTTTCCATTTCAGGCAATACTGGAATTAACATAGAATTTCCAAGGGTCATAACGAGAGGAATTGAAGAAAGTGAAAGAATGGCCCATTTTTGGTTATGAACATCATCTCCGGTCTTCTTTTTGGCTTTTGAATTTACGGATTGTAAATTTTCAACATGCTCCATATTTCTTACCTTCCTTTTCGTTAATCAAACTAATATTAATATGAGCTTATAACACGGAAACTAATTAGAAAAAGGGTTTACTTTTTATGGGAAAAATCAAATGATGGAAATAAATGTTCGTTTTACTAAAAAAAAGAGTTAAAATATAAAAAAATACAAACTGGGCGAGGGGAATTTAATGGAGACAAACGGGATCATCAAGTGTTTAAGCGTAGGAAAGCCACAACTGTATTATTGGAAAAATAAAGAGGAGACTTCAGGGATTGGTAAAGGTAAAACTGCTGATGCTTTTTTAACGAAGGAAGGCTTTATCGGAGATGGTGTGGCCAATATAGATTTCCATGGCGGCCCTGACAGGGCTGTCTGCCTTTATCCTTATGAGCATTATCAAATGTGGGAAAAAGAATTCAAGAAGGTTTTCAATCTGCCATCCTTCGGGGAAAATATATGTGTAAGCAATATGCTTGAGAAGGATGTTTTTATCGGGGATGTTTATTCACTGGGGGAGGCAATGGTGCAAATAACACAGGGACGCATTCCATGTTCAACCATATCGAAGTATAATGGTGAAGACCGGCTTTTAGGCAGAATTGTCGAAACAGGGTACACCGGTTATTTTTTCAGAGTGCTTGAAGAAGGAAGAGTGGGAGCGGATTCCTGCCTTAAGCTGGTGGAAAGAAAACAGGAAAATATTTCGGTCCTTGAAGCAAATTATATATTGTTTCATAACCGCAAGAATCGAACTGCTGTTGCAGAGTTGCTGAAGGTTCAGGAGCTTGCTGATGTTTGGAGAGAGAAACTGGAAAAAGCACTTTTATAAAGTTATAAATGATTTTGTAAATGAAAAAATGGTTAAATAAGGTTGGTTGATTGGAGCGTAAGGTGCGAGACTCCAGCGGGAGGAGTGGGACAGGTGAGACCCCACAGGCGCTGCGCGCCGAGGAGGCTCACCGCCCGCCCCGCGGAAGCTTGAGCATCCTGGAGCGGAAATCAACCTCTACACTACTTGTTTGAAAATCAACAAAGTTTGCGAAAACATTTTTTATAATAATTTTTTGTTCATCCCTTGACATTTTTTATTTATCGGAATATTATAATAAGCAATATATCGAAAGGCAATGACAAAGAGTAGTAACTTCTGCGGAAGCTTTAGAGAGCTGATGGTTGGTGCAAATCAGTGCGAATGCTGAAGTGAATGGACTTTCGAGCCTCCAAACCGAACCTTTTAAAGCAGTAGGCTTTGGCGAACGGTCTCATCGTTACAAGGGACAGATATTCAAGCGTTTTTCGTTTTGATATCTGTTAAAGTGAGCTGAAATTTCAGCTAATGAAGGTGGCACCACGGGTTTCTCGTCCTTTTTAAGACGGGGAGCCTTTTTTATTTCCTTTAAAACTTTATAGCTTTAAATCGTTGAGCAAGAGGAGTACATTGATACTTTCCGTTCCAGAGAGCCGGGGCAGGTGGGAACCCGGTACGGAAAATCAATCGAATGGACTTGCGAGAGGCTTTCTGAAAACAGTAGGAAAGCACGGTTTCCGCCGTTAAAAGGATAGGGTATCGATTGTTGTTTTATCTAATCCGTACCCGAAGAGGGAGCAGCTAGCTGCTCTGAAATGAGGTGGCACCACGGTCACATGATACGTCCTCTATACACACAATCCCTGTGTGTATAGAGGACTTTTTTATTTCTGTCAACGAACTGGAGGAGAAATAACTTGAAGACGATTATTGATGAACGATACATGATCGAAGAGCTTGAGGGTGATACATTAACACCCATTTTGATTTACCAGAGAATGAGCGGGAAAAAGAAGTTCCTTTTCGAAAGCTCATTAAAGCATGAAAAGTCAGGCAGGTATTCATTCATTGGCGCAGATCCTGTGATGGAGCTTAAGGGAGATGGAAACCTTACAACCATCACAACAGATGGAAATGATGAGGTGCTTTCTGAAAAGCCGCTCGATGTCTTAAAGAAAATTATGCCTGAGGATAATAGACCGCAGCTTGAACGATTTCCGTTTTGCGGAGGGGCTGTGGGATATGCAGGCTATGATGTGATCAGACAGTACGAGGATATCGGAAGGGTTCCAGAAGATGAATTGAATGTTCCAGATGTTCATCTTATGTTTTTTGAAGAGGTTGCTGTGTTTGACCACCTGGAGCAAAAGGTTTACCTTGTCGCAATGCCTTTGACTGAAAAAACGGATGTATCACGACTTCGCCAAAAAGTGGAGAAAAGAAAGACAGAAATCCAAAATGGAAACAGCAATATGGAATCCAATGAAGCTGCCCTAAATGATTTTAAGGCTTCCACTTCAAAAGAAGACTTTGTTGACAAAGTAAAAAAAGCAAAGAAATACATTGAAGAGGGTGACATTTTTCAAGTAGTTTTGTCACAGCGATTGAAAGCTGAAATGACAGGCGACCCCTTCTCCTTTTACCGAAAATTAAGAGTGCAAAACCCGTCGCCATATATGTATTATCTTGAATTTGAGGATTATGCGGTTGCAGGAGCATCACCCGAAAGCCTCATCAAAGCGACTGGCGATAAGGTGATAACAAACCCCATTGCTGGAACAAGGCCAAGAGGGAAAACGGAAGCAGAGGACCTCCAGCTTGAAAAAAGCTTAAAAGAAGATGAAAAGGAGCTTGCCGAGCATCGCATGCTCTTGGATCTGGGCCGAAATGACCTCGGCCGTGTCTGTGAATTTGGCTCAATCACGATTGAAAAAAACATGGTAATCGAGAGATATAAGCATGTTATGCACCTGGTATCAGAAGTTGGAGGCAAGCTGAAAAACCCATATTCAGCCATTGACGCCTTAATCGCATGCTTGCCTGCCGGGACAGTTTCCGGCGCTCCTAAGATTCGGGCAATGGAAATTATTAATGAACTTGAAAAAGTTAAAAGAGGTATCTATTCTGGGGCAGTCGGCTATTTTTCCGGAAATGGCAATATGGATTTCGCTCTTGCGATCAGAACCATGGTCATTAAAGATGGCTATGCATATATACAGGCTGGTGCGGGGATCGTTCATGATTCGGTTCCAGAAAAAGAATATGAAGAAACACTTCATAAACTAAAAGCATTTTTGGAGGATAAAAATGATTTTACTGATTGATAATTATGATTCATTCACTTATAACCTTTATCAATATTTAGGGGAACTTGGGGAAGAAATTAAAGTAGTCCGCAATGACCAAATCACCCTTGAAGAAATAGAGAAACTGAATCCTGAGGCAATTGTGCTTTCGCCGGGGCCAGGCAGACCGGAACAAGCCGGGATTATTGTAGAAGTGATTCGTAATTTCCATAAAAAGCTGCCCATTCTAGGGATTTGCCTGGGCCATCAGGCAATTGGTTTTGCGTTTGGCGCCAAAATCGAAAAAGCCAGGAAAATCATGCATGGCAAGGTTTCAAACCTGAAGCATAATGGTTCGCAGCTGTTTCAATATATGCCACAGCCCATCAATATCATGCGTTACCATTCTTTAATCATTCAATCCGGCACTTTGCCAGGCAGCTTTCAAGTATTGGCGAGGTCCATGGATGACAATGAGATAATGGCCATCAAGCATGAAGCATATCCTCTTTACGGTTTGCAATTCCATCCGGAGTCAGTGGGAACGGTACTTGGCAAAAAGATATTGGAAAACTTTTTACAAACAATCGGGAGGGAAAAGAAAGATGAAAACAATACTGCAACGGTTATCTGATAGAGAGTCTTTAACAGAAGCAGAAATGAAGGAAGCAATGGATACTATTTTTTCTAATGATGTAACAGATAGTGAAATAGCCGCTTTTATGGTCAGCCTAAAGACGAAGGGAGAAACGGTTGACGAAATTGCAGGAATTGTAAGAGCTATGAGAGATAAATCACTAACATTTAGCAAGAAGATTCCCAATGTTTTGGATAATTGCGGAACAGGCGGAGATGGATCAAGCAGCTTTAATATCAGTTCCACCTCGGCATTTGTGATTGCCGGAGCGGGAATTCCCGTTGCCAAGCATGGAAATAGAAGTGTTTCCAGCAAAACCGGCAGTGCTGATGTACTGGAGCATTTGGGCATTAACTTAAATAACTCGCCGGAACGGACTGAAGAGATCCTTGAAGAAATCGGGATTGCATTCCTGTTTGCTCCCCATGTTCACCCGAACATCAAGAGAATCATGAAAGTGCGCAAGGATTTAAGAATTCCGACCACATTCAACTTAATCGGACCGCTGACTAATCCGGTTGAACTTGATAATCAGCTCCTTGGCATTTACCGCAGAGATTACACGATGATGTTCGCAGAAGTATTGAAAACATTGGGCAGAAAACGAGCTGTTGTCCTGAATGGTGCAGGTTATATGGATGAAGCCTCGCTGCAGGGAGAAAATCATTTGGCTATACTTGACAATGGCAAAGTAATCGAAACGATATTGCATCCTGAAGAGGTTGGACTGCCTGTTTACAGCAATGATGCCATCAGAGGCGGAGATTCCAGAGAAAATGCGGAAATTCTTTTAAATGTCCTTAAAGGTGAAAAAGGGGCAAAAAGAGATACAGTGCTGTTGAATGCCGGGATTGGCATCTTTACTGGAGGCAAAGCAGACACCATTCAAAGAGGGATTGATATAGCAAGAGAAAGCATCGACTCAGGAGCAGCTTTTGATAAACTCCAACAATTAATTAAAGCAAGCAAAAGCTTTCAAAAAGAGGTGATATAAATGGAAACCATTTTAGATAAAATTTTAGCTGAAAAAAGAAAAGAAATTATGGAGCTGCATGAAAAAAAAGAAACAGAAAAGGCAGATTTGAAATTTGAAAAACATTCCTTCATATCCCGTCTTGAGAAGGAAAATGAACTTGCTGTCATAGCCGAATTCAAAAGGGCTTCACCATCAAAAGGGGATATTAATATTTCTCAGAAACCTGAGGAACAGGCATTATTTTATAAAAATTTTGGTGCAGATGCGATTTCAGTTTTGACCGATAGAAGCTTTTTTAAAGGCAGCTTTTCTGATTTAACTGCTGTAAGGGAAACAGTTGATCTGCCGATCCTTTGCAAGGATTTTATTATAGATGAGGCACAAATCTTAAAAGCAAAGGCGGCAGGTGCGAATCTTATCTTGCTGATTGTTGCTGCAATGGATGCGGAAAGGCTGAAAGAGCTTTACAATTTTGCTCTTGAGCAGGAACTAGAGGTGCTGATGGAGATCCATAATGAAGAAGAATTGGAAACAGCACTAGAAACGGGAACAAAATTAATTGGTGTCAACAATCGAAACTTAAAAACCTTTGAAGTGAACCTTGAAGCAACGGAAAAGCTTGCACCAGCTATTAAGAAGGCGGGCAGATTCCTGATTAGCGAGAGCGGCATCAAAACGGAAGAGGATGTGCATCGTGTAATTGCAGCAGGAGCAAACGGCATTCTTGTCGGAGAAGCGTTTATGAAAGCAGATAATCTGGAAGGGCTGCTGAAGGCAATGAAGCTTCCTTTGCAAGGGGCTGTAAAACAATGAAGGTAAAAATTTGCGGAATTAGGGACATTAAAACAGCATTGTCAGCAATTGAAAGTGGTGCCGATGCCCTCGGGTTTGTTTTTGCGCAAAGCAAGAGGAGAATTGACCCGGAGGAAGCAGGGAAGATCATACACCAGCTTCCGGAGGATCTATTAAAAGTAGGCGTGTTTGTAAATGAAACAAAAGAAACCATAGAGAAGATTGTTGAGATCGCAGGTATAAATGTTATCCAACTGCATGGTGATGAAACACCTGAATTCAGCTGCGGATTTTCTCTTCCTGTTATAAAAGCATTGAGCGTTGGCTCGGCTGAGGATCTATCCAAGCTGGATGAGTATTCAAATGAATACTTCCTGCTGGATAGTCCAAAGGGTAAGTATCGGGGAGGCAATGGTGTTTCATTCGATTGGAGCATCCTTAATGAGAATCTTTTATTAGGTAAAAAGATTATCCTCGCTGGAGGTCTGAACCCTGAGAATGTGGCAGAAGGCATTAAAGCAGCTAGCCCGTATATGGTTGATGTGAGCAGCGGGGTTGAAACAGAAGGAAAAAAGGACCTTGGGAAAATTAAAAGATTTATAGATGAAGCAAAGAGCATGGAAAAGGAGGAAGTAAAATGACAGCGACTTATACATTGCCAGATGACCGGGGACACTTTGGTGAATATGGGGGCAGATATGTACCGGAAACCTTAATGCAGGCTATTCTTGAATTGGAAGAGGAATATAAAAAAGCACGTGCAGATGAGAGCTTTCAGGCGGAACTCCGAGCTTTATTAAAGGATTATGTCGGCCGTGAAACGCCATTATATTATGCTGATAACCTCACAAAATATGCAGGCGGTGCGAAAATCTATCTTAAGCGGGAGGATTTAAACCATACAGGCGCACATAAAATCAACAACTCATTGGGCCAGGCGCTATTAGCCGCCAGAATGGGCAAAAGGAAAATTGTTGCCGAAACGGGTGCAGGCCAGCATGGTGTGGCTACAGCAACGGCTTGTGCGCTATTAAATCTGGAATGTATTATTTTTATGGGTGAAGAGGATATCCGCAGGCAGCAGCTGAACGTTTTCCGGATGGAACTGCTCGGAGCCAAAGTGGTAGGTGTTAAATCAGGCAGCGCGACATTAAAGGATGCTGTGAACGAAGCCCTCCGCTACTGGGTGACAAACGTAGAAGATACCCATTATATTTTGGGCTCTGTCATGGGTCCGCATCCTTTTCCAATGATTGTCCGCGATTTTCAAAGTGTTATAGGCAATGAAACAAAGCAGCAATATCTTGAAAAAGAAGGAAAGCTTCCAGACGCAGTTGTAGCCTGCATAGGCGGCGGCAGCAACTCCATGGGCATGTTTTATCCTTTTATAAAGGATGAAAGTGTACGCATGATTGGTGTGGAAGCAGCAGGCTTAGGTACAGATACAGAAAAGCATGCCGCATCGTTAACAAAGGGCTCGCCAGGAGTCCTTCATGGGGCACTCATGTATTTATTGCAGGATGAGCACGGGCAAATTCAGGAAGCGCATTCGATTTCTGCTGGCCTTGATTACCCCGGTGTCGGCCCGGAGCACAGCTATTTAAAAGATAGCGGAAGAGCGAGATATGAATCCATTACAGATGATGAAGCAATGGAAGGATTAAAGCTGCTATGCAAGCTTGAAGGCATTATTCCTGCATTGGAAAGCTCCCATGCAGTTGCCTATGCTTTGAAGCTGGCACCGCAAATGAATAAAGATGAAGGACTTGTTATCTGCTTATCAGGCAGAGGCGACAAAGATGTAGAAACAGTAAGAGCCAGATTAGGAGGGGAAGGAAATTGAACCGGATCGAAAAAGTATTTCAAACTCTAAAGAAAAATAATGAAAAAGCGTTTGTGCCATATATTATGGCTGGTGATGGAGGCTTGGACACACTGGCTGAAAAAATAACTTTCCTGGAAAAAGCGGGAGCAACAGCTATTGAAATTGGTATCCCATTTTCAGATCCTGTAGCAGATGGACCTGTTATCCAGCAGGCTGGAATCCGGGCTTTACAGGCAGGTACAACACTTCGGGGTGTTATGGAAAAAATTGCTGAGATCCGCCCCATTGTCCATATTCCGCTAGTTTTTATGACCTACATGAATCCGATCATGGCATATGGAATTGGGAACTTTATTGCTGATGCCTCAAAGGCGGGTGTGGATGGCTTAATTCTCCCTGATCTCCCAGCTGAGGAAGAAGAAATTATCGCTCCTATTGCAGAGCGGGCTGGAATTGAGATTATCCGGCTCGTAACCTTAACGAGTCCAATAGAGCGAATTCAGGAAATTGCAGCCAGGGGAAAAGGCTTTTTATATGCCGTAACGGTTAACGGTATTACTGGTGCAAGAAAAGGATTTAATGAAGAGCTTGGCAAACACCTTGAAAAGGTGAAGGAGGTCAGCCCGATACCGGTCCTTGCAGGATTCGGAATCTCCGAGCCTTCACATGTTGAAAAAATGAATATGCATTGTGATGGCGTCATAGTCGGAAGCAAGATTATTGACCTGTTTGAGAGCGGGAACTTGACTGAAATTGAAGTGCTGATTGCTGCATCTAAAGCAGAGAAAATTAAGGTGTAATAGAATGAGCTTTCTCCTAAATCGGAGGAAGCTCATTATTATTTTTGGGGCTTTGCGCATGTTGATTTTGGCACTTTGTTGATTAGAGCGGAAGGCGGGAGTATCTTGCGGGAGTGCGAGTCAAACGGAAAACCCCGCAGGCTTAATGCTTGAGGAGCGTAGGACTGCCCGCGGTTCGCTTAGCTTTTTGAGCGGAAATCAACAGGTAAGATTAACAGATCCATTTTTTTGAAAAAGCCCATTTTTAAAAATTTTCACAAGAAAGGTTGACATGCAGGTTGAATACATTATAATTACAAGTAATCCGAGTAAATTAATATGTTTTATAGGAATAGGTGATTTAAGTGTTCATTGAGATAAATGAAGTTCATAAACAATATAGCGATAAAGAAAATCAGCCTGTGGTTGTATTGAAGGGTATTAATCTTTCGGTTGGCAAAGGGGAGTTTGTTTCGATACTGGGCCCATCCGGATGCGGGAAATCCACGCTTCTATCAATCGTTGCAGGTTTGACTAAAACAACCTCCGGACAAATTCTTATTGATGGAAATACCATCACTAAACCTGGCAAGGACAGGGGAATGGTTTTTCAGCAAGCTGCCCTATTTCCCTGGTTAACAGTTATGGAAAATGTTACATTCCCTTTGAAAAAAGAAATGAAGAAGAAGGATGCAGAGGAAGTCGCACTAAAATACCTGCAAATGGTTCAGCTGGGGAAGTATTTATCTCACTATCCCCATGAACTATCAGGGGGAATGCAGCAGCGGGTTGCAATTGCAAGAGCACTTGCCATGAATCCAGAGACACTTCTAATGGATGAACCTTTTGGTGCCCTTGATGAGCAAACCCGCTCCCGCTTACACGTGCAGCTTGAGAATATCTGGACCGAGACGAAGAAAACGATTTTGTTTGTCACTCATAGTATCTCTGAATCTATTAAGCTTTCAGATCGGATCATTGTGATGGGTACAAAACCGGGTACTATTTTACAGGACATCACTGTAGATATTCCAAGACCGCGTGAAGAATACAAAAAAGAAATGCTGGAGATTGAAGATCATATTATGAGTTATTTAAAGAAGGAAATTGACAAAGTCGTAAGTGAGGAACTTCAATATGCAAACAGCCATTAAACGAATTATCTTCTTCGCTGCCATCATCGCTTTTTGGGAGGCTGGTTCCCGGCTGGAGCTATGGCATCCGCTAATTTTCCCTTCTTTGTCCAGTGTTTTCAGCGCTTTGGTGGAAGGGTTTCAGGATAAAACACTCATATATGATTTAATCGCGAGCTTTAAACGTCTTGCAGTAGGGTTGGCCATTAGCCTTGTAATCGGTACATTAATTGGCATTCTTCTTGGAAAATCGAAGACAGCCGATGACACATTGGGAGCTGTCATTCTTGCCCTGCAGAGTGTTCCGAGCATTGTGTGGCTGCCTATCGCTATTATGTGGTTCGGTCTAAATGAAAAGGCGGTTATTTTTGTAACTATTCTTGGCGGAACATTTGTAATGGCACTGAATATGCGGACAGGAATCAAGAATGTATCACCTTTATATATAAAAGCAGCACAAACCATGGGGGCAAATGGGATTGACCTATTCACAAGGGTTATCTTCCCAGCTTCTATACCATATGTCGTCACTGGATCCCGTCTTGCATGGGCATTCGCGTGGCGGGCATTGATGGCCGGTGAGCTTTTAAGCACTGGTCCAGGATTGGGATATACGCTGCGATATGCTTCAGATTTTGGAAGAATGGATATTGTTATTGGCGTCATGATTATCATTGGTACGATTGGGATGATCGTCGACCAATTAATCTTCCAGCGCATTGAAAAATCAGTTATAAAAAAATGGGGACTTGAGTCTTAATCAGGAGGGGTAAATATGAAAAAGGTATTTATATGGATCGCTGTATTATTCACATTCGCGGGGCTGCTTGCAGGCTGCGGTTCATCTGAAAAGAGCAGCGGAAGCGAAGACAAAATTGTCATCGGATATTTTCCGAACATCAATCATGTCCCAGCAATGGTGGCAAAAGACCAGGGCTACTTTGAAAAGCAGCTTGGGGATGGAACAAAAGTGGAATATAAAACATTTGCTGAAGGCGGTTCATTCATGACAGCCCTTAAAACTGGCGACATAGATGCCGGTCTTGTTGGGCCAGGGCCAGCAATGAACAACTACTCAACTGGAGCAGATGTGAAAGTCATCGCGGGAGCCTCGACTGGCGGGACGGTTGTCCTTGCGAGAGAAGGGGTAGAAATCAACTCCCTTGAAGATTTCCAAGGGAAAACGTTTATCACTCCAGGTGTTGGCTGCACACACGATGTTCAGTATGAAACGTATTTAGAAGAAGCTGGCATCACATCTGCCCGAATCGGCGGCACAATGAAGCATCTGACAGGTAACCCTGCTCAGTATGCAAGTATGCTGAAAACTGGAAAAGTTGATATTGCAGTTGCTCCTGAACCATGGGCAGCAGTAATTGAACAGGAAACAAATGCTCAAGTCGTAATCGGCTGGGATGAAGTATCCTTCGGTGAAACTTTACCTGCATCAGTATTAGTAGCAACTGGCGAAGCGGTAAAAAATAGCCCTGATAAAGTGCAGAAAATCGTAGACGCTCATAAGGACGCTGTAAAATTCATCGAAGAAAATCCCGAAGAGGCAAAAGCAATTACCATTAAAGATATTAAGGAAGTTACAGGCCAGGAGCTTGAAAAAGAAGTAGTAGACCGCGCCTGGGAAAGAATCGGATTCACCTATGAAGTGAACGCCGAAGCCATCCAAGCATTTGCTGATTCATCCTATACTTTAAAATTCCTTAAAGACAAACCTGAATTTAGCGAGCTTATTGCGAAAAACTTTATTCAATAAGAGAAAATTTGGACCGGAGCCCGGAATGGGTTTCGGTTGTTTGTTTGGTGCCTCACTCTTCCCTGGTCAACATTCCCAATGCTCAAAACCTTCCTAAGGTTTAACATCCACTCAAAAAAGGAAAAATACCATGCAAGTGGCACAATACAACTTAGAAACAGGAGTGGCGCAAAATATGAAAAAAGGAATGGGAGTTTTAATAGCCGTTATTGCGGTAGTTGTAGTGCTGGGGATGATGCTGATGTCCAGCTATAACGGATTTGTAAATGCAGAGGAAAATGTAGACCAGGCATATTCGCAAATTGAGAACCAGCTGCAGAGGAGGCTGGACTTAATACCGAACCTGGTGAATACGGTAAAAGGTTATGCTGCTCATGAAAAGGAGACGATTCAGGCAATTTCTGATGCTCGTGCAAGATTGGCCGGTGCGCGGTCTCCTGAAGAGGAAGCTGCAGCAAATGCCGAGTTATCAAGCGCTTTGAGCAGATTACTTGTTGTGGTTGAAAACTATCCAAATTTAAAAGCGGATAAGCAATTTACTCAATTAATGGACGAGCTTGCCGGCACTGAAAATCGAATTTCCGTTGCCCGAAAGGATTACAATGACCAGGTTGCTGTGTATAACAAGAAAGTAAAAAGGTTTCCAGGTGCGATCGTAGCCGGAATTACTGGCTTTGATGAAAAAGAATACTTTAGGGCCGATCCGCTGGCTAATGAAGCGCCGGAAGTTGACTTTGGAGGCAATGGAGAATGACCATTCACAGGATCAGCTCGATCCTGCTAATATTGCTTTTGGCAATAGGGGTATTGCCAGCTCATGCAGATGAGCATATACCCCAGCCGGTCGGAGACATTTATGTTCAGGATTTTGCAAATGTTCTTAATGACCAGGAGAAATATGATTTAAATCATTTAGGCAGGCAGATCGAGGATCAGACTTCTGCGCAGATTGCTGTCCTTACCGTTGATACGACCGGAGGCAGGCCGATCGAAGAGTACACAAATGAAGCTTTTCGTACATATGGAATAGGAAGCGCTGCAAAAAATAATGGTGTTTTATTAGTAGTTGCCATGGAGGATCGTCAGGTTCGAATTGAGGTTGGATATGGACTTGAAGGGCGGATTCCTGATGGAAAAGCCGGCAGGATCCTGGATCAGTATACAATCCCGAATCTTCAGGCAGGACAGCCGAATAGGGCAATTGTTGAAACCTATAAGATTCTTGCACAGGAGGCTGCCGGAGAAAATATTGTGCAGGGCAATGGCGGAAATGCCAATGCCGAAACCCAAGACACTGGGGTAGGCATTCCATCCTGGCTGCTCATCATTATTGTCGTCGGTTTTTTATTCCTTGATATAAAATTTTTTGGCGGAGCATTTTCATATGCCATTTTATCCATCCTCTCAAGAGGCGGAGGGGGTGGAGGCGGCGGTCCCCGTGGAGGGGGAGGCGGTTCTTCCGGAGGCGGAGGCGCCAGCCGCGGCTGGTAATGCAGCACACAAAAGGAGTGGAGAATATCATTTCTCCACTCCTTTTAAATTATTTATTTAATTCCTGTTACACAGACTGCTAACACTGGGCGTGCATTCTTATAAGAAACAGATATGGAATGGAAGCCGGCTGCTTCCATATCTGCTTTCATTACATGTCCCAGACTTTTCGTTATCGTTTCATTTGCTCCTTCTTCTCGCGGCTGCACTGTAATCGCGATCTTTCCCTTGCTTTCAAGCATTCCGTATAAATACTGCAAGGATTCTCTTGGTTTGGTCCATAAAGGATAATTGTTAACAGAGAAGATCTTGTTATATTTTTTATCAGGTAAGAAATCATGTATGTCCTTAACGAACAACCTGACTTTCCCTTGCTGGATACAATCGTCATTCAGCTTTGCGGCAGCTGATTTCATATCTCTTGAAACGTCGACTCCATCAGCTTCCACATGGCGGTAATTGTCCATAATATAACGAATGCTGTATCCGGGACCGTAACCCACCTCTAAAATAGAATCTCTGCGTTTTATCTTGAGTTTTCCTACTGTCCATTTATTAATCTTGCGGTTTTCAAAATACATAATTTTGCCCGCAAGTTTACCCATTATTCCTTCAGGTTTTTCAAATTGTTTTGCCAAAATCTCAAACATGTCTATCACCTCGTTGCGTAATACTTATATTTAATCCTTTTTTACGGTTTCTAAACCTATTTCTGTTAAACTGGGCAGCTAATTTTCGATCCAGGCGTCCGCTTCTCCGCGGATAGTCAGGGATCCCCTTCAAGCATTAAGCCTGCAGGGACTCCCTTTGACTCGCTTGTCCCGCTGGCACTTACAATAAGCCTCCTGAGGAAAGCGCGACTTCCGTTTTAATCAACAGGGTGCCAACACAGAGCTTTAACAGACTCTTCTGTTAAGTATGTAAGTGGATAAATATTTTTTAACAGGAAAAGGTACTAATATAAAAAATGATTGGAGGAAGTCCAGTGATTTATGGCGAGGAACAATATCGTAATGACTTAAACCGATATATTGGCAATATAGATCAGCAGCTTCATTCACTTTCCAAAACGCTGGAGGACTTCAACTGCTGTATTTTATCCGATTTTGAAAGATTGCAGAAGATGGTGACAGATGCCCACAACATTGCTTCCACTTATTATTTGCAATCTTATTTATCACCATATACAAAGGAATATTCAAACTTGTCATTGGCCGCCCAGCATTTATCGGAAAAAAGGCATGGCGGGCTCATTGTCGTGGAGAGAAAACAGCCGCTAGATGATTATCTGCATAATGGAACGCCAATTGGTGCAAAGGTTAGCCATACCTTGCTGGAAACGATCTTTTATCCCGGAAATCCTCTCCATGATGGAGGGACCCTAATAAGAGAAGATATGATAGTCTCGGCAGGCAACATTTTACCTCTAGCAAGGAAAAGCATAGAGGGGAAGAAGTTGGGGACAAGACATAGGGCTGCATTGGGAATTACAGAGAAGACGGATGCAGTTGTCATTATTGTTTCTGAGGAAACAGGACGAATTTCATTTGCTGTTGATGGTCAGCTTTATACAGTGAGAACATAAAAAATCCCCCATAACTGGTGATTCATCTTTGATTGGAGTGGAAGGTGCAAAGACTCCTGCGGGAACAAGGGTCAGGGGAGCCCCCTCAGGAGCGGAGTGACGAGGAGGCTCCCCGGGCAGCCCGGGAAAGCGAAGCACCTGGAACGGAAATCAACAGGCCCATTTCAAAGACGGAATAAAAAAGACTGTAGCAAATCAACGGGTTCCGATACCTGTCACTTTTTATAATAATACGTTTGAAGATCTGCTTATATTTGTTATACATTTTGTCCTGCAAAATGCAGGGCTTTTTGTTATGTAAGAATATTACAAAGTGCCATCTAGTGTATAATGCAATTTATGGCCAAAGTACTGTTATAAAACTAAATGTTGATTTCACTGTGTTTGAAAATAACCGGAAAAATTCCGTTTAAAAGGGGAAATACCCATATTTCCTTAAGAATAAGCGGAGCTTTTTCGCTTATATGATCCAAATCTTTGAATTTTGGCTTATTTAGAGCAGTTAACCGGAATTCCTCCGCTTATCTCTGCTTCTTAAGCTTCCTCTATATACTTTAGCCGGAAATTCTCCGCCTATTAATTCTCATACCTATAGGAAAATCATCAATGAATAATTACAGAGCCAAAGAGAAACTTAGTATTGTAACTAAAAAACACAGCATTTTGCAATCCAATTTGCGAGGTAACAGAAATCTCTGTAACCTTACATTTCGAAATACAAATTGGACCACAGTTTCAAGCCTGTTTTTAGAATTATTCGCGTTATATCAATGAAAAATGACCATCAAATTCACATACAAATTGATGGTCATTTTAAAATACACATTGGATTTTTGTGACAGGTAAAAGAACCCGTTAGTAGCAAATCCGATTTTCATCGAGGTTGTCTACAGTCTGAATCCCCCATAACCGGGGGATTCCATATTACTTCTTGTTAATTTGTTTTCCGCTTTTCTTCTGGCTTTGGGAGTTATTGTTCCCGATCTGGAACTCGCTTCCTAGCTCAATATCATTTCTTTTATCCTGCTTTTCAATTTGTTCTCTCGTTTGGTTTGCATTTTGTCTGCCTTGTTTTGTCATGTCAAATCCTCCTTTAAATAAAGTGCTCAACAGTTTTAATATGCTCCATCCTGCAAAATAGATTAATGTCTTCAGTAAAAAACCGGAAAAAATTTTAACTTGCAGGATTACATATTTTGATTTATCGTAAGGGTATTTCAAAGACATAATGAATTGGTGAGCCAAATGAACTGGATTAAGGAAAAAATTAATGCTTTAACACCAACACAGCTAATCGTTTCTTTCTATGTTGTCGCAGTATCGATTTCTGTTGTTTTATTAAGTTTGCCTGTCGCTCATAAACCTGGGATGACCTGGACTTTTACAGATGCCTTGTTTACTGCGGTTAGTGCAGTAAGTGTAACTGGGCTATCCGTTGTGTCAACAGTAGATACATTCAGTACCACGGGTATTTTCTTTTTAATGTTCATTCTTCAGTTTGGCGGTATTGGCATTATGACACTTGGAACCTTTCTATGGCTGGTAGTCAGGAAAAGGATTGGCCTTAAAGAGAGGCGCTTGATTATGATCGATCAAAATCAGACCAATCTGGCGGGACTGGTTGTATTGGTCAAACAAATCCTGCTTTTGATCCTTGCAATTGAATTCATTGGCGCATTAATACTTGGCTTTTATTTTCTTAATTACTACCCAACTTGGCAGGAGGCATTTCTGCAAGGGGCATTCGCCTCTGTAAGTGCCACCACAAATGCAGGCTTCGATATTACAGGTTCATCGCTTGTGCCATTTGCAAATGACTATTTTGTGCAATCGATTAATATTCTTTTACTTACTCTTGGTGCAATCGGATTTCCTGTTTTAATAGAGTTAAAAGCCTTTTTATTTAATAAAGATAAATTCTTCAGGTTTACGCTATATACGAAATTAACAACACTTACCTTTTTCTTTTTAATGCTTTTAGGTACCATTTTGATTCTGTTATTGGAATTTAATCACTTTTTTAAGGGTAAAGAGTGGCATGAAGCTTTCTTCTATGCGTTTTTTCAATCCTCGACAACAAGGAATGGGGGATTGGCGACAATGGATGTTGCCCAATTTTCTGAACCGACTTTACTTGTGATTAGCTTTTTGATGTTTATTGGTGCCTCTCCAAGCTCTGTAGGGGGAGGTGTCCGGACAACCACATTCGCTCTTAATGCTTTGCATATTTATCATTTTGCCAAAGGGAAGAAGACGATTAAAATCTTCAAAAGAGAGATTCATGAGGAGGACGTAAATAAATCTGTCATTGTCACAATGATGGCTGTAGGGCTCTGTTTTATCGCAGTTATTCTTTTATCCATATCAGAAAAGTTTACTCTCATGCAAATAATTTTTGAAGTATGTTCGGCCTTCGGGACAACGGGTTTGTCGATGGGAATTACTGCTGATCTAAGCACATTCGGGAAGTACGTTATTATTGCCCTTATGTTTATCGGAAGAATTGGAATCCTATCCTTCTTGTTCCTTATCAATAAACATGAGCAGTACGATGATAACTACCATTATCCTAAAGAGAGAATTATCGTTGGCTAACAGGATTGTTTTAGAATGGAGGTAAATGAAATGTGCGGGCGTTTCACCTTAACAGAGACAATTAATAAACTTCAAATGACATTTGAATTTGAATATTCAGGGGGCGAGATTGTTCCCAGGTATAATATTGCACCTAGCCAGAATATATTAACGATTATTGGCAGCGGGGAGCAGCGGATTGGCAAACAGATGAAGTGGGGACTTGTGCCTTTTTGGGCCAAAGACGAAAAAATTGGCTATAAAATGATTAATGCCAGAGCGGAAGGCATTGATTCAAAGCCCAGTTTTAAAAAACCTTTTAAAAGCAAAAGGTGCCTTATCCCGGCTGACGGCTTTTATGAATGGAAGAAAACAGAGGAAGGAAAACAGCCTTACAGATTTATTATAAAGAATGAGGAGCCCTTTGCTTTTGCTGGAGTATGGGATATGTGGGATAAAGGCGATAATCCCCTAATGAGCTGTACAATCATTACAACAGTCCCTAATGAAGTAACAGAAGAAGTCCATGATCGGATGCCGGTCATATTAAAAGAAAGCGATTTTGAGGATTGGCTTAATCCCAACTTTGATGACACTGAATACTTGAAATCTTTATTAGTTCCTTATCCGGCTGAGAAAATGGATAAGTATCCGGTATCATCTAAAGTTAATTCTCCTAAAAATGAGATGGCAGAATTGATTTCTCCGCTTAATAGTTTATAAAAAAGGACGCCGCCGGGGCGTCCTTTTTCCTATCCTCTGCTTACGAACATCGGCAGGTCTGTATGCCCCATCTCACGAACATAAACAAATAAGTTGCCTTTATGATGGATTTCATGGTCCATGGCAATCTGAAGAAGCTGGCTTCCTGTTAATTCCATTCCAAAGATCTGCTTCATATCAATGCTTCTTTCCAATTCCTCATTTGTCAGTGAAGATATTAAATCTTTTGTCTTTTCTGTGAGGGTCTCAGCTGCTTCAGAAAGATTCTGCGGCACGTCATCCAATTTTTCTCCAAAGACCGCTCCATTTCCTTCTTTTACGGTTCTTGCAAACATGTAAAAGGAAGTGAGCATATGAGTGACTAATTTTCCGGCAGGCATGCTTGTTTCAGTCGGTTTGTAATCATAATTTGCCGCTTCAATTTTCCCGACAAGTTCATTTGTTACACTGCGATGCGATAAAAAATAGTTTAAAAGCTTTTGTGATCTTTCCATCATAATCCCTCCTGGAATGAATACTTCGTATAACATTTTCAACTGCAATCTTAAAAATCCTACCATGAAATTTTCTTTTTCGAAATTTATTTGACTATAGCCTGGTATGTTTCTGCAATAACCATTACTTCCGTGCATGATCTGGCAGGAATTTTACAATATTTGTGGAATAAATTAACAGAGTATAAAAGGTTTTGAAGGATCTCTGCAAAACAGCCATAGTGTTCATAAAGGGGGGAGATTCCAGCATGGGAAAAAAGAAAAAGAAAAGCCATGTGCCATTTAGGGTCAATTTATTATTCTTTGCAGTTTTTATCCTATTTTCATTGCTTATCTTAAGGCTGGGTGTTGTTCAGATTGTCAATGGTGAGACATATAAAAAGGAAGTTGAGCGGACAGAAGACGTTATCGTGTCCAACCCGGTTCCAAGGGGAAGGATGCTGGACAGGAATCATCAGCTGATTGTTGATAATGTCCCAAAAAGTGCGATTACGTACACAAACCGGAATGCCAAACAGGAAGAAATGGTGGAGGTTGCAGAACGGCTGGCTGTGCTGATTGATAAAAAGCCTGATAAAGTAAGGGAACGTGATAAAAAGGATTTTTGGATTATGAGAAATCCTGAAGCTGTAAAAGAAAAAATTACTGAAGAGGAATGGGAGCTTTTTGAAAACAAAAAGCTCACCGATAAAAAAATCTATGAGATGCAGCTTGAAAGAATTACAGATGAAGATCTTAATCAGCTAAGTGAACAAGATCTTGAGGTTCTCGCAATCTATAGAGAGTTTACAAGCGGCTATGCCATGACCCCTCAAATTGTAAAAAATGAGAGTGTAACACCTGAAGAATACGCGGCTGTAAGTGAAAACCTGCAATATTTGCCGGGAGTCAATACCACTACAGATTGGGATCGTACATATGCTTTTGGCAATACACTTCAAACAGTTCTCGGGAAAGTTACAGATTCTAACGAGGGGCTTCCTGAGGAGCGGCTGGATTATTTTCTTGCAAGAGATTACAGCAGAAATGAACGGGTAGGGAAAAGCTATCTTGAAATGCAATATGAGGATGTCCTTCATGGACAAAAATCAAAAGAGCGGCTTATTACAAAAAAAGGTGAAATTCTTGGAAGTGAGATGGTTTCGGAAGGTAAGAGAGGAAAAGACCTTGTACTTACGATTGATATGGATCTCCAGAGGGCAGTGGAAAAAGTATTGGAAGAGGAAATATGGAAGGCAAAACGGACGGGCGGAACCTATTTAATGGATCGTGCATTTGTTGTGTTAATGGATCCCCATACAGGAGAAGTCATGACGATGGCTGGAAAGATGATCGGCAAAGATAAAGACGGCAAGACCGTTCTGCAGGATTATGCGCTTGGAACAATCGCCTCCTCATATAATGTTGGTTCATCAGTTAAGGGAGCAACGGTTTTGACAGGATATAAAACAGGTGCCATTACTCCAGGAACAACTTTCTTGGACGCTCCAATGAAAATTGCAGGAACTCCGCAGGTGAAAAAATCCTGGTTTAATTTTCAGGCTGTCATGAACGAGACCAGGGCTTTGCGTATTTCCTCCAATGTTTATATGTTTAAAACAGCTGTCGAAATTGCGGATGCACGATATGCTTATGATCAGCCTCTTGGTTTTAAAAATCCAAGGGCCTTTGAAGATATGAGAGATTCCTTCGGTCAGTTTGGTCTCGGGGTCAGGACTGGCATTGACTTGCCAAATGAGATGGCAGGGTATGAAGGTCCGCTTCGGTTGCCTGGCTTCCTGCTTGACCTTGCAATTGGCCAGTATGATACCTATACTCCAATGCAAATGGCACAATATATATCAACCATTGCGAATGGGGGCTACCGAATTCAGCCGCGCCTTGTAAAAGAAATTCGAGAGCCATCTAATGTGCAAAGCGAATTAGGGCCAATTTGGAAGGATATTCAGCCAACTGTTCTGAATACAATCGATGTGACGGATAGAGAGCTAAGCACTGTGAAAGAAGGATTAAGGCAGGTTATGCAGCATCCGGAAGGAACAGCATACAGACGATTTGCTGATGCTCCTTATTCTCCGGCTGGAAAAACAGGTACAGCGGAGGCTTTTTACGATGGACCTCTTAGAAAAAAAGGAGATCCCCTAATTGATGTGATGAATTTAAGCCTGGTTGCCTATGCACCGCATAACAATCCTGAAATTGCCATGTCTGTTATTGTTCCATGGGCGTATCAGGGCCGAAGCGGACATACAGCCAACTATGAAATAGGCAGAAGGGTTTTGGATACTTATTTTGCTTTGAAAAAGCAGCGGATGTCCGGAGGAAAACAAGTACTGCCCGCCGAAGAAAAAGCAGAGAATACAGAAATAGAAGAATCCTAATTTCTTATTATTTCTAAAAGGATAGCTAAGATCGATCAAGGGTGGCCTTTTCATGGCAGGCCGCCGAAACTGCATTTATAGACGAAAAGCCTTTCCTTATTGGGAAGGGCTTTTCTTGTGCACAAATTTATTCTTTACATGCCGGAAGTTCTCTTTTAATTTAAACTGTTTTTCACTTTTCCCAAAAATTTTACGGTTAACGATAAATTGAATCGTTTCTTCCAAAATAGCCAGGATTATAATAGGAATGGAGATGATCAGAATCCAAAACCACATGCTTCTGCTCCTTTCATCTGAATCAACATACTTTAATATATTCAAAAATCCAGAAGGAATGAACAAATTGGAATTTTTATCCTTAGTCAAAAGGAGGATTTAATGGAGTACCTGCCCGATGAGTCTGATATCATCCAGGAGAACCTGTTTCATTTTCTCATCACGGCATGTGTAATAATCATTAAACAGACGACCAATTTCTTTAATAAACGCCAAATACTCTGTTTCCTTAATCATCTATCAAGCTCCCGTTCTAGTTGTTATTTTACTTATAACCTATTTTTAGTATCATAAACAGTTTATAGAAAAAAACTTTACCATTTTAAATGCTGCTGCAGTTTAAGAAAAGGACATTCGGGAAAATAATTTTAAAAAGGAGGTTGCTATCATGAAAACAATTAACGTTGAGCTTCAATACGATGAAAAGGAATTGAATAAGGACCAAACAAAGGTATTTGATCAATTGAAAGAACAGCTGGGTGGAACAGGTTTTCATGTTGTCACGATCATGGAAAATGATAAATATCTCCAGGAGCATTCTGGCCTTCCAAACCAAAAGAAAAATAAAGTACTTCCATCACAGCCTGAAGGAGCTGACCCTGATATCAATTCAAGCGGTGCAGGGGGTATGGTGTCCCCTGATTCTAGTGATAGTAAATATACTTAAACAAAAACGAGCCTTAGTCTTATTCAAGACTAGGGCTTTTTTGTGTTTGGCTATGTTAAAGCTATAAGCTGATTTGCAGGTGTTATTTGGAGCGGAAATCTACACTCAAGTTAACAGAACCAAAAAGGAATTTATAGTTTTGGATAGAATTAACAATAGGAGAATTTAATTGAAGGGGGATTTTTTAATGAAACAAAAGCTGCTAAGGGTTGGAACAGCCTACATACCTGTTACAAATGTTAGTAACTCACTAAAATGGTATACGGATAAACTCGGAGCCGTTGAGAGCTACAAAGATGAAAAGGGGAAAATGGCCATTATCAATATGGCCAGCCAAAGTTTCTTCCTTGTTGAGTCTCCTGAACAAGAGAGCATGAACTTTTTTGATTCTGAAGGTAACAAGCGTTTTTCTCTTACTTTTGAAGTAGATGGTCTCGCGCAATTGAAAGGTTTGCATGAAGAGCTTCTTTTACAAAATGTTAAAATAGGTGAGATTGAAAACCGCGGACATCCAGGCCGAAATTTTGTTTTTTCCGATCCGGACGGAAACCTTTTTGATGTATGGAGTGAATTAAGCCCTAGCTTTAAAAAGCGTATATGATGGAAAAAGAGCAGACCCTAAAAAATAGGGTCTGCTCTTTTTCTCTAAGTATTGATAGTTGTACAGCTCTCGCTCTGCTTTTTTATTAGCAATTATCCGATTTATGAAGATGAAGCGGAGGAGGAATGAGCCATCCTTTTTCCTTATTCATACGGAGAACCTTAACACCCAGTGCAGCTTTTTGCGTATGGAATTGACCAAACATGGCGGCAATGTCTTCACGAATACATTGGCCCATAACTGTACTGCATCCAACCATTCCTGCTGCGATATCCCCGGATAATTTGGCAGCTACTTCAGGATCCATAAACCTTGCACCAGCTGGAATATCATTCACGCATGCATCAGGGCGGTCAGGCGGTGCTGGAGGCAGCCCAACTCCGTTCTCCTTTAAGAGTGCCTCGATTTGTTCTTCTTCTTGCTTGGAAAGGCGGATCGCTTCTTCAAGCAATTTCTTCAAGTCTTCATCTCCAGAATGGCTAAGCATCGTTTGATAGGCTGATGCCATGCCCTTGCCTGCCAACAAGTAAGACCAGGCACTATAGACCTCGCCATAGTGCATCGGCTCGTCTTTCGGATTACCGCTTAAAATACCCATTGTATACCTCCTGAAAAAATTCATGATATGTGCCACCTTCCTAAAATTGCACAGGTATATCATGCCCAAAAGCAAATATAAAATGCCTCCTAAAAATGAAGAGGAGGGGGTTAAAGTCCACTCATTTGTGGTAAATACCCAATAAATGAAAGAGAGGAGATAAAATCATGGAACAAGCTAAAAAGCCATATTATATAGATATTGAAAATGCTCAAGTATATCCTGTACCAGATGAAGCAGCTGACTGGCAGTTTAAAATTTTTGCTACGGATAAAGAAATAGCAAAATTAGCCGATTATATCAGACAAAATTATGATGCGGATATGAAAACATTTGAACTTGCACATGTTCCATTGGCGGAAGATAAAGAAGAAACTCAAAATCACAAATATGATGCCACAATGGAAGGAATATATCGGATAATTTATGAATTGGGTGATGACGAAACCCGCAGGAATATTGCAGAATTGGGTATTTTGAACAGATAATTAAATATATTAGGAAGGAATACGGCTATTTTGGCCGTATTTTTTCGTTTTATGGGGATTTTTTTAGGATATGGGACAAAAAATGCTTTTTAGTAAACTTTAGGTGTCTTGCTGGTTGCCTAAAAGCTTTTTCAAAGCTAAAGATAATTTTATCAACGAAAATTAGGGTATATCAACGAAAACAGGGATTATATCAACGAATTTATCATTATCAACGAATCCAAATCAACAGGCCGGTTTAACAGACCTTAGGGTAAATAAAAAAAGAACCATCTCTCCTGTCTCGATCAGAAAAGCGGTTCTTATATTTGCAACTATATAATTTATCTTTCTTGGTCTTCGTTTGTCTTGTACGCATATCCTCAAATGCAAATGGACTGCGGTTTGATTCAGGATTTCTTTTTCCCTCGCGAACAGCTTTATCACGGAATTTTTTTGCAGCTGATTTAGCCATTATAACAACTCCTTCGAAAAGATTAAGTTTATTTTATCATATACAAAAGGTCGCCTGCACTTTTTTAAGCAGGAGGGATCACGTTTGTTAAAAGCAAAACAAAAAAAGCCAATCCAACAATAAGGAAAATCGCTGAACCCAGAACAACATTATTTGGCCTGAAGTGAAACTCTTCACGCTTTGTTAAAAATCCAGTTCGGGCACTTGTTGTGATGTCAATAAACCTCGTGACCGTTCCTCCGCTCCCAGAGAACCATACACTTAAAGCGGTAAAAACCACTCCTGCAAAAAACATAACTTCTATAAATCGAATGGATAATGCTCTTGAAATAAAGAGGGTAATCACAGATTCCACCAATAATGTAATGAGCAGTATAATCAAATTCCTTTTCATCAGCCCGCCTCCTCATGTGATATACGAATGATTGTTATTGTTATATATAGTTTCAAATTGAAGACCTTAAAATAGGTCTATTTTTTGTTTCCCTTATTAATGTACAGAAAATGTCTTACTTAAAAAAGAAAAGAGCAGAGTTTACTTGCTTACATTAATGCCTGATTCATTCAACTTAACACTATGAAAGTTTCCTTTTGTCTAAGATAGGGGAATTTCCCCCTCCTAATGGGGAGTTTCCCCGATATGGAAAATCTCTTCCCGCTTTTACAATAAGGTTAAGGTAATTGTTTGTGAATGAGGAGGAGTTAATATGCAGGCAAAAGCTGCAGTCAATCAAAAAACAGGAAATACACTAAACAATGCATTTGCATCACATTTCGCAAAGTCGATGTTTTTATCAGTAACAGCACTGGCAATCTTATCTTTTATCGGTACAAGAATGTTTACACATGTTGATTTGAACCTTTACGGATATATGGTTGGAACAATCGTTTTTATTGGAGGTTTCTTTTACCGGTTTATTGCCTGGGGTGAACGGCCGCCGACAAAGATCATCCTTAAAAAGGGACTTAAATTATTATTCAGGAAGTCAACTCCAAAAACTTCTGTTGAACATCTTGCCACTTACAATTTCATCTGGAATAGGGGAATTTACCGATGGACCCAGCACGTATTAATCGGTTGGGGATGTATTCTATCCTGCTTTGTAACATTTCCGCTCGTTTTTGGCTGGATGTATTTTACGATGGATGACAATGGCTACTACAACATTATTGCATTAGGAATGCAGGTGATGACAGTTCCTGCTGATGGTATCATCGCAAATCTTTCTTATAACGCATTGAATATTACGGCTGTAATGGTTATCGCGGGCGTTTGCATGGCTCTATACCGCCGCTTGAAAAATATGCAGGCAAGAGCGGAACAGAAATTCCTTTATGATTTCTTGCCGTTATACATGCTGCTTCTTGTAAGTGTTACCGGATTAGCTCTTACATTTATGAACATCTTTTTACACGGTGCTGGACAGCCCGCAATGTCCCTGATTCATCAGTGGTCAGTCATTATTACGCTAATTTATCTGCCATTCGGTAAGCTTGCACATATTCCATTCCGTCCAATGAGTGTTCTGGCAAGAAACTATAGAGAGCATTATGCTGAGCAAGCTATGAAGGAATGTAAAGTGTGCGGAGATCAGTTTGTTTCATCAGAACAATCACAAGATGTCGTCGATGTGCTCGGCGTGAACGATATTCAGTTTAAAACAAAGGAAGGCCACCATCTTGCAGAAATGTGCCTTCCTTGCCGAAGAAAATACCGGATTGCACAATTCTCCGGATTCCCTACTCATGAAGTGAAGGTCAAGGAGGCAAACCAGAATGCAAAGGGATAAGTTTTTTAAAGAAATCGAGAATTTAAACCATCCAAATGAAAAATTAATCAAAACTCATTGCAGCTATTGCGGTATGCAGTGCGGAATGAACCTGCGGGTTAACACACAGACAAATAAAATAATCGGAGTCGAACCCCGATATGATTGGCCGGTTACAGTTGGAAAGATGTGCCCTAAAGGGGTTACTGCCTATCAGCAGACAAACCATAAAGACCGGCTTTTAAAACCGCTGATAAGGGATGATGCTTCCTTAAAAGGAACAACTGAAGGATTCCGGGAAGCAAGCTGGGATGAGGCATACGATCTAATTGCAAAGAAATTTACTGAACTTCAATCTGCATATGGCAAAGATACACTGTCTGTATTCAGTGGCGTATCCATGACAAATGAGAAATGTTATTTGACTGGCAAGTTTGCAAGGGTTGCAATGGGAACTCGGTATATCGATTATAACGGCCGCTTCTGTATGTCAAGCGCAGCCGGCGGTTTCCTCCGATCTTTCGGAGTAGATAGAGGGTCAACGCTGCCATGGACAGATATCCATGAAACAGATTGCCTGTTTATCGCAGGAAGCAACACGGCTGAATGCCATCCAACTTCCATGTTCAGAATCTGGAATGTCCAGGAAAGAGGCGGCTATATCATTGTTGTAGATCCACGCGAAACCCCAATTGCAAGAAGGGCAGATCTTCACCTTGATTTACAGCCGGGCACTGACCTTGCGCTTGCAAATGGGATTGTGAATCAGCTAATCGAGTTAGGCTATATAGATGAAGAATTCATTAATAACCATACAAACGGATTTGAAGAAACAAAAGAACTTGTTAAAGATTTTACGCCGGAATACACGAGCTTGCTGACTGGTGTGGCACCAGAAAAAATCATTCGCGCAGCTGAGCTTTACGGCAAAGCACCGAACGCGGTGGTTATGTTTGCGCGTGGAGTTGAACAGCAGCATAAAGGTGTAGACAATGTGTCAGCTTACACAAATATGGCACTTGTCACAGGAAAGATCGGCCGTCCGAAATCAGGAGTAGCCACTTTTACAGGGCAGGGTAACGGCCAGGGCGGAAGGGAGCATGGACAAAAGTCCGACTTGCTGCCAGGCTACCGTAAAATCACAAATCCTGAGCATGTGAAAGAAGTTTGCCAGGTATGGAACATCACACCAGACGAAATGCCGAAACCGGGTGTTTCTGCTTATGAAATGTTCGAATTAATGAAAGAAAAAACAATCCGCGGATTGTATCTGCTTTGCTCAAACCCTGCAGTCTCAGCGCCAAATCAGAACTTCGTAAGAAAGGCGCTGAAGAGTTTAGACTTCATGGTATGTTCGGACTTCTATCTTTCTGAATCCGCGGAATTTGCAGATGTCGTACTCCCAGCGGTAACCTGGTCCGAAGATGAGGGAACTGTAACAAACATTGAAGGACGAATTATCAAAATCAATAAAGCACAGGAGCCTGTAGGAGAATCCAAGCCAGACTGGCAGATCCAAGTAGAGCTGGCTGAACGGCTAGGAAGAGGAAAGCAATTTTCCCATTTGAAAACAGCAAGAGATGTTGCAGATGAATTTAGATTGGCAAGTAAAGGCGGCTATGCTGACTACTATGGCGCCACATGGGATAAGATCGAGAAGCAAGACGGCGTATTTTGGCCATGCAAGGATGAGAATGATCAGGGAACACCGCATATGTTTCTTGATAAAAAGTTCTATCACCCTGATGGAAAAGCGAAAATTTGCGCACTTCCTTACCGTCCGCCGGCAGAAGAACCTTGTGAAAAATACCCGCTCCGCTTAACAACCGGACGCGTTGTCTATCACTATTTATCCGGCAACCAGACAAGAAGAATTCCGTTCTTGCATGACATGTGCCCTGAGCCATTTGTAGAGGTTCATCCTGAAACAGCAGCAAAATATAATATGGATCATGAAGAAAGAGTACGCCTGTTTACTAGAAGAGGCGAAGCCATCTATAAAGTGAAAATAACAGAGGCAATCAGAAAGGATACGGTTTTCGTTCCTTATCATTTTGGACACGAAGACTCTATTAATCTATTAACAATTGCAGCGCTGGATCCAATTTCCCGGATGCCGGAATTTAAAGCATGTGCTGCACAGCTGGAAAAAGTCGAAATAAAGAAGGTGCAATAAATGAAAAAGAGGCTGTACTTGGAACTGGAAAACTGTATAGGATGCCGTTCATGCCTGGCAGCATGTACGCAATGCGGAGGACATGAGGAACGCAACAGGAACTATGTTTACGATGTAAACCCTCTGGTTAACCGGCAGACGATGCCTCTTATGTGCCTTCACTGTGAGAATCCGGCATGTGCGAGAAGCTGTCCTGCCCAGGCAATCCAGATCCATGAAACAGGGGCAGTTTTATCTGCCCTCGTAGAAAAATGCATTGGCTGCCAAAACTGTACGATTGCTTGCCCTTACGGCATACCGAAGTTTGATACTGAACAGAACTTAATGTATAAATGCGATTTATGTATTGACCGGACGAAGGATGGCATTCCGCCAATGTGTGCAAGTGTGTGTCCATCCAATACACTGCAATGGCTGACAGATGAGGAAATTGAAAACAAAAAGAAACAATTTAACCTTGATAACGGCAAATGGGTCACAAGCATGCCATACCTGGAAGGCGAAACAAACGTGAAAGTAAATCTGCCGGGAATCCTGCAGGGAATTACAAAGCTGTATTAGGAGGGATTAGGGATGTCAGATAAAAATAATAAAATTCCCTTTAACGAAGATAACTATACTCATAATATTGAACGGAATAATGAAAGAAAGCTGGATAGACGGGGATTTATGAAAACATTGGTTGGAGCTGCAGGCGTATTTGCAGTTTCCTCCCTTCCATGGGGTGCTGTAGCGGCAAAAGAATTAATGGGGCTTGGCGAAAAAGAATATCCGCATAAAAAAATTACAGATGTAAGCAAATTGCCGATTGGCGATGCTGTGGATTTTAAGTTTCCTGGAGATCATGATGATGCCATCCTCATTCGATTATCAGAAAACAATTATGTTGCCTACCAAAACGCCTGTACACATCTGCGCTGCCCAGTCTTTTGGGTGAAGGAACAAGGGGAAATGGTTTGTCCTTGCCACCACGGAAAGTTTGATGTGGAAACTGGGGCGCCGACTGCCGGACCGCCAAGAAGGCCGCTTCCAGAAATACAGGTTAAAGTGGAAAACGGTGCAATTTATGCAGTGAGGGTGAAACGTTATGAAGCGTAGCTATATAGGCGTCATCATTTTGGCCGCTATATTAATGATGAATATCGTATTTACCCAGTATATGGTCCACCAGTATTATTACGAAAACTATGTGAATGTGTTAATTTTTGGCGGGTTAAATATTGTATTATTTCCCTTGGCCGTATTCGCTTATAAAAAGACGATTAACATGAGGGCGTGATTTTAATGAACAGTGAAACTTATCTTGATTTTTGTTTTGTCAGAGAGGCATCTGGAAACTTTGCATCAGAGGTTGACCAAATGCTTTCCGAGTTATTTAAAGGGGTACGCTTGAACTGGTACCTTGATGAAAAGAATGAGAGCGGTATGGATATTGTTATAGCCGAAGTAAAAGGTATGAGCAAATGGGAGTCTGAGGATGAAACCATTGATTATATTGAAGACCATGCCGGTGACTCTTTCTGGAGATATTTGCAGGGCTACCAAATGTATATCTATCCTGCAAAGAGAGGGTGCGGCAGCTGTGGAACTCATTAAAAAAGAAGATTTGGATGCATTTGTTCTGCAAAATGTTCAGGTAGCGATTTTAGATGAAGAGGGGAATGACAAAGCCCCCTTTGTTCCTAAAATCATACAAAAAACCAGGCTGTGCCCTGATGGAACACACTTGCGCATTTATTTTGACCATATGAATTTCTTTGCGGTTCCTTTAACTTCCTCTGTGGAAGCATCGGAGCAGGAATGGGCCGCATTTGATAAGGATGCTGGTTTAAAATATGTAATTAAGAAGAGAGCGTGAAAACAATGATAAGAAAAATTCAGCTTCCTTTGCAGACGATGAATTTAATAGCCGGCTTTATGGTATGGGTATTAATATCCTCACTTATGCCATTTATTAAGGAAGATATTAATATTCCAGCTGATAAGCTGGCGCTTATTACAGCAGTTCCGGTAATCCTCGGATCCTTGCTTCGCATACCTCTAGGCTACTATGCCAATCAATTCGGTGCAAGAAAGATTTTTATGTTCAGTTTTATCCTGCTATTATTTCCTGTTTACTATATCAGCATAGCTGATACTATTACCGATCTATTGATTGGTGGGTTATTCCTAGGACTCGGAGGAGCCGTATTCTCAGTCGGGGTGACATCACTTCCAAAGTATTACCCTAAAGAACGACACGGCTTTGTAAATGGAATTTACGGTGCCGGTAACCTGGGAACAGCTGTTACTGCTTTTGCTGCTCCTGTTGTGGCTACTAAATTTGGATGGTCAGCAACGGTACAAATTTACCTTGTTATTCTTGGAATCTTTGTTGCCGCCAACTTCTTTCTTGGTGATAAAAAAGAGGTTAAGGTTAATACGCCACTCCTTGAACAAATCAAAGGGGTCTATAAAAATGAAAAGCTTTGGCTGCTAAGCCTGTTCTATTTTATTACATTTGGTTCTTTTGTCGCTTTCACCATTTATCTGCCAAACTTCCTTGTTGCACATTTTGAATTGGATAAAGTGGACGCGGGGTTAAGAACTGCTGGTTTTATTGTCCTTGCAACTGCTATGAGACCGATTGGAGGCTGGCTTGCTGATCGCTTCCACTCTCTGATTCTGCTTATGTTCGTTTTTGGGATTTATACCGTTTCTGCAGTGATTCTTTCGTTATCTCCATCTATCACATGGTATACATTTGGCTGCCTGAGCATTGCATTTTCAGCAGGGATTGGTAATGGCGTCATCTTTAAGCTTGTGCCAATGTACTTCCAAAAGCAGGCTGGTATTGTTAACGGAATTGTCTCTGCAATGGGGGGGCTTGGCGGATTCTTCCCGCCGCTGATCCTGACATTGTTATTTAATATAACGGGCCATTATGCAATTGGCTTTATGGCATTGTCTGAAGTAGCGCTTGCCAGTCTAATACTTGTTATTTGGATGTATTTCCAAGGGAAAATGGAAGTTGCAAGCCAGGTTATTAGCCACACTGTTGAGGGGATACTGGTAACAGATAAGGGAGGAAAAATTATTTCCGTAAATCCCGCATTTACAGAAATCACAGGTTATCAGGAAGAAGAAGTGATTGGCAAAAACCCTAGTATACTTAAATCTGGCAGACAGTCAAAAGGTTTTTATCAGGACTTGTGGAACACGATCGAAACAAAAGGGTTCTGGCAAGGGGAGATTTGGAACAGCCGTAAAGATGGAGAAGAATACCTGCAATGGCTCACCATAAGTGCAATTAAAAATGATGCCGGAGATGTGATTCAATATGCGGGAATGTTTAGTGATATTTCAAGCCACAGAGTGAAACAGGCGAAATAATTAGCCAGGCTAGCATTCTAATAAAAAGGAGGAGGGGTGAAAAATGGAAACCCAGCCAGCAAAGAACAAGATTAGCTCCTACATTATCCAATCTCAGGAAGAGGAGATTAAACGCATTGCCCTGGAGCTTCATGAAGGGGTCGGGCAAACATTATACAGTCTATATACTGGTATGCAATTCATTGAAGCTGCTGTAAATATGCCGGACATGAAAGGTTATGTAGGCGATATGGCACAAATGCTTGAAAAAACAATTCAGGAAATCAGGCTTCTGGCTGTGGAATTGCATCCCCCTACTCTAGAAACGCTTGGGCTTCTTCCTGCCATGAAGAGTTATCTAAAGTTATATACTTCCACCTATGGAATCACTGTTGATTTGCAAAACGAAGGGATAGAGGTGCCGATCACCGAGAGGGAGAGCATCACCCTATTCCGGGTTTGCCAGGAAGCATTAGCGAACATAGCAAGGTATGCTGATACCATGAGTGCGAATATTGGATTTAATTGGGGGCCAGGCCAGCTTTCAATCAGCATAAAAGATCAGGGGAAAGGTTTTGATGTAGACACAGCTATGAAAAAATCTACAGGTCTTGCCGCTATGATCGAACGAATGTGCTTAATTAATGGAAAATGCAGAATAAATTCTAAAATTGGGGAAGGTACTTCAATAGATATTACCCTTCCGTTATACTAAGATTAGACTGTACAAGGGATGCGCAAAAGCGAATCCCTTGTTGCATATATGAAATCATTCTTTATATACGAACAATGTTAAGGGGGAGCCGGCTTGATAAAAATTTTACTGTGCGATGACCACGCAGTAGTTAGAATGGGTTTGAAAATGCTATTAAATAATCATGAAGATATGCAGGTAGTCGGTGAAGCTTCGGAAGGCAATGAGGGGATCCAGCAGTCGCTTGACTTAAAACCTGATGTAGTAGTTATGGATTTAAGCATGCCTCATGGAAAGGATGGCATGTCTGCTACTTCAGAATTAAAAAAGCTTATGCCGGATGTCGCCATCCTGATTTTGACCATGCATGATGATGAGGAATATTTATTCAGGGCCATTCAGGCTGGTGCTTCAGGCTGTATTTTAAAAAGTGCTCCGCATGATGAACTGGTAGCTGCCATCCGTTCTGTTGCCGGCGGAAATGCATACTTGCATCCATCCGCAACGAAAAGGCTGATGGAAGAATATATCGGAACCGTAAAGCAAGGAAACACCGACACATTCAATCTCCTGTCTGATCGCGAGAAGGAAGTTCTGACATTAATCGCCAAAGGCTTCTCAAATAAAGAAATTGCCGAACAGCTTGTCATAAGTGTTAAGACAGTTGAAACACACAAAGGCAATCTGATGGAAAAGCTCCAAATGAAAACAAGGCCTGAACTGGTTTCCTATGCACTAAAAAAGGGGCTGTTAGGGTATGGAATATAGGGGATGCAGCCAGGCTGGCAGCGGCCAGATTGATCAGGCCTGTGAAAAAATTCTATCTGAATTGGAATGTGATTTTGTCGGTCTTGCCCTTCAAAATACGGATGGGCCGGATGTGAGGTGGCACTACGCTGCAGGCAATAGCAATGAAAAATATAAAAGGATTACTGTCAGGTACGGCAAAGGCATCGCAGGGAAGGTTATTTCAACCGGAAGGCCGATGTATTTGGAGAATTTCCCTGAGAATATCTCAGGCAAAGTGCTTGAATATCCGATTATGCTTGCAGAAAGCCTAAATTATGCCTATGCATTTCCGATCCACTTTAAGGGTATTCCTAAAGGTGTTCTTTTAATTGGGAATCGAAACGGTCAGGCTATTAATGAAGATGAGCAAAGCACAGTTCGGTCTGCCGCCAGAAGGCTGGAAGAAAAGCTGAGCAGCTTAATCTAAATGCAACTGGAGGAAAGAAAATGGACAGGAATAATCAATTACATAATAAAAGAGAGATTGCTCCTGATTCCAGCGATGCTACCATTCTTATTAATGAATCGGGCAACATCTCCTATGCGAATCAGCAGGCACAAGAACAATTCGGCTACAGGGACAATGAATTGCTGGGTAAGAGCCTTAAAGAGTTAATGCCTGAAATAGCTCTACTCGATACAGAGGAAGGCAAAGTAGTCCATCAGTACGGAAGGCATCAGAATGGGCAAAGTTTTTCGATTTTTTATAGAATCAATTCTTTCAAGCTTGGCCAGGAGAGCTATTTTTTAATCGTTTTTCATTCTGTAAAAGACCGATCACGTTTAAAAAAACAGCAGTCCTATCCATTGAATGAACTGGTTGACCTTCAATTCGCTCTGGATGAATCAACGATTGTCGCCTTTACCGACCAAAAAGGGAAAATTAAATATGTGAATGAAAAGTTCTGTGAGGTTTCAAAATATTCGGCTGAAGAGCTGATTGGCAAAGACCATAGAATCATTAATTCCGGTTATCATTCCAAAGAGTTTATGAAGAACCTCTGGACAACCATCTCCAGCGGGGATGTCTGGCGCGGTGAAATTAAAAATAGAGCGAAGGACGGAACTTTATATTGGGTTGATACGACAATTGTCCCTTTCATGGATGAGAAAGGAAATCCCTACAAATTTCTGGCTATCCGCAAGGAAATAACCGAGTATAAGCGTGTCGTTTCTGAACTGAAAAAATCGGTTAATGAACTGATAGACTTAAAATTTGCCCTTGATGCTTCATCAATAGTGGCGATCACAGATCAAAAGGGCACAATAAAATATGTAAATAATCAATTTTGCAGAATCTCAAAGTATTCAAGGGAAGAATTGCTTGGGAAGGATCATAGGATTATAAACTCCGGCTATCATCCCAAAGAGTTTTTCACGGATTTATGGAAAACGATTTCCTCAGGCCAGGTGTGGAAAGGGGAAATCAAAAACAAAGCAAAGGACGGAACCTATTATTGGGTTGATACAACCATTGTGCCTTTCCTTGATGAAAATGGGAAGCCATACCAGCATCTCGCCATTCGCCATGAAGTCACCCAAAGAAAGAATGCTGAAGAAGAGCTTCAAAAAATGATGACAAGAATTATTGATGTTCAAGAGGAGGAGCGGAAGAGATTGTCGCGGGAGCTTCACGATGGCATTGGCCAGAATCTATATAGTCATCTAATTACCATTAATAGGCTGCAGGCCGAAATAAGCCATCCTCTCCTTGATCAAATGCAGGATGAAGCCACTGAGGTTATTGAAGAGCTTCGGGATCTTTCATGGGAGCTTCGGCCTTCTGTCCTTGATGACCTGGGGCTGATTCCGGCTATACGTTCCTATTTAGTCCGTTATTCAGAACATCATAATATAAATGTCCATTTTGATTGTTATCTGACCTCCCGCCTAAGTTCCAACAAAGAAATTACGATCTACAGAATTATTCAGGAGGCGCTGACCAATGTCAGGAAATACGCCGATACAGAAGAAGCGACTGTGACAATCCGCCAAAATGATGAAGAGATCCGTGTAGTCATCGAAGATAAGGGGAAGGGCTTCGATGTCGAAAAAGTAACACGCGGCGTCGGACTCTTCAGCATGGAAGAAAGAGCCAAAGCAGCCGGAGGTTCTATAAAAGTCGATTCAGCAGAAGAAAAAGGAACCAGGGTCGTCCTTGAAATTCCTTTATAGTAAAAAAGCTGCCGGAGCATTCGGCAGCTTTTTCTTAACGACAATTTTGTTCATAAGGATCTTTGTCGAAAAAAACAGAGTAAAAGAGTTGTGAAAAAGTCCTTCATTGGTGTGGAGGATAAAAATTACTTAACAGAACTCTTTTAAAAGATTGAACTTAATATCATTCCGCCAATTGCACCAGTCACAACAATAATCCATGGCGGCAGCTTCCAATAGACCAGCATGCTGAATAGAACCGCCGCAAAAGCGAAATCAACTGGCTCCAGTATGCTGCTTGTCCAAATGGGATGGTAAAAGGCGCCTATCAAGATACCCACCACGGCTGCGTTTACACCCATCAAAGCTCCTTTTATTTTCGGGTTGCGGCGCAGGCTGTCCCAGAAAGGAAGTGTACCTAAAATTAAGAGAAAAGCAGGCAGAAAGATGGCTGCTGTTGCAAGTAAACCGCCTTGCCATCCATTAATTGCTGCACCGATATAGGCAGCGAAAGTAAATAAGGGCCCCGGCACTGCCTGGGCTGCACCGTAACCTGCCAGAAAGGCTTCTTCACTTAGCCAGCCAGTCGGGACAAACTCGCGCTCCAGTAATGGAAGGACAACATGGCCTCCTCCGAAAACGAGGGAACCTGAACGATAAAAGCTATCGAATAAAGCTACCCAGTTTAGAGCAGTTAACTCCCTTAGAATAGGCAGCAATATTAACAGAGCAAAAAATAGCACTAAGCATCCAATGGCAAAGCCCTTTGAAATAGGAAAATGGATCTGTACGTCATCATTCTCGGCATGCCTTTTATAAATTAAAAATCCAATAAAGCCTGAGATTAGAATAATTGCTACTTGTGTAAATGCTGTTTGCCATAATAAAACAGCAATCATTGCAATTAAAGCAATTGTTTTTCGTGGCAGGTCAGGTACCAGCTTTTGCGCCATTCCTAAAACTGCATGAGCAACTACAGCCACTGCGACAATTTTTAGACCGTGTATCCAGCCAGCTTCTGCCACATCTATACCCTGCAGCAAGATGGCAAAGATAATCAGGGCAATGACAGACGGCAGGGTAAATCCAAGGAAGGCCATAATGCCGCCGGCTACACCGGCCCGCATCACCCCAATGCCGATGCCGACCTGACTGCTTGCCGGACCGGGCAGGAATTGACATAAAGCCACCAAATCAGCATAGCTTTTTTCATCCATCCATTTCCGTCTTCGCACATACTCATCGTGGAAATAGCCAAGATGCGCCACAGGTCCGCCAAAGGATGTAAATCCGAGTCTTGTTGAAACAATTAGTATTTCTACTAAAGATCTTAAACTGATATTATTCCTGTCCATTATGCAATCTCCTTTTAATCTTTTATTTCTTTGAAAAGCTCATAGGCTTTCTTTCTCGCTTCCTCTAAGACCAAAATTCCTTTTTCAGTAGCTGTATAATACTTTCGAATTTTACCTTCCACGTTCTTTTGCTCCTGATGGAGAAGGCCATCAGATTCCATGGAATGAAAAATCGGATACAGTGTCCCGGAACTAATGCTATACCCATGCTCCTTTAATTCTTCAAGCATCCACATGCCGAATATGGGATGCTCTTTTGCGTGGTGAAGAATATGGATTTGTATAAAGCCTAAAAACAGCTTCCTTACTATCTTTTCCTCCAAAGAGAATCCTCCTTACTTCAATTTCGAAAGCCAATATCGAAAGCCGATATTGGCATAATAACAAATTAAACAGAATATGAAAAGAGGGAGAGCTTAATCTTTACAATACCTTTATGTTTACATAAAAAAGAACGCTCTATGCAAGCGTTCCTTGTTAATTATTCTGTACATTTCTCAAGATTTCATAAGCCTGGTCTCCGGCCGCAGCAGCAAAGCTTTCCCACATCTCATCACGCAATAAATCAAGTTCAATTATTTTTCTCGCCAGGTCAACGGCATCCTTCGACTCCATGTTCATCCCCCTATTAAAAACTGTTTCCGTTTTTGTGTTTTTTAAATATAACCTCGAGCTCTGTTAATGTCAGTTTTTGCAGAGCGGGTTCGGAATACTGATATTCTCCTCCTGAGTTAATCAGCAAATCAATCAAATATTGTTTCTTTTTTTCAATTGCCTTTCGTAAATATTGCATCCTGATCTCCTCTTTTCTTTAATGTTTCTGTCATTCTATAAAAAGATAAGTTCTCTGTCATTTACCATGTAAGGTTTTCTAACGTGGTTTTTTAAATATTGTCAGATTTTCTAACATAATTGATGAAATTAACTCTGAGATTAGTATAATGAAAGAAATAGTTGAATTTGAGGTGACATTGATTGGAGAATGAAGCTTCTTACAAAAACAGAAAAGTCATATCGATCGGAACGGTGAGTGAATTGACGGGCCTAAGTGAACGGCAGATTCGCTATTATGAAGAAAGGAAGTTAGTATTTCCTGAAAGATCGGACCGGGGAAGCAGGAAGTATTCTTTTTCCGATGTTGAGAGGCTTATAGATATTGCAAACAAAAGGGAAGAGGGAGTCAGAACGGAAGAAATACGGTCTGAATTAAAAAGGAAAAAGAAAGAGGACGACAAGGCGGCACGGTCAAAAATGATCCAGGGGCAGCTTAATGCACAATTCGGGATTCGAAAAAAATAAAGCTCTAAATGCGGTTATTCTTTAGAGGAATAATCGTTTTTTTTGACTTTTTATATAAACTTTTCCTCAAAAGCACTTTCTTTCGTTTATCATTTCCTTTAAGATTTAACCTTATAAAAGAGGGTTTTATAAAATTGAGTAACTAAAGCGGGTGAAAAAATGGGGAGAGAGCTTCCTCCAACTTTTGAAGTAATTGAATTATGCCTGCTTGCAGGGAAGATTATGCTGCAGGGAGGCGCAGAAACGTACCGGGTAGAGGACACAATGACTAGAATTGCAGCTTCTTTGGGGATTCCGCATTCACACAGTTATGTGACACCCACCGGGATCATTTTTTCAACGGATGGAACAGAACCGGCGAAATTAATCCGGATATCCGAGCGTTCAACTGATTTATATAAAGTTACACTTGTTAACGGGATATCGCGAAAAATCAGCGGCGGTGAGCTGGATGGGAAAGAGGCTTTAGCCAAACTGAAAGAGATTGAAAGAGCTGACTATACTTTTCCCGTATACCAGCAGGTTCTGGCAGCTTCTATTGCAAGCGGCTGTTTCTTGATTATGTTTTTAGGGCAATGGATAGATTTTGTTCCGGCCATGATTGCTGGTGGATTGGGCTTTGCTTCATTTATATATGTCCATAGGGTCGTGCAGATTAAGTTCTTTTCAGAGTTTATTGCTTCTTTGTTAATTGGGCTATTAGCTTATCTGTTTGTCTCACTTGGAATAGGGACTGAATTGGATAAGATCATCATCGGTTCGGTAATGCCGCTAGTGCCGGGGCTGCTTATTACGAATGCAGTTCGTGATTTAATGGCAGGCCACCTTGTTTCAGGGTTATCCAAGGGAGCGGAGGCCTTTCTGACAGCCTTTGCAATAGGGGCAGGCATTGCTCTTGTGTTTACTTTTTAAATGGCTAAGCAAGTTATGGTTAATACGGAGGAATGAATTTTAATGTTAACTCACTTAATCACAAGTTTTATAGCATCGGCAGGATTTGGTGTGCTTTTCAATGCGCCGAAAAAATCATTGCTGAAATGCGGGTTTGTCGGCATGGTGGGCTGGTTCGTTTATATATGGCTGGTTACCCGCCAGTATGATGCTGTTATTTCTTCGTTAATTGCTGCATTTACGATTGCAGTCATCAGCCAGGTTTTTGCCAGAATGTATAAAACGCCAATCATTATTTTCAGTGTAGCAGGCATCATTCCGCTCGTGCCGGGCGGATTGGCATATGATGCAATGCGGAATTTTGTTGAAAATGATTACAATACAGCTATTCAACTGGCTGCCAAGGCCTTTATGATTTCTGGTGCGATAGCAGTCGGGCTTGTAATATCAGAAGTTCTTAATCAAATCATCCGCAAGATTCAGTTTAAATCGGAAAGAACTTATTGATTTCTGAAAATTCTTTCTCTATAATTTATTTAGCGGTTATTTCGGAGTGCTAAATAAATAAGAGGAGCTTAGTGATGGCGACACAAACGAAAATAGAAGAAATTTACAGCGGAATACATACCCATTACACCCAGTACAGCAGGATGCAATGGACACTATATACAGCCGGCTATGACTTTGGGCTAAAGGAACAATATGCAAAAATTACTGACATAATGAAAAATAAGGCTAATTATGAGGTTGTTCTCGAATATTTGCAAAAGGACATTTCTCCGCTTGAAAAAAGAAAGGCGGAGATTGTCCTGAACAGATTAAAACCTTATCATCTTTCCGCCGAATTGAATGAATTGGATATGGAAATTAGCGATAAAGTAAATGATCTTTCTAAAATATTAAATACTTTTCGTTATCGATTTGAGGGTAGAGAAGTTTCTTCTGTGGAGCTTAATCAGGTATTGAGTTCTGAAAGCAGCCGGGAAAAAAGAAGGGAAGCCTACTTTGCGAAGAACCAAATTAATAAACCGATGATTGAAGGCGGTTTTATTAATCTGATAAATCTTCGCAAGGAATACGCCAAGGCATATGGAGCGGAAAATTTTATTGCTCACAAGATTGAGCAGGATGAGCTTGATCAAAGTATCTTTGATGGCTGGCTTCCACAGCTCCACGAAGCACTGCCTCAAATGAACGCAGCAAGGGAAAAATATGCACTGGAGTATTTAAACGATGAGCGGATTATGCCATGGGATGAACAATATATTGATTCCAGGATTGCGCCTTCCCTGAATAAGCATGTAGACATGTCTGATTTCTATGGAAATATAAAAGAGCTTTTTGATTTATTCTCTATTGATATTTCAAAGTTTAATATCACTTATGATATCTTCCCTAGAGCCAATAAATCGGAATGGGGCTACAATTTCCCTGTGGAAACAGCAAAGGATTCCCGGATACTTGCCAATGTCAAAAATTAATATCATGAATATGGCGTATTGCTTCATGAAACCGGCCATGCCGTACATTCTTTCCTCCTAAATCCTGACGAGGAAATTCTGAACCGTGGTGTCAGCGGAATTATCAGTGAAGGCATTGCCAACCTGTTCCAGGGCTTTTTATACAGTCCCGTATTTTATAAAAAGTTCTTTTACGATGAGATGGGTGCAGGGAATCAATTCAAGAAACTGAAGGAATATCGAAAGCAAAATTCATTACGGGCGATCAATAGAATCTTCTTTGACCATAGCTTATATAAAAATGATATAAGCAGCCTGGAAGATATTTATGATGTGTATTGGAAAAATCAGATGAACGTTCTAAAAGAAGAACCGTTCGGCGAAGAGCCGCCATGGGCGTTTACCATTCACTATACCACCCACCCGATTTACCTGCACAATTACTTTATGGGTGATGTAACCTGTGCCATGCTCTCTTCTGTATTTGAGCAAAAGACAGGTTCAATCATGAGTGATAAGCCCAATGAATTTGGTGAGTTTTTAATTAATGAAGTTATTAAACCCTCGGGAAGATACCCATTCGGCGAGCTTTTCAGAAGGATAAGCGGGCAGGACTTTAAATTGGATTATATGCTTTAATTTTTGAATCGTTCCAGATACGACAATTCTGGGACGATTTTTAACTTGTTATTTTTTTACAGCTTTATCTTGATACGGTCTTATTCATTCAGAAAAGGAGAACAGCAATGATTCGACGTTTTTTTACCTATTATAAGCCGCATAAGCGCTTATTTATTCTTGATTTCAGTTCAGCTGTCATTGTGGCAGTTCTGGAATTGGGCTTCCCATTAGCGGTTCAGTGGTTTATCGATAGCTTGCTTCCCAGCGGCAATTGGTCAATGATTGTCTCTGTTAGTGCCGGCCTTCTGGCTCTATATATGATGAGTACATTATTGCAATTTGTTGTTAACTATTGGGGGCATAAGCTTGGGATTAATATTGAAACAGATATGCGCCAGCAGCTGTTTCAGCATGTGCAGAGCCAATCATTCCGTTTTTTTGACAATACTAAAACGGGCCATATTATGAGCAGGGTGACAAATGACCTCATGGATATTGGAGAACTTGCCCATCATGGCCCGGAGGATTTATTTATTGCAGTGATGACGTTTGTGGGTGCTTTTTGGATTATGCTAACCATTAACGTCAAGCTTGCTCTTGTGACGATATTTGTTCTTCCGTTTCTGGTATGGCTTATTGCTTTTTGCAACATCAAGATGAATAAGGCATGGAAGCGTATGTATAGTGAAATTGCCGATGTTAATGCCCAGGTGGAGGACAGTGTTTCCGGGGTCCGTGTGGTTCAATCTTTTACAAATGAAAATTATGAGATTAAAAGATTTACTGTGAACAATGGGAAGTTCCGCCTGGCAAAGCTTGCTGCTTATAAGATAATGAGTTTTAGCGCTTCGGGCATTTATATGCTGACAAGATTAATTACTCTAATTGTATTGGTGTACGGTTCCTGGCTAAGCTTCAGCGGCCAGCTTACCTACGGGGAGCTTGTAGGTTTTGTCCTATACGTGAATGTCCTGCTAAAACCTATCGATAAAATCAGTGCGCTGATGGAGCTGTATCCAAAGGGAATGGCAGGCTTTAAACGGTTTACAGAGATCATTGATACAGAGCCGGAAGTAGAGGATACTGAGGATGCGATTGAGGTTGCATCTCTAAGAGGGGATATCCGCTTTAATGAAGTATCCTTTAGCTATGATAAACATAAATCAGTGCTGGAAAGGATTAACCTTCAGATTAAAGCGGGTGAGACAGTTGCGTTTGTAGGACCATCAGGCGCTGGCAAGACAACGATATGTTCCCTTATCCCCCGTTTTTATGATGTGAATAGCGGCAGCATCACTTTAGATGGTATGGACATCAGGGATTTGACGAAGAAATCATTAAGGTCGCAAATTGGTATCGTCCAGCAGGATGTTTTTCTTTTTACCGGCACGCTCAAAGAAAATATTGCGTACGGAATGCTTGAAGCAACAGATCAGCAAATTGCAGAAGCTGCAAAGAAAGCACATTTGGAAGATTTCATTGCTTCACTGCCGTTTGGCTATGAAACCCAAATTGGGGAAAGGGGATTAAAACTTTCGGGCGGCCAAAAGCAGCGGATTGCAATCGCGCGAATGTTCTTGAAAAATCCGCCGATTCTCATCCTGGATGAAGCTACATCCGCATTGGATACCGAAACGGAACAAATTATCCAAACAGCATTAACAGATCTTGCCGTGGACAGAACTACTTTAGTTATTGCCCACAGACTTGCGACCATTCGTAATGCTGATCGGGTTGTCGTTGTAACCGAAGAAGGGATAGCAGAAGAAGGGACACATGACGAATTAATCAAGCAAGGCGGAATCTTTGCCAGCCTTCATAATGTGCAGTTTCAAAGATAAGGGCGGAGTCCGATTAGGATTCCGCTTTTTTACATGGTACAGACAACTACTAATTGGTTACTTTGCAAATAAAAGACTCATCTAAGCGAATGAACATTGGAGATTAGCGAACAAAGTTTTGAATTTAGCAAAAAATGAATACTGCGAAGAAAGCATTAGATTTAGCGAATAAACAGCAAGGACATGTGATTGGGAAGGAACGTTAAATTTTTTTTGAAAAAGAATTAGATAATAAATTTTCAGAATAGTCAAATATAACTAGATTATACTCTTTTCATTGGAAATTTTTAACTAGAACAGGACTTATGTGGTATAGACGACTATACTCTTATTCTATTAAGCTTAAAGTATGAAATGTAAGCCCTTTCAAATGTAAAGGAGGTTATTGTATGGGCAAAAGTCATAATAATAAAGGAGGCAATATGAAAAGAAAATCATTGCTTGTTGCGATTTCTGCTGCACTAAGTACTTCACTCTTTATTCCGGCAGTATTTCCAGTATCTGCACAAGGCGGGGAAGGAGTTATGCCAACAATGGAAATGAAGGATAAAAAGACTACGAAATACAAAATTCATCCAGTTTTTGCATGGGATCGTCCTGGACCTGTTTCTCCTGTTCTTCATCCGGGGTCTGCAGTCGGAGCGGGAATGGTTCAGCAGCCGCTTGATAAAATTGATTCAATTATGGAGGATATGATAACAGATGGAGTTATGCCAGGGGCTGTAGCTTTTGTAGCAAGAAGGGGACATATCGTAAAACATGATGCATACGGATATGCCTACCGTTATACGGATGATAAATTTACCGAAGCTAATAGTCCGATTGAAATGATAGAAGATACGATTTTCGACCTAGCTTCCATCAGTAAAATATTTACAACTACAGCAGCCATGATGTTATACGATGAAGGTTTCTTTCAGCTCGATGATCCTGTAGCAAAATATATTCCGGAGTTTGCAGAGAACGATAAGGAAAGTGTTACGATTCGCCAGCTGATGACCCATACTTCAGGATTTGCCGCATGGATTCCGTTACATTCCCAGGGCAGCAGCCGTGAAGATCGCATGCAGATCGTTTTTAAGTATCCTTTAGCCAATGAACCAGGTGAAGTGTATACATACAGCGACTTGAACATGATTACGCTTGGTGCACTAGTCGAACGTTTATCGGGGCAAAGGCTTGATGAATTTGTGAAAGAGCATATTACAGAGCCGCTTGGCATGAGCGATACGATGTATAACCCGCCTGAATCCTTGAAACACCGTATTGCTGCAACAGAATATCAGCCTGCTATCAACCGGGGACTTGTATGGGGGGAAGTTCATGATGAGAATGCCTGGTCACTTGGTGGTGTGGCAGGCCATGCCGGCGTCTTCTCAACAGCCGCTGATCTTGCGAAATTTGCCCATATGTATGTGAATGACGGCCGATACGGAGGCAAGCAAATTCTAAAAGAAGAAACGGTAAAAATGCTTGTCGAAAATCAGATCCCGCAATTCCCAGGCGACGACCACGGACTTGGCTGGGAGCTCGGTCAGGGATGGTTTATGGACGCACTATCTGAGGGGAATTCACTTGGGCACACTGGCTATACGGGAACTTCCATCGTTATTAATCGAAATAACGGAGCAATTGCGATCCTCCTGACAAACCGTGTTCATCCATCACGCAATACGGTAACAACCAATATTGCGAGAAGAGCCTTTGCAAGGCAGGTTGCTGATTCGATTCCAGTTTCGATCCCTGGTAAAGGCGATGCCTGGTTCTCAGGATATGGAGATAAAGCGCAGCATAATTTGACTGCAAAAGTGGATGTTGCCGATGATGCAGTTCTGTCCTTCGGTACATGGTACAGAACTGAAACTAATTTTGACAAGGCCTATGTTGAAGTTTCTAGGGACGGCGTTAATTGGACTCAAGCAGCCCAGCCATTTACAGGCAGCAGTGTCGATTGGAACAATGAAAAAGTGGAGATTCCTGCTGGAACAACACATATTCGATTCCGGTATCAGACAGACAGCTCTGTAAATGGAAGGGGCTGGTATGTAGATAATGTGAAGTTAAAGCTTTCTAATAACGAAACAATTGAACCAGCATTTACAAGTGAGGGCTGGCAAAAAAGAAATTACTAGGTTTCCATCATTTGGAGAAAATAAATGAAAAGCGCATTTGGAAAATATGCAGTTAGGAAGGTGTTAAAAATGAAGAAAGCGCGAAAAGTATTTTTCCTTTCTCTTCTCGCATTAACCTTGGCAGTATCCCAGCTTTGGATCGGAGCTCCCGCGCAAAAGGCAGCCGCTGAGAGTGCAGTCAAGGATTTAATTATCCTGCAAAATGTTCCCCAAGCTGTTACGGACGCCAATGGCGGGGATATTCAATTAAAGGCCCTTCACATTTTTAAAGGAGGGCATTTCATGGGTGTTTCTTTCGGAATGGAGTGGAGGTCTTCCAATAAAAACGTCGCAAAAGTGGATCAAAACGGAAAAGTTTCACTTACTGGACAGAATGGCAGAACTTTTATCAGTGTAACAGATGGGCATTTTCAAGATAGAATCACCATTGATTATAAAGTGGGTTCAAAGGAGGCTGGCAAAGGTAAGTCACCTTCAAAAGCAGCCATCATTAAGGGGCAGGGAGATCGTTACGATATCATCGGCCATGCCATTAACTCACTTTCGATTGAAGAAAAAGTTGGACAAATGCTAATGCCTGATTTTCGCAATTGGAATGGTAAAAACGTAACGGAAATGCTTCCTGAAATTGAGCAGCTTGTAAAAGACTATCATCTTGGCGGAGTTATTTTATTCCGTGAAAATGTTGTTACAACAGAGCAGACAGCCAAACTTGTATCAGACTATCAAGAAGCTGCTGAAAAGTTTGGACTGTTAATGACAATTGACCAGGAAGGCGGAATTGTTACACGCCTTCAATCTGGTACAGATATGCCTGGAAATATGGCTTTAGGTGCGACACGTTCAGAGGAAATTTCCCGCAAAGTCGGGAAGGCAATTGGGGAAGAGCTGGCTTCGCTTGGAATTAATATGAACTTTGCTCCGGTTATGGACGTTAATAATAATCCGGATAACCCTGTAATTGGTGTTCGCTCCTTTGGGGAAGACCCTGATCTGGTGGCAAAAATGGGTGTAGCCTACACACAAGGACTGCAATCAGCTGGCGTCGCGGCAACAGCCAAACATTTTCCGGGACACGGAGATACAGCAGTAGATTCACATTTAGGCTTGCCGGAAGTGCCGCACGATAAGGAACGTCTAAAAGAGGTTGAATTGTATCCTTTCCAAAAGGGAATGGAAGCGGGAATCGATGCGATTATGACTGCACATGTTACTTTCCCTAAAATTGATGATACAAAAGCGATCTCGCAAAAAACAGGTGAGGAGATCGCAATTCCAGCAACACTTTCTTATAAAGTGCTGACCGAGCTTATGAGAAAAGAAATGGGCTATGAAGGCGTCATTACAACAGATGCGATGAACATGAAAGCCATTGCAGACCACTTTGGACCAGTTGACGCAGCTATCAGGGCAGTAAAAGCCGGCACTGATATTGTGCTAATGCCAGTTGGTCTGGAAGAAGTTGCAGGAGGTTTATTGAACGCTGTTGAAAGTGGAGAAATCTCTAAGGAACGCATTGAAGCATCTGTTGAAAGAATTTTAACATTGAAAATTAAACGGGGAATTATTAAAGAAGAAACACCTCAGCCGATTGATGAGAAAATAGCTAATGCACTTGAGGCTGTCGGATCAGAAAACCATAAACAAGTAGAAAAAGAGGCGGCAGAACGGTCAGTTACACTAGTGAAAAATGAAGGTTCAGCATTGCCTTTAAATGTTGAAAATGATGATAAGATTGTTGTCGTGGGAAATACGTATATTACAAGCCTTGTGGATGCAGTGAGTAAGCATCACGAAAATACAGCTGTTATCCAAACGTCTACCTATAATTTGACGGAAGCCCAGCTTCAACAAATCAAGGGTGCCAGCGCAGTAATCGTTGGATCCTACACCTTTAATGTATCCGGGCGTTCACCGGACAGTGCTCAGATGCAAATGATTAACTCGATCATTACTGCAGCAGACGCCCCAGTTATTGCTGTCGGTATCCGCAATCCATATGACATTATGGCTTATCCGGAAGTTGATGCTTACTTCGCACAATACGGATTTAGAACAGCGAGCTTTGAAGCTACTGCGGCATCCATTTTCGGCAAAAATAACCCTTCCGGTAAGTTGCCGGTTACAATTCCAGGTGTGGAAGGCAATGTTTTATATGAATTTGGGCATGGTTTGAGCTATTAAGCAGGTTTTGTTGTACGAAAAATCAATTGATAAGTGCTTCGCATGGAAGATAACAACGAAATAATGAATATATCAACGAATTTGGCTAATTTTTCAACGAAACGGTCCGGACAGGCTTTTTGGGGATTTGTCCGGCATCGTTTCCAAACAGGGAGGGAAATCTAATGAAAAAATGGTTTATGTCTTTTTTGACAATGATTCTAGTACTCTCTTCTTTATCCGTTGTGCTCGCAGAAAATGGAAATGGCAAAGCAAATGGCAAGGATAAAAAGTTCGAATTGGGTGTGGAAGTGCTTTTAAATGAGCAAAAGCATCTGATTGAAGGAAAAAGGGTCGGCCTGATTACGAATCCAACTGGCGTTGATCAGGAGCTAAACAGCATTGTGGATCTTTTGCACAAAGACCCTGATGTTGAATTAACCGCTTTATATGGACCAGAGCATGGAGTCCGTGGAAGCGCTCAGGCAGGGGAGTATGTTGAATACTATATCGATGAAAAAACCGGCCTGCCTGTTTACAGCTTATATGGACAAACTAAGAAGCCAACGCCAGAAATGCTTGAAAATGTCGATGTCCTTCTATTTGATATCCAGGATGTAGGAACGCGTTTTTACACATATATTTACACAATGGCATATGCCATGGAAGCTGCCAAGGAAAATAATATTCCATTCATCGTGCTGGACCGCCCAAATCCTCAAGGCGGAGCAAAGGTTGAAGGGCCTGTCCTGGATATGAAATATTCTTCATTCGTAGGTAATTATGCGATTCCGCTTCGCCATGGGATGACTGTCGGCGAACTTGCGAAGCTATTTAATAAGGAGTTTGGAATTGGGGCTGATTTAACAGTTGTTGAAATGAACGGCTGGAAGCGCAATATGTATTACGATGACACCAAGCTTCCTTTTGTAATGCCATCTCCCAATATGCCAACGTTAGAAACGGCTTTGGTTTATCCGGGTGCGGCCTTAATTGAAGGAACGAATGTATCTGAAGGACGTGGAACGACTAAGCCTTTTGAATTAATCGGTGCTCCATTTATTAATGCAGATGACTTGTCAGCACATTTGAACAATCTTAAATTGCCAGGTGTAACATTTAGGGCTGCTTCATTTACACCGTTCTTTTCAAAGCACTCTGGTAAGCTTTCTCATGGTATCCAGATTCATATAACAAATCGTAATTCCTTTAAGCCTGTAGAAACGGGGATTCACATCGTAAAATCCATTCATGATATGTATCCGGAAGACTTCCAATTCCGTGCAGAAAACAGTGCAGGCATATCATTCTTTGATAACCTGATGGGCAACGGCTGGGTCCGTGAAGCGATAGAAGAAGGAAAATCAGTAGAAAAAATCTCTGCACAATGGCAGGAAGAACTAAATCAATTCAATCAAACACGCGAGCAATATCTGCTCTACTAAACTAGCAATCCGAAAAAAAGAACCTGGCGGCAAACGCCACCAGGTTCTTTTCACTGAAATCTTTCGACAAAATTCGGGTGGTGCCTGGTACTAAAAAGGAATGCCTGTTCATAATTATTATTAAATTGTGAAAGAGAGAGGTGTTTGGGATGTTGGGGTTTTTGCAGAAGATTGGTAAGTCTTTGATGCTTCCGATTGCGATTATGCCGGCGGCTGCGCTTTTGCTGAGGTTAGGGCAGGATGACCTTTTGGGGATTCCGTTTATCTCTGCTGCCGGTAATGCTGTTTTTGGCCATTTGGCCCTGTTGTTTGCAATTGGGATTGCCATTGGTTTCTCGAAGGATGGCAGTGGAGCGGCCGCACTAGCCGGAGCTGTTGGCTTTTTTGTTTTAACTGAAGGTGCCGCAGCAATAAATGAAACGATCAATATGGGGGTTTTTGGCGGCATTATTTCCGGCATTATGGCAGGGCTATTATACAATAAATATCATGATATTAAGTTGCCGGATTGGCTGGGCTTCTTCGGGGGCAAGCGGTTTGTTCCAATCGTTACATCACTTGTTATGCTGGCTATTGCGTTTCTGTTCGGCTATATATGGCCTCCGGTGCAGACAGGAATCAACAGCATCGGAGATTGGATTATCGGCGCTGGTGCTGCGGGTGTAGGTGTCTTCGGGTTCTTGAACCGGCTATTAATCCCGATTGGCCTTCATCATATTTTAAATACACTTGTATGGTTTGAGTTTGGGGAATTTACTAATGCAGCCGGTGATGTCATCAAGGGGGATTTATGGCGCTTCCTTGCTAAAGATCCATCAGCCGGAATTTTTATGGCGGGATTTTTCCCGATCATGATGTTCGGCTTGCCTGGAGCCGCGTTTGCAATGATTGCTGCCGCTAAAAAGGAGCGAAGAAAGACTATGGCCGGGGCGCTTGCCGGTCTTGCCTTCACTTCTTTCCTGACAGGCATCACAGAACCGATTGAATTCTCATTTATGTTCTTATCACCTGTTTTATATTTCATTCATGCACTATTAACAGGACTCGCAATGTCTATCGCTTATTTGCTGGATATACACCACGGCTTTGGGTTCTCAGCAGGCGCGCTGGATTATTTCTTGAACTTTGGTATTGCCCAAAAGCCGGTATTACTGGCAGGTATAGGACTCATCTATGCACTTCTGTATTTTGTTATCTTCTACTTCCTGATTATAAAATTGAACTTGAAAACCCCAGGACGTGAAGATGACGTAGAAGGTGAATTTGAAGACAATTTTACTATTAAAGGAAATTATACTGAAGCAGCAAATCGCTACCTTACTGCATTAGGCGGAAAAGAGAATCTTGTTGAAATTGACAACTGTGTAACCCGGCTTCGATTAAAAGTAAAAGATATGTCATTAATAGACGAAGCCCAATTAAAACAGCTTGGCTCAAAAGGCATAATAAAACTGAGTAAAACTGACCTTCAAGTAATAGTGGGAACAGATGTAGAGTTTCTATCCAATGAATTGAAGAAAAAATAAATGATCAGCTGGCTCTTTTTCAAGGGGCCAGCTTTTTGCACAAGTTGATGAAATGACTGAATAGCTAATGATAAACACCCTTGATTCATTACTTTTCCTGAACTGACGATAGATCCTGCGTAAGTTAGTAATAAAATCCCTTACACAAAGAATGAACTAGACTATACCCTATTGGACAGCGCCCTTTTTTCCCTGTCTATGATACTAGTTTATGCATGTCCAAATTTTCAACATAACATGTCTACGTAAGGGTTCCCTTATAAACGATCTTAAAGGGGGGATAAATATGACTCTAAGTCTTGGAGCAATTTTAACAGCTGTTGTCTTACTAGTTGTGTACTTGTTAGCTGGATTGCTATCTCCAAATTCACAAGAGGGTATTCTGGAAGAAATATGCAGTACACTAGGGTGCGGAGCACCGATTGAAGGATAAAATGAACAGCCCTAAAACCCTGGACATATTCCCAGGGTTTTTATTGTATGGGCAATAACCTGAAAAACTTCCATAATGGATGTTTGTCCATTACCAACAAGCTTTGGTTACATAAAATGTTTATCAGGAAGATCTGAATAAAAGAAAGGGCGTGCTTAAGATGGAAGACAAAAATCCAGACCTTGATAAATCAAATAATACTAGTAAAGTAAAAAAAGAAAAGGCAGAAGCTGTTCAAAAACTGGCTGAAAATTTAATTAAGGATGAGAAAAACCTCGATTTTGGTTCGATTTTTAAAATGGCCAATAAATTAATGAAAGATGAAACCTTAAAAGACTTAATGGAAGAAATCCGCAAGAACCCCGAAGAACAAGTAACAGAAGCAGAGCGCACGGTTGATGGGAGTGCAGGAGAAAAAATTGAAAATGGAGATATTGCCGTTTTAATCAAAGAAATGGAAGCATTAAAGTCCGAACTAAAAAATACTCAAAATGAGGTAGCAGAACTAAAAATGCAAAATGCTTCCCTTTTAAGTTTATATTTAAAAGTAGTCAGTGCCGCAAGCAATGATTTTAAAAAAGGTGTAGGTCTTATAACAGGATTAAGCAAATTTCTAAAATAGAAACTGAAAGCATTGCTTTTACCAGTAATGCTTTTTTTCTTCCCAGGTCTGGACCATATCACCGCAAATCCTTAAGATAGTATTAAATCTATTGAAAGACGGTGAGCCATTTGGAAGATGTAGCAGCATTGTTGGCGCAGCAGCAGCTCGATGCCTATAATCAGCAGAATATTGAGGAGTTTTTGGAAGTGTACAGTGAGGATGTTGTAGTGATGCACTTTCCTGGCGACGAGATCGTATATACAGGGAAAAATAAAATGAGGGAAAGATACAGCCAGCTGTTCAGAAATAACCCAAACCAGCATGCTGAGCTGCTTTCCAGAATGGTAAAAGGCAATATTGTTATTGACCATGAGTATGTTACAGGACGATCAAACGGGCCTGAAATAAAAGCAATAGCGATGTATGAAACACGGGATAAAAAAATCCAAAAAGTCTGGTTTGTAAAATAAAATACTGTGAATTAAAAAATTTCGGGCAGCGATAAAAAAGGTATTGTGATTTTAGTGAAAATCATTGATAATCTTTTAAAGATAGAGTGATACTCATCTATAAACCTTGCTGATGAGGGGGAGTACATTGAAAATTCGTGTTTCCGCTGTGCAGTATCATCTGCACACCATTCGTTCATTTGAAGACTTTGCAAAACAGTGTGAGCATTATATTAAAACAGCCCAGGAGTTCGGGTCGGAATTTGTTTTGTTTCCTGAATTTTTTACAACACAGCTTCTGTCAATTGGGAGCGAGCAGGGAACAAGTCTGACGATTAACGAATTGCCTGGTTTTACTGAGCAATATCGAACACTTTTCTCTACCTTTGCTAAAGACACAAATATGCATATCATCGGCGGCACTCACGTGATTAACAGGGATGGCCGCTTATATAATGTTGCCCATTTATTTTATCCGGACGGAAGGATTGAAGAGCAGGCCAAGCTGCATATAACGCCAACCGAGGTTCATGAGTGGAATATGTCTCCTGGTGAAGGGCTGCAGGTATTTGATACAGTAAAAGGCAGAATTGCTGTCCTGACTTGCTACGACATTGAGTTTCCTGAAATCGTCCGCATGGCTAAGGCAAAAGGTGCAGACGTTATATTCTGTCCTTCCTGTACAGATGATCGACATGGATTCCATCGAGTCCGCTACACAAGCCACGCCCGTGCAATTGAAAACCAGGTATATGTAGTAGTGACCGGGACAATCGGATCCCTACCGACCGTTGACTTCATGCGTGCCAATTTCGGCCAGGCTGCAGTTATAACACCCAATGATATTCCTTTCCCGCCTAAAGGGATTATGGTGGAAGGCGAGCTGAATGACGATATGATCGTAACAGCTGACTTGGATTTAAACCTTTTATATGAAGTGCGTGAGCGGGGATCGGTAACGACCTGGCGTGACCGCAGAACCGATTTGTACACAGACTGGGAAAAAGAGAATATTGAAGGTTAAATAATGGCATATAGAAGCGATTTCTATGTTTATGATTCTGAAAAGCCGGTGCCTGTTACCATTCGGAACTATACGAAGGCAGACTTTGAAGAGTTAATTCAAATTCAGTCTGAATGTTTTCCACCGCCTTTTCCATCTGAGCTTTGGTGGAATAAGGAACAACTGACAAATCATATTGAGTTATTCCCAGAAGGTGCATTGTGCATTGAAGTGGATGGCGAATTAGTAGGATCGTTGACAGGTCTGATTGTTGACTTTGATCCTTTGCAGCCAAACCATTCATGGGAGGAAATAACCGATAATGGGTATATCCGCAGCCACAATCCTGGTGGAAATACTTTATATATTGTTGATATTAGTGTGCGCCCCAAGTATCGTAAGCTCGGATTAGGTAAACTAATGATGCAGGCTATGTATCAGGTTGTTATTCAACTGGGGCTGGATAGGCTGCTTGGAGGCGGCAGGATGCCTGGGTATCATAAAGCAGCGAAGGAAATGTCAGCCGAGAAATATTTGCAAAAAATAATGGCAGGAGAGAAGAAAGATCCGGTAATCACTTTTTTGTTAAGATGCGGGAGAACACCAATGGCCGTTGTAGAAAATTATTTAGAAGATGAGGAGTCGCTTAACTGCGGAGTTCTAATGGAATGGAAAAACCCATTTAAGCAATGAGTGGCAGAGGAGAAAAGAACGATGGAATATATTAGAATTACGAGCATTAATGATCCTCTTTTTGTAAAAATGCATGAGCTAATGAAGGAAATCTTTCCTCCTGAAGAAGTGCTTGAATTTGAATTATGGAAAGAGCCGTTGGAGGATCCAGGCATTCGGGTATTCGCGGCAGTACACCAAGGCGATGTTGTTGGAGCAACAGAGTACCGATACTATCCTGATTGGAACATCGCGATGACAGATTTTACTATAATTGGACGTCCAGGACTGAGCCTGGGCCGCTTTCTTGCACAAAATCGCTCAAGGGATTTAGATGAGCTTGCCCAGCAAAACGGAAAAAAGCTATTTGGAATGTTTGCGGAGATTTACGATCCATATCAGCTGGAAGATCATGAGTTTGGGGGCGCTAAGCCAATGAATCCGTTTGTCCGCCGCGAGGTTTTGTCACACCTGGGATATAAAAAGCTTGATTTTCCATATATCCATCCTTCATGGAAGAATGATGGTGAAGCCGTTAAAGGACTTGATTTTTGCTTTATGCCTTTTGATGAAAATGTTAGTGAAGTCTCTTCGGAATTAGTAGTTAATTTCCTGACTAAGTACTATTCTGTACTTTCAACGAAGCCACAGGAATGGTATTCGATGATCGAGCAATTACAAGAAAAAGAAGAGATTGCCCTTTTGCCTTTATAATCCGATCACAAGCCCTTGTATTCAAGGGCTATTTATTTTGCAATGTTTAGCCTGCGCAAGGGAAAGGTAAAGGAAACAAAATTGCTGTACGAATGAAAGAGAGGGATATAAGATGGTTGTAAAAAGAATTATAAAAGCATTTATAGTAAAGCAGGGTGTTACTTTGGTAAAAAGGTACGTCGTTCCGGCTGTAAAAAGAAAGCTTAAAAGCAAAAGATAAATATATGGCATCTTCCATTAGGAAGGTGTTTTTTTATTTTTAGTTAGGGTCAAAAGCTATAAAGGTAAACTAGTTATCCATAGTGAAAACTTCATATATTTAAAAGTTTACTGGTTCAATAGAAAGATAAAACGCTTGTCTATTTATGTAGAAACATTAGGAAATATAGGTGATATTAAAAATTCTGAATTTTCATTAATATTAAGACTACATCATTTCGGGACACTCAATTTATAGGAGTCCCAGAAAAATTATGAATGACTACATAGGTGGATTCTAGTTAAGGGAGGAAGTACATTGAAAAAGAGAATTTTAGTTCATACGGCATTGGCAGGTGCTTTAGTTTTTTCGGCAGGTGGAGCCTCAGTTTTAGCTCATGATGAATTAGGCGGAGGGGCAGAAAAAGGTGATAGCCTGGCTGGTGTTGAATTAGCAGTTCCTTTGCTTGAAGGCAGCAAAAATACTGGTAATCTTCAGGAAGTGGCTGCTGTTCCGCTTAAGGAATTAAGTGAAGGTGTAAAAAACTCAACAGGTGATGTATATGCTCACAAAGGTTATGCATATCTAGGTACACATTCAGCAAATGGGGGTGCAGGCGGTGTTCGTGTTTTTGACATGAAGGATCCTTCAAACCCAGTAGAAGTTGCTGCATTTGCGAATATCCCGGGAACCTGGCAGGAAAAAGTGATTGTTAAAACAGTCAACACTGAAAACTTCAAAGGTGACTTGGCTGCTGTCAGTGTGCAAAAGCTGGACCGTTTTGATCCTAACTCAAAAGGAGGTTTTGTCTTATATGATGTGACAAATCCCCGTAAGCCGAAGGAGCTTGGTTTTTGGGAAGATACTTCAGGAGCGAGAGGAACTCATGAGCTATACTTGACAGTCCAGGGAAATAATGTTTATGTGCTTACTGCTAATTGTTATGCTGACTACTACTCGCATGGTGAAAGTATGGATGTTACGATTGTTGATGTGTCCAAGCCAGCAAGTCCGGAAACCATTTATGAATTTAATCCACGCGACTATATTTCGGAAGTAAGTGACGAGAACTATGACGGCTATAATTGGACCGACGAAGAAGGAATTCAGAGAACTGCATTTGCCCATAGTGTGAAAACAGATGGAACTGGTAAAACAGCTTTCCTCTCTTATTGGGATTTAGGAACGATTATGCTTGACATCAGTGATGCCAAAAATCCGGTCTATCTGGGAAGAACGGATTTTGCCAATGATGTACAAGGCGCGGCACATTCCATGGATTTGGCAAAAGGGGGCACAGTGTTAGTTGAGACCAGAGAAGTTTTCGGGCCAAAAAGGGAAGGCTTTGAGTCAGCATATGGTTATACGATGATTTACGATATTAAAGATAAAGCAAATCCAAAGCTTTTAAGCACATTCAGAACTGATTTTACGGAAACGATTCCAGGCGGGGCTACAGTCCATGATCCAAAGGTACAGGGGAATACCCTTTATTTATCTCATTATTCCGGTGGGGTTAGAACAGTTGACATTACTGATCCATCTAACCCGGAAGAAATAGGAGTCTATATCCCAAGCAGATCAAACATTTGGGGAGTTTTTGTAGATCGGAATTATGTGCTGGCATCGGATATGGGCACAGGATTGAAGGTTCTCCAGAAGAACGGCAGCCAATAATAAAAACGGGAAGGGGTTTCTAATATTTTAGAAAAAGCGAAGGATATACGAAAAACACATCATTTTGACTTATGAGAAGCATCGGAAAATGATAAGGTAATCACATAGAAACGTATCGCTCTCCTTTCCGTCTTTTTTATATGAAAACCGGCTGGTTCCTCAGCCGGTTTTTTCATGTGCGCCCGGCA
>JAGGRA010000011.1 GCA_018613035.1 Pseudomonas sp. ISL-84 | reverse complement strand
CGAGTTTGTCGACAGTCTGAGACCATCAAATGATGGTCTATTTTTATAATAAAGATCAACATTATCTTTAACTTAGCCTATTATATAAAAATGCTAATCAGATGACCCAATATCAAGGTTTATTCAATCACAACAGAGGTATGATGGAGTCTGCGTAGGCTTTGGCTCCTTTCGGATTAGGGTGTCCTACTGAAGCGATCCGGCAAAGCTCTAAATCGAGTCCGCTTTGATTGGAATTAACACAATCTACGGCACGGGAAGGTGCGACATTTATATCCTCTGGCGATAAATTCGGATGTATTCCGTATAGGAAAGGATCATTTGTCAACCCTGCGTGGGACGGCCCAAAGTTTGGATCTGCGAAAAAGATGCGGTTCCCGCCATCGAAGGTATGATTAACAGCCTCCACTGCATTTTTAAGATGCATCCTGGACAGCTCCATAATTTGTTTGCTCCGGGCAATAACTAGTTGAATTTCAACTGCGCTAAGCACGGTGGCAGCGGCTACAGGGATACCTCCTATGACAACACCTAACGCTGTAAGCATTGCTTTTATGAACGCCGTGTTGCTTTGTTCGGAAAGAGGCTGATAATAGCCGGTCACAATGATTTTTGCATTTTTGAATGTGCCTGACACTTTCAGCAGCAGCTTCTTCATATCTTCGAAGAAAATCTTTTGTGATGGCTGCACTAAGTCTGGTCCATGAGGATTTAACACATTCGTGATTCCGATATCGTTAAACCCTCCGTCCAGCAGGATAAGATCCACAAAATCCGCTGACCCTGTAAACATATCTGCCTGCTGCAGGATAGTAGGAAATTTTGAAGGCACCTCTCCAGGAAGACGCGGGTGGACCTCTGTATTACCCGCTCCGATGATGGCGCCTGAGTGTGCGAGAACTTCTTTATAAAATCCGATACCGCCTGTACGAGCTTGAACCGCAGCAACTACGAGCGAGTGAAACTTCTCGTGCTCCATCAATCCTTGACCCCATTGAATCGAATCCCCAAGCACAAGCATTTGGAATGTCTCGAGTACCAATTCAATCTCATTGGAGGGGGTGCCATTTCCAAGCATGACTTTTACCCGTACTTTCTCTCCGGTGGGGTTATTCTGAATGTTAACCGGTCGAATGAGCGTAAATTCAATGCTGGTCGGACTAATATATTTTACGTCAGGCATGTTCTGGTCATTGACTTTAACCATTGCCCCCTCAGCAAATCCAGTACCAGCGAGCTGTACTTTCGAACCCGGCTGCACCCGGGTCTTCATGGCCGATAGCAGTCTGGGTTTCACAAAAATGGTCCCTCGGTTCGATAAGGTATTATCGCTTTGTTTCACTTGAACCGACCTGCTTCCCCCTTTAATGGAGGGAACCGTAAACTGCAGCTTTGTGTCACTGTAGACAAGGGTTTGAGCTGGAATGCCTTCCACAAGTACGACATCGGTTTTCGTAAAGCGTTTTCCATCGATCGATACTGTATCCCCAATGCAAGCCACATTGGGCATTGTGTGAAAAATAGCTGGTTCGAGCAATTTCCTTCTGTATTCATCGGAATCTATGACTTTCATGCTCAATGGTTCTGTAAACCGCTCACCATCTTTCCCGGGATAACCTGCGCTTCCAGGGTAACCTTGTGCTCCCGGCTGGCCGGCACTTCGACCTCCTCTTGGTCCGCATGTTTCAAAGATCGCCTTCACCGAGTCACCAACCGGTCCGCCCTTGCCGCCAGCACCGGGAACACCTGGAATGCCGCCAGGACCGCCTTTACCGCCATCCACCGTTACGTAAAACCCCTTCTGCAAGTAGTTGTTGATAACGCTTTGTGGAGCATATAAAGACAATTTTCCTCCATGTCCGCCATCGCCGCCGTCACCGCCATTTCCCGCAGCACCACCGCGTCCTCCATTGCCGCCTGCTCCTGCTCCGCTTGTACACCAGGCACCTGCGAAATCTTTAATGCCAGCCCTTCCTTTCCAGCCGTTGCCGCCATCCTGGCCATCCTGCCCATCGCCGCCTTGGGTTCCGTCCTGTCCGCGAAGATCGAATGCCGGGCTGCCGTTTAACTCCAACATCCAGATTTCCAGTTCTGGCGCATCCGCACCATCGAGTCCAGGTTCTCCTTTAATGCCGGCAATTCCGTCCTTACCGGTAATGCCGCCCAATGTTGTAGAAGTCTGAAACCCTTGAACCTGGCTTTTCTTAGCAGGTTTTGCCGGCTTCTGTATATTCGGGCGTTCCCACGTAAACGTGACGTTTTTACCGACCGTAATTTTTTCTGCAAGTATAATCAAATGCTTTTGAGGATACTTCAGAATAACCAAGGTGTTGTCTTCAAGGTCAATTTCTTCGGCGGCCCAATAGGCTGTATCGATGGGTACAGTGTTCGTGCTTCGGACTAGATTGGCTGGTGCTGGTGGTGGCGATACAGTACGGCGGCTTATTGGACCAGGAAATGGTCTAACAGGCCCTTTAATCGGGCCAGGGAATTTAGGCTGTATTGGCGGTACTGGAACTTGCTGGGGGAATGGAATCGCCTTAAGCTGCACAGCCCGTCCTCCAGCAGGCTCGAAACGCATCCCATTTTGTCCTGCCTCGGTGCTGCGGAAAACGGATTGAAATAAGGTTTCCGCACCCATAACGCTGGTCTCCGGCTTTGTTAATCCTGATTGCGGGATGACATTGCCGCGGATCGTTAATTTACCGAGACCTGACAAACTGGTAATTCCGAATGATTCTAAGATGGCTTTGTGATGCTGCATTCTGTTATTGGTGAGATTGACTGTGGCAGGATTTACATTCAGATTAAATGGTAAGGGTTTAATCAGCATTTCCTTAAGCATGACATTTGGCATCGAGGTTTTCTCCTTTTATTTGAAATAAAAGCAAATTTTTCTTGCTATGCTTATGCTGGTTTTTCCTAGTTTATTCAGAATAAAGAGAGGGAAGAAAGTGCTGGGTATAGGTACCTGGCTAAGGATCAGCTTGGTGTGACTGAACCAGTCTCTTTATATTGACTAAAAATGAGGATAAATTAGTGCGAAAGATGCATTTTAGAAGCTGAGGGAATCTGGGAGGTATCCGTGGGTTGTATAGAGAATCAGTCGCGGAAATGATCAAACGTTGATTCGTTTGATCGCGACATTGATGGAAAGCTGTTTAGGAGAAATAACAAAGAAATTATGGAACCCCAATTCACACCTCTTTTTGATATGATGTATTTAATACTATTGTTTGGATACGTTTAAAATCATATTGCATGGAGGAAGAAGTATGGCTGGTGTAAAGTCGGTAAGCATTGATGGGGAAGCAATCTATGTGTTTAACAGTGCCATCTATATTTTTGAAACCTCTTCTGGAAATACGTTGGAAGTGGATATGGTTGTGAGTGAGGTTACTCTAAGAAAATATAAAAATAGAGAAAGTCTGATAGCAGAAATAGAATTGGAAGATGGCAGGATCATCAGTTCATTTATGTTTTTAAAAACGCTGCCTGGGAAACTGCCTAGGCTAAATTTATTATGCGAACTGGATGAAGATGAACCCTACGAAGATGTCCTTAGGATAAGTGAAAATGATTTGGCATTTCCGGATATCGAAGAAGGCATTACGTTAGAGGAGATTAGGAAAGTGGAAATGCCAAATGAGAAAGTTACCCTTAAATTAAATTTGCCGATTGATCAAGTGGAGTGGCTGAAGGAGAAGAAAAGCAAGGAACTAAACCAGCTTTTTAAGGAGTTTTTATATGAGCATTGTTCAGGTGACCTGAAATAAATGCCTGATTCTTAATATGGTAAAGTTTTGAAGACTAGCTTAGTGTTGCTGAGCTAGCTTTTTTTGTACAGGATATTTTATCTTCAAACAAGTAAAAATAAATTAAATGCCCTTTCAGATGCTAGTCTTTTTTCATTTTTCCCTCCCATAAAGTTAGCCAAATGGTTCAAATTTAAAAGTTATCGTATTCTATCGATGCAATAAGTCGACATAATTTAGCCTTTTATTTCCCGAAAAATAATTGAATTACTCGAACTCTGTAAATAGAATTTGTTATTCCTCTGTAAAGAGTCCTATTTCCTTTTTGGCAATGTCGAAAAGATGCGTCTATGGACTGTACAAGGTTCGGGGATCTTCGCATTTCCTTTTTGATATAAAAAAATAAAAGGGATGGGAGTGGTAGATTTGCATTTTGAGTTATTGCTTGAGGCTGTATTTGGCAAAAGGGAAATGATCCACGAAATCGAATGCTCCATATGCGGATTTAATGAAACTTACTACCGAGATCCAGTTACAAAACAATGTATTGGCAGAGCGTGCATGACCTGCAATTTTGTCCAGAAGTTTGATTCAGTTAAAGAGGAAAGTATGCGTTCCTAATTAAGGACATAAAAAAAGACTAGCTTGAACTTAGGCTAGTCTTTTGAATGTATGCAAATTAAAGAGCTTCCTTTATCTTATTCAAAATAGCGGTCTCACGGGCTTTTTTAGCAGCCTCGTACTCTTCTTTAAAGCTTTCAGCATGAGAAGGGCTAAAACCGTTTTTCTTTAGGTCCTCTTGCAATGCTTTATTTATTTCATTAAATGCAGCATTTGTATTGCTTTCTAAATCGGAGCTTGCAGCGGTGTATTTTTGGTAGAAATACATATACGATACAGAATCTCCTTTAAGCTGTTGATTGGAGTATTCTTTATAGGCTTCGGCAAGAAGCGCATCAATCTTTTTGTTTGCCTGTTTTTGCAGGTGTTTAAAAGATGGATTGTATTTTTGTTTGATGCTGGCAACAGTCGGTTCTGCTGGTTTAGTTTTGTTTTTTACTTTTTGGACCTTTACCTCTTTTTTATTCATATTGGCTTTTTCAGCCTTTGGCTCTTCATTAGTTGTATTAGCTGCTTTTGCGTTAATAACAATAGCTGAAGATTTGCCACTCCCGCTTTTTTCACCAACCGTATTAGCTGTTTCCTTCCCTGAAGCTTCCTCTGTTAAATCACTTTCATTATCTTCTCCAGGCAAGATAATGTCGTATTCTGTTTTGGTGATTTCCTCAACCTTTTTATCCGCGATATCATAGGTTTTCACCTTTAAAAAGTAGTAGGCTGCTCCACCGGCTCCAGCGATTAAAATAAGGACTAAAGAAATAAGGATTTTCCAGACCTTTTTCATTTCGTAAGATAAATCTCCTCTCAAGGTGTAAGTTAGCATTAGAATTCTACCATAAAAATGAAATTATTTGGAAACTTTTTTAATAAGTTTAAAAAATAGGAAAAAGGGAGTATAAAAGAACTAATTTTCATTATGGATATGTTATTATCTTCCTATAAACAATGATTTCCAACTAGTGGAAACGGTAAACCGGAAAAAAACAGATAGAAGGGGGAATATGAATGTGATTGAAGAATCACACCAGAAAACAATGCGGATGCTGTCCCTTTTTGAACGTCTTAGCCAGGGGGAAGTGATCAACAAGCAGAAGGAAGCAGAATATTTTAAGGTAAGTGAAAAAGCGATTCAAAGAGATATTAAGGATTTACGGGCTTACTTTTCGAACTATAAAACTAATTTTTTATCTAAAAGCATTGTCTTCAGCAGAAAAGAAAGGGGATACATCCTTAGAAGAAATAATACCCTTAGATTAACAACAGAAGAAGTTATAGTCATAGCGAGGTTATTAATTGAAAAAAGGGCTCTTTCAGATGTCCAAATGAAACAAATGATTGATAAATTGGTTTCGGGATTGCCTGAGGGGAGCAGGGAGAACATAAAAAAGTTGATGTGATGTTCTCCCTTTCAACATAGATCTTGCTATTCCTTCAACCGATCCGGCAGCCCCTGGATCGACGACACGACAACATCCAGCTTCGCTTCAATCCTGTTCAGCAAAAATAGCGTGACAACAATCGGGAAGCCAAGCTCGCTGATTATTGTGACCATCTGTTCCATAGTTTGCTCCTTTCCGGGTGCCAGGCTCTTTGCATGCGGCCAGGTACCCTAAAAAAAGGCCGGGTTCAGAAAGAAACCGGCCTCTTCACATTACACTAATTCATATTCGGTTACGTTGCGCTCTAGCAATCTGGCACCTTGCGCCTGAACGAAGTCACCGCCATTGCCGTCAAAGGCATTGGCAAGGATGATTTGGTCCATCGCTGCTTTAACAGCTGCTGGATCAATCGGTTCCTTTGGATTATCGATCGTTAGTTTAGATGGCTTTCCCATTTCAGATAGGAAAGTCATTTCTAATGTTTTCGCCATGTTCTTCACCTCCTTGCTAGTTTAGTGTTTTGATAGAAGATTAGCCTACGATATCGAAGCTGTCGTTGCGGTTAATCGCAGCTAACGGATAGTTGGATAGCGTTTCAAGGGCTTGTCCAACTGAGAAAAGCTGGTCTGCTGTTGCGGATTGCTTTACGCTGCTGTAGGTTTTTGATTTGTGAATCGGTTTGCCCTTTTCGTCCAAACCTGTTTCAAAAACCAGGCGAAGCTTTGTATCAATGACATTTGCTTGTGCCATGCTGTCTCACCTCCTTTCACTCTTATAATAGAAATGAGCAGCGGAAAAAGTCATGGCGGGTAAAAATAATTTTTAATTAATGTAGCTGTTCTGGTTGGAGGATGGTTCGCAGTCTGGTTAAAGCGCCTTTTTTCCAAGCTTTGACGGCAGAGACTGTGACCTGGTGCTGCTCAGCAATTTCATTCGTTGATAAATTATATAAGAAGGTAGAGGTAACCCATATCGTTTGGTTAGTTGTCAGTCCCTCGCAATAGGAAAGAATCATCTTCTCTTTCAGGGGCTGATCGGTAAGAGGGCACTCCATTAGCGTCCAAAACTCTTCATCCGGAACAACGCTGCGGCCCTCTAGTACCTTGCTTCTCTTCAGCTCGTCCAGCATTTTCATTCTTATATTCGTATAAGCATAGGATAGGAATTTACCCTTTGCAGGGTCATGCTTCTTCCAAATCTCCCAAAGTCTGATTAACCCCAGCTGAAAAAATTCATCCTGATTTTTATAGATATTCAGCGTTTTGATAATCTGGTGAATCATCGGTTCATATTGTGCTGCCACCTGCTCAAAGCTCTCCATTTGACTATCCCTTCAGGACAGCGCGCTCTCATTGTATTCCCGGGTAGCTTTAAGATAGCGGGAAACCTATTTTTTTGCGAATCGAAAAAAAGTCGAGTTTCGGGAAGTTTACCCCCTAAACTCCCGAGTTTAGGTGCCAAACTCCCCGAAAGAAGGGTCTAACTCGCCGATTTTCGGGAAAAATTCACTTTTTTAATTTTATTAGCTGTGAAAATGCTAAATGTTGAATTAGCGCTGTTGATTGGAGCGGAAGGTGCGAGACTCCTGCTGGAGGAGTGGGACAGGTGAGATCCCACAGGCGCTGCGCGCCGAGGAGGCTCACCGCCCACCCCGCGTTCGCTGAGCATCCAGGAGCGGAAATCAACACCCACGTTTAACAGAGCTTATTTTTTATAAAAGAAGTCCATATACCATTGGTTTTTATCAATTGAAAATCCCATCTCCAAAAGTTCCTCAAAGTAAACCTCCTCCAGCTTCTTATTCAAAATGCCATAGAAATAAGCAATAGGCTTTGACACAAAACTGGATTTCATTTTCCGGATCAGCTGCTTAAAAGAATGAATAGCTGTTTCCAGAACCTGGACTTTATCCTGCTCGCGATTGTTTCGATAGGCCGCAATAGTGGTCATTCTCCAAAACTCCTCAATGCTCTTAGCTTCCGGAAAGAAGTACTTCACCACATCCACGAAGGCATTTGGAACTCGATCACTTGTAAAAGTGTGGTCAAGTCCGGTTTCGTTACGTTTATTATTCTTTTGATTTTTAGTAGTTTTAGAAAGATTGATTGTTTTATTAGGGTGGTCCATTTTTTCATCCTTAGGTGGTTCACTCTTTGGAAAACGATTGAACACATATAGATTGCTGGACTGGGAGCCATTCTTTCTTTCTGTTTCATGGGCTGTAAAAATGCCTAATTTGGAAGCTTTTGCGATCATTCTTTTAAAAGTGGAACGGGAAATCCCGTTTCCGTTGTATTCTTCATGAATGGCTTTTAATACTGTGCCTATTTTCGCGTTAGATACTCCAGGTACTTTCGCGGCAAAACGGGCCAGCCTTTTTAAGCCAACAAGCTCACCCTTTGAGAACTTATCCTTATTCACCGCAAGCCACATCTCCAAATGGGCATTAAACTCTTGAAGGTTCTTAAACTGGGAAAACTGTTCAAACTGGTCAACACTGCCTGATTTTAAATTCATATTATTGCACCGCCCTTTCTCTTTATAAATAGAAATGAAAGGGGGAGAAGGTCAGGGAGGGGTGAGGGGAATTGTGGCAGAATGGTGAAATCTAAAGTTAATTTATGTTCCTGGCAAATGATGATAAATGGTAAAATAATCCTATGAAGAGGATTATTTTACTAGATTCAACCGTTTATATACGCAGGGAGGAGATATAAATGAATACACTCATGTGCCCGCGCTGCGAAGCTGAATTAATCGAAGATGCTTGGGAGGATGTAAAAGAGAAGCCTAACGGCGAGTTCGTGGTAAATGCTTATCCAGCCTATGTTTGCAGGAATAATTGCGGATATTTGAAAGAGATTAAAGATGCTCCAGAAGTCATTGCACAGCAAGGGGATGACCGGCTGCTAGTGTTATATCCCAACGAGCAGGGGCGAATATTAGAGCTCCGTAATAGGGTATTATGGCCGCCGATGCACTATCAATCGATCCTGGGAAGAGGCTATTGGGAGGAGTATACAGGAAATCATGATGTAGAGGAATTACTTGCAAAAGCAAGGGACAGCAGGGCAGCTCATTTGCAAATGCCGAACCTTTTTCAGTTTGCCACTAGTGAGCTGTCACAGGATGCATTTTTGTGCTGGCTGATGGCATGGAGCGAGGAGCCCTACCGTTCGCTGGACGGGCCATTGCATGAAGCGGCCGTTGATTTTATCGGAATGATTTTCAACCTGCATCATCTTCCCGTGCCTGTCATTGAGTCAATCAGCATTAAGCGCCAATTTAAGGCACTGGATATTTTAGTGATTATCAACGATACATATGCCATATTAATTGAAGATAAGACCTTTACGAAAGATCATTCCAATCAGCTTGCCCGCTATCGTGCTGCTGTGAAAGACGCTTATCCTGACCTGGTTCAATTGCCGATTTATTACAAAATCGCTGACCAAAGTCATTACCGTTCGCTTGAAAGCCCAGGCTATCTTCCGTTCAAGCGAAATAGGATGCTTGAAGTTTTACAGAGAGGAAGAAAGAAAGGTGTACAGAACCCCATCTTCCTGGATTATCTTCATTATTTGGAGGAGATCGAAGAGGGAATCTCTTCATTTAGAGTCAACCCTGTAAGCGAGTGGAATCACTATGCCTGGCAAGGATTTTATCAGGAATTGCAAAAAGAAATAGATGGAAATTGGGGGTATGTTCCGAATCCATCCGGGGGATTCTGGGCTTTCTGGTGGGCATCTGCATTTAAGAAAACTTATTTTCTGCAGCTTCAGGAGCGCCGCCTTTGTGTAAAAATAAGTCCTGAAGAGGGGGAGAACAAACGGGATGTCCGAATGCAGGCAATGAAAGAGATCCTGGCTGAATCTGAAAAACGCAATCTCTCGCTGACAAAACCAGCAAGATTGGGCACCGGCAAAGTCATGACCATTGCCCATCGGGATGACTATCTGCAAACTACTCCGGAAGGGCTATTAGATATGGAGAGAACGATTGAAGAATTGAAGAAATATTAAACGATAAACTAGCTTGCTATTGCAATGCTAGTTTTTTTGTGTTTTTCATGGAAAAAATTTCATTAAAATAAAGTGTAATTTTACTATATAATGGATTTATAGCCTTTAAAAGGGAGAGAATGCATATATGTTTAACAGAAAGCTTGGCCTATCCATTATCCTATTTGCTGCAATTTGTGCTGGAGCAGCAGTTGTTTATTTTACTAATAACAGCATTGAAAACAAGCTTGACCGCTATTTTAAGGAGAAATATGAAATTGAAGTCGTGCTGGTTGACGAAGAAGAATGGAATACAGGCAATATGGGAGACCTGACGCATACGGTCGCAGTAAAAGGAAATAAAAATATTAAATTTAATGTGTTTGAGTCAGGTGGAGAAATAACTGGAGATACATACCATAGAGGGCTGGATGCTTATGAACAGTATAAAAAGCTTGAACCGCTGCTGCCGGAAATCCAAGCGCTTGGCTTTGGGGAACCGCCTTTCGGAAATTACTTGGAATATATCAGGGAAGTGGCAGGGGAGTACAATCTAAAATTTTCCCGTGAAGGCAAGCTGGATTCCCACTCCTTTGAGGAAGAGGAATTTAACGACTTCTTTCAGCTGGTCCAGCTTATTGATCAAAGTGAAATCAATGTAAAGGGTCTGCGGGTTTATTATACAAAACCGGAAGATGATCCAGGTGATATTTATTTCGCAATGAAAGACCTAAATGAACCAACATCTGAAGAAGAAGTAAAGGAATTGCTGAGAGTTGACAATTGGGATTTGAAAAATGCCTATATTAGTGAAGCATACGATGAGGCACTAGCGAAAGCTGAAAATGAACGTTTCAGGTTTGGGGCTGTTTATGAAGATGATTGGCTACTATGCAGAAATATCTATCCGATCACAGGCTATTGTTCGCCTTATGAGGCGCATGTTGCCTATCCGCAGAAAGAGTTTCAGCCGGGTAGTCCACTTCTTGCAGAGGATTTGGAGCGTGCAAGGAAGATTCTTACTGAACTCTTGCCGAAGGACTCGGAATTTGAAATCGTCCTGGCGGGTGTTGAAGATGTAGAACAGCCGAAAAAGAATAACGATACGATAGATTTTAAGAGAATCACCATCGAGCGCGATGATTGGAATAAATATGATTCTATGAAAAGTCTGCTTGAAGCCAAATTTAAAGAGCAAGGTGCTTAATTATGTCTTTATTGTTATCAGCTTTTGCTGTGGTGGTGCTAAATCCGATCAGCATTCTTTTGATTTTAGGCTTGCTGATTTATTATCGGAAATTTTATATCCTTGGCGGCTTTTTAGCTGGAATTTTGCTGCCGGTAGCCTTATTTCTCACCACTTTGACTGAAGATGCAGCCAGCGGTCTGCTTTTAGTCATGATGGTTCCGCCGGGAGTGGTTGTCGGCGTGCTCCTTGGCTTTGTAATTCAGCGGGCAGTGGATAAAAAACGTGGCACTGTTCAAAGAGGTGCAAAGGCTATAAAGTATGGCCTTATTGCCATATTTACTTTGATGATTGGCTTTATGGCTGTTCTATATATCCATGAAATGTATTCAAATCATAAATATGAACAATCGATCGAAGAGAAAAAATATGAATTGCGAAAGCAGTTTGAGGAAGAGTTCAGGGAAAAAGCTTTTGATATGGGAATGAAGAATGATACATATGTTCTTGGGTTTGAGAGCGGCATTACAATAGCGGACTATGAAGATTATGATGGACTATTCGCGGAAGGTACGCTCTTTTTCAAAACAAGAGGGGACAAAACTCATACAGAAGAGGCGTTTCAGTCATTTAAGAGTGAAATGATCCAGGAGTTTAATCGTATGAAGGGCCGTAACACATACCAGAATCTAAAGTTGAATGATTGGGCGGAAAATAATATAAATATTAAGTTAGCAAATTAATAAGTGAGCCATTACATAACAGTAATGGCTCTTTTTTACTATTTATAGGGCTATATCCATATTTCCCTAAAAAAGTAAAAAATCCATGGATATCGTGTTTAAACCTAATTTAAGGTGGTAGATTATTGAAGTAGAACCAATGTTATTTATTTACATAACTTGAAACATTGGTTTGTCTCTGTTTCTGCCTCTTTTTGGTGTGCCCTCTTTTGGAAACGTTTTTTTTGCAGTCTGTAGGTTTGCTAGATTCATTGGTTAGTTTAACTACAAGGAGGAATTCTCATTTATGACTTATCAATCCAAACATTATCGCAAGTTCATCGCATCCGGCATGACAGCGGCCATGGTGGCAGCTGCTGTTGCTCCATCTGCCGGTTTTGCAGCCTCAGATTTTAAGGATGTTTCACCAGACAACTTCTACTATGACTATGTTATGGCGCTTGCAGACGCAGACATTATTGATGGCCGTCCTGATGGAACATTTGATTTAGGCGGAAAGATTACCCGTGCGGAAGCTTCCAAGATGGTTGCCAACATTCTAAAGCTGGATACTGACAGTGCACCGGCTGCTGATTTTAAAGATGTGGATCAATCTGTTTGGTATGCGGAATACATTAATGCCCTATATGATGAAGGTTTAATTGATGGAAAAGGTGCGGGCATGTTTGATCCTAAAGGGACTTTGACCCGAGGTGAATTTGCTAAAATGGTCGTTGATGCTTATGATCTTAGCTTAAATCCTGACGGCCCTAAAGTAAACTTCACGGATGTAAAAGAAAGCAAGTGGTACGCAGAATATATAGAAATTCTTTACTCTCACGGTTTAATCACCGGTACTACCAGCACAACCTTCTCTCCTGATGCACAAATCAAACGTGCAGACTTTGCTAAATTGCTGACGGAAACAGATTGGGCAGTAGGGTCAACACTTGAGAAGCCGAATGAAGGTGCCACTGAAGTAGCAAGTGTAAGGGGAGTGAATGCGAAGACAATTGAAGTGAAATTCTCAGAACCAATTGACGCAGATACCCTGAAAACTGCTGATGGCAGTGATGTGATTACACTCGTTCCTGGAAAAGAAGCAGTTAGAACCGGCGATGTTACCCAGGCACTGAGTGAAGATGGAAAAACATTAACCTTCAAAACGACTGAGATTTTTAGCGGCGACTATTTGGTAAAGGTTCCATATGAAGGGGTGAAGGATGTAGATGGCGAGTACGTGAAGCCGATTAATGCCCCTGTAAATGTAAACGACAAAGCTGCTCCGGTTTTAACATCTGCAAAAGCAATGATAAAAGATACAAGCGGAGGCATTCAGAAAATCACGTTAACATTTGATGAAGAAGTTACATCGATTGAAACTGTTAAGATCGGCAATGCCAATTACACAGCAAAAATTGATGGAAATAAAGCCACTGTGGATGTGAATCTGGATGCATCACAATCCCACAACGTAACCGTTGTAAACGCTAAGGATGCTGTCGGCAATGTGAAGGATGTTCAAGCAGCTTCATTAGCTGTTACCGTTGACAATGTGGCTCCTTCTGTTGCAAATGTGGCTGCTGCCGGCGAAGATCAAGTGAAAGTAACGGTTGATGAAGAGCTTAATGGTGACACATTAAAAGTAACTGGTAAGGTTGGGACCTACACAGCTAATGTTGTAGAAGATGTTGAAGTAAATCCAGCGAATCATAAAGAGTATTTCATTACATTAAATAGCGATTATTTATATAAATCCGGAAACTCTGACACTGTCACTTTAACCTTTGCCAAAGGTGCTCTGGTTGACGAAATGGGCAACGAGAATACATCAAATATCACAAAAACAGTAACGGTTTCGAAAGATGTTACAGCTCCGGCACCAATTAAAGTAGCAACTTCGAAAACAGATGGAAAAGTAACGTCCTTTGCGGTTACTTATAATGAAGAGGTGAATTCTCCGGACCGAACCAAAATATCAGTTGTGAACTCAAAAGGAGAAATTTTTACTGTCTCACAAGTTGTTGATAGCCTATCAATGGCCAATGGCTCTAAAACGGTTGTCTTTGCACTGGATCAAAATCTAGAGGCAGATAAGTACAGCTTTGTATTAGGTGAAGGCTTTGTTGTTGATGATGCCCTCACGCCAAATAAGAGTGAGCAATATAATTTCTCCGTGGAAGTAACAGAAGATGGACAGCCTCCTGCAACTACTTTTGAAATAGTGGGAGCATCCGCAAATGATAATGTCATCACTGTTGACTATGGTGCAAAGGTTAAAGCAACTGGTACAGGCTCCGCTTTAAACCCGGATGCCTATGAAGTGAATGGCGTTACACTGCCATCCGGAACCAACATTGCTTTTGTCAGAAACAACACAACAGTTGATCAGACAAAGGTACAGATCACACTTCCAGATGGATTTGTGAAGGAAAGTGACGATAAGGCCATTTTCACGGTTGATGGTGTGCAGACATTAGATAACAAAGAAAGCCAGCCGTTCACAAAAACGATTGCCATCACTGATAACACGGCTCCGGAAGTGACATCATTTGTGGCAACAGAACTAAATAAATTGACTGTCACTTATTCTGAACCGATTGAGGTAGAGGGACTAGTGGATGGTGTAACGGCATCCATTGCGGACGAAATTTCATTGCTTAATAGTAGCGGAGCAAAAGTTGAGTTTACTGGTTATGATGTGACGGACGATGGCAAGCTAGTTTTAACAGTTGCTGATTCCGCACTAGTTAACAAACTGGTAACGAATAAAGTGGATGATGCCAATGCTGATATCCAGGACGAAGCAGGAAATGCGCAAAAGGCTGGATTGACAGTGACGAAGTAATAGATTAAGAGGCTCTGCTTATGCAGGGCCTTTTTTCAATCAAACGTTTGATTGAATGGGGGTGGGGTGCTGGGAAATATGGCTTAGGATTCTAACATACGAGTAGAAATAAAAATGGGCCCCTCATTGGAGGGAACCCAAATATTTACTTTATATTTTTTTAAAGACCAAAGAAACAGTTAATAAACTTATGAAAAAAGAATCAATCATTCTGACAACCAAAATTCCATAACTATTAATTGGAACATAATTAAGAAGCTGCCAGAGGATTAGGAATAATAATGTTAAAAGAGTTATAGAAGACCAAAAAATAACTTTTTGCTTAGGATGAATATTAGTATGGTTATGTTTTCTCTGAGACATAGCTCTGTAATACATATACCCCAAAATCGCTGTGATCCCTAAAATCGTACTTCCATGCTGCAGGAATTTATACAAAGGTATGGAAAAGCCATAGATATTAAAACTGTAAGTAAAAAAGACAGGAAATTTTAATACCATATATCCATTCATATGTGTAAAAGAATCCCATACTACGTGCGTAAGCATTCCGAATAGAGCAGAATAACAAAACACAATTATTTTCATCAGAGGATTGGATTCTGTTTTATATGTATAAGTGTCCTGCAGGAAAAAGGGTAAATGACTGACCAGAATTTGATGAACAAAGTGATGGTAGATTAAATAAATGATTGCTGCCAAGGGCAGATTAAACAAAATAAAACCAGTAAAGGAATGGCCAATCTCCGCGATTGGCTGACCTCTTAAAAAGTATTCAAAATCTGGAGCCATACTGCCTAAAACCATTGCAGAAAAATGAACATATCTGCTTTTTCTTGAGAATGCAAGTATCGCTGCCGGGTGAGCAAAAGTTAATGGCATGGTGTCCGCTCCTGTTCAATTAGATAGTCTTAATCTATCATAAGCAGCGCTGGAAGATAAATCTTAATTAAAAAGCCACCCTAAACTCAAGGGTGGCCTCCAAAACCAATTATTCTTCTCCATAAAGCTCTTCAAAAGGAACCGCAGTGTCAATCACATGCTGTGGAATCGTAATTTTTTCAAGCTTGTTAACGTTGGAGTATGTGTTATTAGCTTTTTGCTTAATGTTCATTTTCTCGCCTTCAGCACTGATGGTCATGTCAGAGTCCATCGTGTCTGAAATTGGGTAAAGAGTCTTCTTATCAATGATGGAAACAATATTCATTTTATTAATAATAATCTCCATGCCGTTAAAAATATCTTCCTCTACGCCTAATCCAGAAAGATTTAACATCTCGTCAATAAGATCCTGGAATCCTTTTCCTGATAGAGAAGCGTGAAGCTCATAAGTACCAGCGTTTTCAATAATCTTTACATTTTTGTAGTAGCGCTGAATTAACTCAAAACGTTCCGTGGGAGACATTTGATAGTCCGATAGACTAAGCATTTCTTTAGCCATTTCATCATCGTATTTCACCCATTTGTTAAACATAGGATCAAAAGAATAGTACCCATCCTTTGTCAGATAGGATTCTGTTGTTACATTTTCTTCGCCAAACTCTTTCATGGTCATGGACATAAATTGATATAAACCGATCGGATCAAGGACCATGTCCATTTTCATATCCATATCCATTGTCATTTTTTCACCAAGGTATGTCATAGACTGCTGTACTTTCATATCGGCAGTGAAGCTATTCATTTCCACCTGTGAAAGCTTGCTTAAGAATGCCTTTGCTGCAGGAGACAATCCAGATGTTACATAAACCGTTTTTTGCGCCTGATTCCAGTTAACTTGTGCACCGGAATTTTCGATTACAAAGCGGATCGGGATGAACAGACGATTATTTTTCATCGCTACGGCTGAATCTACCTTTACCGTTTTTCCATTTACCTGAACATCTTTTTTGCCAAGCTTCATGTTTATGGATGTTTCTTCGTTCTTGATTGTAGCTGTCTTTGTGGATGCATTCCAATTCACGTTCAGGCCGATGTTCTCAAATACGCCGCGGACAGGAACAAGGACACGGTTATCCTTCATATAAGGGTCAACATCAAGCTTTAACGCTTCATCATTAACCACAATTTTCACCTTAGGGCTTGCAGCGGCTGCCTGAAAAGGTGATACAACCAACAAGATACAAGCAATGACAATAGACCAGATTGCTGAGCGTTTCAAAAAATCTCCTCCAATTCGATAAAATTCTCTTCTACTATAATACAAATTACCTTATTTTACTAGTTTTATATGGTAAAAGAGGAATATTATGTAATTTAATAGGTTTGTTAATTTAAGGTTCTGATAAACTGCCAGCTGATGAACCTCATCAAGCATTAAGCCTGAAGGGTCTCTTTGATTCGCTTCACCTGCTGGACATTGGATGGGCATTTGGAATAAAACCGCTCAGAGAAAGGAGGCCTCTGAAAAAGCCCTTGAAGGACATCCTCTGTTAAATTAGCCGGTTGATTTCCACTCCAGGATGCTCGCTTTCCGCGGGGCGTGCGGTGAGCCTCCTCGGCGCTTAAGCGCCTGTGGGGACTCACCTGTCCCGCTGCTCTCGCAGGAGTCTCGCACCTTCCGCTCCAATCAACCTACTGCTACTTAACTAATTCATTCATGTACCCTCAGGAAAACCAAACAATCGGCAGATTTTCAGTGGCCCCCGGCGAAGAAAGTAAGAAGGTTTTTTAAGAAGTGTTACAGACTTCACTCCAATCAATGAGCTTTTACAGAGCCAAATTAAAGAAGACACCATGGACAGGTGTCTAATAAAATCTTTTAAAACCATCAAAATGCTTTTTATAGTAAGGGTCGTCGAGACTGGAGATTTCAACGCCGTTGGAGCTTGCATGAATGAACTTGTTATCCCCCACATAGAAGCCCATATGTGAAATGCCGGGCCGATAGGTATTCTCGAAAAATACGAGATCACCATGCTGAGGCTGATTGATATAGTAGGAACGGCTGTAATATCCGTCTGTTGAATATCGGCCCAGCTGGGAACCGGATTTATTAAGGACATAATAGATAAAACCGCTGCAATCAAATCCTTCCGGGGTAGAGCCTGCCCATTTATAGGGAACCCCGATATGTTTTTGGGCTTCTTCCAGCAGGGAGTTTGCAGAACTGTTTTCTACCTTGCCAGGCTTTTCATTTACGGCTTGTTTGGGAGGGGTTTGTTCGGTGCCTCCTAACACTAGCTTTTGGCCAATATAAATTATATCCGAGCTAAGCTTATTCCAATCTTTAATCTGCTGTACAGTTGCTTTATTTTTGGCAGCAATCGTGCTCAGTGTATCGCCCTTTACGACTGTGTATGCTGTTGAATTAACGGCGGGAGCAGGAGCAGCCGGAGCTGGAGGTGCAGCAGATGTTTCCGTTTGTTTGCCTGCAGTACTTTCAGCGGCTTTTGTTACCTTTAGTACCTGCCCAGGCCGGATTATATGGTGGGTAAGATTATTCCAGCTCATTAAATCTACTAAACTAATTTTATGGTTTAAGGCAATTTTGGATAAAGTATCGCCAGGTTTGACTGTATATGTATGGTTGGCAGTTGGAGTTGCAGGTGGCGTTACAATGGCTGGCTTACTGGTTTTTTGTTCTTTTGAAGTCCCAGGCAGCTGGAGTGTTTGGTTTATAGAAAGAAAATCCGTGCTCAAATTATTTGTCTTTTTAAGCTCCGTCACAGTTGTTTTATTCTTTGTGGCAATTTGAGATAAAGTATCGCCTTTCTTTACCACATATGTATCAGCTGATGCCTGGGCCGCGAAGGCAGAAGAAAGCATAGCGGCAGCAGCGATGGTAACCATCTGTTTTTTCACTTTTCCGATTCACTCCTATCGACATAATTTTAGATAATTTTACCACATTTATTGTCTAAAAGAATGATAATTTTACATTCTTATACAAGTTATTTACAAAAATCGGTGACTGTCGACCTATGTCGAATCGGATGTTGTCATCTGCTGGAGACTGACGTCGAAATATAGGGGGTTGTTTTATTAAAAAGGAAAATCCAAGAAAAATAGAAGGTTGGAAGTCCTAATATGCTGAAAATTCAAGCTTTGTGTTAGTTAATTTAAGGGGAAATATGATATAGTAGGTTTAGGAACAGGTCATAATAGTTAGTTATAAATGGATATTCAGGATAGTTAATACATTTATGCAATGGAGGTCTAAACTTGTTAACGAATCATCTTGATTTTCGACTGGAGCCAAAGGTAAGGGAGTTGTATGAGGAGCATAAAAAGCGGGCAGAGAAAATAGATTGGGGTTATCACGAATTCCTGCCATGGGATAAGGCACAGGATTTTCGGCGCGTTCCTTGGGATGAAAGCCAGGTGACTCTGCCAAGCTCGGTTATTACAGCTGTTGAAACAGCTCTTTTAACCGAAGTGAACCTGCCATGGTTCACCTCGTATCTGGATCAGACTTTTAAAGGATCATTGACTGTCATTAAGGAGTTTGTCCATACGTGGACAGCGGAAGAGGATCAGCATTCGAATTTGCTTGAAACGTATCTGTTAATCACACGGAATGTAAATCCGGCGAGGCTTCACCAGCTGCATAAACAAACAGTGGAAAATGGCTGGAATCCCGACTTCCATACACCGTTTGAAACGATGGTTTACACGTCCATGCAGGAGCTTGCCACCATGGTCTTTTATTACAATGTGGCGAAGGTAGCAGGGCCGCATGATAAGGATTTGGCCAGTATGCTAAGGCGCTTGGCGAAGGATGAGACCTTGCACTATGCCTTTTATCGGGATGTGATTAAACATCATCTGCAGCTGGAGCCTAACTATTGCTACTATCTGGGGAATGTTATCATGAACTTCAAGATGCCTGGTGCAGTGATGCCGGACTTTGAAGATCGGATGTCTATCATTGCTAAAGAAGCGAACTATGGCCCGCTGGAGTATTTTGATCAGGTTCTGGATGTGATTATTGAATATTGGGAGATTGAAAAATTGAGGCCGATTGCACCGGAAGCGGAGAAGGCAAGGCTGGATATTTTGAAATATCATGCTCGCTTGAAGAAGGTACGGGATCGGTTTTATAGCAAGAAATAAATAGAAGAACCAGCGGGGGATATCCCCTCGCTGGTTCTTTTTGCTTGTTTCGTTAAATCAAATCAAGGGAATCTATTCTATTAAAAATTGACTATTTGGAGGTAATGATATGCTTCAATTCATAGAATCCCAAGACCCATCCACCATCGCACTCGCCTTTAATGGCAATGCTACAAAAGAAGACGCTGAAAAACTGGATCAGTATGTAAGAGAGAACTTCAATGAGGATGAGAAATTTAATATTCTAGCCATCATGACCGATGTAGACGGCACCACCTTCCAAGGCGCAACAGAAGGCGTCAAATTCGATATAAAAAGGTGGAAGCAGTTTGATAAATTTGCCGTGGTCAGTGACAAAGACTGGATTGGCACTGTATCAAAGCTTTCCAATTACCTGCCTGGAATTACAGTTGAATACTTCGAAGGTCATCAGCTGGAGGAAGCCTGGATGTGGATAAAAAAGTAGTACCAGGTACCACCCGAATTTTCTTGTTTCACAATCATGTTCCACAGACATCTTCTTGAATAGTAGCCAATTAGAGAGAGCTGCCGCGTTATGCGAGCAGCTCTGTTTGGTTTGAAGTACTGTGTCTAAAGTAGTTTAGGAATCTCCTACCAATTCCTCATTTCTATCATTTCGTTTAATTCGATTTACTTATTTTTCCTTTTTCGAAAGGTTGAATAGTTTGATAGGGAGAATAGAGCACAATGTAAATGTTTTCTATTTATTCGGAATAATCAAACTTAAATGGAAGAAGGAGGAGAATGCGTAAAGAAGAAGGGTCTAGTTTTACCGGGTTATGAAGGGTTTATGAGTGTCATAGGGCTGTTTTACCTTTATTAAGAAGATTGTTTTCATAAAGTTTGTTGCTTTTTGAAGGCAAACGTATTTTAACCAACTGAGTTGATTGTAGCGGAGGGCACTTGATCCTCAAAAATGCATTCGCATTTTCTTCGTGCGGTGATCATTCGAGGAAGCTGATTCAGTGTCCTGCGGGAAGAGAGGGAAGTGCGAGACCCCACAGGCGAAGCCGAGGAGGCTCGCAACCCTCCCGGCGGGTTCGCTGAGTGCCCGCAGCGGAAATCAACGGGCAGAGTTCAAAACAAAAACAACAATCTATGAGAAATGACCCTAAGAAAAATTTTTGAGGAGGTATAAACATGTTTAGTAGAAAGTCCCTGTTTATTTTTGTTTTATTGTTAGCCATGTTGATTCCAAGTCTCTCTTTTGCGGATAATATTACACCGCCGAAATCGAGCAACAGCCAGATCATTCATCAAAGCTTCAGTTCAGAAACATTGGGGCGGGAATATAATTACAACATCTATTTGCCAAGCGAATATAAAAATTCCGGCGAAGAATATCCGGTCCTTTATCTTCTTCATGGATCTGGCGGTAACGAACATAATTGGGTTCAAAGCGGAAACGTGAAGGAAACAGCTGATAAGCTGATCAATAAAGGGGTTATTCCTCCATCGATTATCGTTATGCCAGCCAGCAAAAGCTGGTGGGTGGATGGCCATAATGAAGCGGCTGAAACTGCATTTATGAATGACTTGATTCCTCATATTGATGAAACCTGGAGAACGGTTGAGGAAAAAGAAGGCCGGTTAATCGCGGGTCTATCAGCAGGCGGATACGGAACGGTTAATTTTGTTTTAAAATATCCTGAAATGTTTGTTGCCGGTGCGGCTTTAAGCCCTGCGGTTTATGTACCGGAACCGCCAAGCCACTCTTCAGGAAGAACGCATCCTACCTTCCAAAAGGATGGCCAATTTGACGCTGCTAAATGGGAAGAATTGAACTACACACAATACATTGATGATTACAAAGCAGGCGGACACAAGGTTCCGCTTTACATTAATTCCGGAGACCACGATACATTTGATATTGCTTACCACGCTGCGGTGCTTTACCAGAGCTTAAGAGAACACCAGAAAGAATTAGTGGAGTTCAGAGTGGTAGATGGTGACCATGAATGGAAAGTATGGAGAGAATCCTTGCCTGAAGCGATGGAGTACATGTATCAATTTGTAGAGTAGTAAAATAGAAGGGTGCTGGCCAAGGCTAGTACTCTTTTCCTTTAATCACAGCCCAGTAACTTCCAATTGAGTGGTATTGACACAATCCTTTTTTTCTGAAATAATAGTAAACAATTAAATACTGGTACCTTTAATTCAGTCCCGTGAGGCTGACAAGGACAGCGGAATTATGATAATCATTGGGTGAGGTGTATCCTGCCCAGGGGTTCTTCATGAGGAAAAAGGCTTCTTGTCGGAAAACGGCAAGAAGCCTTTTTCTTTTCCATCGTCTATTAATATCGAAGAAATCCTTCGGTACCAGTTTCAAAAAATGATTGGAGGAATTGGTATGAAAAAAGTGGATTTGGATTTTTCGTTAGAGGCGGTACCTCAGGGGCATCGCAGCGGTTTTTGGAAAATGCTTGTGGTGATGCTGGGGCTGACCTTCTTCTCGGCAAGTATGTGGTCAGGCGGAACACTTGGAACAGGGTTAACCTTCATGCAATTTATCGGAATCGTCTTGGCAGGTAACTTAATCCTGGGAGCTTATACAGGAGCGCTTGCTTATATTGCGGCAAAAACGGGTTTATCAACGCACTTGCTTACCCGCTATGCTTTTGGTGAAAAAGGATCTTACCTTTCTTCCTTCCTGCTGGCTGCCACACAGGTTGGCTGGTTTGGGGTAGGGGTTGCAATGTTTGCTCTTCCGGTTCAAAAAGTAACCGGGCTTGACGCCAATCTACTGATTTTAGTGGCAGGACTTTTAATGACAGCAACGGCCTTCTTCGGAATGAAGGCACTGGCCATTCTCAGCTTTATCGCAGTACCATTAATCACCATCCTGGGAAGCTTCTCAGTCTTTAAGGCAACTGAAACAGCAGGCGGTTTGGAAGGCCTTATGCAGTATCAGCCGACTGAAGCGATTGGACTTGCAACTGCATTAACGATCTGTGTCGGCTCTTTTATCAGCGCAGGAACACTGACACCTGATTTTGCACGCTTTTCAAATACAAAACGTACAGCGGTGGTTTCAACCGTGATTGCCTTCTTTATTGGAAACTCTGTCATGTTCATCTTTGGCGCAATCGGGGCAATCGCAACAGGGCAGTCCGATATCTCAGAGGTTATGTTCATCCAAAAATTGATCCTACCAGCGATTCTGGTTCTTGGATTAAACATCTGGACGACAAACGATAATGCACTATATGCATCAGGACTAGGGTTTGCCAGCATTTTGAAAATCTCAAAAAGCAAGGTTGTCATCTTCAACGGAATCGTCGGAACGATTGCAGCCATGTGGTTATATAACAACTTTGTTGGCTTCCTGACCATTCTCGGCTCAACACTGCCATCTATCGGAGCGATCATTTTGGCAGATTACTTCATTGTCAATCGCGGAGAATATAAGAAGTTTGCAGACATGAAATTTAAAGCAGTCAATTGGGTGGCTATTCTTGCATGGGTGGCCGGTGTTGCGATCGCGAATCTGGTGCCGGGAATTCCGCCGGTTAACGCGCTGCTAGGTTCAGCCATCACGTTTGTACTGGTTTCAAAAGTGGCTGCCGGGTTACAGGTTAAGAATACAGTCAGAGAAGGTGAGCTAAGAAGTGATTATTAAAAACGCAAAGCTTAGAGGCAAAGAAGGCTTATGGAATATAGCAACACAGGATGGGAAAATTCATGATATTTCACAAGGCGAAGTGGATACAGCGGGGCAGGAGATTCTAGATGCAGAAGGATCCCTTGTCTCAGCCCCTTTTATCGAGCCGCATATCCATCTGGACACCACCCTTACTGCGGGAGAGCCGGAGTGGAATCAGAGCGGGACTTTATTCGAAGGCATCCAAAGATGGGCGCAAAGAAAAGAAACACTGACACATGAAGATGTAAAAACGAGAGCGAAAACGGCTTTGAAGTGGCAAATGGCACAGGGAATCCAGCATGTCCGCACCCATGTGGATGTAACGGATCCGAGTTTAACTGCCCTTAAAGCTCTTTTAGAAGTAAAAGAAGAGATGTCCTCCTATGTAGACTTGCAGCTTGTTGCCTTTCCTCAGGAGGGGATCAATTCCTACCCAAGCGGAGCGGAGCTGCTGGAGGAATCGCTGAAAATGGGAGCTGATGTTGTGGGCGGCATCCCGCACTTTGAGTTCACAAGAGAGTACGGCGTATCCTCCATGAAAACAGCCTTTGACCTGGCTGAAAAATATGACCGCCTTGTTGACATCCATTGCGATGAAATCGATGATGAACAATCTCGCTTTGTGGAGGTTGTTGCAGCGGAAGCCTATGAACGCGGATTAGGAAATCGGGTAACAGCCAGCCATACAACGGCGATGGGTTCATACAACGATGCGTACACGTATAAATTGTTCAGACTGTTAAAGCTATCAAACATTAACTTTGTGGCCAACCCGCTCGTGAACATCCACCTGCAGGGTCGCTTTGATACGTATCCGAAGCGCAGAGGAATCACAAGGGTGAAAGAATTGCTGGAAGCCGGGCTAAATGTAAGCTTCGGCCATGATGACATCTTTGATCCATGGTATCCGCTGGGGACGGGCAATATGCTGCAGGTCTTGCACATGGGCATCCATGTGACGCAGTTAATGGGCTATGAGCAAATCGTTAACTCATTTGATTTGATTACTGATAACAGTGCTAGGACATTAAATATTGAAGACAGCTACGGAATTGAAACCGGAAAGCCGGCTAACCTCATCGTGCTGGATGCGGAGAATGAATATGAAGCGATTAGAACGCAGGCGGCTGTACGATATTCCATTCGAAATGGCAAGGTGATTGCGGAAACAAAACCGAGTGACACGGCCATTCATCTGGGGGAAACAGCGGAAACAGTTGATTTTAGAAAATAGAGGATGGAAGGACTAGCTCTTCTGGTGAGCTAGTTTTTTATTTGGGGAAAGTTGGATTAAATCACTTCGGTAAATATTGAAAAAATTATATATTTTTTGTAAGAAATTTCTATATAATAGGTTAAGGAAAGAGCACTATATTTTTTTAGAAAAAGGGATGGAGGAGAGACATTCAATGTCCAATGATCAGGATGTTTTATTAGATAACGGAAAACAAAATGATTCAAAAATAAAAACGGAACGGAAAGAGGGAGAACCGACTCCAGCGTTCAAAGGGGCTTCCTGGGGAGCATTGCTGGTAGGTGTTACAGCTTATCTCATCGGCTTGTTTAACGCATCCATGCAATTGAACGAAAAAGGCTATTACTTTGCCGTTTTAGTGTTCGGTCTCTATGCAGCGGTTTCCTTGCAAAAAGCAGTAAGAGATAAAGAGGAAGGAATCCCGGTAACAGGCATTTATTATGGGATTAGCTGGTTTGCCCTTATTGTATCCATTTCACTGATGGCTATCGGCTTATACAACGCGGGAAGTATCATTTTAAGCGAAAAAGGATTTTACGCGATGTCATTTATTCTTAGTTTATTTGCTGCTGTAACGGTTCAGAAGAATATCCGGGATACACAGAAGGCAAAGGAAAGAGGCTGAGTTATTTTTGTTAATGTAACGCGGATAACTTTGAAGAAGTAATTTGTCCATGGAAAGACAGGTTCTTTCCTCTATTTTGACATTGCTAATAAAGTAAAAGGGTGTCCCAAAAGTATAGCTTTGGGTCACCTTTTTTCGATAGGTAATCCCTTTATAAAATTTGGCCTGTTGATTTCCGCTACAGGGACTCAGCGACGTAACGGTCCGAAGCTCCGCGGTGCATTCACAGCCATATAGTCACAACAGACGCCATCAACCATTAGGGAATTCAATCAAACGTTTGATTGATTAGATCAATCTGGAAAGACAGCTAAATCTAGAAAAAGATGACCCAATTCTTAAAAAAGCTGTTTTTTCTATCAAAACAGGGTAACTGACAAATAAGTGTTACAAATCTTTCGCAAAATCTCATTTCTGTAAAAATATTTTAACAAATTTGTAAAAATTCTTTGCGTTAAGCAAGACTTTCTACATTCAGCCATTTTTATTTAAAAGCGTCTAAACCCTTTACAATTTCAGGGTTGGGCGCTTTTTTTAGTGCATTTAAAAAGTTGGCACGGGACTTGCATCTATAAAAAATGTACGATCGTGAAGCTTGAGGGGGTGTAGAGTAATGAATGATTTAATGAACTATTTTATAGAGAATCAGTCTTCGATATGGGCTTATAGTGCAGAGCATCTTCAGCTTGTTGGGCTTTCCGTCTTTATCGCAATCGCCATTGGCCTGCCGCTTGGCATTTATCTGACGACGAATGAGGAGCTGGCCGAGACGGTCTTGCAGGTAGCTAATGTTATTATGACCGTTCCGAGTATTGCCCTTTTTGGGATTATGATTCCGATTTTATCCATTATTAATCAGGGGATAGGATTTGTGCCGGCAGTCATCGCCCTTATTTTGTATTCGCAATTGCCGATTATCCGTAATACATATGTAGCCATCAATAACGTCGATCCCAATATTCGTGATGCCGCCATTGGACTGGGAATGAGCACGATGCAGCGCCTTCTGCGGGTTGAGATTCCCAATGCCCTTCCCATTATTATGGCAGGTGTTAGGCAGGCTGTGGTCATGAATATCGGAATCGGCGCCATTGCAGCGTTTATTGGAGCTGGCGGCCTTGGTGTCTTGATCAATCAGGGGATTTCCAGATCTAATACAACAATGGTATTGGCAGGTGCTATCGCGATTTCCATCCTCGCCATTGTGACGGATGGCTTGCTGGGGGTTCTCCAGAAACGGATGACGCCAAAAGGGTTTCAACAATAAAAAATGCTGTTCAAAAGGCTTGAAAAATAGCTTCGAGGTTTTCTCCTCCTTTTTGAACACATATTACAAGTAAGATGAGGTGAGAGCATGATTAAATTTGATGGAGTCACTAAAGTGTATGGCGAAAAGGTGAAAGCCGTTGATAATGTAAGCTTTGATGTTCCTGAAGGGAATATTGTCGTCTTTCTTGGGCCATCCGGCTGTGGAAAAACGACGACATTACGAATGGTAAACAGGCTGGAGTCCATTACAGAGGGGAAGATTTTTGTAAATGGAACAGATGTTAATTCCCTGAATCAAATTGAGCTTAGACGGAATGTCGGCTATGTTATCCAGCATAATGGCCTGTTTCCCAATATGACGATTGAAGACAATGTGATGGCAGTCCCGAATTTGTTAGGCTGGGACCGCAAGAAAAAAGCGGATCGGTACAACTATTTAATGGACCTTGTAGGCTTAAATCCTGATGAGTACCGCAAGAGATACCCGCACGAGCTCTCAGGAGGGCAGCAGCAAAGGGTGGGGATTGCCCGTGCCATGGCCGCAGACCCGCCTGTCATGTTAATGGACGAACCATTTGGAGCCTTGGATCCGGTGATTCGCTCCCGCATTCAAAATGAATTTTTGCAAATTCAGCAGGAAGTGAAAAAGACGATTCTGTTTGTCAGCCATGATATTGATGAAGCGATTAAAATGGGCGATGGCATTGCCATTTTCAAGGGTGGACAGCTGATGCAGTATGATTCTCCAAGCGAGCTGTTAGCGCGTCCGAAGAATGAATTTGTCCGTGAATTTGTCGGACAGGATCGAGCGCTTAAAAGCTTAAGTCTTCATACCGTTAAGGATTTGGTTTCAGAGCGGATGCTGAGAAAAGTGGACGGACTGCAGAAGCATAATAAAAAGACGATTACGGTCGAAACGAATTTGCGGGATGCCTTATCCATTCTCCTGAATCAGGAAGCCGATCAATTGGTTGTGCAGGCAAACGACAAGCTGGTCGGAGCGATGCAGATTGATGATGTAGAGGCATACTTGCATCACCATATTAAATAGGGGAGAGATAGCATGAACAATAAACGCTTAGTTTCTTTTATCATCAAGCTCGCTCTCTTTACGATGGTTATGAGCTTTTTTGCCTGGTCCTTTAAATCAGGTTATTACCAGCTTATCTTAGATGATTCAGAGGGATTTATTTTTCTATTAAAACAGCATATCAATATGGTGGCTTTGTCTTCATTCCTGGCCATTGTGCTGGCGATTCCGATGGGCATATTGGTCACAAGACCGAAATTTCAAAAGCTTCAATGGCTATTTATGAATACAGCAAACCTCGGACAGACCATCCCCAGCCTGGCTATTCTGGCACTGGCGATGACCTGGATGGGAATTGGCTTTAAGCCTGCAGTTTTTGCGCTGTTTCTCTATTCTTTATTGCCAATCTTAAGAAATACGGTGGCTGGGATTAAGTCGATTGATCCCGATCTGCTGGATGCTGCGAAAGGAATTGGCTATACACCAGCACAAATACTTTTAAAAATTGAATTGCCAAACGCTGCTTATCCTATTATGGCAGGCATCCGAACAGCGGTTGTTATTAATATCGGAACGGCTGCTTTAGCTTATTTAGTAGGAGGCGGCGGATTGGGTGACTGGATTTTCACTGGAATCATGATGAGGGACAACTCTTATCTGTTATCCGGTGCCATCCCGGTTACACTGCTTGCTCTTTTTGCCGATCAGCTGATAAGAGTAGCTGAGAAACTGATTGTTTCCAAAGGATTGAGGCAATCCGTAACAGTCTCAGATTAAGAATACATTAGGGGGATAACCAAAATGAAAAAGATATTATCATTTGCCGTAATCGTAACGTTATTGCTGTCGCTGCTAGCCGCATGCAGCAGCGAATCAGATTCATCTGCTTCTGCTACTGACAAAAAGCTTGTTGTAGGAGCAAAAAACTTCACGGAACAATTTGTTCTTTCTAAAATCCTTGCAATTTACTTAAAGGAAAATGGTTACGAAATCGAAGAGAAAAGCAATATGGCTAGCCAGGTTGTCCGCCAGGCTTTGGAAAATAAACAGGTAGACCTTTATTGGGAATATACTGGAACTAGTCTTGTAACCTATAACAAGCTTGATCCGATTTCAGATTCAGTGAAAGCCTATGAAAAGGTAAAAGAAGTTGACAAGGAAAACGGGATTGTGTGGCTTGACCCATCTTCAGTCAATAACACGTACACGCTAATGATGAAGGAAGGCAAAGCAAGTGAGCTTGGAATTCAGTCGATCAGTGATTTGGCCGATTATTTAAATGCTGGCAAGAATTTATCACTAGGTACAGATGCTGAATTCGCGACTAGACCGGATGGAGTTAAAGGCGTGGAAAAGGCATATGGATTTAAATTTGGTTCTTCCAATCTGAAGAAGATGGACGTTGGTCTTTTCTATCAGGCACTAAGGGATGGGCAGGTGGATGTGGCAACAGGCTTTGCTACTGACAGCCGCATCAAAGCGTTTAAGCTCGTAAACCTTGAGGATGACAAGCAATTTTTCCCTGCCTATAATGCTGCAATCACCATTCATGAGGAAACGTTTGAAAAATATCCTGAATTGGAAGAGCTGCTGAAGCCATTAGCGGAAAAACTGGACACTGAAACAATGACAGACTTAAACTATCAAGTTGATATTGAGGAAAAAAGCGAAACAGAAGTTGCGAGAGCATGGCTTACTGAGAATGGCTTAATTGAAGAATAAGACAGCAGGGAGGAAACTGAAAAGGTTTCCTCCTTTTTAATAGATGCTACTAAGTTCTTCCTTTATATTGGATGGCCCCCCATGAGCCAAGGTGTATGGTATAAAGGTAATAGAAAATTCCTTCCTTTTAGAAAGGGGAAATCGATGAAACGGCTTTTTCCATCACGACTAACCAAGAGATTCCTATATTTAACGACAGTCATTATTTTTATTCCTATCCTGATCATCTTTATTTTTGCCGTTACTTCTTCAAGAGACATTATTAAAGAACAGACAGAGACTCAGGCTATACAGGTTACGAAAGTCATGTCAGACAAGACAAGTAATTTATTTAATTTTAAAATCCAGCTGCTGGAGAATATCGCTGATAATGAACGGCAATATGGAGAAGAAGGGACCTTGGAAGAGTTTCTGACCAAATTGGCGGTGAACGACCCCTTTTTTAAAAGAATCCACATGATTAATGAGAGCGGAAGAATTGAATATAATGCTCCTTTCCAGGAAGCGGATGCCAAGCTTAGCGCTGCCGAGGAAGATTTATATGAGGAGCTTACATGGCGGCGCAGCTCATTTGTAGCGGATTCAATGGAAGAAATGAACGGAGAGCCAACTTTATTAATTCTTGTTCCTTTTCAATCAGATGAAGCTGGAGAAGTGAAAGGAGGATTGATTGCGTACGTCAGCCTTGTTTACCTGCAAAAGTATTTTACACAAAATGTAATTGGTGATTCTGGCCATAGTTTTCTTTTTAGCCAGGATGGGAAGGTCTTGTTTGATACGAATGATTTCAGCAAATCGGGCAGTCTCCTTGAGGACTATTCGTTTTCGCGGGAAGCCGTTTTGGACCGGACAGGGGTGTACAGGGGAGAGCTTTGGGGTGAAGAATCTTTAGTGGCCTATAATCCCATAGACCGCCTGCCTTTTTACACAGCTACTTCCATTCCGCTGGAAGAGGCAGATGCCGTTATTTCTTCTTTGAAAAATATATTATTGCAGGGATTCATCCTGATTTTCTTAGCGGCGCTGACACTGCTTGTTTTTGGTATACGCTGGATCATAAAGCCGATTAAAACTCTGACAAATGAGGCGGCCAGCTATGCCCGGGGCGGAGAGTGGTTTGCGCCAGTTTTGGAGAAAGAAGATGAAATTAAGACATTGTCCAGTACGATGAAATATATGGCGGAAAGTCTGAAATCCCACGAGCGCCATTTGCAGCTGATATTGGAGTCGTTTCCTTTTGGTGTCATTGCCATTAATCCTGAAGGGTTCATTACCTCCATGAATACAACGGCAAAAGACCTGCTTAACGTCACCAATAAAGATTTAACCGGAAAATCAATCTCGGTCCTGCCGCAGTTTTTCAGAGATCATTTTGAACAGTGCAAGCATGTTTCCAAAAAATTCGATGGTCTTGAAGATGATTTTACGTTTGAAAATGAATTTGGCAAAAAGATTATCAAGCAGTCAAGCTCGCCTTTACTGGATGAAAAACATGAAGTGATTGGTGTGCTCACAACCTTTTGGGATGTGACAAAAATCAGGCAGCTTGAAAAGCATATTCAGCGCTCAGAGCAGCTCGTTGCTATCGGCCAAATGACGGCCGGGCTTGCCCACGAAGTGAAAAATCCGCTCGGAACAGTCCAGCTAGCCAGTGATTTAATCGCGAGCGAAATAAAGGATCTGGCTGTTTCAGCAGAGGATGGGGATGCTTCCGTTGAGATTATCTCTGAAGCAGCGAAAGATATCCAGGACGAAATTCAGCGTCTGGACCTCCTTGTTAGGAGATTTCTGCAATTTAGCCGTGAAAATAAGAAGGATGAATCCGTATTTAACATCAAAACATTAGCCGCTGAAACGCTACAGCTTTTATCCCATCAGTTCAGGAAAAAGCAAATCAATGCCACCATGGAAGCTGAAGGGGAAGCGTATTTCGTTAAAGGCGACAGAAATCAGATGATTCAAGCTTTCATCAATATTTTTATTAATAGTATAGAAGCGGTCTCCCAGCATGGGCAGGTTTCCGTCGCGATGAGAGAAACGAATCATGGTACGATTGAAATAGAAATGAAGGATGATGGGATCGGAATTCCCCAGCAAAAGATCAAGCGCATCTTTAATCCGTTTTTTTCGACCAAACAAGAAGGCACCGGACTGGGATTATGGATTACCCATGATATCATCTCATCCCATAATGGCCATATCGAAGTTGAAAGTGAGATGGGTGAAGGGACAACCTTCCTGATTTCTTTGAAAAAGCATGAGAAAGGCGATTCACGATGAAAAAGACGATTTTGTTAGTTGAAGACAATGAGAAATTCCGCCGTCTGACAAAGCTGACCCTAAAAAAGGAAGGCTACGATGTCATCGAAGCGGAGACCGGGAAATTGGCTGAAGAGCTGATGGAGAGCGAAAGTGTTGATCTTGTTCTGCTGGATTTTCTTCTGCCCGACACGACGGGATTAAAACTCCTCGAAAAATGGGCGCCAAACTACCCTGATACCGCATTTGTCGCCTGTACAGCCTACGGGGATATCGAGGATGCAGTTAAAGCCATGAAGATGGGAGCTTATGACTACTTAACAAAACCCATTAAGGCGGACGAATTAAAGGTCGTTATCGAACGAGCCTTTGAAATGAAAAATTTAAAAAAAGAAAATAAAGAGCTGAAACAGGCTGTTCAGCAAAAATATAATCTCCATGGAATGATTGGGAAAAGTCCTAAAATGCAAGAGGTCTACTCTCTGATTGAACGCGTCGCATCCCAGGACATCACTATTTTACTGGAGGGAGAGAGCGGGACTGGGAAATCGAGATGTGCCCATGCTGTCCATCTGGATAGCACACGCAGGGAAGGACCGTTCATCAAGGTAAATTGTGCGGCCATTCCCTCTAACCTTCTCGAAAGCGAATTATTTGGCTATGAAAAAGGAGCCTTTACCGGAGCGGTCCGATCGCAGGAAGGGAAATGTGCAGCTGCGGATAAAGGGACTTTATTTCTGGATGAGATTGGCGAGATATCGCTTGATGTGCAGGCGAAGCTTCTGCAGTTCGCACAGGATAAAACCTTTACACCACTTGGAACATCCAAGGAGGAATTATCGGATGTCCGCATCATTGCGGCAACGAATCGAAATTTATGGGAAATGGTCCAAAACGGGGAATTCCGTGAGGACCTGTATTACCGGTTAAATATAATCGGGATCACACTGCCGCCGCTGCGCGAACGCACAGAGGACATCCCGCTGCTGATTGAGCAGTTTTTGGCAGAGTTTGAAGAAGAGCATAACCAGAATTATTCACTGTCAAAAGACCTGTTAACAAAATTAACCCAATATCCATGGCCCGGCAACATCCGGGAGCTTCAAAATGCCTTGTCAAGGGCAGCTGTCCTCTCACCAGCCGGTCAATTGCGGCTGGAGGATTTTCCGCTGGAGGTTGTAAACTATTTCTCCGGAGAGGAAGCAGATGGAACGCCAGCTGCGCCGCTGGAGCTTGACGAGGACTTCTCTTTAACAGAACATCTGGAACAGGTTGAAAAGGAAGTTATCGAAACCGCCCTCGATAGCGAAAACGGCAACCAGTCACGTGCCGCAGAAGTACTTGGCATTACCAGGCAAGGACTATTGTATAAGATTAGAAAGTATAAGATTGGAAGGGGCAGGAATTAGCGTTTTGTACTGCCGATTTTTCCAAAATAAAAGCCCTGTTCCTAAAAGTGGAATAGGGCTTGCTGTTTTTTACATATTCATGGGTGTCCCAGTATTGTTCTTATTTTGCCATTTTGCTAAAACAAAAACGGCTAAAACCATGATTCCAATTGCAACTGCAAGCGAGAGGGTATTCGCAACTAGCCCAGCGACAAGATAAGCAGCAAGGGCAGCAGATCCATTCAAAATCGCGTAAGGAAGCTGTGTTTTTACGTGGTCCATGTGATCGCTTCCTGCTCCGGTAGAGGATAAAATCGTTGTATCCGAGATAGGTGAGCAGTGGTCACCGAATAATCCCCCTGATAAAACAGCTCCAATACAGACATAGATGGATGCATCCAGATGGAACGCCATTGGGATGGCCAAAGGCATCATGATTGCGAATGTGCCCCATGAGCTTCCGGTCGCAAACGACATGCATGCGCCTGCAAGGAATAAGATCGCAGGAACGATAAAGGCAGGGACATTTCCATCCATGATTTCAACCATATAATTGGCGGTGCCCAGATTCTTCATGACTGTGCCAAGAGACCAGGCCAGGACCAGTGTAGCTGCCACATACATCATTTTTTGCATGCCTGATACATAAATATCAAATGCTTCTCCAAACTTTTTAACCTTGTAAAATACCATCATGACAATTAATAGAATGCCAGCAAATAAATAGGCGGTTGTAAGAGCTACCCGGAAGGCACTGCCTTCAATCTTTTGGAACGGGAATCCTAGCGGGATCAGCATTCCGAATAAGGTTACAAGCAGGACAAGCAACGGCAGCCAGATGAGGATCGGCTTGCTTTTTGTTTCTTTTAACTCGTTAAAACTGTCCGGTTTTCTCATCGGCTTGGAATCAGGCCAATACAGTGCACCCGTTTCCTTTACCCGCTTTTCGGCTTTCGCCATGGCACCAAACTCCAGCTTTGTAAATGCTACAAGCGGCACCATCAGAACTGTTAGGATTGGATAAAATTGATAAGGGATTGCCTGGATAAATGCGTCCCAATCTGATTCAGCAATGCTCAGTCCTTCAAACTCTTTTTGAATGAGTCCCATGATGTATACGCCCCAGCCGATGAAGGGAATAAGGACGGCAACGGGTGAAGCCGTTGAATCGATGATCCAGGCTAATTTTTCCCTGGAGATCTTTGCTTTATCAAATACCTTTTCAAAAATAGGCCCAATCAAAAGCGGGGTGCCGAGATCCGAGAAAAAGATGACGATCCCGCCAAACCAGGCAGCCAATTGCGTTTTGGCTTTTGTGTTTAAATACTTAATAACTTTTTCCGCAAATGCGGCAGCTCCTCCAGACTTTTCCATCAGCGCGACAAACCCGCCGATAAAAACCAGCAATACCAGCACACCAGCGTTATAGCTGTCTGTCAGCTGAACAAACAAATAATCGCCAATCATCGTCTTGGTCGCTGTGAGCGGCAGACCCTTTGCCAAAATTAAGACACCTGAAAATGAACCTAAAAATAATGAAATAATAACGTTTTTCGTTACGATTGCCGCTATAATTGCCAGCAAGGGCGGAATGATAGATAACCAGCCTAAGTGTTCCATGAATATGTCCTCCTAGTAGTATTTGGAAAATAAACTATGAGTAATTATGCAATAAATATATTATTTATGCAATATAATTTTTTTTGTTTTTTGAAAGGGAGAAAAGAACTGGAAGTATGACATGATTGCAAGCAGGGGATTCAATCAAACGTTTGATAGAAAACGCCAATCAGGATGAGGACATTGACGGGCTTGCTTGGCAAATTGTGAACTTTAAGAATAATACTGTGAAACTCACAAATAAACAGCAGGAATTTGCGAATAAATTATGAAAACTCGCGAATAAATCACTATAACTTACGAATAAACATTGGAATTTTGCGAATAAATGTTTTTGGAAAGGCTAGTCCAGCAAATAGACTTAGAAAACCTGCAAATAGAAGCTTGTATCTGCAAATAGTCATCAAGGAATTGCAAATAGAGCAAAAAATAACTTTAACTAGATAGTAAAATGTATTGTCGATCCGTTATTTAAGGTATTACTCGCTCAGAAGCTCTCAGAAGCAGTACTCGAAAAAGCTCCTTTTGCCTAAATAATCCCCTATAATAGATATAACTAGTATGACAGAAAGGAGCAAGGCCATGACCATCATGCAAGAAAAAATCTCAAGCCTCTTGGAAATAAATCGCAGCCTAACTCAGTCCCTCGATTTGGAGGAAATATTAAAGAAGCTGGTGGAAGCCGCCTTTGATCTGGTTGAAAATGCTGATACGACGATTCTTTATAAGTTAAAAGATGATGGCCTGCTTCATTTTTCCCAAGGCGTCGGGGTCGATGCCGGATTTATGAGCCAGGTGAAATTCGAGCCTGGAGAATCTTTGACTGGGCTGGTTTTTCTTACAAAAAAGGGCGTCATTGCTTCCGGGCATGAGTTCAGGGAGCATATGAGCCGCATGTCTGAAACGAATTATGTCCACTTCTTTAACGGGGTTTTCCGGCGGGAGGTTAAAAGCGGAATCCTTGTCCCCTTGGTATATAAAGAAGAGTGTATTGGCGTGCTTGTGGTGGATAATTTTGATAAAGATGTTCAGTTTACAGAAGATGAATTTCACATATTGGAGGTTGTGGCAGACCAGGCAGCGATTGCGATTATGAACTCAAAGCTTTACGAAGAAGTTAAGCGGAAAAATAATGAACTGAGCCATTCCCTGGATATTCACCGCAGGTTCACCAAAATTTTGCTGGAGGGAAGAGGGGTTTCTTATATTCTTGAAACCATCAGCCATATCCTTGGGACACCTGTCACCTATGCGGAAATAGCTGATGAGAAATCTAGTTCTTTTCCGATTATTAGCTCCAACGAACTTTTCGGGTATTTTCTTTTGAAAATGCCAATTGAAAGCTTAACAAGCATCCAAAGGGCCGCTCTTGAGCATGCTGCTACTGCTTTATCTCTGGAATTTGTCAAACAAAATACGCTATTTGAAAAAGAAATGCACTTAAGAGAAGAGGCGTTTCATGATATTATCAACGATACCCGCCTGAATCAGAGAGTTTTGGAAAAATACCAATTGAATGAAAAAAGCAGAGTTTCCTGCATGATCATTGATTGCAAAGCCGGTTTTCTTTGGGATGCAAGAGCCATTCTCCAAAAAGAAAAGCTTATCAAATCGTTAGAGCAAGTTCTCATGAAATATTCTGAAACCAGCATTGTATTCACTAAATCAGACCAAATTGTTGCCCTGCTGGTGAACGGGTGGAAAAATTACGATCATCACCTGGCTGAAGAAATACAGAAATTTATGACGACAAACAAACAAGCTGTAATAGGCTTAGGCAGAGAAGTTGCTTTAACAGAAATAGCTGATTCCTACCAGGAAGCAACCGAAGCGGTTTCCTACTGTAAAAACCATAAACACAAGACCTTTGTTACCTATTCAGAGCTTGGGGCAGAAAGGCTTTGGCTCAATATGGACCGAAGTTTGCTGAAAAAATTCGTGTCCGATAAGATGGGCTCTCTTTTACAAATGGAGCCAGAATATCTGCAAACGATGCAAGCCTTCCTTGCCAATAACAAAAGCCATAAAAAAACGGCAGAAGAAATGCATATTCATCCCAACACGCTTACCTACCGCCTAAAAAAAATAGAGAATCAATTAGATATGGACTTTAATAAAAAAGACGATTGGATCGCAATTGTGCTTGCCTTTCAAATTTTCGATTATTTAACCCCTTAATTGGTGCTTGTCACAATGAAAAACAGGATTATTTGGTTATTGGCACATGTACATAGAATTTTCTAAATATTATAATTAGTTTTAAATGATAGGGATAAGGAGAGGTTTGATGAGTACAGAGGTTAATAGCCAAAGCATTACAGTTGGAAATGATGGGATTAAAACCTATTACAATTATATTGGCGGAGAATGGGTACCATCTGTAACGGGGGAAACGTATCCAAGCATAAACCCTGCAAATACGGATGAGGTATTGGGTTACTTTCAGAAATCAAATGAGGTTGATGTGCAAAAAGCGATCGAAAGCGCAAAGAGGGCTTTCCCTAAATGGAAGCAAACATCTCCAATCAGCCGCGGAGACATCCTCTTTAACCTGATCTTTTTAATTCAGCAGGAAAAAGAAGCGCTGGCAGAAATCATCACGAAGGAAGTCGGTAAAACAATTGAGGCTGCCCGCAAAGAAGTGGATGCAACGGTTCAGGCTTTGAAACATTTTAGCGGTGAAGCCAATCGTTTATCAGGTGAAACAGTTCCAGCTATTGATCCGAATTCCTTTGCCTGCACGATCCAGGAGCCGCTTGGGGTTGTTGCAGTTGTAACTCCATTTAATTTTCCGCTGGGGATTGCCATTTATAAAATTGCCCCCTCCATGCTGGCGGGAAATACGATTATTTATAAAGCAGCAAGTGATACGTCTCTTATTTCTGTAAAAGTCGCAGAGCTATTTGAAAAAGCAGGAATGCCAAAGGGTGTGCTTAATATGATCACGGGGCCAGGTTCTGTCGTGGGAGAAGAGCTTGGAACCAATCCGGAGATCAAAGCCGTTTCCTTTACAGGTTCCTCTGAAGTGGGCATTCATCTTGGCAAGCTCGTTACAGCACATGGCGGAAAAATGCAGGCAGAAATGGGAGGAAAGAATGCGACGATTATTTTGGAGGATGCGAATCTGGAGGAGGCCGTACAGAGCGTAGTCATCAGCGGTTTTTACAACAACGGACAAAGCTGTACAGGAACGAGCCGCGTAATTGTTCCTCGATCTATTTCGCAAAGTGTAATCGAATTATTAGTTGAAAAAGCGAAACAGATTAAGGTCGGAAATGGTATTCGCGAAGGATATGATAATGGTGCTGTAGCCAATAAGCATCAATTAAATACTTATCTTCATTATGTGAATAGCGCCATCTATGAAGGAGCTGTCCTCGAATACGGCGGCAAGCAGCTGACTGATGGGGATCAAGCAAATGGCTATTTTGTTGCCCCAACTGTTTTTAGCAAAGTAATAAAGGATTTTACCATCGCAAAAGAAGAAATTTTTGGACCAGTGGTTGCGGTGATGGAAGTAGATTCTTATGAAGAGGCGATCGAGCTGGCAAATGATACGGACTTTGGGTTATCATCTGCTATTTTTACAAATGACCTTCAAAAAGCCTTTGATTTTGTCCGGAAAATTGAAACAGGTGTCACGCATGTGAATATCCCTTCCAATCATTATGAAAATCAGCTTCCTTTCGGCGGCAAAAAGACATCAAGTATTGGGCCGCGTGAACAGGGAAGCACGGCATTGGACTTCTGGCTGGATACGAAAACGGTCTATATTAAACCTTAAAACAAGAGGAGGGAGAGGATGAAACATATAGGTGTGATTGGCTGCGGAGCCATGGGCAAGGGGATTGTTAAAAATTTACTCAAGAACGGATATAAAGTGTATGCTTATGATCCCAGTGCAGATGCGTTGGCGAAATGCGAGGAGCTTGGGGCGATTCCCCAGCCTTCGCCATTTGAGTTGGGAAGGCAAGCGGACTTAGTAATTTCTTCATTGCCTGGACCAGGTATTGTCAGGGATGTTATGATGGGTGAAAGCGGAGTCTTTGCTGCTTTAAAGCCTCGCAGTTTTGTCCTGGATATGAGTACCATTGATCCTGCTACAGCCCAGGAATTATACAGTGCTGCTAAGGAGAGGGAAGTCCATTTTTATGACTGTCCGTTAAGCGGAGGACCTAAGGGTGCTGATGCCGGTACGTTGACCATAATGGTTGGGGGAGACGATAGATATATTGCAGAGATTCGGCCGGTCCTGGAGAGCGTTGGAAAGGATATTTTTCTGCTTGGCTCTTCAGGATCAGGACAAGTGGCGAAGCTGTGCCATAATATGCTAGTTGCTTTGATTACTGCAGGCCTGGGGGAGGCCTTTGCAGTGGGGGAAAAAGCAGGTGTCAGCCGGACTCAGCTGGCGGAAGTCATTCAAAGCGGCTCGGCCCATAATCGGGTGATGTCGGTGTTCGGTGAGAATATCCTTAATGGTACATACGAGAATGTGCTTTTCAGCCTTGAGCACATGAATAAGGATATCCATTTATATAAAGAGACAGCCGAACATTACAGCGCGGATTCTCCATTGGGGCAAATGGTTTGCAGCCTCTATAAGAAGGCGATGGAGCAAGGGAAAGCCCAGCTCGATTCATCGGCAATCTGCGAGGGGATCTAGTAATCTTTTAATCTAGGGGGGAAATTATGAAAAATGAAAAGACAGAAATTTTAAAAGATTGGCGCTTGCACCTTATTGCTTTTATTCTTGTAGGAATTACGGAAGCAATTGGGCAATTCAGCTTTAAAGTCGGCAGCGGTGTCGTGCTGCTGCTGCCTATGCTTTATGCCTTTTTCTTAGGTTTGGGTTTATATTTTACTCCGCTTATTAAAGAAAAGCAGGCAAAAAATGCAGAACCTTTAATCATTCTGGGAGTTACCCTTTTAATTGCCAAGATTGGGGTTACCATCGGCCCGCAGATCGAGGCATTGATCGCAGCAGGACCCGCTTTATTGCTTCAGGAGCTTGGTAACCTTGGTACTATTTTCTTTGCGCTTCCTATTGCTATTCTGCTAGGGTTCAAAAGGGAAAGTATCGGCATGACCCACTCAGTCGCCCGGGAGCCGAATGTTGGTTTGATCATGAATAAATTTGGCTTTGATTCGCCTGAAGGAAGAGGCGTAATGGCCATTTATATCTTTGGAACTGTTTTTGGAGCGGTTTTCCTTGGGTTAATCTCAGGATTCTTAGCTACTATTACGCCATTACATCCACTTTCTTTTGCGATGGCTTCAGGAGTTGGAAGCGGAAGTATGATGGCTGCTGCGAGCGGTTCGCTGATCGGGGCGTTTCCTGAGCTTGAAAGCCAGATTGTTGCCTTTGCTGGCGCAAGTAACTTGATTTCTCTCTCCACCGGCCTTTATGTAAGTATCTTTATTGGTCTCCCGTTAACGGAAAAATTATATTCCATCATGATGAGGCGCAAAGAGAAAAAGGCAGCGGGTGCTGGCAAAGGGGGAGACATGAATGTTTAAAAATGTCATTGAGTGGTTTTTGATTTTAACAGTGTTCGGGCTGTCCGCGATTGTCGGTAACTGGGTTGGATATGATGTGCTCCCAACTGCTGCGATTCCAGGCATGCTTGTTTTAATCCTGATCAGCGTATTGGGTCTTGTACTCGAAAAAGTTGTTCCTGGCAATATTCCAAGTGTCGGATATATTGGTATCATTGGTATTATTATTTCAATTCCGGGATTTCCAGGTTCAGAATACGTGGTTAGATGGACAAGTGAAATCAATATATTAGCTTTGGCTACGCCAATCCTTGCCTATGCAGGGATCTCAATCGGAAAGAACTGGGCTGACTTTTCCAAGCTGGGCTGGAGAAGCGTCATTGTCGCAATCTTTGTGTTCTTCGGAACCTTCATTGGATCTGCGGTGATAGCTGAAATTATCTTACGCATGCAGGGGATTATTTAATTTGCAGCCTGGCAGGTATTATCTGCTGGGCTTTTCTTGTTAAAAAAGCTGTTTTCGAGAAGAATTTAGCTTGGTTCAGGAGTTTTTTATAAAATAGTCTGCTTGAACGAGGGGTTCAGCGTCTTTGTTGTGCCTGTTGCGGAAGATAGCGGTCACTTTGCGATGTTTATCAGTCAGATTTGAGTTTTATCCGTCACTTTTCCGATATATCGGTCAGATTTCATTTTTATCAGTCAGTTCTCCGATATATCGGTCACTTTGCGCCATATCAACATTCTAGCATTTCACAGTGTTAATAGGATTCAAAGCAATCTAAATAAAAAGGAAAGAGTGTGAAGCAGCAATGGAAAGAAAATTATTTGAACAGCTTGTAAAAGATTATAATGATGAACTCACTCATTCAGGTGTTAACGGCGAGAGATTAGCTAAAAGACTTGATGAGCTTTCAAAAATAGGTCTTATGGAAAGCGGCGGCGTGACACGCCCCGGCTACTCAGCGGAAGAGAAACAAGCAAAGGAATTAATCATTGGCTGGATGAAAAGTGCAGGACTAAGTGTAACAACAGATGGAGCGGGAAATGTATTTGGCAGATTGGCTGGAAAATCGGAAGGGCCAGCGATTGTTTCAGGTTCCCATGTTGATAGCGTTCCGAACGGAGGGCACTTTGATGGGCCCCTCGGCGTCCTGTCTGCTTTGGAGGTAGTGGAAGCGTGGAAGGAAACAGGATACCTACCGGAAAAGCCTTATGAGGTTGTTATTTTTTCAGATGAAGAGGGTTCGAGATTCAAAAGCAGCTTAACAGGCAGCCGGGCTTTTATGGGGCAAATGAAGCCGGAGGAAATGGATAGTCTGCGGGATGAAAAAGGCAAGTCGTTTAGAGAGGTGCTATCCGAATATGGAAGCAGTGCTGAGGAATGCTTAAAGGCCGGGAACAGCAGGCGTGAAATTGAAACCTTTGTGGAAGTTCATATTGAACAGGGAAAGGTGCTGGAAAGAGAAGATCAGCCTGTTGGAGTGGTCAAAGGCATTGCAGGCCCAGCCTCGCTGGAGGTTACTTTTACGGGGGAAGCCGGACACGCAGGAAATACGCCAATGGCTGGACGCAAAGATCCGCTGGTGACCGCCGCATTGTTTGTAGCTGCGATCGAGAAGTTTCCAAAGCAGGTCAGCGATACAGCCGTTGCCACTGTTGGAAAGCTGAACGTACATCCAAATGGCTTTAATGTCATCGCCCAGGAAGTAAAACTCATTGTGGATATCCGGGATATTTTTGAAGATACCCGTGACCGGCTGCTTGACATAATCACTAACGAAGCACGTAAAATAGCTGAAGAAAGAAATATGGAAGTACAGATGAACCTGAATGCAAAAATAATGCCGCTGCCCATTGAAGAAAAATTGCTGACAAAAATAGCAGATTCTCTAACGAAGTTCGATATAAAACCAGTTTACATCCCAAGCGGCGCCGGCCATGACACGATGATCGTCGGAACTGAAATCCCGGCCGCCATGCTGTTTGTCCGCAGCAAGGATGGCATCAGCCATAACCCGCGGGAATGGACGTCATTAAATGACTGCGTTTACGGCGTGCATGTGCTGAAGGATTTTGTTGAGGGCTTGATGGAAGATTAATGAAATTCGGGTGGTACCAGGTACCACCCGAATTTTGTCGAATAAAGATTTTCAATCAAACGTTTGATTGAAAGGTCTCATTACAAAACTCTGTTTGCCCTTGCAGTTATTATGATAGTATTCTATATAAACGAAATTAGAGTTTTGCCAAAGAAGGTGAGTTCATTTGTTAGCCATTGGTGTTGTTGGTTCGCAGCAGTTTATCGATGAGATCAACCAGTTTTATGATCATTATCCTGCATATAAATTGATTTCCTATACATACGCTACCCCGAAGGAGTTAAACGCACTGATTAAGCGGGCGGTAAAGGAATGCCATTTTTTGCTGTTTTCAGGTATCATTCCTTATCACCATGCCAAGAAGCTGTTGGATCGTTATCCGATCGGGTCCAGTTATCTTTCTTTTAACGAAAATATGGTAGCGTTATCACTGCTGTCTATTCATTACCACCATTCTTTTAAGCTTGGTGAGGTATCGATTGATTTGCCGGGGAGAAGATTTCTTGAAGGAGTCTTGAATGAAACAGGGATTACAGAGCGTGTTAGCCATGTGAAGGAGTACCCGTGGATATACGATTTTCAGGAGGAAAGGGAAATATCAATCGATGAATTCGTGGAATTTCATTCTGCCTTATACGAGCAAGGGAAAACAGCTTTTGCCCTAACGAGTATTCATGCTGTATATGATCAGCTTCAGGAGAAAGGGATTCCCTCCATGTTTATGATTCAGTCGGTTCCTACGTTAAAGGAAGGCCTGGAGAAGGCCGCGACCCTTACTGAGCTGAATCAATCCAAGAATTCGCAGGTTGCAGCCATTTGTTTTAAAAGCAATAGAATGCACCAAATTGAACAGTTTGCAAAGGCTCTGCAAGCGAAGATGACTTCAAGTGATTCAGGCTTGCAGCTGGTTCTTTCGAATCGCGGAGTGCTGCAGACGCTGATCATGAATCAAAAGCTCGATGGTTTATTAACCGGCATTCGAAACGAATTTGAAAAAACAGCGGTTGGAATTGGGTTTGGATACACGGTAAAAGAAGCGGAAACTCATGCTATTACCGCATTGAACTTTGCAGAGAAAAAACCTGATGAACATGCCGTCTATATAGTGGATGAGGAGAAAAACCTGACAGGTCCTTTATTCCGCAATGAAGAGCAATATTCTCTGAAAAATGAAGACCCGGCAGTGAAGAAGTTAAGTGCCGAGTTGAAAATGAGCAGCAAAAACATTTCCAGGTTTATTAACTTTCTGCAGGTAAATGATTTTAGGCCATTTTCAGCACAGGAGCTTGCCGATTATTTCAGCATCAGCAGAAGGTCAGCAGAAAGAATGGTTAAAAAGCTTCTGGATCAGGAATTACTGCAGGTATCAGGAGAGGAGCAGCCTTATGATCAGGGGCGTCCGCGTTCGCTCTATCAAGCAGGCACCATGTTAAAAGGGTTGAGAGAGGCTTAAAATGCCTCTTGACCGTTGCTGAATTTTCAGTATATTATAAAACATAACCAATTAACGACACCTTAACGACAACTTAAATTCTATGTAAGGACTGATTTTATGAAAATAGTAAAAGCCGAAATCTTTGGGATTCATCTGCCTCTAAAAGAGCCGTTTATTATCTCTTATGCCAGTTTCGATTATATGCCATCGGTGATCGTTCGCCTTGAAGCAGATAACGGGCTAACAGGATACGGAGAAGCGGTTCCTGATGAACATGTGACAGGGGAATCCTTTTACAGCACCATATCTTTGCTGAAGCATACCCTTTTACCTGCCATGATCGGATTTTCTCCTATCAACATGGAAGAACTTCATCATAAGATGAATGGGCTTATAAACTCCAATCCTTCTGCCAAAGCAGCGGTTGACATTGCGTGCTATGACCTTTTGGGAAAATATAAGCAAGAGCCGGTCTACAACTTGCTCGGCGGCCAATACCATGACACTCTTACCTATCCAAAGGTGCTGAGCATTGAAGAGCCAGCTTTGATGGCCAAAAAGGCTAAAGCGGCAATTGAGCAGGGCTACCAGTCCTTAAAACTGAAAGTAGGCACAAATTATCTGGAAGACTGCAAACGGATTGCGCATGTCCGTGAGCAGGTGGGCATGGAAGTTCCCATTAGGGTGGATGTTAACCAGGGCTGGAGAAATGTCTCTACAGCATTGCAGGCAATAAAACTGCTGGAGAATCTCAATATCTCCTGGCTTGAACAGCCGATTAGGATGGGGGATATTCACGGCCTCGGCGAAATCAGGCAAAAAACGAGCACGCCTTTGATGGCTGATGAAAGCATTCATTCCGGGGAGGATTTAGTGGAGATTATCCGGAATGGGGCTGCAGATAAAATTAACATTAAGCTCATGAAATCCGGAGGTATTTATCCGGCTGTCCATATGGCCAAAGCAGCTGAATACGCTGGAATCGAATGCCAGATTGGTTCGATGGTAGAGTCTTCAATCGGTTCTGCGGCAGGCTATCATGTGGCGATTTCGAGAAAAAATATCATCAGCACGGAGCTTACAGGACCGCTGCTATTCAGCAAAGACATTGGGGACTTGAGATATGAGATTCCATTTGTTCATTTAAGTGATCAGCCTGGACTTGGAGTTACGGTTAACGAGGATATTTTAAAAGAGCTAACCATTCAATATGATTCGATTGAAAAAGGATAAGGAGGAACCGAGATGAAAGTGGAATCGCCCCACCAGGAGGTTGTGGCTGAAAAGAAACGAAAAATTCCTCATACGTATGCCATCATTTTCGCCATTATAGTTTTAGCTGCCATTGCTACCTATATTTTACCTGCAGGTCAATTTGAAAGAATGGAGCAGGATGGAAGAACCATTGTGGTTCAAGACAGCTACCAGGTCGTTGAATCGAATCCGATTAGTTTCTTTGAATTGTTTAAGGCAATTCCAGAGGGGATGGCCAAAGGGTCTACCATTATTTTTTATATTTTCCTGGTAGGCGGAGCCTTTGGGATTATTCGTGAAACCGGAACAATTGAAGCCGGGATTCATAAGGCCGTAAGGAAATTGGAGAAGCGGGAAAAGCTGCTCATTCCGATCACGATGATTATTTTTTCAATTGCCGGAGCCACAACCGGAATGGCAGAAGAAAGCATTATCTTTGTGCCAATTGGGATCGCGATCGCAAGGGCGATGGGGTATGATGCCATCACCGGGACGGCCATGATCAGCATTGGAGCAGCCAGTGGTTTTATTGGCGGGATGATGAATCCGTTTACGGTTGGGGTCGCCCAGTCCATTGCAGAAGTACCGCTTTTCAGCGGAATTGGCTTCCGGTTCGCTATTTATATTTTTGTTCTTTCACTAGCCATATTTTACGTGATGAGATATGCGTCCAAAGTAAAGAAAAATCCGGAAAAAAGCGTGATGTACGATATTGAATTAAAGGAAAAAGAAAAGCGCAGGGATTCGCCTGAAGGCCAATTTCAAGAATTCTCCCTTCGCCACGCCCTTGTTCTCCTGATCATTGCAGGCGGACTAGCTTTTAATATGTACGGTGTTTTTGAATGGGGCTGGTATTTAACCGAGCTGACGGCATCTTTCATTATTATCGGTTTTGCTTCTGGTCTTGTTGGCGGCATTGGAATCAACCGTTTGTTTGACTCCTTTGTTGATGGGATGAAGCTGGTTGCATTTGGTGCACTTATCGTTGGTTTCGCCCGCGCCATTTTAGTTGTCATGGAAAATGGCGTGATAATTGATACGATGATCAATGGTCTTGCTTCCGTCATTAGTGCCCTGCCAAATACGTTAAATGTAATTGGGATGTTCTTTGTTCAGGTTGTCATCAACTTTTTCATTCCATCCGGAAGCGGGCAGGCCGCTACAACCATGCCAATCATGACCCCGCTTGCCGACCTGCTTGGGATCGAACGCCAGATCGCGGTGCTGGCCTTCCAATATGGAGATGGAATTACCAACTCCATTATTCCAACCTCTGCAGCTCTAATGGGGTATTTGGCGGTTGCCGGAATACCATATGAGCGCTGGGTGAAGTTCATCTGGAAACTCATTATGGGATGGCTGATTATAGGTTCCATAGCATTAGTTGTGGCTGTATTGGCTGGAGTACAATAGCAGATATTTTGAATGGGAAAGGGAGATGCCAAAGGGCGTCTCCTTATTTTAATCAAACGTTTGATTAAATCAGCGGGAACATTTGTGAATTCGGCAACTAGATCATGAACTTTTGGAAATAGACTGGTAAAACCCGTAAATTAAGAAAATAGCAGTAGGTCTGTCTTACATTTATCTAAATATTTTAAATTAAAATACAAAATATTTGTTACACCCATAATTAATTAGTAAACTGAGTGGCAAAGGTGGGATAATATTGCTATTAGAAAAAATGCCTAATGTGGAGCTTGTTAGCCTGGATGGAAAGCAAGTTTCCATCCAGGATTATCTCAGTAAAAACACACTTATTTTCATGTGGTCTTCCTGGTGACGATGCAGGGAACAGCTGTCAGGCTGGCAGCAATTTTATGAAGAAAATAAAGATGAGGATTTTGAGCTCTTATCTGTAGCGGTTGATATCCAGGGACCGGAAGTCGTAAAACCTTTTGCAAAGGGCAAGCCTTTTACAACCTTGATTGATACGGAAAGTAAATTGGCCAATTTGTTTGGTTTTAAAATCGTACCAAATGGCATCTTCATTGATAAGGATGGAACCATTCGCCTGCTGAAGCAGGGCTTTCAGGTGTCCAAAGAAGAACATGTTGAGGCTGTTAAAAAATTGATTCACAAAGAAGCTGAAAAAGTTGAGCTGGAAGACCAGTATTTCAATCCTTCCACAGCACCGAGTGATCTAGAGCAGCAGCTTGCACAAACCAAATACAAGCTTGGAATGGAATATGCGAAGAATGGCAACAAAGACGCTGCCTTAAAGGAACTGGATGAAGCTTTGCTTTTAGATACAGACAACTTCCTGATCCGCAAGCAGCGCTGGTATATCCGCCATCCGGAGAAATTCTCGCCGACAATCGATATAGAATGGCAGCAACAGCAATTAACACAAGAAAAAGCCAGAGAGGCCAAATTAAAAGGCGGACTGGCATGCGGTCCTGAGGGCTGCGAAATACCTGGAACATCCAAATAGGTACCAGGTACCTCCCGAATTTTGTCGAAAAGGAGTCTGCTGAAGTTTATCTTCAGCAGACTTTTTTGTTTAAAAATAACTTTGTCCCAATACGGTCATGTTGCAGCATGTGGTGCCAGTAATAGCAGGAATTTGGAAAGAAGCCTAGAATTTAAAAAGAATCAGAGATGAAATGAAAGGGGCGGCAGATTTGTATAAAACGATTATTGAACCCAGGATTTCTGAGACGGATGGGGTCGGCCATATTAATAATACGACGGTGCCTGTTTGGTTTGAGGCGGGGCGGAATAAGGTGTTTAAGCTGTTTACACCTGAGCACACCTTCGAGAACTGGAAATTAATTTTGCTGAAAATGAATGTGGAGTATTTGAGCCAAATCTATTTTGGCATGGATGTTGAGGTGAGAAACTGGGTAAAAAGAGTTGGAAATACAAGCTTTGAGCTGTATGAGGAGATTCACCAGGATGGTCATGTATGTGCAAAAGGAACCGTCATATACGTAAATTATAACTTTAAGACCCAAAGCTCTGAATCGATTCCTGAAAGTATAAGAAGTGAGCTGGAGAAGCATTTATATGATGGGGATGAAAGTTTAGGAGAGTAGAGCAGGCTTCTAAAATAGCAAAAAAGGGGTTGCAAGAACTACTCCGCTCTCTCCCGCACCAACCCCTCTTTTAATAGGTTTTCTACTGTATTTCTCCATGGTATTTTCCCAAACCTTTTTAATAGTCTAATTTTTCCGCTTGAAATTATAGCGCTTACAATGTATATTGAATACGTATTCAAAAAGTAGAAATTTCAGAAAGTTGGTGAACGATTGGAGAGAATAGCTGTGCTTGGGTGCGGCACAATGGGGCATTCGATTGCGCTTAATGCGGCTTGGGCCGGGTTGAGTGTGAAGATGCAGGGCATCAGTGACGCCGACCTGGAACAGGGCTGGACCAATATGCTGAAGAAGCTGGAGGTTATGCTCGACAACGGTATTTTATCCGATTCGGAAGCTGGCCAAATTCAAGAAAACATCAAAATGACCACTTCGGTAGAGGAAGCGGTCCAAGACACAACTTTCGTGATTGAAGCTGTGCCAGAGAATATTAAATTAAAAATAGAATTATTCAAGCGTCTTGACGCTCTTTGCACTCCGGATGTCATTCTCGCAAGCAATACGTCTGGCCTCAGTCCAACGGAGATTGCTTCAGAAACGGCACACCCGGAACGGACCGTGGTGACACACTTCTGGAATCCGGCTCATCTGATTCCTCTCGTCGAAGTCGTACGGGGTGAGAAGACGGGCGATGAAGCAGTAGAAAGGTCCTTTCAGCTTTTAAAGCAAATGAAGAAAAAGCCGATTGAAGTGAAAAAAGAGGTTCCCGGTTTCGTCGGCAATCGCCTTCAATATGCGTTATTCCGTGAAGCACAGTATCTTCTGGAGGAAGGCATCGCGAGCAAGGAAGATATTGATGATGCAGTCACTTACGGAATTGGCCGCAGGCTGCCTGTTTCCGGTCCATTGATGACAGCCGATATGGGCGGGCTGGATGTATTCTCTGCCATATCTGATTATCTGTTCCAGCATTTATCCAGTGCAGAGGAATCCTTGCCGATTTTAAAAAAGCTTGTGGCAGAACAGAGGCTCGGCGATAAAACAGGAGAAGGCTATTACAAGTGGGACGAGGCTTTTTCCAAGGAGTACAATCAGAAAAGGGAAGCTGAGCTGATCCGCTTTTTAAAGAAGGATTTAGGAATCCAATCAAACTGATGGAGGAATGGTATGAGGAACTTTCCCGATCTTGAGAATAAATCAGTGATTGTAACGGGCGGAAGCAAGGGAATCGGTAGGGATATCGCCCTTTCTTTTGCCAAAAACGGAGCGAAGGTTGTAATTGTAGGACGAAACGAAGAGGCTCTCCAGCAGACAACCGATGAGTTGAAAAAAATAAACAGCAGCAGCTATTACGTTTCCGCTGATTTGAACAATGTTTCAGAGATTAAAAGAATGACAGAAGCGGCAGTGGATTATATGGGCTCTCTCAATGTACTGGTCAATAACGCGGGAATTAACCGGGCTAAGCCTGCCATGGAAGTAACGGAAGAGGATTGGGACCTCACGCTCGATACAAACCTGAAAGCAGCCTTTTTCTGCAGCCAGAAAGCAGCCGAATACATGATTTCGAATCAATCCGGCAAGATTGTCAATATTGCTTCCCAGATGGCCTTTGTCGGCTATTACAAACGCGCCGCTTATTGTGCCAGCAAGGGAGGAATGGTTCAGCTGACAAAAGCACTTGCGGTTGAGTGGGCATCCCATGGCATTAATGTCAATGCAGTGGCTCCAACCTTCATCGAGACGGAACTGACTGCCAGGATGTTCGAGGATAAGGAATTCGAAAAAGAAGTCTACGGCAGGATTCCGCTGGGAAAGCTGGCTGAGGCTCAGGATGTTTCTGCAGCAACTCTATTCCTTTCTTCCAATCTATCAAAGTTTATTACAGGCGATACGATTAAAGTAGACGGCGGCTGGACAGCCATCTAATTTTTACTGATTTTTGCATACGTATTCAAAATATAAAACAGGAGTGATACAAAATGGCAACTTTCTTAAAACAAGGCAAGAACGATCAAGAGGTACAGGAAGCAGATGTAAAAGTAAGAGAATCGGTAAGTGCGATTCTTAAAAATATCGAAGAAAACGGAGATGCAGAGGTTCGCAAGCTTTCCGAGCAGTTTGATAAGTGGTCACCGGAACAATTCAGACTATCTGAAGAGCAAATCAAGGAAATTGTTGCATCTGTACCTGAACAGACGATCAACGATATCAAATTTGCGCAGGAACAAATCCGCAATTTCGCTGAACATCAAAAAGCAGCATTGCAGGATATTGAAGTAGAAACATTGCCTGGTGTGTTCCTTGGCCATAAAAATGTTCCGGTAAACAGTGTGGGCTGCTATATTCCTGGCGGACGCTATCCAATGGTTGCTTCCTCCCATATGAGTGTTTTGACAGCTAAAGTGGCGGGCGTTAAGCGCGTGATTGCCTGCACGCCTCCGATTAAAGGGGAAATCCCTTCTGCGACGGTTGCAGCGATGCATCTTGCAGGCGCTGACGAAATTTACCTTCTGGGTGGAATCCAGGCAATGGGTGCAATGGCAATTGGAACAGAAACAATCGAACCGGTTGATATGCTAGTTGGACCAGGAAATGCGTTTGTTGCAGAAGCAAAGCGCCAATTGTACGGAAGAGTCGGAATCGACCTGTTCGCAGGCCCAACAGAGGTTCTTGTCATTGCGGATGAAACAGCCGATGCGGAAATGATTGCAACAGATCTTTTAGGACAGGCTGAGCATGGTCCGAACTCTCCGGCATGTCTGATTACAACTTCAGAGAAATTAGCGAATGAAACCGTAACAGAAATCGAGCGCCAGCTGGAAACATTGCCAACAGCTGATGTTGCAGGTGCAGCATGGAAGGATTACGGTTCCATCATTCTTGTAGACAGCCTGGAAGAAGCAGTGGTGGAAGCGGATAAATTGGCTTATGAACACGTAGAAGTTTTAACAGAAGATCCAAACTACTTCCTTGAAAACATGACAAACTACGGTGCGCTCTTCCTTGGGCCTGAAACGAATGTAGCATATGGAGATAAAGTCATCGGCACCAACCACACGCTTCCAACGAAAAAAGCTGCCCGCTACACTGGCGGACTATGGGTTGGAAAGTTCCTGAAAACGTGCACATACCAGAGAACAACGCCTGAAGCGAGTGCCATGATCGGTGAATATGCTTCCCGTCTATGTGATCTTGAAGGCTTTAAGGGACACCAGGCACAGGCCGATCTTCGCGTGAAGCGCTACGGCAGCCTCGTAAAGTAAGCGGAATCTGTTATAATTTCTCTGTCTAGATTCAGGCAGGAGGAACATGCTTTGAAAAATAAAAAAGTGACAGCAGTGGATGTCGCTCGATTGGCTGGTGTTTCGCAATCGAGCGTATCCAGGGCTTTTAGTGAAAATTCAAGTATCTCATCGAAAAAGAAAAAGCTTATTCTGGAGGCTGCCGAACAGCTGGGCTATCAGCCGAATGCCATTGCACGCGGCCTGATCACGAACCAGTCCCGCATCATAGGCGTAGTAATGCGGAATATCCAGAACCCTTTTTATCCGGAAGTCCTTGATAAGTTTTACAGCAGGCTGGCGGAAAAAGGGTATAAGGTGATGTTTATCAACTCCCAGAATAATGAAATCCAAGAAGACGAAGTGAGCCATTTAATTGAATACAGCGTAGAGGGAGCCATCATCACGGATGCGCTTTTGACCTCTTCGACTGTACAGAAATTCACCCGCAATGGCATCTCGGTCGTCCTGTTTAACCGATATGTGAACGATTCCTTAAGCAGTGCTGTTGTATGCGATAACTTTGCTGCCGGGAAAAGGATTGGGCACTACCTACTAGAAAAAGGACATGAAAATCTCGCCTTTATCTCCGGACCGATGAATACATCAACAACAGTTGATCGGAAAAATGGCTTCCAGGAAGCCTTGGCTGAACACGGCATCTCTTCCTTTTTAATAGAAAACGGTCATTATTCCTATGAAGGAGGATTTGCAGCAGCCCAAAGACTGCTGGAACGTGATAAAAAGATAGACGCCATCTTCTGTGCAAATGATATATCGGCGTTTGGTGCGATGGATTATTTGAAAAAACAGGGAATCCGAATTCCCGAGGATATTTCAGTCATAGGCTTTGACAATGTGGCGATGGCAGATTGGTCATCCTATGAATTAACCACCTGGCATCAGCCGATTGATGAAATGGTCGATGATTCCATTCACCTGCTGCTGGAGCATATTACAGGAGATACAGAAACTCCTGAGATCCAAAGAGTAGAAGGGCATTTGGTTGAAAGAGGATCCGTAAAGGACAGAAGGTGACGGAGAGAAGGCAGGGTTTTCGGGATAGGAGGATTTTATGCTAAGTATGATTGGATTGCTTGGGGGCATTGCACTGCTAATCATTCTCACAATGAGAGGGATGAACCTGCTGCTTGCTGCCCCTCTTGCAGCATTTATTGTTGCAATATTCAGCGGATTACCGATTTTTCCTCAGCTTGCAGGTGAAGGTGAGGTCAATTTTCTAACCAACTATATGAATGGATTTGCCGGGTTTATTACGTCCTGGTACCTGATGTTCTTATTTGGTGCGATTTTCGGAAAATTAATGGAGGACAGCGGAGCAGCGGACAGCGTTTCCAAATGGATTATTGACAAAATTGGCATGAAGCGGGCAGCTTTAGCCGTGGTTATTGCCTGTGCAGTCTTAACGTATGGCGGCGTAAGTTTGTTTGTCGTTGCGTTCTCCGTTTATCCAATGGCATTGAGCCTATTTAAGGAAGCCAACCTGCCAAGAAGGTTTATACCGGCAGCTCTTGCCTTCGGTTCGACTACGTTTACGATGACATCAGCCGGTTCTCCGGAAATCCAGAACTGGATTCCGATTGAGTTCTTGGGAACCTCCCCATACGCAGCATGGGAAGTCAGCTTGATTGTCGCTGTTTTCATGATGGCGTTTGGTTATTGGTGGCTAAAGAAAATGATCAATAAGGCTATCCGCAATGGTGAAAAATTTGAGGCAAGGGAAACCGATTCTACCTTGGTCCGCGAAAACTTGCCAAGCCCGATGTTAAGCATGATTCCATTGCTGGTTGTTCTTGTGATCTCATTTATTTTCCATGATTCATTGGCACAGTCAGCCCTAATCATTGCGTTGTTAAGCGGCTGCTTTGCTACCTATTTTCTTAACCGGAAGTACTTTGCAAATGTATGGGGAGCTGTATCGGAAGGAACAATTGGTGCCTTAATCGCGATTGCCAATACATCCGCGGTTGTCGGCTTTGGCGGTGTAGCAAAAGCGACTCCTGCCTTTGCAAGTGCGGTTGATGTAATGACAGGCATTCCGGGAAGTCCATTAATCGGCGGAGCTCTTGCGGTCGCTGTCATTGCAGGACTGACTGGGTCTGCATCGGGTGGACAATCCATTGCCCTGCCGCTCCTTGCACCGCATTATCTTGATATGGGTGTTAATGCAGACGAGCTCCATCGTGTTGTGGCGATTTCATCCGGATCGATTGATTCCCTGCCGCATGGCGGATACGTTGTGACCACGATTCGTGCGATTGCCGGTGAGTCTCATAAGGATGCATACCCTGCATTTGGTGCACTGACAGTTGTTGTGCCGATCCTGGGTGTTATTTTAGCAGTTGTGTTGTTCTCGATTTTCTAAAAAGCTTTGCAGAAAGACAGAGGGGAAATGCTCTCTGTCTTTCTTTTTAGCTGTGTGAAAGCTGATTTTTTGATTTTAGCACCCTGTTGATTGGAGCGGAAGGCACGAGACTCCTGCGGGAGAAGCGAGTCAAAGGGAGACCCCGCAGGCGCGAATGCGCCGAGGAGGCTCCCGGACCGCCCGCGGAAAGCGAGTGCCTGGAGCGGAAATCAACAGGCCAAATTTATCAGAGCAACATTTCTTGTATATAGGTGAAGCTGAACAATGTTGGTTTATTTGCATTTTTCTCAGACTGACTCACAACTTACCCGTATCCTTGTCAATACCCGCCAGTTTTTACCGCTCCCAAAGAGTGTTATAATTTAGAAAATTAAGACTGACGGAGGGATCCGACATGCCTCAAGTTGTTTCTGAAAAAAATCATGATCTACATAGTGATGAACTCTTCCATGTGAAAAATTGGATGACACCCAGTCCTTATTGCATTCAGCCGGGTCAAACTTTGCAAGAAGCTTCGAAAATGATGGTGCAGCTTCGCCTGGATAGCTTGCCTGTTGTAGATGAAACCAATCGTTTGGTTGGGATGATTACTTCGAGAAAGCTGCTCAATTATTTTGCGCAGGGCAATCGGCGAGACGATCTGATTGGCAGCATTCCGAAATCGAATCTGCCTGCTGTTCGGCCGGATGATTCCATTCTGGATGTGTTATCGCTTCCGTATGATCAGCTGCCGGTTATGGGGGAGGATGGGAAGCTGCTTGGCATCCTGACCACTAGGGATATTCTTGATGGCCTTTCCAAATATATTTATAGACTTAAGCAGCAGCATAATTCGGCCGGTGCTCTTGGTGCCATTTTGGAAAGTGCGTATGAGGGAATAGCGGTTGTGGATGAAAATGGCATCCTTCAGGAGTTCAATGAGGCGTACAGCCGTTTTACCGGAATCAAACGGGAGGATGCGATCGGCAGGCATGTGACTGAAGTAATTGATAACACTCATCTCCATGAGACCGTGAAAACCGGGGTTGCGGAACGCGGGGTGCTGCAAAACATTCAAGGCCATGACATGGTGGTGCACCGGATTCCAATCTGGAAGGAAGGCCGAATTGCCGGCGCCATCGGGATGCTGATTTTTGAAGGGGTAACCGAGGTTTATAAAATCTATGAAAAGCTGCAGGAAAACCAAACAGCAAACCCGGATCTGTTAACAAAGAAAAAGGAAAGCGACAGCCGGATTACCCTTGATCAAATTATTGGGACGAGCGAGGGAATCACGGAGGTTAAGCGGCTGGCACGAAAGGCGGCAAGAACCGCGGCTACTGTACTGGTCACCGGTGAAAGCGGAACGGGAAAAGAGATGTTCGCCAAAAGCATTCACCACTTAAGCCCATTCTCGACCGGGCCGTTTATTAGCGTCAACTGCGGCGCCATTCCTGAGCATTTATTCGAATCCGAGCTGTTTGGATATGAAGAAGGGGCGTTTACCGGTGCGAAAAAAGGCGGTAAGCCGGGGAAATTTGAATTGGCTGATAACGGCACGATTTTTCTGGATGAAATCGGGGAAATGCCGCTCGTCATGCAAACGAAACTGCTGCGGGTCCTTCAGGAAAAGGAAGCAGAACGGGTAGGCAGTGTAAAAAAATATCAAATCAATGTCAGAGTCATTGCGGCGACAAACCGTGACCTCAAACAAATGATCGAAGACGGGGAATTCCGGGAGGACTTATACTACCGGCTTAACATCATTCAGCTCCACATCCCGCCGCTGCGCGAACGAAAAAAGGACATCCCGGTTCTGCTGGTTCATTATTTGAGAGAAATCTGTGAACGGTACAAGACACCTGGAAAACTATTTACATCTGAGGCAGTGAACGCTTTTGTGCAGCATCCGTGGAGAGGGAATATTCGCGAGATGGTGAATACGGTTGAGCAGCTGGTGACGCTTGTGGATGGGAAGGTCATTGATTATCATCATTTGCCGGAAATGCTGAAAAGGGCAGAACCTTCTATTAAAAAAGTGAAAGAAACCCCATCAGCTGTCGGATCCATAGAAGAAGCCCGGTTTCTCGGGAACCAAAGAGAATCAGAATTAATTCTCGATGCCTTAAGAAAAGCGGGCGGGAATAAATCGAAGGCAGCGGATTTGCTGGGAATCCACCGGACGACTCTTTACCAAAAGCTGAAAAAGCACGGAATTTCGTGAATGTAGTGTAGGGGTTCCGCTACAAAAAATCTACAACTGTAGTGTAGTGACTACACTATTGAAATTCAAAAACCCTGATTTTAATAGGTTTTCAAAGTTGGCACGCTCCTTGCAAGTATAGTAGTAACAGAACAAAAGGGGTGGAATGCTCAATGGAGAAACCAGCAGTTTTCCGGGTGCCGGAAGCGATTTTTTATGGTAGAGGCTCTTTTGAAAAGGTTGGAGCTGAAGCGGCACTAAGAGGGAAAAAGGCATTAATTATCAGTGATAAAATAATGGATCAGCTTGGATATGTAAGTGAATGCAGAACTTATCTTCAAGAAGAGGGTGTTCAAAGCGAGGTTTATCTTGGGGTAGCCTCTGAACCGACAGATGAGTATGTAGCAGAAGCATTGGAGCTTTTCCAAAAAGAACAATGTGATCTGGTCATCTCAGTAGGAGGCGGCAGCTGTATCGATACAGCAAAGGCGATAGCGGTCCTTGCAACCAACGGCAGCTTTATTGGCGATTATATGGGAGGGAAGAAGCTGGCCCAGCATGCACCAGTTCCTCACATTGCGATCCCGACGACAGCAGGTACAGGCTCTGAGGCGACAGATGTAACGGTCATCACGAACTCATCCAATGATGTGAAAATGATGATCAAGCAGCCTGCTTTTATGCCAAGCGTAGCGATTGTTGATCCGCTGCTGACGGTATCTTCACCGAAGAATGTTACTTCAGCAACCGGGGTGGATGCACTAAGTCATGCGGTCGAAGCTTACCTTTCCAAAAAAGCTCATCCGATGACAGACACAATGGCGATATCGGCTATGAAGCTGATCGTGGATAATATTTTAACCGCTTACAATGAAGGAGACAATGTCGATGCCCGTGAGGCGATGAGTCTTGGATCTCTTCAAGCTGGAATGGCGTTTTCAAATGCTTCTGTATGCCTAGTGCATGGCATGAGCCGTCCAATTGGCGCTTTATTCCATGTGCCGCATGGTATCTCAAATGCGATGCTTTTGCCGGCCGTTTTAGAATTCAGCCAGGAAGCATGTGTGGATCGGCTAGCTGATATCGGCAGAATTTTTCAGCCTGACAATGAAAGCCTTTCCAACGAGGAAGCGGCTGAGATTGCCGTTCAGTCTGTTAAAGACCTGTGCCTGAAATTAAATATTCCTAACTTAAGAGGATGGGGAATTGATCAAGAAGCGTTTAAGACGGCTGTAGGAAAAATGGCAGCAGACGCAATTGACAGCGGCAGCCCGGGCAACAACCCAAGAGTGCCAACTCAAAGCGAACTGGAAGAGCTCTATCATGTTTGCTATGATTATCAATTTTCCTCTGAAACAGAGAAAGTCTAACAGGGGACGGGGGAAATAACAGATGATCGGAATGCTTGGGTTAATCGCTTCACTGCTTCTATTAATGTATCTGACTATGAAAGGCATTAATATTATTATAGCCGCCATCATTAGTGCGGTTGTGGTGGCTCTTACAGGGGGATTAAACCTTGAGACTGCCCTGACAGAGCATTATATGACAGGCTTTACAAAGTATTTTTACTCCTGGTTCCTAATCTTTTTACTGGGAGCGATTTTCGGAAAAATTATGCAGGTGACGAAAGCAGCTGATAGTATTGCGAATTGGGTGAAGGATACGCTTGGCCCATCCAGAGCCGTATTTGCTGTCGTGGCTGCAGCGGCAATTATGACATATGGAGGCGTCAGTTTGTTTGTCGTAGGCTTTGCCGTTTATCCCATTGCGGTTTCTCTATTTAGAGTGGCGAATCTGCCGCACCGTTTTATCCCGGCGGCATTAGTGTTTGGATCGATATCCTTTACGATGACAGCTCCGGGCTCACCGGAAATCCAAAACCTGATTCCGACCGAATTTTTCGGAACAAAGCCGACTGCCGGCGGAATCATCGGGGTGTTAATGGCACTCTTGATCATGGTTGTGGGCGGGATGCTGCTCAGCAGAATGGTGAAAAAAGCGGTTAAAAATGGAGAGGTATTCTCCCTGCCAAATCAGCCGCCAAGTGCAGCCAATGAATCGGCTGCAGCTCTTGAGGCAGAGCTGGCTATGCAAAGACCAGACGCTGCTCCTGCTGGGAAAGACTATCCGCATGTGATTATGGCGATATTGCCGTTAGCGGCCGTTATTGCGATCTTAAACACAGCCGCCAATTTCACTTCTTCAACTGCAGCGGCGCTGATTTCCTTGTCGAGCGGAATCATTCTGGCATGTGTATTGATGATTAAATATTTGGTTGGTTTCTGGGAAGCACTAGCAAAGGGTGCGCAGGATGCTTTAGTAGCCGCCGCGAATACCTGTGCGGTTGTAGGGTTTGGCAGTGTTGCTGCACAAGTAGCAGCATTTGGAACCTTTGTAGATGCTTTGGTCAATATCCCGGGACCTCCGCTAATGGGCTTGGCAATAGCCGTTACACTCATTTGCGGGATCACCGGATCCGCTTCAGGCGGTCTGGGAATTGCGCTTCCCATTTTGGCGCCAATGTATATGTCTCAAGGTCTGGACCCTGGTTCGATGCACCGAATCTCGGCTCTGGCTTCAGGCGGATTGGATTCACTTCCGCATAACGGATACGTCGTTACCACTATTCGGGCAATTTGCGGTGAAACCCATAAACGTTCCTACTGGCCGATTTTTATTCTAAGTGTAGCAATGCCAACGGCTGTATTAATCCTGGCCGTGATCTTATATTCCGTTTTTTAAAAATCCAGTTTTAGGTGATTTATAGATTTCTAATTTTGAAAGGGGATTTTACTTATGACAACGACAACAACAAAGGTATTAAAAAACTTTATTAACGGTGAATGGGTAGATGCAAAAACAGATAAATTTGAAGCAGTTCCAAACCCGGCAACTGGTGAAGAATTGGCACGCACACCGATTTCAACGCGTGAAGATGTAGATGCAGCCGTTCAGGCAGCAAAAGAAGCTTTTAAAACCTGGAGCAAAACGCCGGTTCCAAAGAGAGCAAGAATTCTATTTAAATATCAGCAGTTATTAGTAGATAACTGGGACGAGCTTGCGAAATTAATTACACAGGAGAACGGCAAAAACTATAAAGAAGCGTATGGCGAGGTTCAGCGCGGAATTGAATGTGTGGAATTTGCAGCAGGAGCTCCATCCCTCATGATGGGTAAGCAGCTTCCGGACATTGCGACTAATATTGAATCAGGCATGTACCGCTATCCTGTTGGCGTCATTGGCGGGATCACGCCTTTCAACTTCCCGATGATGGTTCCTTGCTGGATGTTCCCGCTTGCGATTGCGTGCGGAAACACATTTGTATTAAAGCCATCTGAAAGAACACCAATCCTGGCTAACCGCCTGGCAGAGCTTTTCACAGAAGCAGGCCTTCCAGCAGGCGTATTCAATATCGTTCACGGTGCACATGATGTTGTAAACAGCCTGATTGACCATAAAGATGTACCGGCCATTTCATTCGTTGGATCCCAGCCGGTTGCCGAGTATATCTACAAATCAGCAACAGCTAACGGCAAACGTGTTCAGGCGCTTGCTGGTGCAAAGAACCACTCCATTGTGTTACCTGATGCTGATATGGATATCGCTGTTAAGGAAATTATCGCGGCTGCTTACGGTTCAGCAGGAGAAAGATGTATGGCTTGCTCTGTAGTTGTAGCAGTAGATTCGATTGCTGATGAGCTTGTGCAAAGACTTAATGAGCAGGCAAACCAGCTGACAATCGGAAATGGATTGGACGAAGATGTATTCTTGGGGCCAGTCATCCGCCAGGAAAATAAAGAGCGCACAAGCAGCTATATTGAAATCGGTGAAAAAGAAGGAGCTTCCCTTGTACGCGATGGCCGCAAAGACGAAGCTTACCATGAAAATGGATACTTCATTGGACCAACGATCTTTGACAATGTGGACCCATCCATGAAAATCTGGAAAGAAGAAATCTTCGCACCGGTCCTTTCTGTTGTGCGCGTGAAAAACCTTGAAGAAGCAATCGAGCTTACAAACAAATCAGACTTCGGAAATGGTGCATGCCTATTCACTGACAGCGGAAGCAGCGTCCGCTACTTCAGAGAAAACATCGAAGTCGGCATGCTTGGCGTCAACATCGGCGTCCCGGCGCCAATGGCCTTCTTCCCATTCTCCGGCTGGAAAAACTCCTTCTACGGAGACCTCCATGCCAACGGAACAGATGGAGTGGAGTTTTATACAAGAAGGAAGATGCTGACTGCTCGCTGGTAATACTGTGAGTACCAGGTACCACCCGAATTTTGTCGAAAGAGAAGTGTTGACGCACTTCTCTTTTTTTGTTTAGCTCTGTTAAAGCTTATTGTTGTTTTTAGCACCCTGTTGATTGGAGCGGAAGGCACGAGACTCCTGCGGGAGTGCGGATCAAAGGGAGACCCCGCAGGAGCAAAGCGACGAGGAGGCTCCCGGACCGCCCGCGGAAAGGGAGTGCCTGAAGCGGAAATCAACAGGCCATTTAACAGAGCTTTCGTTTAAGTTAGGATTATTGGCCCGATTTTTATCATGGGCAGGTGGTATATCTCATCCTTTTGTCTGATGGTTGTACTTTTGCAATGTGTGTTGCATAAATGCAATTTCCTTAAGTACGCCTGTACATTAGCATTTTAACCTATAAATAAATCCGAATATTTTAAATATATTGTATTTTTGCAACGTTGATGTATCCAAAATCCAATTATTACATGTATTTATAATTGGCACGGTACTTGCATTCATTAAGGATAGCCTAAAATTTTATATGGAGAAAGGGGATTTTTTTATGAAAGGGAAAGTTTCTGTAATGGTTGAACCGATGAAGATGGAGTTTCGCGAGTTTGATTTGCCTGAGCCGGAAAAGGGAGCGGTTCTGCTGCGTGTCACTCGTACAAATGTATGCGGATCTGAATTACATATTTGGCGCGGGGAACACCCAACAAAGAAAAAAGGCGTTTTGGGCCATGAAATGGTTGGGGTTGTCGATAAGCTTGGTGAGGGTGTGACAACAGACTATGCCGGCCGCCCGATTAAAGAGGGGGACCGTATTGCAACGGTATACTACCGGACTTGCCGCAAGTGCAGTATGTGCTTAAAAGGTCATTTGCACCTTTGTGAGAACGCTTACAGCTTCTGGAATAAAGATCCGGAGGAAGCACCGCATTTTCATGGAACATTTTCCTCCCATTATTATATTCACCCTGATATGTACTTCTATAAAGTTCCTGACAATGTGCCTGATATTGCGGCAGCCAGTGCAAACTGTGCGTTATCACAGGTATATTTTGGCCTTGATAAAGCAGGCATTACGTATGGTGACACGATTGTCATTCAAGGAGCAGGCGGCTTAGGGCTAAATGCGACTGCAGTAGCGAAGGAAAAAGGAGCTACGGTCATTATCATTGATGCAGTCGAATCCAGACTGGAAATGGCCAAGAAATTCGGTGCTGACCATACCATTAGCATTTCAGAGTACGATACAACCGAAAAACGGGCAGCAGCAGTTCGAGAGCTTACAGATGGGCTGGGCGCTGACATCGGGATCGAGTTGAGCGGTGTTCCATCTGCTTTCCTTGAAGGAATCCATCTGGTGCGAAGCGGCGGGAAGTATGTGTCGATTGGGAATGTATCCCCAGGTAAGTTCGCAGACTTTGATCCTGGCTTGCTGACGCGTAAATCGATTGAGATAAAACCAATTGTCCGTTACGACCCTTGGTACTTGGATAAGGCCCTTCAGTTCCTTTCAAAAAATATCGATAAATATCCATTTGCCAATATGATTGACGGTGATTTTGAATTTGACAACATTCAGGAAGCACTTGATAAATCTGCTTCAAGAGAAGTAACGCGTGCTTCGATCGTGCTGCCGGTTAGGGTAGCTGCGGAAAAGTAAGAGAGTAATAGAATTCTAAAGTTAAGAAAAAAGCTTATTAAAGGAGGAATTCGTATGCCAACCGATCAAACAACTGCAGAAAGAAAAGGACTTATCATAGGAGATCAGGAAATTTTCACAGATTCAGAGTTTGCCGTACTAGATAAATATACAGGTGAAGTGATTGCCAATGTAGCAAAGGCGGACAAAGAGCATGTCAATCAGGCTGTAGCCATTGCCCAAAAGACTTTTGATCAAGATCAGCTAACACCCTATCAGCGTTATGAAATATTAAAGCGTGCGGCAGAGATTTTAAAAGAGCGAAAAGAGGAAGTGGCCTTGACTTTATCAAGAGAAGTCGGGAAGACCATTACCGATGCCCGGGGAGAAGTGGACCGCGCCATCCAAACGCTCACTTTATCTTCAGAAGAAGCAAAACGGATTGACGGTGAAGTGATTCCCATTTCAGCAAGCCCGGGAGCAGAAAACCGGATGGGCTATGCGGTCCGTGCACCGCTTGGCGTAATAGGAGCCATTACTCCATTCAACTTTCCGTTCAACCTTGCTTGCCATAAAGTTGGCCCTGCCATTGCTTCCGGAAATACGGTTGTATGGAAGCCGGCTTCTGATACAGCCACTTCGGCTTATCATTTAATGAGTATTTTAAAAGAAGCTGGGCTCCCTTCCGGATACGTGAACCTCGTATGCGGCTCCGGATCAAAAGTAGGCGGGTGGCTGCTTGAGGATGAGCGAATTGCCAAATATACGTTTACCGGAAGTGCAGAGGTAGGCCGCTATATTAAAGAAAACAGCGGACTGCGCCCTGTATCGCTTGAACTTGGGAACAACTCTCCAAATATTGTTCATCATGATGCCGACCTTGATTTGGCTGCAAAAATGTGCGTGTTAAAGGGCTTCAATACTGCCGGCCAAGCGTGTATTTCCGTTCAAAGGATACTCGTTCATTCACAAGTATATGACCAATTCCTTGATAAGCTGAAAGCGGAGACAGAGCAATTAAAGGTAGGCAATCCGCTGGATGCAGAAACAAATATTGGGCCGCTGATCAGTAAAAAGGAAGCGGATCGAGTCGTGGCATGGATCCATGAAGCTGTTTCACAAGGCGCTAAAGTGATCACCGGCGGAAAACAGGACGGGGCCATTGTAACGCCTACGGTTTTAAGCGATGTAAACCACGAGATGAAAGTGGTCTGCCAGGAAATTTTCGGACCGGTTATAACGGTGATGCCTTTTGATGATATTGATGATGCCATCGAGCAGGCTAATAACTCTAACTATGGCCTCCAGTCCGGTATCTTTACCACCAATATCAACACAGCCATGAAGGCAGTCAAAAAGTTCAGAACGGGCGGAGTTATTATTAATGACGCTTCGACGTTCCGGGCGGATGCCATGCCATACGGCGGAATTAAGGATAGCGGCATCGGAAAAGAAGGGCCGCGTTATGCGATTGAAGAAATGACCTTCCTTAAGACGGTGATTATTAATTTGTAGGGTCTTTTGTAGAGCATGATTGATATTTAAACCCTGTTGATTAGAGCGGAAGGTCAACGTGGTTGCATTGTTCCCGTTCCCTTATTTTCCAGCGGAGTTCGGGCAAGGTGCTGATTCTTTTATGTCCAGCGGGAGAAGCGAGTCAAAGGGGGCCCAAAGGTGCATCATGGACCAAGAAGGCTCCTGGCCGCCCGCAGTTCGCTGAGCGCTATAGTGGAAGTCAGCAGGCTATATTAACAGAGTTTCTTATACCATTTGAGAAAACATTGTATACGAAGGAGGATAGATCATGACTCAGGCTATTATCAATGTACCTTCCATTGCCATTCAGGCCGCAAAGAGCGGGCTTACCCTTGATGAGATCATAACTAAACCAAGAAAAAGATCATTATTTGGTTCCTCTGCCAGTCAGCGGGCTGATCCGGTTTTTACCTTTTATTATCCTTATATGTTCTATGAATGGAAGGTGACCGTCCCCAGATTTGTTTTTAGGGACGGCAAAGCTCTTATTCGCATCGGTGTGAATGGGTTAACAAATGTCGCTGCCCAAACCGATATCTGGCCTGATTGCGAAACGGTTCAGGCTGAGCCGCAGAACTGTCTGACTTTTAGAGTAACGGACGAATCAGCCGATGATGAATGCAGGCTTGCACTGGAAAATTACGTGCTTAAGTTTATGAGGCCATTAAAGCCGCCCATTTATCAGTTAAGCAGGAAGGAACGGATTTATCTTCCTTATCATGTTTTCAAAGAAGAATCTTCAGGCAAAAAAACGCTGATGGTCACAGAAGCTTTAACCGGCGTAACGGCTGAAGCCAGGAAAATGAAGGAACTGAATTCATGGCTGGAGAGCATGGCAGGACGCTATAGCTGATTCTGGAAGCGTTGTCATTTTTGAATCCTTTCTGAGGAGGTGAGAAAGATGACTGTATTGCATTATGGCGCCATTTATATTTTGGGCTCCTGGGTGGTCCTCGGTTTTTTAATTTTTAAAACAGATATGTTTAAAATCGACTAATTATTGAAAGAGGGGGGTCTGTATATGTCAGTAATCGCTTGGTCCTGGACCTTAATGGTGTTCTTTATTGGACTTATGCTTTATCTGGGTTATGCAGGAATGAAGAAAACAAAAAATGCAGATGACTTTGCTACAGCACGTTCAAGCTATGGACCAATTGCTCTTGGGCTTGCCGTGTGTGCCACAACGGCATCCGGATCCACTTTCATGGGTATTCCGGGGACCGCCTATACCTCAGGTTTTCCAAGCCTATGGTATCCGATGATCTATCCGATCGGCATCTACGGCGGGATGCTTTTGACAGCAAAAATGGTCAAGCAAATGGGTGACAAATTCAGCAACCGTACCATTCCGGAAATTGTTGGAGAACGTTTTAACAGTGAATTTTTGCGTGTTGGGCTGGCACTGCTCTCTTTACTTCTTATTTTCTATATTGTTTCCCAGCTGGTCGCTGCTGCACTGATGTTCCAAACGATGATGGGCTTAAGCTATCAAGCGGGGCTTTGGCTGACAGCGATTGTTCTGGGCATTTATCTGGTTCTCGGCGGATCGCATTCTGATATTTTAACGGATGCTGTTCAAGGGTTCCTTATGTTAATTATTGCCGTTATGATCACGGTTATGTTCTTTACTGGATTTGGCGTAGAAGGCGGAGTATCTGCTGTTAATGATGCGATCACAGCCAAAAATCCGCAGGGCGGATGGGACACACTGTTTATTGAAGGGCATAACACTTATGGCAGTGCATGGCTCGTGTTCCTCATTTTAATCGCCCATATTCCTTTCGGTGTGCTGCCGCATATCGGCAACAAGTTTTTCGCACTTAAAAATGGAAAGCAAATGAGGGTATTCTTAAGCTTTTGTATCATTGGCGGTGCTCTGTTGCCGATGATGGCACTCGGCGGATTGCTGGGTGCAGCGGTAATTCCGGGTACGCTGGAAAGTGCAGACGCAGTCATACCGGCATTGTTTGTTGAAGTATTCCCGCCATTTGCTGCAGCGCTGATGGCCGTTGTCGTCTTATCGGCTATTCTTTCTACAGGTGACGGATTAGTTGTATCTTTCTCACAAATCTTCGCAAATGACCTTTACCGTAAAACGCTTGCGAAAAATAATCCGGATAAAGAAAAGGTAGAAAGAAACTCCTTAATCATTGGCAGGGTAGCGGTTGTTGCCTGTCTTGGTCTGGGAATCTTACTTGCGTATAATCCTCCTCAATCCTTGGCCATGTTCTTATGGATTGGCGTAGGCGGGATGGTTTCAGGCCTTGCAGGTCCGCTTGCGATCGGAGCTCTTTGGAAGCGCGCCAACAAACAAGGGGCTATCACATCGTTTTGTGTTGGTGTAATCAGTTATGCCGTGCTGTATATGGGATGGATTCCTGGCCTTGAAGCGATTACAAATCCTTTTGCGGCTTCCGGCTACTCCATTTTAGTTGCTTCCGCCGTGATGGTTGTGGTTACACTGTTAACAAAACCGATGTCACAAGAGTTTATTGACAATATTTACGGTACAGAAGTAGCTGTGCCTGACAGTAAGACGATTTCACAATAAACTAACAGTGGCTTTTTTCAAGGAGTGGCGTTCATTTTGAAATTTATTTTAACTATAACCATAATGCTAATGACGCTAACGGGATGTAGTTCAGTATCTTCATCTGTGTCTGACTCTTCTGAAAATAAAGGGGAGTCTGCACAGCTGCAGAATCAGGCTCAGCATGACCATACAGTTGATGAGAGTACCAAAAAGGATTACAGCAATTTCGAAACAGTAAAAGAAGAGGCGCTTAACGATGCTGAATTTGTTGACAGTCTGACAGAGGAAGAGCTTGAATTTGCTAAGAAAATTCGGCCGCTTCATTTTGATTTAAAAACGATGATTTTGCGGATGACAGGAACCGGCGTCCTGTTTTTAAGCGGCGGAACAGATGAAGAAAGCCTTGTAAAGGTAAGGGAAGAAGCCGATGAAAAGATTACTTTTATTGAGTCGGAACTAAATAAACTGGATGCTCCGCAATCGATGGAGCATATTCATTCCGCCTATTTGGAGTCTGTTCAAACTTATGAGGAATCCATCCCTTATTTCGAGCAGTATTTTGAAACCGAAGATAAAAAGTTTTTGGATGAATTTCTCAACCGCTCTAACCAGGCAAATGCCGGTATTAAAAGTGTCCTCTTTGAAATGTGGACGGATGAATTGAATGCAAATTAAAGGAGGAGTAAGGGCAGGCATGAAAAAGCTCATTATACTTTTCACTCTGATTTTTTCTTTTATCTTTTCAGGCAGTGCTTTTGCAGCGAAAAAAGGCGACTATAGCGTAAAGCTGCTTGAGTATGGAGGAATCCAGGATTATCCTAAATCAGGATTGGTTTACGGGGCGCATAATCAAGGAACTACGTATCTGCCGTTCTTTTATAATTTGATTCAGAATAAAGACCACAATATCTTATTTGACATCGGCTATCGGAATGATGAAGAAGATGGCCAAAAGGATTGGACAAAATTATTCGGCGGTTCAAACATTGAAGCTCCGGTTGAGGTTTTGAAAAAGGTTAATTTAACACCGAATGATATTGATACGGTTATCTTAAGCCATCTTCACTTTGACCATGCGGGAAATATTGATCAGTTTCCTGAAGCGCAATTTTATGTCCAAAAAGAGGAGCTGGATGGCTGGGTTTCCTCTTTATCCCTTCCGGACAAAGTGCGTGAATGGGCATGGCTGGCGACAGATATTGACCATATCAATGATCTGATGGAAGTGGCTGCCGAGAATAGGCTGACACTCATCGAAGAGGATAATGTTGAAGTGGTTAAAGGGGTAAAGGTCCATGCTGCCAAGGGCCATACATTTGGGACCCAGGCTGTGACGGTTGATACCAAAAAAGGCACATATGCCCTTGCCCAGGATGTCGTGTACACATATGAGAACGCTACGGACTATAAACCTCTGGGACTTGGACTGGATAATCTTGAACAGGTCATGTCCATTCATAAAATCAACGAATTGGTCGGAGGAAATGTAGACCGAATCATTCCGGGACATGATATTGCTGTTTTTGAAAAATACCAAACAGAGCAAATCGGCAAAAACCGCATCGTCACGATTGTTAAGTAACAAATAGACCAGAATGGCCGGATACAATTCGTATTCGGCATTTTTCTGGCTAAAAGGGAGAGAAACCTATGTCACGGATCGGCACCTATCTTATACTCGTCTTCGTCATGATGATGTGGGGATTAAATGTCGTGGCTATCAAAATATTAATTGAATACTTTCCGCCTATCCTGATGCAAAGCACCAGAATATTTCTTGGGGGGCTCCTTCTTGTTCTATTCTTTTGGTGGCGGAAAAACCTGCAAAGGATGAACAGGAAAGAGTGGCTGGTTACGATATCGGCCGGCGTATTGGGCGTCACGGGACACCACTTGTTTCTTGCCATAGGCCTGCTGGAGACAACCGCTTCCAATGCAGGCATCATCCTTGCGCTCAGTCCATTAACCACCTCGATACTCGGAATTCTCTTTCTGCACGACCAGCTGACCAAAATGAGGCTGCTTGGAATCTGCCTGGGTTTTGGCGGCGTCCTTTTTGTGGTGCTGAACGGCGGCGGACAGCTGGGCGGAATATCCCTCGGAGACTTTTTGATTTTTATGGCGATGCTTACACAGGCCTTTAGCTTTATCTTAATCAAGCGAAACTCTCAATCCGTTAATCCAAAATTTATGACAGCTGTCATGCTTACAGCGGGATCAATCGTCATGTTCCTATTTAGTTTTTTTATCGACACAGAGGGGATCTCAAGCATGGCTGTAACCGACATAAGAGTATGGATCCTCTTCCTGTTATCAGGTGTGGTGGCAACAGGAATGGGCCAGCTCCTTTACAATATCGCCATTCAAAACATCGGCCCTGGCCAGACAACAATCTTTAACAACCTTATGCCGTTCTTCACCCTGCTTGGATCGGTATTGTTTTTAAAAGAAACGATACTGCTCGAGCAAATCATCGGGTTTTTGTTTATTGTCGCTGGGGTGGTGCTGGGGACGGGGTATGTGGATGAGTATATTGTGAGTAAAAGGAAAGAAAAGGTATATAACAGTTTCAATGGATAGAAAATTTGAAGCTGGCCAGATTTAACTGTGCTATCAGAGGTTGCGGACCGGGCGATTGCTTGCGCTTTATGGTGCTTTGAAGCGGTCAGAGCGTATGACATAAAAAGTTTGGATGGCAGAAGAATTATTGGATTCAATAAATTTTATAATTAAAAGGGAACAGGCTTCACTCATAAGAGGGGAGCCTGTTTACCTGTAGAAATCGCCCCTCATGAAAGTCTCGGAATCAGCATTAACATTAGGACTGTATTATGGACCACCAATGATAACTACTTTAGATATACTTTTAATGATGGCGAGGAACGGTGGAGTAAATTTTAGAGACCAGATAGCTGATAGATAGTATATAAAAAAACAGGAGCTACTTATCGAGCTCCTGTTATGGGACACTTCTATATCACTTGGTGAGGACGCAACCGGTATCTCTTAATAAATTACTTTAAGCGATAGCTAGGGTTAACAGCACGTGTTAAAAACACAGCAAACTGTTCTCTGGTAACCGTTGCGGATGGTCCAAACTTTGTCTCTGTAATACCTCCAGTTATGCCAGCATTGTACATGCGATTAATCGAATCAGTGTACCAGGCATTTGACTTTACATCAGTAAAAGGATGCTGGGAAGCTGTTTCCGGGAAGCTGTAAAGACGCTGTAGGAGTACTGCCATTTCTGACCTTGTTAGTTTATCATCCGGTTTGAAGGCTGTTTTTGATTTGCCTGCAAAAATGCCTTCATCTACAGCAGCTGAAATCTCACTGTAGTAAGGGTAGCTTTTAGGAACATCTGAAAACCCTGGATCTGGCCGGTCTTCTAATGAAACATTATTTGCACGGACTAATAATAGAACGGCTTGCCAGCGAGTTAAATTTTGTTTTAATCCGAAGCTGTTATAGCTGACTCCCCGAAGGATATTCCGATCAGCAAGATAATAGATCTCTTCTTCTGCATAATGCCCTCCAGGAACATCTATAAATCTGAAGTCAAGATAGCTGGATGCTACATAACCTGTTGAGCCATCACTTCTTTTTACGGGATACCATACAAAGTGGTTTTTTCGGGCTGGAACTTGCTCGTATTCAAAATGACCCTGGATTGTCACTCTCTCACCTTTAGTTAAGGTACCATTAGAAGTGCTATCAGTCGTAGGTTCGCTTCTTAAGTTTACAGCTGTTGTGGTTTCAGCTATTTGGCCTGTGATAAATTGATGCTTTGTTTTAGTGAAAGGTAAATCAAATTGGTAATGCTTCGTATTAAATTTAATATTTTCACTGCTGCTGCTGTTATATTCAAAATCTTGCGTACTGAAAGGAAGTTCAGTTAGCTGGATTAATCCTAGTTTCTCTATTATTCTAATAATTTTTTCCTGATAAGCTTCAGTGTTTCTTTCTCCTGTAGCCTGGATGATGGGACTGTTTACGGGCTTAGTACCATTATAGGCCATTATGGCAAAGTACCAATGCTCCAGCACGTCCCGTTCTCCGCCATTGATTTTTGGGAGATCGGATCTTTTGAACATTTGATCCAAAATTTCTATCCCGGCTTGAATGTTATAAACTACATCAGCCTTTAACCGTTCCTCGCTATAATTGGACTGATTAGTAACTTGCATAACTCCGATGCCGTTATCGTCAGTAATAACAGGGTTCCCGCTGCTATCAAATTGTTTCCAATCTCCGCTTTCTCCCTCTGCAATCGCCTTTACAATCTCAGGGGGGACATCATTAGACAAAGCGGTTTCTGTTAATAAACAATTCATGGTCTTTAAATCAGGATTAACACCAGGCTTAGATACATAGTTACATTTGTTTGAGATTTGATCGGCTGCCTCAGCATCTGTCTGTGAGAATAGAGTCAGTGAGCCAAGAATGGTGAAAGCCATTATGGCTTTTCTGAACTTCTTCATTATGAATTTCCTCTCCTTAAACATAGATTTCCAATATATTACTAATAGAAATATAACATAGAATAGATAATCTACCAAACTATCCTTTAAGGTGGAAAAAATTTAATAAAAAACTATTATTATTAGGTCTATTTAACTATAATAAAGTTATATTTTAAATAGGAGGAATTATATGGGTAAATTAATAAAAATTACCTTGTTGTTCTTGCTGGGAATGGGAATACTTTTTCCTGCCAATGCTTCAGCAAATACTGTTGTCTCGCTAACAGGCGGCAAATATGTTGAACAAAGGGCGTTAGTTCCAATGAGGGCAATCTTTGAACAATTGGGGGCGCAAGTTGAATATGATTCTTATTACAAATCCATTACAGCAACAAGGGGAGACAAAGAAATAATCCTGTTTTTATGGAGTAATTATACATACATAAATGGGATTGAATCTTATATTGATGTTCCTGCGCAGATTGACAATGATACGAGCCGAACGCTGGTTCCGCTGAGATTTGTCAGTGAATCATTAGGGGCAACTGTCCAATGGGATCAGAAATCATCCACAGCTTCCGTATACAGCGACAATAAAAAAATCAATGTGAAGGTTAATGCCAAATCTAAGTTCGATAACGATATTAATATCCATTATTCTATTGATGCATATGGAAATATTCATTCTAATTACTATGATAATTATAGTTTCTCACTTGTAAGTGGGCAAAAAGTAAAACTAATTCAGTCATCTGGATCTTCAAGAACGCTTTTAAGCGGTATGAGCTTAGACTTTGGCAAAGTCAAACCTAATCATATAGAGCTTAACGCTTCAGGGTATTACGGTGAAACAGAAGTTACTATTATTCCTAATCATTATGATTGGGAACTTGCTTATTACTATTATTTTTATAGATAACTTTAGAAGCCTTTTGATTTATCAGTAAAAAGGATAACCCGCGGGGAAAGCATTCCGCGGGTTGGATTAATAGGATAATAGGAATCCTATATATCTATTTTTCAGTCACAGCCCATTTTAAAGTATCAGGTGAAGGTTCCTGGTTAAAGAAAAGGTCACTTCCATATTCTACAAGCAGAGGTTCCTGGGTTTTTAACGCTTTAAAAGTATAACTTCTTTCTTCCTTCTCCCCTGGATAAAGCTTATTAAAAAAGCCGTATTGAGGTTCAGAGTCACCGTTTGAATAATAAATTTTTAAACTTCCTTGATCAATTATGCTATCAGCGGTGTTATTAGCTTCTTCATAAGTAAACGTGTATTCAATATAGCCATCATACTCTGTAGCTTCAACGCTCTTCATGGTTACTGTCATTTGATTATCCGGTGAGGTATACGGCTTATTAAGTTCAAGAAGGGAATATTCTGGTTCTTCTGGTTGACCGGGTTCAACCGTAATATTTATGGTTATGGTTGTTTCATTAAGGGCTTCGTCTTTAAAGGTGGCTTGAAGTGTATAATCACCTTCTAAGTTAAAATAATATGGGTTGTTTGATTCGGGTACCATCAATTCCCATGTATCATCCGATTCATTAAATACTAAGGTTCCCCATACTGAAGGGGTATCAGGCATGTATTCAGGATGGTTTTCCGGTGCACCTGTCAGCAGAACTTGTACATTATCTTTCAACAGGTTTTCATCTTTTACATTAAGCTTAAGTGAAGACAAAGTGCTCTGGAGAGGTAACCCTATAGATATTTCATTATCCTCATTAAAGTCAGTATTTATATTTGTGCCATCCTCAAGCACTAGATTTGCTTTGTCCGCAATTGGAGCAGACTTATCTGTATCTAGCAGCAAATTAATGGATCTGTTGATAAATTCAGCACCTTGAGCTCGATTTAAAAGATCTTTAGGTGAAAATGTAGCAGGAGAGGTACCTATGGTTATCTCATTTGCAACCAACGCTTGAATTTCATCATAATACCAATCTGCAGGTTTTACATCAGTGAAATTCACTTCTATTCCTTCTCCTGATAATTCAAATGCCTTAACAAGCAAGCTTGCCATTTCTGCACGGTTAATCTTTTTGTTAGGTTCAAATTGTCCAGAACCATTGCCGAGTACAATACCGGCTTCTTTGGCCGCTGCAATGGAGTTGTAGAACCACGCATTCTCAGTAACATCAGAGAATCCTGGGGATTCGGGATTTTCCATTTTAAGTCCCATAGCACGGGCAATCACTACAACTGTTTCGGCTTTAGTCATGTTATCAAAAGGCCTGAAAGTGCCATCTTTATAGCCGTTTAGTATTTCCTTGTCCGCTAAAGCATTTACTGCTTCGGTGTACCATTTTCCCTCTTGGACATCTTTAAAGCTAGCAGCGCTAATTGTGTTAGGCAACACGGAACTTGCGAGAATTGCTGCAGATAAGGAAAATGTAAAAAACTTGCGGTGAAACTTATATTTGTTGTTCATATTAATGCCTCCAATGCTATAAAAATAATAAACTGCAAGGTTGTGTCATTTACTCTTAAATATGACTACCTATCCATATTTTCACATTAACAAAAGTGTAACAAAGATATTCCGAAAATATATGTTATTTTCCTGGAATATATAGAAATATTTTACTTTTTCTTAGGTTATTGATTTAATGTAACCGTCAAGTAGAAATCAACAGTTTTCATTAAATAAGATTTAACAGTTTTCGATAATTAAGAATCAACACTTTGGCCTTCAAATAATACCTTACGGTATTTCATGCGTATGCTGTTCTGCTTCTCACTAAATGTCAAGATTTCACTTCTGTGAAGTAGACGATCTAATATTGCTGTTGTCAGCGTCGTGTCTCCTAGAAACTTTCCCCACTCGTTCGGTCCTTTATTTGATGTAAGGATAAACGCAGCCTTATCGTACATATCGTAAATAAATTGAAAAAATAGATGGGCATCCTGAGGTTCATAAGCCATGTACATGACATCATCGATTATAATCAAGTCTGAATTCATGATACGCTTGTATCGGGTTTTAGATTTGTTGATATACTCTCTGGATTTCAATACATAGATCAATCGTTCCATTGAAACAAACGATACTTGATATCCACGCTCAATTGCGTGGATACCGAGTGCTGTTGATAGATGAGTCTTTCCAACACCTGTAGGTCCCATCATGATCAGGGTGAAACATTCATCAATCCAGGATAGCTCTTTTAATACATTAAGATGTTTTTCCCCAATGGCAGATTGCTCTTCAAGTCGAAATTGATCAAAAGTAAGCACATCCGGGAATTCGGCCCACTTCATTAATTTCTCACTATTTTTACGCTCCCTGCACTGAGTCTCATACGTCAAGATTTCATGAAGAAGTTCATGATAAGTCCAGCTTTTCGCCTCTGCTTCCCTTAAAAAGCGTGGTAGTTCTTTGGCAGTTTCCGCAAGCCTTAAGACTCTGCACTTTTCTTGTAAAGACTCGTATAAATCACTCATTTATTTCCCACCCCCTTGTAAAACATGAAGATAAATATCTTCTTTACGTTCAGGGGCAGCTAAGTTCTTGTACCTCTCATTTTCTATTCCAATAAGTTTCGTTTGTTTTTGCTTTTCAATTTCAAGAGAGATTGCAATATCCCGAAGCTCATGAGCACTTTTCATCTGTAGCTTTTTCATCGTTCTGATTGCTTCTTCAATTGAATCTGGATAACGCTTAGAAACTTCTGATACAACTTTCAATTGATCTGTCAGGTGGCGGGGATACTGCACTAGTAACACTTTCACCAGCCATGTTACAAGATCTTCATCAGAAAGGTCTTGGTATAGTTGCCGGATGAGGGAGTCCCGTTTTGTTCGGCTGCGTTCACGATGTTCAGGAAGCGTAATGACCGAGCCTTTGTCAGATGATATGATGTGCTTGGCAATCACTTGTCCATTCCTTTCTGGTCTGATGACTAGATAGGGTTCTTCAATTTGAACATAGACATGATTATGATGGCCATTTTTAAAAGTACCTAACGGTACACTATATCGGTTTCCTTCATAACGAATGACATTGTCCTTATGTACCTTTCTTGTTATACTATGGGAAGATACATTTTCGAAAATGTAAGTACCAGAGACCTTTTGAAGATGCGGCTTTTCCAGGGCGTGCATTTCAACAGGTCTTTTCTTCGTATTATGGTGCTTTTTATAATTTCCGGTTCTCTCAAGCCATTTTATGCAAGAAGACTGCCAATCTCCAAGGTTATCAAATGTTCGATTCTTGGCAAAGTTGTGTTTCACGTATTTAACTAACTGTTCTACTTTTCCTTTTGATTGCGGATCTGCTTTTCTACATAAATATACTTTGAACTCTCTCGTTTTTTGATATTTCGTAAAAGCAGCTGTAAGTATCAGATCTCCAGCGTTTTCACTAACAGCTAGTAGGCGATCTTGATCATAAACAATTTCTTCTGTTATCCCGCCAAAATACCGAAAAGCATTTTCCTGCATATGTATCAAGTCTTCTGTTCGAAAAGGGCGATCTAACCATTCAACGTACTTAAATCTGGAGTGGGAAAGAATAAAGCCTACAAAGTAGAGTTTGGCTGTATTCCCCATCGTACTTCGAACTTTTATTTCACCAAAATCTACTTGCATTTGTTTGCCCATAGGCAGTTCAGGTATAGCTCCAAACTTCCTGGCTAAAACTTGTTTGGGAATGTGGTAAAGTTCTCTAAGTTCCTTCACGTAATTTCTCACTGTGCCTTCTGAAACATTCTGTACATTCAATTTCTCTTGGAGCCAATCATGAATTTGAGCACTACTTAAATCATTATGTTCCTGTAACCAACCTAAAATATGGTCCCGATAGGGATCAAGCTTCTTTTCCCTAGTCTGCATAGAATGAACGAATGTCATAAATTCCTCCACCGACATCCCCACGTATTCTATTACTGTATTTCTTGACACTCCTAACTTCCTGGAAATTGCACTGTTTGTGAAACCTTCTTTTTTCAGTTGATGAATTTCATGGTAGATCATGTATCTCTCCACTCCTAAACCCTCACTTTCAATAAACTGAAATAAGTATATTGAAAGTGTTACTAGATTGACCAGTAACTGTTGATTCTTATTTGTGGAAATCTGTTTAAAGTTAATTGTTGAAAACTGTTGATTCTAGTTTAGCGTTTACATTTAAGCATGCTGTAGACTTTCTAATAGGAAAAGAAACAATATAAATGTAATATAATTTTCATTTACTATCATGAATAAATTAATTATATTTATAGTTATTAATTGGAAATTAGGAAGGTACTTGAATATGACAAAAGAACAAGAGAGTTTCCTGCAAATTCTTTTAGATGCTTATGTAAAAGGTGAAAGTGGTGAGGATATATCTAAAAAGGCTTTCATCGTGGAATTAGAAGAAAAATTAAGGTTTTTATTTGGAATTAAATCTTAACAAGATGATACTTCTCCTTTTTCTAGTTATTTCCTTAGTTTGGTTATTAATGAAAAACCACATTACCTTTTCACTATAATAAAAAATGAAAAAATGATTCTTTTTCAGTTCGACAGGTTTCGACAATGGTATTAATATTTATATAAATGATTGGTAAGCCATAAATCATATTTTCTTTTAAGCACACGGGGACTTATTCCTAGTGTGCTTTTTTTATTTAAATAGGGAATTTGCATAATACTTCCTCTTCAGTAAGTATTTTACTATAATAGATTGGAAATTTAAATTTTATAGGGGATGTTTAATTCGAATTGATAAGGGGTATAAAAATATTTAAAGAAAAAATGAAGCGAATTATTCGTATTATCTGAAGATTCTTGATAGTTAGATACCCCTAAAAAACTTAAGGATTGTATCCGATATGATCTATAAGGGCAAAATTACTGAAAAGTAATGACGCAAAGCTAAAGGGGCTTCTATTTAAAAAATAAAGCCAGCCAGCTGCCATCAATAAGTAAAGGAGAAAAATAGAGATGTCAAATCATAATTGGATTACACCAGAAGAAATTGCCAGAAAAAAAGAAATAAAAAGAAAGCTCCTATATATTTCTTTTCCAATTGTAGCAGTTCTTATCAGTGCATTAGTGACGATACTAGCTAATCAAGTCTGATGAAACAGTTTGAGAAAATACATAAAGTTGAAATTATTATACTTAGTATGTAAAGAAAGAGCAGCTGCCTTTACGGTGTAGGTGTTTTGGGATATTTTCTGGCTGGCTTTTATGTGCCAGCCATTTTTTATGAATTGAATGTGCACTATTTTCCTATTATAGGGTCTAAATTAAAAAATTTGAGACCAATTAGCTATAGTTCTAGAAAAAATAAAATGAATCCTTTTACAGTCGACTACCAAAGGTAAACCTTTTACAATGTTGGTAATAGATTTAGGTTGGTAAGCCATAAATCTAATTTCCTTTTAAGCACCTTCAGAAGTCTGGGGTGCTCTTTTTCTGTTCTTAATAAGAAGAGCATTTATTTATTGGTGATAAGAAAATGTTCAAAGAATATATTTCGGGTTAAAAGGTGCCCTTTAAGTTAACCTCCTTATATTACAAAAATATTAAATAAGAATTATTTTGTAATATAAATAGTAGTTTATTGAAACGTTCCTGTTATGTTCCTCTGCTAATATGTTCCTATCAAGGGACATAAAGGAGATACGTTTTGAAGAAAATACTAATCTATCTAACTGTTGCTGTTTTTCTATCATTTGGATTTTCAAATGTCACTTTTGCCGCTGGAAACTCGACATATACAGTAAAGTCAGGCGATACCCTTTGGGCGATTGCTAAAAAGAATAAGGTAACTGTTCAACAGCTAAAATCTTGGAATAAACTAAGTTCAAATACAATTAAACCTAAACAGGTATTAAAAATATCTTCTGCAGCTGCAAAAACATCAACAGCTGTGAAAGCTTCAAAGCCAAAAGCGACTCAAAAAACTCGTGCCTATAAAGAAATTACCGTAAAAGCAACAGCTTACACTGCAAGCTGTAAAGGCTGCAGCGGAATTACTTACACAGGCATTAATTTAAAAAAGAACCCGAATGCTAAAGTAATCTCTGTAGATCCCAAGGTCATTCCACTAGGATCCAAGGTATATGTACCAGGATACGGGGAAGCAATTGCAGGCGATAAAGGCTCTGCAGTAAAAGGAAACAAAATCGATGTCTTCATTCCGAACAAACAAAAAGCCCTCCAATGGGGAAGCAAAACTGTAACAATAAAAGTATATAAATAATAGAAAGCAAAAGAGAATCCCTGCAGAAGGAGATTCTCTTTTTTACTTAAGTTCCTATTATATTATTCGACAAAATTCGGGTGGTACCTGGTACCTTTTATACTGGCCCCCAATTTATTAAGACGCCAATACTGAGCATAGCAACGGCGATTACACACCAGATGAGGAAGAGGGGCAGCATCCATTTTGCCCATTTGATCCATGGGACTCCAGCTACGGCAAGGCTTGCCATGAGCGGGCCGGAGGTAGGGAATATGCTGTTGGTAAAGCCGTCTCCGAATTGGTAAGCTTGTACGGCGACCTGGCGGGTGATGCCAATCATATCTGCCAGCGGCGCCAAAATTGGCATGGAGATCATTGCCTGGCCGCTGCCGGATGGAACCAAAAAGTTCAAAATTGCATTGGATACAAACATTCCAATTGTTGCGAGGATTGGTGATAGCCCTTCTAGGGGAATTGAAAGTGCATGGACAAATGTATCAAGAATGCTGGCATTTTCCATAACAATTAAGATCGCGCGGGCTACACCGATAATTAATGCCCCATATACAAGCTTTTGACAGCCTTCGAGGAAGGTCAGGGCTACTTGATTATAGTTCATGCCGGCAATGATGCCTGAAATGAGACCAATAATAATGAAGAATGCCGCCATATGATTGATCGTCCACTTAAATTGAATGGTAGCAAATATAAAAAATAGCAGAGCTAATCCGACAAAGCTAAGGATAATTTTATGCCGAATGGTAAAAGGAACTTTAAGATTATCGTCTAAAGAGGAGGTTTCCTCTGCTACTCCAACTAAACTTTTAGCAGGATCTGCAAGTACCTTTTTGGCATAGCTCCAGGTGTATAGAATTGTGGTACCAACAATAACTGCAAAAGCAATAAGTCTTAGTGCCATTCCGGAGAATAAGGGGATATCGGCAATGCTTTGAGCGATGCCAACTGTATAAGGGTTCAGGAACCCAACGTTAAAGCCTGCAAAAGTGGCCCCGAAAGTAATGGAAACTGCCACAAGTGCATCCAGCTTGAGTGCTCTTGTTATAATAAGTCCAATTGCGACAAAGGGAATAACAGAATTGGCTACTGCGCCAACTGCTCCTCCAAGTGCGAATAATATCGAAACAATCGCGATGAGCCAAAATTCCTTTCCGCGAGTTTTTGAAACAGCCCGGAGAATCCCTCCCTTAATAGCGCCGGATCGTTCAACTACCTCGAAGGCGCCTCCTGCAAAAAGAACAAGAAATATTAACCCGCCAGATTGAACCATTCCTTCCTGCAAAGCAAGAAAAATATCCATAAACCCAGTCGGATTCCCGTCAGTTTCCGCATATGTACCAGGTACTACCCGTTCTACCTCATCAACCATTTCCCTTTCGAAAGAGCCGGCTGGTACCAAATAGGTTGCGACTACTGCTATTAACAGCACAAGGAAAAGGATTACATAGGTGTCAGGCATCTCCCATTTCTTTTTTTTATTTGTTCCACTCTCTAATCTAGTCTCTGATGTTGTCTGTGCATCCAATGTTCTTAGATCCCTCCAAATTTAAATTTTCTTCCCTCTACTGTGGCAATTTACTGAATTAACAGAATAAAGGAAGTTTCAGTCTATTATAGAGGTAGCTAAATAATATTGCAAATTAAGATAAGTTTATTCGACAAAATTCGGGTGGTACCTGGTACCTATAAATCGCTAGTTCCATTATCTCATTTTTGTCTATTAACCTAATATTTACATAATTTCAATTGTGGTGTTTATAGAGGAGTGTTTTACTAGTATTGGAGTATCATGTCAACGTTCAAATACTAGTTTAGGAGAGGATATTATGATAGGAAGACGTCCGAAGAAGATGTTCAGCCTTGTGTCTATTTTTGCCTTGATCCTTAGTCTTTTTGCTCCGTTTTCTTCTGCTTATGCAGACGGGACAATCACCGTTGGGGAGGCTATTGCGAATAATAGCGGTACTGCCACGGTTGAAGGATATATTGTCGGTACAACAAAAGGAACAAATAGTTATCAGCATGAGGGGCCATTTTCGCCTGCAACCAATATTGCCATTGCAGACTCTGCAGCAGAAACAGACCCTAGTAAAATCATGCCGGTTCAATTGCCGAGCGGTTCGATTAGAACAGAATTGAACTTGGTAGATAACCCGGAGAATCTCGGAAAGAAAATTCAAATCACGGGTTCACTTGAAGCTTACTTTACAGGTCCGGGGTTAAAGAGCCCAACTTCCTACACCTTTGCAGCAGAAACGGATCCAACACAGGTTTCCCCTGTTATAGCTTCGCCTGAAGCAGGGGCCATTGCAAGTGGTACACCAGTGACTCTTTCTACTTCCACGGAAGATGCTGCGATCTATTACACCATTGATGGATCTGAACCAACAACAGCCAGTACGGAGTATTCAGAACCCATCATTATCAATGAGGGTACAACAATCAAAGCCTTCGCTGTAAAAAAAGGCCTCGATCATAGCGAAATATCAGCCTTTGAATATAGCATTGTGCAAGAACAAACGATTGCCGAGGTACGTGCACTGCCTAAAGAAAGTAGTGTGCTTACAAAAGGTGTGGTAACAGCGGTATTAGGTTCTGCTACTTACATACAGGATGAAACAGCGGGAATCGTATTATACGGGCTTCGTCTTGATGTTCAGCCTGGTGATGTGGTGAGCGCATCTGGTAAATTGACAGAATATGCAACACTTTTGGAAATAGAGGTGCAAGCTGACGACGTTAAAGTAATCGATTCAGCGGATGTACCTGAACCAGAAGTCCTTACAGCAGCCCAGCTTGACGAAAGCAAAGAGGCTACGCTTGTCAAAATTGAAAAAGTATCCGTACAATCCTTTAGCGGCGGAAATTATACAGCGGTTGATGAAGAAGGAACTTCCTTCCAAATCAGACCAGATGATTCATCCCTGCTCACTGCAGACACAAGCTATGATTCCATCACCGGGGTTTTAGGTGCTTATAATGGAACTTATCAGCTAATTCCGCGAAGTGCAGCTGATGTTATTGCCGACTCCACCAAAGTCCAGCAGGTAACAGCAGCACCAGGATCGGGTTTTGTACAGTCAGGCGATCAAGTCAGTCTGTCGACCTTAACTGAAGATGCAACCATCTACTATACGACAGATGGCACTGACCCAACTGCTAATAGTGCAGTTTACAGTGAGCCAATCGCGATCAATAAAGATACAACCATTAATGCGCTGGCTGTAAAAGAAGGCTTAACTAACAGCAAAGTAGCTGTATTTAATTATATTATTCAAAAAGAAGACGTCCGCATCCATGATATTCAAGGTGCCGGGCACTATTCAGTGTATGACGGTTTTCATGTAACCGAAGTTGAGGGGATCATCACGAAAGTAGTAGATAATCATAATTTCTACATGCAGGATCAAGAGCCTGATTCAGATCCTAAAACATCAGAAGGAATCTTAGTTTATAAAAGCAAGCACGGTTTAACAGAGGGAGACGTTGTTTCTGTTAATGGGCTGGTAAAAGAATGGGTGCTTGATGGCTATTCAGAAAAGAAAGAAACTGATTTGCCTGTAACAGAAATCAGCGCCACCAACGTTACCAAAACGGGAACGGATGAACTTCCGGCTTCAGTCGTAATCGGAGAGGATCGCATGCCTCCGACAGAAGTCATTGACAACGACAGCTTCTCCGAATTTGATCCGGAACAGGATGGCATCGATTTCTATGAAAGCCTGGAAGGAATGCTCGTTCAAGTCAACAACCCAAAAGTAGTGGCACCGCAAAAGTATGGTGAGCTTGCAGTTGTTCCGGGAAATGTCCCAACGAACACGGCAGATGGCGGACTGCGCATTACGGAAGACGATTTTAACCCAGAAAGAATCCACATTGATATGAACAATGAAAGCTTTGTGGCTAAAATGGGAGACAGTTTCAACGGAAACATCCAGGGTGTCGTAAGCTACGGCTTCAGCAACTATAAAGTGTTAAGTGACGAAGCAGCTTTGCCGGAGCTTGTGGAAGGTGAAGTGGTTCGTGAGGATACAGACATTGCTCCTGAAGAAGATAAACTCACCATTGCTTCTTATAATGTGGAAAACTTCTCACCAAAAGTAGATGCCGAGAAGGTTGCGAGGTTAGCAGAAGCTATTGCCAAGAACATGAAACAGCCTGATATTATCGGACTGACAGAGGTCCAGGATAATGATGGCCCAACAGACAGCACTACAACTGACGCAAGCCAGAGCGCAGCACTTTTAATCGAAAAAATTAAAGAGCTAGGCGGAACGGAATATACGTATACCGATATTGCGCCAATCGATAAAATGGACGGCGGCCAGCCGGGCGGAAACATCCGTGTCGGTTTCCTTTATAATGCTGAACGTGTATCCCTGATGGAAGGCACAAAGGGAGAAGCAAACGAAGCGGTCGGTTTCGAAGATGGCAAGCTGACTCTTAACCCCGGCCGGATTGATCCAAAAAACGAAGCCTTCGAAGACAGCCGCAAGTCTTTGGCCGCGCAGTTTGAGTTTAATGGTGAAAGCGTAATTGTCATCGCGAATCACTTTAACTCCAAAGGCGGAGATCTTCCGTTATTCGGAAAAGTTCAGCCGCCCGTTTTAAACAGTGAAATTCAGCGTATGAAAATTGCTAACGTGATCAGCGGCTTTGTAAAAGACGTGAAGGAAAAAGATCCGAATGCGAACATCGTATTGCTTGGCGATTTTAATGACTTTGAATTCTCCAATCCTTTACAGGCATTAAAAGGACAGGAATTAACAAACATGATTGAAAAAGTGCCGGCAGAAGAGCGCTACTCCTATTCTTACCAAGGTAATGCCCAAGTGCTCGATCATATTTTAGTTTCCAACAACCTTGCGGACAGAACAAAAGTTGATATTCTTCATATTAACTCTGGCTTTATGGAAGAGCATGGCCGTGCAAGTGACCATGACCCGGTCATGATTCAAACCAGCTTAAAAGAACAAGTGAAGCCGGAAGAGCCGAAGTATGACCATGTATTTAATCTGGTAGACTATCATGCGAAAAAGTACGTCGTCGGACCTTATAATGCATTGGTTACAATGGACGAATCATCTACTCTTACCGAAGGGCTTTGGCTAAAAAAATCAGCAACTGTTACAGGCGAAGGCCTGAAAAATACACGAGTTGCCATCAGCTCAGCAAACAAAGGTGCCATAATAGACCTTACAGGTGCAGAAATTAAAGAAGTCATGATTGAAAGCAATAAAGTCGCGGAAATCCGCGGGGCGGAAAATGTCCAGAAGTGGACGATAGGCAAGAAAGCAAATCCTTCCGGCATCAAATTTACGGACTCAAAAGGAAATGCGATGCATTCACCTTTTGAGCCAAAGGTAAACCAGGCACCTGTTGCCGCAAAAACGCTAGAAAATATCAATGCGAAAACAGGCCAGGAAGTTTCACTTGATTTAAACGAATATTTCTCTGATCCGGATGGAGACGAGTTATCCTACACTGCAACAATCGGAGCAGTAAATGGTTCAATCCTGACGCTTCCGACAGAGACTCCAGAAACGTATCTGATTGCTGTTACAGCAAAAGACGGGAATGGCGGCGAAGTAACAGTCCGCTTTTCCCTGACAGTCGAAGAAGCTGAACAGCTGGAGGGCTATTATGAAGATGCTTCCGGAAAAACAGGTGAAGAGTTAAAAGCAGCTCTTCACAATATCATTTCCGAGCAGACCGTTATTTCCTACAGCGATGTGTGGGACGCATTAAAGGAAACCGATGAAGACCCGGCAAATCCTGACAATGTCATTCTTTTCTACACAGGAGAATCCCGTTCAGAAAACCTGAACGGCGGAAATGCCGGTGATTGGAACCGGGAGCATGTTTGGGCAAAATCACATGGCGATTTTGGAACCAGCATGGGACCTGGAACAGATGTGCATCATCTGCGCCCTACTGATGTAGGAATCAACAGTGCCCGCGGAAACCTTGATTTTGATAACGGCGGAACGGCAGTCAGCGGCTGTGACGGCTGCTATAAAACGGCCAGCTCCTGGGAACCGCCGGACAGAGTAAAAGGCGACGTTGCCAGAATGCTTTTTTACATGGCTGTCCGCTATGAAGGCAATGGAGAAGTGGATCTTGAATTAAACGAGCTGCTGAATAACGGTTCAAATCCATACCACGGAAAGCTTTCTACTCTGCTTGAGTGGCATGAACAGGATCCTGTTGACGAGTTTGAACGCAATCGTAACAACATCATTTTTGAAAAATGGCAGCATAACCGTAATCCGTTCATTGACCACCCGGAATGGGCGGAAATGATTTGGGAGCAGGCAAACTAATAAGCTATGAGGGATGGAAATCGTATAGGGTTTCCATCCTTTTTTCTTCCGGTAATTATTGTTAATTTTAACCAACATACACACTTATTACATAAATCTGCCTATTTATAGTAAAATTGTATTATTGTCGAAAAAGAGGGACAGGACACCAAGAAGCCTGTCGTTATTTGTAAGGAGTGGAAAAATGTTTGCAAGATTAAGAGTTTTAGTTGTTATTGCTGCAGTTGCTCTCAGCTCCCTTCTATCGGCCGGTTCATCAAGTGTTTCAGCTGCAACCTTGATCGGAAAAGGCCTGTATATTAAAAATGGAGTGACTATTGAAATTGATGGGAAGAAGACTGTGTTTAACGATCCTATTCTTAATAAGTCCGGCCATCTGCTTTTGCCGATGAGAGATTTATATGAAGCGATTGATGCCAAGGTTTATTGGGATAAAAAGAATCAAACAGCTAGTGCCGTCAGAAATGGAAAAAGAGTAGATCTTACCATAAACTCTACTATTGCCAAAGTAAATGATAAGAAGGTTACTATGAACGTTGCTCCTCTTATGTACAAATACAGGACTTACGTACCGCTGCGCTTTGTGAGTGAGAACCTTGATGGGAAGGTTTATTGGAATCAGGGTGAACAAACCGTTGAAATAACACTTAATCATCAAAAAATCCCACCAGAAGATCCATACGTATTACATATGAACAATAAAAGAATCATCATGGAAGATCCTTTAGAGGAGAGAAGCGGAAGAACGTACATTCCTGCAGACTATTTTTATAATTATTTGGACAGCACAAGTTCAAATTGGGTGACAGATAGCCAGCTGGAATTTCAGGTTGCCGGCTTGAACTTTGTTTTTACAAACGGAAGCCAAAACGTTCTAATCAATCAGGAGAATGTGCAGATTGAAGAAAAGCCGTTTATCGAGTCAGGAAAAATGTACGTTCCTGTTCATTTTATTGTCAATGCACTGGGGGGCAACCTGCGTATCCTGACTGATAAAAGGGAATTGTACATTTATCTCTATCATTATATGTTTACAAGCGATTTCCTTGAGAAAACAGAGGGCTCAACTACACGTCCTGCATATGTCCCAAATGCAAGCTTGGAAGGCTCACGAGACCTGCTTGTAAGCGATAATCCTGAAAGAGTTACACCTGCTCTCGTTCCTAATCCAGCAGCCACGCTTGCTCAGCATAATGTAAATTTAGCAGATCCAGTTAACGAGCACCGGATTTTTGGATGGCATCTTAATAAGCTTGGAAAAGAAGCGAAGATTGGGATAACCATTCAAAATACTTCAAGCATCAATAGCCTGGAGGTTACAGGTTCTAAAGGTTATGTGAAAACGAGCGGAAACAGCTGGATTAATTATGATATTGGCCTTCCAATAGCTGATAAAGTCCTGAATGACAAGCTAACTGATTCAGCGAGTATGGGGATGGTTATACAGCCGGGTGAAACGAAACTAATCGAAACATATGAATTGCATCCTAACTATATTATTGGCTTTTTGCAGGATGTCGATATTCGCTCGATAAACGGAGGAAATAGTGAATACACAATCCGAACTGTTTTGACAACAAATAATACAGACTTAACAAGGATTCACTCAGAACCAGTTCCGATTGATCCATACGCTGCACATCCGAGAGGCGTTTGGCCAAATGCTGAAATCCGGGCAGTCCTGCCTGCCTATACAGTGGGCTCACCGGAAGTGGGCTATAACATTTCGAACGGAAAGACGGATCACTTCCTTACCGAAGAGAATTCATTAGCTAAAGTCAATGGCTCAGTTGGAAATTCAGGCCACTTTGGCATGAATTATAAGGTGGATATTCCTATTATCAACCCAACTGGTGAAGCGAAGACCATCAAGCTAAAAATAGCGGGCAGAGGGGGACTATATAGCGGAGCGGTGAAAATGAATGGAATTGTTTATTTGATCCCAACCCTTAAGCCTTCCACGGAGTATGTTGAACTCCCGGCTTATACTGTTGCAGGTGCTGAGGATATGATTAGCCTTGAGATCATGCATGCAGGCGGAGCCAGTCTGCCAGCTGCGATTTATGTTGAGGCACAATGATAAATGGGAGGGCCGGCAAATAGGTGCCGGTCTTTTTATAGAATAGGAATAGTCCTTTAGTCTTAATGTTTGCGGAAAAATAGCGAAATTTGTTGAAAATATATTACTATAGTTATATGATAATTGTATGAAAATTGAAAAAGGCAAACTTATTGAAAAATAAGGACGCAAAGCCGCGAGTCTAAGGTCATATACATGACTAAGATCGTCGGGCTGCCAAAATGTCGGGAGTATATGTCTTTTTATAGGGTATAGCTAATAATAACATTCAAACTCTGCCGGACGTTGGCGAGTTTTTTACTTTTTAGTTTTCAGAATTGTAAATAAATTGGAAGGGCGTGGGTAAAATTGAAGATTTACTACGGATCGGTGGAATTCTTTGAAAGGGAGATTATTCATTCTCTTTCCCGCCAGGAGACAAATTCTCTTGAGGAAATTGCAGAAAAGCTGGAGAAAGAATTATTATATGATTTCATTTGCGATGAAAAAATCAAGAGGGAATGCTTGAATAACCTGGTATGTGCGTGTACGAGAGTGAACCATCAATTCATTAATGCGGATGGAACAGATTCTTCTATATCTGCTTATAACTAATGCGGGAAATAGCTAAAAAGAACCCATCTCAAGTAAGTGGGCTCCTTTTAGCTATTTCTTGTTTTTGTTTAAAATCTTCTGAAGCAATGCCTGATTTTTCTTGAAAGCATTCTGCGTTTCATCAGATAATAACTTGTATTCCATCACTTTACCCTCGCTGCTGATGGTTGCTTCAATTATATCTCCATCTGACAGGTTTGATGAGAATTGCTTCATGGAGACAACGATTCTGTCACATTCATTCTTGCTGGGTAATAAAACAACTTTTTCTCCTTCTATTGCATCAACGGTGTATCTTTCCAACGTTATCAGCCCTCCTCAACGGTAAATCCATTTTCAGTTGATTCCACAATAATATTTCCATGGTTATAAGTACTGTAAATTTTCGAACCTATAGATTTTAACCTTTGTACGACTGCCGAGTTTGGATGACCATAGGAATTGTCTCCATATGAAAGTATGGTAATGGAAGGCTGAACTTTATTCAGGAAGCTTGAAGAAGTTGAAGTGCTGGAACCATGATGGCCAGCTTTTAATATATCTGCAGACACATTGTATTGCTGGGTCATATTCGCTTCATTCTCCATTGTTGCATCTCCAGTTAATAAGAAGCTAACGTCTTCATGGACCACTTTTAATACAACAGAGGATTCATTTAAATCTGAACTTGAATAGGTTGAGTTTAACACTTGAACAGCAATATCTTCATCAATGTTTAAAAAATCCCCTTTAGATGGGATATCCATTGGGATATTTTTTTGGTCAATTAATGTTAAATACTCTGTATAAGTCTTTGTCGTATGAACTTTACCGCTATCAAGGACCCTTTTTACAGGGAACTTTTTTAAAACTTCAATTAGCCCGCCGATATGGTCAGCATCTGGATGAGTGGCGACCATGACATCAATCGAACCAATGCCTTCCCGGGTTAAATAGTCAGTCACTTCATCGCCTGCGTATCTGTTTCCGCCGTCGATTAATACATTTTTACCATTAGGGGTTTCCAGCAATATGCTGTCGCCTTGGCCGACATTAATAAAATGGGCGGTGATTTCACCGCCTGCAATGTGTACATCATGATTTCGAATGATTCTAGCCAGGAAAGAAGCAAATTCTGCCCGATTTACATTTGAGTTTGGCCTGAATGTGTTGTCTGGATATCCGCCAGTTATATCATTATGAAGCAGCACCTGAATGACGCCATACGCCCAGTGCTTTGTTGAAACATCTTTAAATGAAATGCTGCTTTTTCCGGTTAAGCTGTATGCTCTCACTAGCATCGCAGCTAGCTCTGCTCTGGTGATTGCGGCATTAGGATTAAAGCTGCCATCACTATATCCGCCCATAATCCCTTTTTTTGCAACAGCACCAATAGATGAATAGGCCCAATGCTTGGAAGTGACATCAGTAAAAGATGGTGCCGCACTTGGCAGCTTTAAGTGACGAGTAATGATAGCTGCAACTTCTGCACGAGTTATACTCTTTTTAACACCATAGGAACCGTCATTGTATCCGCCTACTAAACCAAGCTCATATAATAAGTTAATATTTGCCTCAGCCCAGTGCCCGCCGGTGTCTGTAAATAAACCAGCTGGCTGCGGTTTTGGATTATCTTTTATAATATTTCCGTTAGCATCATGATAATGGTATTCCCCTGTTTCCAGCCCGTATTTTGAACAGTTTGTCCAACAAGTATGACCTCCACTGGAATCTGTCCCGCCTGGAGATGCCGCGGCTTGTGATAATGGTATAAGAAAAAAGGATATAGTAAAAAGTAAAGCAACTAATTTTTGCATAGTAACCTCCTCTATTTGTCAATTAATTTCCATTTGCTATTGTAACAGAATTGTAATGAAAGAGGAGGGAAATTAGTTAAGTGGAATAAATTACTAAATAATGATAGAAATATTCTCTTCCGCCATTTAAAATAGATACATATACCTACTCAGAATGACATATATTTTGTAGAATCTAAAAAATAGGGAGTGTGAAAGTCAATTGGTTAATAGGTGCAAGAAAGGTTTATCTAGTTTATCGATTATTTTTATTTTATTGCTGGGATTGATAACATCCCCAGCATCAGCAGCAATGGAAGAATCAATCAGATATCTTGCTTTAGGAGATTCATTAGCAGCAGGGATGACCTCTGATAAGCAGATTAGTTTGGGATATTCCGATATGGCTGCAGAGCACTTAAAAGGACAGGGACTGCTGGATACATACTCAAAGGCTTTTGCAGTGCCAGGGTATACTACCGAGAATGTACTGTCAGATTTAACAGAGAAGGAAGAATTAAAGGCAGCCATTAAACAAGCAAACGTTATTACGATTTCAGCAGGCGCCAATGATCTCCTGAAGGAAGCCAAAATAGACCGTGAAAAAGGAACTCTCAACATTGATCCCGCAACGATAAAGCCTACTCTTCAAAGTATAGCTGCGAACTACATCAAGATCCTTCAAACGATTAAGGAATTAAATCCGGAAGCAGCCGTTTATGTGATGGGTTATTATTTCCCATTTCCATACCTCTCAGACGTTCAAAAACCTCAACTAATAGAACTAACACAAACGCTAAATAAAACGATTCAAGCAGCATCAGCAACTAAAGGGGCAACCTTTGTTTCTGTTTATGAAAAATTCGGGGATGACCCAAAGCCATATGTGCCAAACCCTGAGGACATCCATCCTAATTTGGAAGGATATAAATTAATGAGTGAAGCCCTGCTGGAAAGCATGGCTAAGTCCAAGCAAGCGGCAGATCTGCCAGAGGGACATTGGGCTGAAAAAGAATTAAATTTATTTTTGGACAATAACCTGTTTCAATTGGATGAAAAGGGAAATATCCATCCAGGAAAGGCAATTACCAGAGCGGAAGTAGCAGGGGTTTTGTATAAAAGCATTCCGATGACACAATCCCTTCCGGCTAATCCAGGATTTAAGGATGTACCTGAAAGTCATCCAGCATATATGGCAATCGCAAAGCTGACAGAAGCCGGCATCTTTGCCAAGAGTGAATACTTTAACCCGGATGCTCCTCTGACAAGAGTGCAAATGGCCAAAGTTTTAACTCTAACTTTCCAGCTTAAAGACGATGGAATGCAGCCGCGCTACAGCGATATTCCAAAGGATTATTGGGGATCACGCTTTATTAGTGCCATGACTGTAAACGAGCTAATGTATGGACATCCTAATGGAACATTCGGTGTTAATGATGCTGCAACCAGGGCACAGTTTGCGGTAGTGATGGTAAGAGCTGCAGAAGCAGGGCTTAATTAGAAGGTTTAAAATAAATAAGAAAAAGGCGTGATGACAAGCATCACGCCTTTCAGACTGTCGACAAACT
>JAGGRA010000010.1 GCA_018613035.1 Pseudomonas sp. ISL-84 | reverse complement strand
TCATTTATCTAGGTTAGTCTAGTGGGTGCCCGGTCTTTTATGTGTTGTAAGGGCAGGTTTCTTTACGCGTTTTTCCAAACACCGGCATATTTCTTTTTATATTTCGGGTCCTCTTCCTTTTCAATTAAATCAAGTGCAATCTGCCTTACGTCTTCTTCCTTCGTTTCATCATAAAAGTTCCGCAGCCCTTGAATCATGTCAAAGCGAATCAAGGTGTAATTTTTTTCATCTGCGCCATGTATAAAGCGGTCCGAGATGTGCTGTAAAACCATCTCTTTTTGTTCAGGTCCAGCAAGGGCTATTCTCCAAATGGCCTGAAGCGTGTGTCTCGCGGTGACAAATTTCTTATCTTTTGTCACTTCCCAGACGGCAGGAAAATCTTTTAACATCCTTTTCTCGGGATCACTGATGGCCAAATAACTGAGAAATTGCCCGGCTCTGGCACGGCGGTGATTGTCTCTATGTGTAAGGTCATCCTTTAATCCATCCCAAACTTCATAAGCCCAGTCCACTTTTTCCTTAGCAGCCATCATAATTTGATTGAACGCTTCATATTGGGCATTTTTATCCTCGGAATGCAGGTCGTTAAAATATGCTTGCATTTCCGCTTCCATTTTATGTCCTCCTATATTATAAACTTTCAGCAAACAGATAAATCCCGGTAATTAATAATAGTATGTAAGTGAAAATCCTGAAAAAACGCTGATTTATTTTAGCAAATAACAGCTGCCCGGTAAACAGGCCCAAAAGCACTAATGGCAAGGCCAAACCGCTGGAAATCCAAATCGTTTTATTGGTTCCTGCAAAATAAATTTGAACCATTAGGCTCATCGAATAGATAAGTAAGTAGAATGCCAATGTTGTTCCGCGAAGCTTTTCTTTTTGTGTGTCCGTTCCGGAAAAATAAAGAAGCAGCGGAGGTCCCGGCATCCCGATGCTGGTCGTCAAGGTTCCGGACAGCCCGCCCACGAGATAATCCCTGCCGCTTGTTTCTTTTACTCGAAACTTTAAAGCAGCGGACGTCTTCTTTTAGGCGGCTTATTGACGATAATATTATCGCTTACTATAGACCTTGCTGCCTTATCAATGGGAATGTGGTGTTATCCTGTAGTAATGGTTCCGTTAGCTCTCTTTTTATTCTTGCCCTACCACTTCTCTTTAGCACCCGTTGGAGTCATGTTCGCTTTACAATTGTTGCCCAAAATGAACTCCCTGCTGAAAGGTGTCATATTCTCGGCAATCGCTGCTTTTGGCGGAATGAATTTCTTCAATGCAATTGACTTCTATAATCCCAAAAAGTGGTCAACTCTTTATGACTTTATTATTTTTTTCTTACTATATCTTTTGGCGTATATGATCACAAAGATGGAGAGCTTTCACAAACTAGATGAAAGCTAGTCCAGGGTAGCCACGGACCTGTTAGTTTAAGTACAAAGTTTTATGATAAGTTTTCATTTCAAATAAACATTTTGAATTAGATACCCCTCTGTTTTCCTAACCAGATCTCAATTTTTGTTAAAATTAAAGCAACCCTTTCTATATTGAAAAGGTCGGCTTTAAGGGTTTCAGCATTATTTTGATGAGATGCTATTAACAATTTGAATTAACCCTTCTTGAATGGATGCTGCTGGACGACAAAGAAGCTTTGCGAAATCATTGCTTTCACTTTCCAGGGTGCCTTCCCGAATGTCTTTTTGTATGTCAACAAGCATTGGAATAAGGAAATCCGGTACTCCTGCACCCTTCATCATCTCAGCATAAGCTGCATCATCAACATGCTTAACAGGTACCCCTTTCCCCAACACAGCACCCAGTGCAGATGCTAATTCTTCTTGTGTCAATAGTTTGCCAGAAAGCTCGTAAACAGAATTTTCGTGTCCGCTGCCTGATAATACCGCTGCTGCAGCTTCTGCATAATCTTGCTGAAGTGCCCAGCCTACTTTGCCAGTTTGAGCAGAAGTTACCCATGGAGCTCCCGCTAGTACACCTTGAATGCTCGGAATTTCATTCTCCAAATACCAATTGTTTCGTAAGAAGGAGTATGGAATGCCTGTCTTTAAGATGGCTTCTTCTGTTGCCTTATGAGTTGGAGCAAGGAAGTTTTTGCTTTCTCTTGCGTTCGCAATGCTGGTATAAGCAATAAATTTAACGCCAGCACGTTCAGCTGCCGCTACCGCATTTGTATGCTGGCGAATCCTTGTTTCATTGTCCCCGTCTGCAGAAATAATTAATAATCGATCGATGCCTGAAAAAGCATGATCCAGTGTCTCTGGACGGTCAAAATCACCTTGGCGGACTTCCACTCCACGAGCTCGTAATCCTTCTGCTTTTTCCGGGTTGCGTACACTGACAGACAATTGGTTTGCTGGGACAGTTTTTAATAAAGTCTCCACTACTTTTGTTCCTAATTTTCCTGTTGCTCCTGTTACTAGCATTTTCATTTTTTATTCCCCCTGCTATTATTTTGCTGCATTTACTAGCTCCCTCATCTTGTTTAGTTTGAAAGTTAGCTCAAAGAACCACTCTTCATCCCCTGATGCAAGCGCCAAGTCAATTAGATAATGAACTTGTTCCTTGTTTGCCACTTTTGAAACAGGCATTTTTTTGACCTGTTTGCTCAACATGGGAATTATTTTTCCTTCAATTGTTTTATTATCACTGCTAATGACTTTTGTCTTTACGGTCTCTTCCAGAATATCAATTCTCTCAATGTAACCGATTATTAACTCCCCATCCGGTGATTTCCCTTTAATCCAATCACCTGTTTTTAAGATAGAATTATCTCTGGACATCATCGTTTTCACCTTCTTATTAGTAGAATAACGTTCATCACACGACAGTTTAAAACTGTAATAAATTTTATTACATTTTAGCTAAACGGAAAGCCATGCCTTCCTTCATTTTTCTTCGTATATAAGCTCAACTACATCCTTAAGGGTAAACTTCTTTAAATATTCCCCAAGATGTTCTTCGGCACCTATAAAAATGTTAAATAAAACCCTTTGCATATTCGCGCCAACAACACACTGTTCATTTGATTCAGGACATTTAGGCTGAAGTGCGCCTTCAGAGGTTATCATATAGATATCCCAGAGATTCACCTCACTTAAATCCCTGGCAAATATAAATCCGCCGCCCAGACCTTCTTTTGATTTAATAAATCCATGTTTTTTTAACAAACTCAGGACTTTACGAATCCGGACTGCATGGACACCTGCACTTCCTGATATAGCATCGCTTGTAGACATGCGATCCGGCTGCAGCGCAAGATAAGTTAAACTGTGAATGGCAAGAGTAAAGTCGCTCTTCATGGCCTGCCTCCTAGAGTTGATAGCTGATGACAACTAATCCTAAGTTTAAGTACGTACTGTAATACTAGATGTTACAGATTTTCTTGTCAAGAAATCGAACCTGAAGCTATCTGTATTTCTTAATTGGCCAAGTTTTGTAATTCATTAAATGAAAAGGTACGAAATTTACGTGGAAGGAAACTTCGGATTTCTTCCTCGTTAAAGCCAACCTGTAATCTCTTTTCGTCCTGGATAATTGGCCTGCGCAGCATTTGCGGGTTTTCCATTATTAACTTATACAATTCCTTGAGCGGCAGGGAGTCAATATTTACGTTCAGCTCCTTAAAAGCTTTAGACTTAGTTGAAATGATCTCCTCTGTGCCATTTTCCGTAAGACGTAAGATCGATTTAATCTCATCCACTGTAAGCGGGTCCGTTAAAATGTTTCTTTCAATATAATCAATTTGATGTTCCTCCAGCCAGGCCCTTGCTTTTCGGCAGGAACCGCAGCTTGATGTTAAATATAAATTTACCATATTTTTCACTCCTTCATTTATTTTCATGCTGCTTATATATTGTAATAATGGGTTTTATCCCAATAGGTTAACACTGTTAGAATGTAACCAAAATATTACAGTTAAGGTTTGAAATTAGTTTAACAATGACCAAATACTTTATATTTAGTTAGCTTTATTGGTACCGAGCATACTGTAATATTAATATTTACAGTTTAGTAAGTCAATATTTATTTATGAATAAATTATTTTAAAGGCATTAAATCCTTATTAAATGATTCTTAATGTACCCTTCCATGAAAGCTGTATCGTCATAGCCTCCAAAAATGTATAATATTTTCTCCCCTGTCAGCGCTATATTATAAAATAAGTAAGATGCTGAACTGAACTACTTAAAGTATGAAGGTTTCTTCAATGGTTATGCCAATGAACAATTCCTTTCCATCGCAGAAGGTCAAATCAATATGATCTGTTCCAAGACGTTTAACTAGTTCCAATGCCACCGCTAATTTTTCCTAGTCTGATTTAAGAGTTAATAAATACAAAGAAACACTCTGGACTTCCTTCCAGAGTGTTTCACTTCAAATTATTCTCTGAGTAAATGATGTAAAGGGTATTCTATCTAACAACACATTTTGAGTTCTCTTACAAACTTAGCCCTTAAAATATCTTTTGTTTGGATATTAAGTATTTTCTCCAAATATCTTACCGTTCCCAGTACCTTTTGAATGTCTTCTTCAGTATGAACGTTCTCCATTTTCTTTTCTTCTATCAGATTCTTTATGGCTAGTCTAAAAGCATTTGTTTTGATCAGCCATTCACCGACTAGTTCCTTTGTTGCCTCTCTCTCAAATTCATTTTTCACAGCGAACAAGCTTTCAGTTTCTGTTTCCATAAGTGAAATCAAATTTAAGTTTGAATTCATTCGGATCTTAAAATAATTCTTTTCACTATCATAAGAAAATATTCTACTCCGACCGTTATTTCATAAAATGGAGCTGCCTCTGAAGGATAGCGGATATCTTTTATCTCCACTTTTCCCACCATATCCATATAGGTTTCTATACCGTATTGGGTATAAATGATTTTTGAATCTAATACATTCATAAAGTTCACCCCTTTATTTGTAAGAATTTTTTTAACATAGAGCTAGTTATTTTCCACTGCATGTCCGCCAAATTCGTTGCGGAGGGCAGCTACCACTTTACCAGTAAAAGTATCATTGTCTAATGAACGGTATCGCATCAGCAGTGACATGGCTATGACCGGTGTGGCAGCCTGCAAATCCAGAGCGGTTTCAACGGTCCATTTGCCTTCGCCGGAAGAATGCATGATTCCTTTGATTTCATCCAGGTTGGCATCTTTTGAAAAGGCCCGTTCTGTTAATTCCATGAGCCATGAACGAATAACAGATCCGTTATTCCATACTTTTGCTACCTTTTCGTAATCAAAATTGAACTCACTTTTCTCGATAATTTCAAAACCTTCCCCGATTGCTGCCATCATTCCATATTCAATCCCATTGTGGACCATTTTCAAGAAATGACCGCTGCCTGCTTTTCCTGCATAGAGATAACCATTGTCTACAGCTGTATCCTTAAATAGAGGCTCAACAACCTCCCACGCTTCAGGGTCCCCGCCAATCATGTAGCATGCACCGTTGCGGGCGCCTTCCATACCGCCGGAAGTTCCTACGTCCATAAAGCTTATGCCAAGTTGCTTTAGCTTGCTGTAACGGCAAATGGATTCTTTATAGTGAGAATTGCCAGCTTCAATCACAATATCACCCTTGTCCAAAAATGGTATTATTTCATCAATCACTGAATCCACCACTTTATGAGGCACCATAACCCATAAAATTCTAGGTTTTTCTAAGGATGTAGCCAGTTCTTTCAAGTTGGCAGCGCCTTGTACTCCATAATTCTTCATTTTTTCAACTGCATCCTTGTTTAAGTCGAAGGCTGCCACTTCATGTTTTTGGTCAATTAAATTCTTGCCTAAGTTTAATCCCATTTTACCTAGACCAATCAAACCGACTTTCATAAATATTACCCCCAAATTAGTAAATATTTTACACTTTTAAACCTTAGATTTGTTGCTTCTTACCACCATTTAAAACCATCTTCAGCTAATAATTGATGAGAAGATTCCGGCCCCATTGAACCTGATGGATAATCATGAAGAGGAACTAAGTTTTCTTCAATTGCTTCTAAAATAGACTGAACCCATTTCCAGGACATTTCTACTTCATTCCAATGCGCAAAAAAGGTGGATTCACCTCGCATTGCATCATAAAGCAGGATCTCATAAGCTTCTGGTATATTTTCCCTTTTAGCTGAAAAATCTGCATAAACCGGTTCAATCCTTCCATTATTTAAAGGGTTTTTACTATTAAATTGTAGTGAAACACTTTCGTTCGGATTGATTTCAATCACTAATAGATTTGGAGCAGTTCCTTCTCTTTGAGTTCCATACCTATCCTTTAAAGGATTTTTAAATTCAATTACTATTCTTGTAGATTTTTCTCTCATTCTTTTTCCTGTACGGATATAAAAAGGTACACCACTCCAAGAATCATTATCAATCCATAATCGTGCCGCGACAAAGGTATCAGTTGCCGATGACGCTTCAACTCCAGGCTCATCTAAATACCCTAGCACTGGTTCACCGTGTATTTCCCCTGGACCATATTGTCCGCGAATCACATTGGTTTTTATATTTTCTTTCTTTAACGGCCGAAGAGCTTCCATTACATTCTTTTTTTCATAACGAATGCCTTCTGCACTAATGTTTTTAGGTATCTGCATCGCAGTCATCATCAGCAGCTGAAACATATGATTTTGAAACATATCTCGGAGCGCTCCTGCTTGGTCATAATAACCAGCTCTATCTTCTACCCCTATTGTTTCACTGGCAGTAATTTGGACATTCGCAATATATTGATGATTCCATAAAGATTGAAGGACTGGATTGGCAAATCCTAAAGCTTCCAGATTTTGAACCATTGGTTTGCCTAGATAATGGTCAATGCGATAAATTTCCTTTTCTTCAAAAGATTTGCATAGTTTTTCATTTAACATTTGTGCCGATTTCAAGTCATGTCCAAACGGTTTTTCGATGATCAGCCGTTTCCATCCCTTTGCAGAGCCTAACCCGCTGACTTTAATATTCGATGCTATTACATTAAAAAACTCTGGAGCAACGGATAGGTAGAACATGCGATTTTCCGGTATATTCAATTCTTCTTCACGCTGTTTAACCATTTGGAGCAGCACTTTATAATCTTTGGTGTTCACAGCGTCTAATGAACAATAACGGATGGATTCTATAAATTTTCTTAGGCTGCTGCAGTCCAAAATTGAGCGTCTTGAAAATGTAATTATTGCCTCTTCCACATAATGCTGGAAAGCACTATCGGACATATTGCCTCTTCCAGCACCTATGATAGAAATGGTATCTGGCAATTTTTGATCCAAAAACAAATTATAAAATGCAGGAAATATTTTTCTTTTAGCTAGATCCCCTGTTGCGCCAAACAAGACAAATGTCATTGTATCCATACTTTCTTCCTCCCCATTGAGCTTTTTTTGGCTGACTTATTACTAGCCAGCCCCTGTCTTTGCCGTTTTTTTATTTAATCCGGCTTTTACTGTGATTTTGAGGTCCATCAAATTCGTATTTCCGCATTTTTGACATACATCATAATTAGAAGAAAATGACATACATTTTATGCAAACCTTATGATGCTTGGCCTGTAAACCTGACAAACTCTTCACCCTTTCAAATTAGTTAATATTTGAATGCCCCAGTCAAAAGGCCTTTGATCATTTTTGCATTCATTTACAGCAACAGAAGCTAGTATATAACCTACAAACATCAATTGAAAGTACGCACTTTTTATTTAATTAGTGCCCTAAAAATTATATAGTGATAAAAAGTATACTAAGTAATAAGTATGATACGTTCCTCTTTTAATACAAAAAAGCCAGGGAGAAGTATTTACCCTGGCTTAACAGATCCATATAAGTCTTTTCATTTATTTATTATTTAATTGATTCATTCGTTGCAGGAGAACTTTCCACGACCGTCTCCATATAATCCTTACCCCATTTATACATGGCATCCAGGATAGGCATCAAAGTTCTTCCTTGTTCAGTCAGAGAATATTCCACTTTCGGAGGAACGACTGGATAGACTTCTCGTTTAACAATTAAATCTTCTTCTAATTCTCTTAATTGGTTAACAAGCATCCTTTGCGTAATCCCGGGCATTAGAGCTTTTAATTCACCAAATCGTTTTGTTCCTTCTTTGCCTAAATGCCATAATATCAGCATTTTCCATTTACCGCCGATAACCGAAAGGGTTAATTCTTTTTCACAGTTAAATACTTTATCCTGCATTCGTGACATATTGAAACCACCTCCAGACCTAATTATAACCAATAGTATACTTTTAGTCACTATGTAAAATAAAAGTGCGTACTTTTAATATAATGTCATACGTAATATACTAGCAATTGTTCAGCAGCAAACACCTGATTCAAGCTGTAATACTAGTAATACCCAATTAGGATAAAAAATCTAGCCGTATTAGGTTTTAAACTGCTGAATACAAAAAAAAATTAACAGGAGTGAATATAGATGGAATTACAATTAGCTTTAGATTTAGTAAATATTCCAGAAGCCATTGAGCTTGTAAAGGAAGTTGAGGAGCATATCGATGTAGTCGAAATCGGTACTCCAGTAGTCATTAATGAAGGTCTTCATGCTGTGAAAGCAGTAAAAGAAGCTTTCCCTAACCTAAAAGTTTTGGCAGACCTTAAAATCATGGATGCTGCTGGCTATGAAGTAATGAAAGCCGCCGAGGCAGGTGCTGATATCATTACCATTCTTGGATCAGCAGAAGACATGTCTATCAAAGGTGCTGTGGAAGAAGCGAAAAAACAAGGCAAAAAAATCCTTGTTGATATGATTGCAGTTAAAGACCTTGCTGAACGTGCGAAAGAAGTCGATGAGATGGGTGTAGACTATATTTGTGTACACACTGGCTACGACCTTCAAGCAGCGGGACAAAATTCTTTTGAAGATCTGAAAACCATTAAAAGTGTTGTAAAAAATGCAAAAACTGCCATTGCTGGAGGAATTAAATTAGAAACATTGCCAGAAGTGGTGAAAGTTCAGCCAGATCTTGTCATTGTGGGCGGAGGCATTACTGGACAAGCAGATAAAAAAGCCGCTGTAGCCGCAATGCAAGAAATGATTAAGCAAGGGTAATTTCTTTAATGAATACGAAAAAGTATTTAGCTGAGATCTTAAAAGAGTTAAATCGGACAGCTGACTTCATTTCAGATGATGAAGCAGAAAAATTGGTAAATGGAATTCTTGAAGCTAAGAAAGTTTTTGTTGCTGGCGCAGGCAGGTCTGGATTTATGGCTAAATCATTTGCTATGCGAATGATGCATATGGGAATCGATGCCTATGTAATAGGAGAAACCGTAACACCTAACTTTGAGGAAGATGACATATTAATTATCGGATCAGGTTCAGGTGAAACGAAAAGCTTAATTTCCATGGTGAAAAAAGCAAGAAATATTGGAGGAACAATCGCAGCTGTAACAATTTTCCCTGAGTCCACAATTGGACAATTAGCCGATATCAAAGTTAAATTGCCTGGATCCCCTAAAGATCAATCGGAAGGCGATTATAAAACGATACAGCCTATGGGCTCACTATTTGAGCAAACCCTCCTCCTTTTTTATGATGCGACTATCTTAAGATTCATGGAGAAAAAAGGGTTGGATACAACTAAGATGTATGGAAAGCATGCCAATCTCGAATAAGAATCATTCAATATTTAAAAGACTGCAGAGTTTAAAAAGCTCTGCAGTCTTTTTTTCAATCATATCTAGTCTACAACTCCCTTCGTCCCATAGATTAACGAAAGGATGATATAATAACCAAAATGGTATTTATTTTATCAAAAGGATTGTTTCAAATGGACTGGATACCTGACAGAAAGTCGAAAACACCACTTTATAAGCAGCTTGCCTTGTATATTGAAAATGGGATTGCAGATGGCACTTTTCCACCGGACAAGCCGCTTCCTTCTGAAAGAGGATTGGCAAAACAGTTTGACATCAATAGAAGCACGGTTGTTGCGGCATATGATGAACTGGAGTCCAATGGGATCATTGAACGAAATCGTGGAAGCGGTACAACGATCAGCAAGGATATTTGGGGATTGGCAAAGAGACGGATTCCGAGTTGGAACAGATATATTGAAGCGGGCTCCTTTTTGCCCAATTTGCCTGTTACACAAAGAATCCATAAAGAACTAGCCGCGACCAAACTGATTAATTTAGCCAGCGGGGAATTGTCTCAAGATCTTTTTCCCTTATCTTCCCTAAGAGAAATAACATCCAGCAGAACCTTTATTGGCCCATTGGGATATGACCATCCCCAAGGAAATGAAATTCTTAGAGAAACTCTTGCTGTCCATGTAAAAAGATTTCGAGACATTGAGATTGACTCTTCTGCTATCTTGATTACTTCCGGTGCGCAGCAAGCCTTGCATCTTGTGGTTCAATGTCTCCTAAAACCGGGTGATGCTGTAGCGATCGAGGATCCATCCTATCATTACAGCCTCCCCATCTTTAAATCTGCCGGAATCAAAACCTATTACTTAAAAACAGGTAAGGATGGAATCGATCCGAACGATATCACTGCATTATATAAAAAACACCAAATTAAAATGATCTTTTTAAATCCCATATTCCAAAATCCAACGGGTACATTATTACCGGAAAACCAGCGAAGAAAAGTACTGGAATTGTCTTCTGAATATGGCATTCCAATTGTGGAGGATGATCCATATAGCTTAACCTCTTTTGCAGGTGAAAGAATGAAAACCCTTAAATCCCTTGATCAAAATGGAAATGTCTTATATATAAGCTCACTGACAAAAATCGTTGCTTCAGGACTAAGAATAGGCTGGATTATCGGGCCAAAATCTGTCATTGAAAGATTGTCGGATGCAAAGCAGCAGGTCGATTTTGGACATGGAAGCTATTCGCAATGGATTGCCAATGATTTTATTGAATCTAGAGAATTTGAATCACATATTCAACATTTAGTTAAGCAATTAGATCGTCGTAGCAAGCAGATTGATACAAGTCTGCAGACCCTTCTTCATGATCAAGTTGAATATAACGTGCCTCAAGGCGGCATACATCTATGGTGCAGAATCAAGAAGGATTACAATGAAATTCAATTGCTCGAAGAATCGATTAAGAGAGGAGTCATCTACGTTCCTGGCACCACAATGGGAACTGAGAAAGGTTTTGTCCGTTTTACATATGCCAGGGAAAAAGAAGAAAACATTCATGAAGGAATCAAACGATTTGCCGATGCCCTTGCTGCTTCTCAGAATTAAATTTTTTGCATCAGAAAAAGACAGCCTTTCAAAGACTGTCTTTTTCTATTTTTTCTATGACATTAACTCGCTTGTACTGCCAGGAAACTGTTTTGGAGTTTTTCCGACATTAGACTATACGCGATGACTTTTTTCTTGTACTGTTTGACCACATCAATGCGGTCATTGTATGCGTAGATGAATAGCATGACATCCAGGCGTCCCCTCTTATAGTCAATTACAATTGGAATTCCACTGTTCACAGGGTGTAAGTAGCTTTGCTCGTTTCCAGGATGGATATAATGCTTCTTGATAAATATTCCATCGTTAAAATGATTTATAAGCATTATTTTTTCTTCGCCTTCCAGTTTCTTATCTCCAAAGGTAACCGTAACATTTTCCTCATTGAGCTTGTAATGCGTTTCAAATTTCCTGAGTAACCAATTGACAGTACCCGTTGGCAGACAGGTTACAACAATTTTTAATAAACTAACGAGTATTATTGGAATTAAAACAGCCCATGTCACTTCTCATCATCTCCCTTACACTCTAGTCTTTTTATTAAGCCCGCCAAATATAGATTCCAAGTGAAGTGAGAGCAATGAATATAATCACCACATATATTAAAGTTAAATTTGCTGTATTTCTCCTAGTCGAACTACCGTAGTTCTCGTCTGATCTGCCAGTCAGCAGCAACGTAGAAACAACAGCAAAAATTAAGATTAATCCCACTAAACCTAACATAATTTTCATTCTGCACACCTCTACTTACTTATAGATCGTTTTTAACTAATTTAACTAAATGATAACTTACTAATAATAAAAAATAACCATCCACTTCGGCATAAATTTCCCCATCCACTTCACTCCATCTTTTGAATGAGTAAGTAAATTCGGATCTAGTACCAAACTAAAGACTTTCTTTTGACCGAATACCACTGAGAATACAAGCTATCTAGTATTTCGTGCGAGTGAATATTGAATTGCCCTTTTTTAATTCAATATTTATATAGGGATTAATATTGCTATCTTTATGATACCGCTAAATATAATGACTTTTTTTCAAATGGCATTCTCAATACATTAATACTGGATATGTGGTCAAATTCTCCTTCTCCGATTAACGTGGCAATGGATAAATTTCTCAAGCTTATAAAAACTTTCTTTTCTTCCAAAACAGTAACTCCCCTGGAACGAAAAATACCCAGAACTAACATACCTTTTTTAATAAAGATATGGTGGTTCTAGGTATTTCCCATTTGTCCATGATTATATCTGTAATTATATACTAGAAAATATTTTCTCTTTAAGTACTATTTTGGAGTGAAGTACCCTCGGTTAAATGCTTCAAATAATTTGAAGCTGATTTTTCTTCAATTCCAAGTCTCGCGACAATCATTTGTATAGAGTTTTTTTGTGTAAAGATCATAAGCAAGTGCTCTTCTAATACGGAATTGTATAAAACTCCTTGAAAAAACACGGCACGAAGGAAATAAGGATGCATTTCCGAGGATCTCTCTCCTTCAGCTCCAATCAACAGGCTGCCAAAATCAACAAAACGATTTAACATAGCCAATTTTAAAAGGACCTGTCCATTGCTGCCATTCCATTTCTCCAAAATCCCTCACTACTATAGCGATTAACAAACTTTTCCTTTACAATATTCCTAGAAACAAACAAAAGTGTGGTGAGTTTTTTGTTTAAACTGCTTTTAATTGAGGATGATTCTTCCCTTTTTAACGAGATTAAAGACCGGCTGTCGCAATGGTCTTATGATGTTTATGGAATCGAGGATTTCAGCAAGGTTATGCAGGAGTTTGCAGACGTAAATCCTGATTTAGTCATTATTGATATTCAGCTGCCAAAATTTGATGGTTTTCATTGGTGCCGGATGATTCGATCTCATTCAAATGTCCCGATCATCTTCCTGTCATCACGTGATCACCCGACAGATCAGGTGATGTCTATGCAGCTTGGCGCTGACGATTTTGTACAAAAGCCTTTTCACTTTGATGTCTTAATTGCGAAAATCCAGGCTATCCTTCGCCGCGTTTATAATTACAGTGCGGTCCAGGTGAAGCTAAAGACATGGTGCGGTGCGACTGTTGATTTTGATCAAAACACCGTTACAAACGAAGCCGGCAGCATTGAATTGACTAAAAATGAAACTTACATATTGAAATTGCTGATTGAGCGTAAAAACCAGATTGTCAGCCGGGACGAAATCATTATTAGCCTCTGGGATGACAAGCGATTTATCAGTGATAATACACTAACGGTAAATGTGAACCGTCTGCGAAAAAAGCTTGATGAAATTGGACTCGGCAGCAGGATCGAAACGAAGGTCGGACAGGGCTATATGGCGGGTGAAGAGGATACCTCCCATGTATAGCAGATATGTCAGAGAACGGCTGAGCTGGATTCTTCTCTTTTTGTTTTTGCAGGTTCTTGGAGCTTTTATCGTGTATATTGACGCTGCCATTTCATTGCGTCCCTTTCTTTATTACAGCTTTTTATCGCTGCTGATTTTTATCATCTTCTTTCTTTTACGGTATCAAAAAGAAACGAAATTTTATAAAACGATGGAGGATCGGGAAAATAATTTGGATGTAACGAGCATCCCTGAAGCTGGAAGCCCTTTTGAAGAGATTGTTGAAAGCAGCTTACTAAGTCAAACTGAACGGTTTAAGCAGGAAATTACTCAAAACCGCACGATGCTTGAGCAGGAAAAAGATGACTTGCTGTCCTGGATCCATGAGGTCAAAACCCCGATGACAGCAATGCACCTTATGATTGACCGGCTGGAGGACCAGACACTAAAGTCTGCATTAACCTATGAATGGCTCCGCATCCACCTCCTTCTCGATCAGCAGCTTCATCGAAAACGCATTCCTTTCATGGAGAATGATTTATACATTGAAAAAATAAATTTAGAAGAAATCATTTTCAGCGAAATTAAATCTCTGCAATCCTGGTGTATGCAAAAAGGAGTTGGATTCGAGGTTGAATTAGAAGAAACCGAAGTTCTTACCGATTCAAAATGGATCAGTTTTGTCATTCGGCAGATTTTGACCAACGCTGTTAAATACAGTGAACACTCAGAAATCATGATTTCGAGTTTTAAACGTAACGGACAAACGGTTCTCCAGGTCCAGGATTTTGGCCGGGGCATAGATCCAAAGGATTTGCCGCGTATATTTGAAAAAGGCTTTACTTCAACAGTAAACCATCAGGACAAAGCTGCTACTGGAATGGGCTTATATTTGGCGAAAAAAGCAGCAGAACCTTTGAAGATCCATATACTGGCGGAGTCTCAGCCAGGAAAGGGTGCGACATTTACACTGCACTTCCCGAAGCGTAACGAATTTGTCAGCATAACAGGCATGTGACAAAAATGTCACATGCTCTTCTTATTTGTTCGCTCATTCGAAGGAACTGAATAATAGAGACTTTTATAATAAAGCTATGCTAATGCTCACACGCGTTGATTAGAGAGGAAATAACAAGACTCATACGGTAGAAGCGCCGTTAGGCTTCCAAAACGCATGCCAGTTCTCGTGTCTGAAAGAAATCAACGGGACAATTTTAACAAAGCCTATTATAAAAATTTCAAAAAAGGATGGTTACACATGATAGTTCTTGAAGCCAATAAAATTCATAAAAGCTACGGCAATAAATTTAATAAACAGGAAGTCTTGAAAGGCATCGATTTGCAGATTGAAGCAGGCGAGTTTGTCAGCATCATGGGTGCTTCAGGATCGGGCAAAACTACTCTCCTTAATGTTCTTTCCTCAATAGACCGGGTGAGCACCGGTGAAATAAAAATTGAAGGAAAAGAAATGACTGGTCTAAAGGATAAACAGCTTGCCCAGTTCCGCAAGCAGCATTTGGGGTTCATTTTCCAGGAATATAATCTGCTGGACACACTGACTGTAAAGGAAAATATCCTCCTTCCCCTTTCTATCAGCAAAACGCCCAAAAGAGAAGCGGATGAAAAGTTTGCAGATGTTGCAAATGAGCTGGGCATATTCGACCTGAAAGACAAATACCCGAATGAAATCTCAGGCGGACAAAAGCAGCGGACTTCAGCTGCACGTGCGTTTATTCATGAACCAAGCATCATTTTTGCAGATGAACCAACCGGGGCACTCGATTCGAAATCAGCTTCCGATTTATTGAATAAACTGAGCGACTTAAATCAGATGCGTAACGCAACCATCATCATGGTGACACATGATCCAGTTGCAGCCAGCTACTGCAGCCGTGTTATTTTTATTAAAGATGGCCAGATTTATACCCAGCTGAACAAGGGCGATCAATCCAGACAGTCCTTCTTCAAAGATATTATGAAAACGCAAGGCGTATTGGGCGGTGTTCAGCATGAGCATTAATACTCTCATCCTCCGCAATCTGAAAAAGAATCTTAAAAATTACTATCTCTATGTGTTTGCACTCGTTTTTAGTGTGGCTCTCTATTTCGCTTTTGTGACACTGCAGTACGATCCCGCGATGACGGAAACAAAAGGCTCTATCAAGGGCGCCGCCGCGTTAAGGACTGCCTCTATCCTGCTTGTCGCGATTGTTTCGATCTTTCTTCTGTATGCCAACAATATTTTTATTAAAAGGCGAAGCAAGGAAATTGGACTTTTTCAATTGATCGGGATGACAAAGAATGAAATATTTAAGCTTTTGAGCCTTGAAAATTTGCTGCTATACTTCGGCTCTCTTGTTATCGGAATCTTTATAGGATTTTCGGTTTCAAAATTGATTCTTATGATTCTCTTTAAAATGACTGGAGTGGAAGGTGTCGCTGGATTGCACTTTTCTGAAGAGGCACTTTTACAGACAATTGTTGTTTTTTCAGTGATTTATTTGTTTATCATGCTGATGAACTTTGCTTTTATAAAAAGGCAGACAATTCTCTCCCTTTTCAGGGTGGTTTCAGTAGCAGAAGGAAAAGCAAAAAAGATATCTTTTTGGGAAATGCTGATGGGTGTACTAGGCATTCTATTGATCCTTGCCGGCTATTACGTCTCTACCCTTCTCTTTGGCGGAGATCTTTCAAGCGTGAATGAACTATTCATGGCAATGGTATTTATACTGGCTGCGGTCATTATCGGAACCTATCTTTTCTATAAAGGTTCTGTCAGCTTTATTGCAAACATGATCCGCAAAAAGAAAGACGGCTACTTAAATGTCAATGATGTACTTTCTTTGTCATCAATCATGTTCCGTATGAAATCAAACTCACTGTTATTAACCATTATTACAACTGTATCTGCTTTGGCAATCGGGTTATTGTCACTTACTTATATATCCTATTATTCAGCTGAAAAATCAGCTCAGGAAGGCCTGCCTGCCCACTTCACAATGACAGATGATGAAGATGCAGCTAAGTTTAAGAAGATCCTTAAAAACGAGGGCTTGGATTATAAAGAACAACGAATAGAGACCTTCCAGATAGAAGCAAACATGGCGAATGTACTGGATGTAAATATGGAAGAAATGAATATGAAGGCAAGCACTATGTATCTTCCATTTGTAAGTGAACAATCAATCCCCGGCATTGACCTGGATCCTGAGGAAGCGATGCTGACGGGAACGAATGATATCCTTGGAAAATTTATGACATTTAAGGATACAGGAGCCATTGAATTAAAAGGGAAAACAGTTACAATTGAGCAAAACTATTTGGGATTAAATGATGAATTTGTGCTTCCATATTATTTTACAGCTGGCGGTATGCCAGTTGCGATCGTGGATGAAGAGGTATATTCGCAATTAAAAAAGGACCTTAATCCAGAAATTCAGCTGGAAAACTCGCTTTATATCGGCATCGATCTTATAGATAATGATAAGATCGAAAAAGCCAATGAGCTTTTCCAGAATACAGAATTCATCGGAAGAGCAGATTCCCAGCTTGAAATGAGCAACCGGCAAAAAATGAATATGGGATTAGTGATGTTCATCGTCGGATTCCTTGGATTAACATTCCTGGTTACTTCGGGCTGTATTCTTTACTTTAAACAAATGGACCAAAGTGAAGATGAAAAGCCAAACTACACCATTTTACGCAAGCTTGGTTTTACGCAGGGCGATTTGCTGCGCGGCATTCAGGCCAAACAAGCCTTTAACTTCGGAATTCCTCTTGTAATTGGACTGATGCACAGCTTTTTTGCAGTTAAATCTGGCTGGTTTATGTTTGGAAGTGAACTTTGGACGCCGATGATTTTAGTCATGGTGCTCTACACCGTCCTTTACTCGATTTTCGGTATTCTATCCGTGCTTTACTCGAAAAAAGTAATCAAAGATGCATTGTAAGATGAAAAAACCGCTCATGGATCCGCGTCCAGAGCGGTTTTTTTGGTATCCGAACCCCGTTTGCGGTCCGTCCATAATAGTATAATTGCAGATTTCATACTTCATTTACAGATTATGGAATATATTTACAATTTTTTTATTTTACTTGCAAATCTAAGTGTCTATTTGCAAATCATGGTACTCCAGATAGGGTTAAAAAAATCTTTTATGAACAGACTTCCTTTTCCGAACAGCATCAACCATAAGCTGGAAACTATATAATAAAACGGCTCTGAGCAAGAGAATACCTGTTAGCTGAATATTATTGACTCGAGCTAACGTCCCTATCCCCGCCCATTTTAAAAATGCAATTCCGGGAAATGCAAATAAAATATGTAAGACACCGTTCATAATCATATACTTTTTAAATTTGCCATACGCCAATTTTAGAACCCAAAAGGATGCCAAAAAATACGGTCCAACGATGAAAGCAGTCTCAGCTTTTACTTTAGGCAAAATGCTCGTATAAAATTGCCACCAGTTCCGTTTGTATGCCACTATGTTCAAAAGCTTAGTAATAATGCTCATTAAGATAGCTGCCGGTAGAAACCTTCTAAATTCACTTTTTTTAATAAAAGGCATGGTCAGCCAAGGAAGAATCATCATAATGATTAATATGGACCGTGAAAATGGCTTCATAAGTTGCACCTCCAATTGGTAGGATGCACCATTTATAAAAATTATATGAATACATTTTGGTCATTTTGCTTTAATAGAAAAAAGCAGCTGCTTATTTGGCAGCTGCTGCTGATTTTGCTTTCAGCTGTCTGTCAAATTGTCCAGGCGACCACGGCTGCAGGACAATCCGCAAGAACAACGGATCTCACCGAACATAAGGGAATAAGCAGCCGGAAATTCCAGGTTTACTCTCTGCACTTCTTTTGCGAATTCAGCATCATTTTTTGGAACACCTGAAAGAGAATCGGCCTTAACTTGGGTATCAATGGTGGCTCCCGGCGGAACGAAACTATGTGGCCTTAATTGGACTCCATTCGTCACCACAGCATTCGTTGAGATAAATGACCCTTCCCCTATAACGGCGGAATAAACGATTGCTTGAAAACCGATAAAAACGTTATCCTCTATTAAACAAGGACCATGTATTAACGAGCCATGCGTACAGCTCACATTTTTTCCTATATAAATAGAATATTTACTAGCGTCTTTTTCTACATATCGGTTTTTCAAGCCATGGACAATGACACCGTCCTGAAGATTTGTCCCTTCACCAATGTAAAAAGGACTCCCTTCGTCCGCGCGAATGCTGACAAATGGTGCAACAAATACATTTCTTTGTATGGTTACATCACCCGCCACATAGCTGTACGGACTTAAGTAAGAGCGTTTGGAAATCCGTGGCCAAACCTGATTTGGATTAAATGCTGTTGAGGGGTTTGAGCTGATGAAATAACTATATAAATTCATTGGCCCGGCTGGCGGATGAACATGATAGGACATACAACCACTCCTTTCAGACATCTTTAGAAAAGATATGCAGAAAAACACCTTCTAAGCACCTTGCTGATTGGGCGGCGACTAGTATACCAGTTCGTTAGAAACACACCTGGAGGAAGGTCCGCACATGACAAAATGGTCCCGAACTTGAAGTTTGAGACCATTTTCAGGTTAAAATATTGGGAATATCTTCACTGATTTGATCGTTTCATTGATTTGTTCGTAAGTTTCTTCACTTTGTTCGTAAGCTTCAGACTTTTATTCGCAAAACTTCACAAGTTCTTTTGCAAGTTTTTACCGTTTATTCGTAAAGTTCACAAAGGCAGCAACATCTGCATGCCGTTTATACAGGTAATGCGTCTCCTTTTATTTTGGAAATGCAGATGGAGTGTTCTCCTTATGAGTTGCATTTTTTTGTGCATAAAAAATTAGCTCATCCAGCTTCTGGCTTAGTTTCAAGGTTTGTCGATCTGCCATGCCATTAGAATTTATACTCTCAATCATTGCTTGCCTGGCTTCTTCAATGGCTTGAATTATGTTCATATTCGTTATCATCCAATCACCAGCCACAGTTAACCTTCCAGAATTGGAATCCTCTTTTTATACTTTTCAACCAGTTTCCGATTATGGTCTTCCGCTCCATCGACATTTCCGCTTTTGAAGATAGGTGGATCAAAATTATTTTTAAGCATAATCTCAACCGCTTCCACCATTACGCTATTCACAATTGCCAGGCCGGCAATCGAGGAAGCGGATCCAAATCGGGTTCCCATGGAAGGATCCTTCAATAGTGCATCTCCGGCTTCAATATGATTGTCAATGACAAGGTCTGCCGTATTATATAAGTATTTTCCGCTGCTGTGGCGAGAGGCTTGAGTTTCAGCATAGCGCGGGGAGGTTACAGTAATCACAAAAGCTCCCTTCGCTTTTGATCGTTCTGCCACATCGATTGGAACTGGATTTCTGCCTGATGTAGAGGCAACGATTATCACATCATTGGCTTGTATATCAACATTTTGCATAAAATGTTCGGCAAAATCATTCTGTTTTTCCAGAGTAGAGGACCGGACTGCGCCTTTATGAAGCATTAAATCCTCAATTAAAATAGGGTTGATGGGAGCAAGACCTCCTGCCCGGTAAAACAGCTCTTCCCCGAGCATATGGGAATGCCCGCAGCCAAAGACATGGACAATCCCATTGTTTTGGATGCATTCCGCAATAGCCTTTGCAGCTTTCTTCAAGCTTTGTTCTTCATCTATTTCAATTACATCCAATAGCCCTCTAATTTCCTTCAGATATTGTTCAAGCATAATCAAAAACCCCCTGTTTACACTTTCACTCTAGAAGCAGAAAGTGCGGCTTCATCGGCGATCAATTTTACATTGGGATGCAGCATAAGAACAGACGCCGGAAATTGTTCATCTATATCTCCATACAAAAGCTGCTGGACTGCTTCACTTTTTGATTCTCCGGATACAAGCAGAAGGATCTCCCTGCTTTTCATAATTGTTGAGATTCCCATTGTAATCGCCTGGGTTGGTACCTCGGTTATATCTGAAAAAAATCTTGCGTTCGCTTCCCTTGTGGAAGGAGCTAAATCAACAATATGAGTTTTAGTGGAGAACGGTGTTCCTGGTTCGTTAAAGCCGATATGGCCATTGCTTCCAATACCCAAAATTTGAAAGTCAATGCCGCCATGGCTTTCGAGCAGCTTTTCATAGTTTAGGCATTCCTCTTCCATATCTTTGGCAATTCCGCTTGGAATGTTCGTTTTTTGCTTTTGGATATCCAAATGGCCGAATAGATTCGAGTTCATAAAATGGCGATAGCTGTTGCGATTTTCACCACTCAGGCCGATATATTCATCCAAATTAAATGTAGTAACCTTCTTGTAGGATGTACCGTTATGAAGGTGGTCTTGTATCAGGTTCTTATATGTTCCAACAGGGGTTCCCCCGGTTGCCAAGCCCAGCGTAATTTCAGGATTTTGGCGGATTTTATTAATGATATGATCCGCTGCTGCTTTGCTCATTTCTTCATAGTTTTTCACTTTTAATATGTTCATCATTCATTTTCCTCCTTGCTAAGCCTGTTTAAACTATCTTCTGTCCAAGTTGTATGGTTAATCCCTTTAAAAACTTTTCAAATTACTCTGGCTTTTGTATATATCTCCATATTTTTAAACAAGATAAAAAGATATCATCCTTTTACGATATGTATCGTATCATCATTCAGTATAGTTGTCTATACCAATAATGCGTTTATTAGTAAAGCCGACAAACTGTTTTTATATGTTAATGAAATTTTTCTCTAAATTTAATAAATAATTTCTTTAGAATTGGTATAGACAACTATATTAATATTTTGGTATGATAACGACAGTTCGATAAAACGCTTTCTTCATTTTACTTTTAATAAAGGAGAGATACACATGTTAGGATTCTTGCAACGAATTGGTAAGGCACTGATGCTACCTATCGCTGTTTTGCCTGCTGCTGGCCTTTTGCTTCGTTTTGGACAAGAAGATTTATTAGGCATAGAATTCATCGCTAATGCCGGTAATGCTATATTTGCCAATCTGGCATTAATTTTCGCAATAGGGGTTGCAATGGGATTTGCAAAAGACAATAACGGCGCTGCCGCCCTATCTGGAGCGATCGGCTTTCTAGTTTTAACAGAAGGTGCAGCTGCGATTGATGAAAATATCAATATGGGTGTGCTTGGCGGGATTATTGCTGGTATTATTGCTGGATTATTATACAACCGCTTTCACGATATTAAGCTTCCTGAATGGCTTGGATTCTTCAGCGGACGAAGATTTGTGCCGATTATCACATCTGTTACGATGATTCTTCTGGCAGCCATTGCCGGCTTTGCCTGGCCTCCTATCCAGGGTGCCATTGATGCATTGGGGAACTGGATTATTGGATTGGGTGCTGTAGGATCAGGACTTTTCGGATTCTTAAACCGTCTGCTTATCCCTTTAGGCCTTCACCATGTATTAAACAGTCTGTTTTGGTTCCAATTTGGGGAATTTGAAGGGGTTAATGGGGATATCGCCCGTTTCTTTGCTGGAGACCCATCAGCGGGTGCCTATATGACTGGATTCTTCCCTGTTATGATGTTTGGACTGCCGGCAGCTGCTTTTGCCATTATCGCTGCGGCAAAGCCGGAAAGAAGAAAAGCAGTCTCCGGGATGTTTATCGGTCTGGCCTTAACCTCTTTCCTTACAGGGATCACAGAACCGATTGAATTTTCATTTATGTTTATAGCTCCCCTGCTTTATGGAGTTCATGCCGTGTTAACGGGATTATCCATGTGGGTTACCACGTTATTGGGAATTCGCGATGGGTTCACCTTCTCGGCTGGAGCGATCGATTTTGCCTTGAACTTTAATATTGCCGAAAAGCCTGTTTTACTGCTCGGAATCGGTGCCATCTATGCGGTCCTGTATTTCGTCATTTTCTATGGATTAATTAAAGCGCTTAACCTGAAAACACCTGGCCGCGAAGAAGAAACAGAGGACGAAGTGGTTCCAGAAGCAGCCGCTCCTGAAGGAAGTAATAAATATGAACGAATGGCAGCCCATTTTATTAATGACCTTGGCGGAAATGAAAATATTACTTCTATTGATAACTGTGCGACTCGCTTGCGCCTGAACATTAAGGACATGGAAAAAGTTCAAGAAAATGCTCTGAAATCTCATGGTGCAAAAGGCATAATGAAACTTAGCAAAACGAATTTACAAATCATTGTCGGAACAGAAGTTGAATTTGTTGCCGATGCTATGAAGAGGAAAAAAGACTAAAGGCTTTCATTAAAAAACAGTGTCCATTTCCGGACACTGTTTTTATGTTCTCATTTAATTCGCATCAAACAGGCCCATAAGAAATCTTCACCGAACACTTCACTAGGCTGCTGGATTTTTTTCATCCGCCTAAACTGCATGATATCAAACTCCTCCATAAAATTAGCTTTGAGCCTCTCTTCTGAATAGCCAATGCCTCTCTTTAGGCTGCCGATCCGGTAAACATCCCAGTCCGAAGTACCCAATGCCCCATCTGTGTTAAAGCAAACCAATCCAAACTGTCCACCTGGTTTCAGTGCTCTTTTTAGGATTGCCCGATACGTCAGGCGGCGGTGCGGCGGCAAATGATGAAACATTCCGCAGTCATAAATAAAATCATATGTATGAGGCTCATATTTGAAGTCAAACAAAGAGGTGCAGACAAAGTTAACATCAATTTCCGCCTCAAATGCCCTTTCTCGAGCCCAATCTATTGCTTTTGCCGAAAGATCAATGGCATCAACCCTGGCTCCATTTTGGGCCATAAAGATAGCATTCCTGCCCGGCCCGCGTCCTAACTCCAGCACTCTTTGCGGCTTCAGTCCATTTTCCACATACTCAGCCAGGTTCTCATCAGGCCCTTTCACCTTGAAAAAAGGAATGTCTCTCTTGCGATCTTCATAAAAACTCTCCCAAAAGGGCTTTGGCTCTCTTAAAAAATCATCCAGCATATCCAATAAATCATCATAACTCAAAATATCTTTCTCCATCGCGTAACCCCCTTGCCTTTTATTGTACTAAAAACGGCAGAACCACTGATTACAGCCAGGTTAAAAGCAGGTTATTTTTGGAAAAAAACAGACGCCAAATAACTAAAATTTTCCTCCTAGACATCATCCAAGCAGGAAAATTCTTGTTTGAAAAAGTTTCGAAAGGAATAGCTCCACTTTGATTCAGAATGTCTTCAGGAGCATCTCATGCTGTTTTAGACTTTCCTGCAAATTACACCTTGTAACATTTGTAACATGTTTGAAATATAAGGAATTTTTCAAAGATTTTACGGAAACTTGTCCTTTGAATGAGTGGTGGGACATATAATGATTGACAGGATGGTCTAGGAGGTAAAAATATGTTTATTTTTCTCGATAAGGCGATTCTGGCCATGGCGCTTTTGCGTCTGGTTTCAGGAAGCCTTGAAATCTTTGTTGCCCTTTTAATATTAAGAATAAATGATATAGAAAAAGCTTTAATCATGAACAGCTCACTTGCCCTGATTGGTCCGCCTGTTCTCCTTTTAACGACTGTAATCGGGCTTACCGGAATGGCTGACAAAGTTTCACTTGCAAAAATATTGTGGGTGCTGGGTGGAGTCGGCTGCATCATCTATGGGGTAAAAGGAAATTAATCAAGGTTTGCTTCTCTAAATCAGAACAGAGGAAAAGGAATGGAAATGGGAAGTATGATCTCAACAATTATCAATTGATAAATACTAAAAAACCAGCCCCCGATTGGAAACTGGTTTGAGAACAATTGTATGTAGCCGCTCTTGCCGTAACTGGTTATAAGAAAGTTTTAAACCACCACTTCTCAAAGTGGGTGTTTGCAAAAACATTCCTGCCTGTCCTCCTTGTCGTATAGACGGAGGCTTGTCATTCCTGTTTCGATGTTAAACTCCCTATTACAGCTTAAAGGTTAAAACTTTATTATGATTACGTACAATGCAGCTTGTTTTATTATAATAAAATAATTTTATCATTAATTCAATAGTAATAATTTCCTGAATTTGTTTCACTTAAGCTAATTAAAAAATTTCCTACAAAATCTCCTTAAAATGGGACAGAATAACCCTTATAAGATAAGGGGGATTTAATTTGGGCAGGAAATTTGAAAGAAGTGTTTTGCGGTCATTACTCGTTATTGGGATAGCATTGTTTTTTAACCTTATCAGAAAACCCCCAATAAAGGACTGGCTTCTAATCTTCTTTTTAAAAAGCTATATCGCCACATTTCTTGATAATCTACTGGTACGTAAAGGATATCTGAAATATCCGGTCAATTTGTTTAAAACATTTGATGTCAGCGTATTGTTCAGTTATCTAATTTTCCCTATAACATGTGTTTATTTCAATCAGATAACCCGACATTCCGGCATCAAGGATATTTTGATAAAATGCCTGCTTTTCAGTGCTCCGTCTGCGATAGCAGAACACTTCCTTGAGAAAAAAACACAATTAATTACATACAAAAAATCTTGGAATTCCTTTTATAGCTTTACATCCATTGCAGCCACATTCTTAATGACGCGTGGAATAATGGGGCTGATCCGGAAATCTTCTGAAAAAGAAAGCAGCAGCAAAATGAGAGAATAAAAAAAGCTCCAGGATCTTTGTTTTCTGGAGCTTTGGCCGTTAAGAAGAGATATATGAGAATCACGTTGCCGGTGATGCCGGAAGCGAGGGGCTTAATTCCTTTATCTGTTAACGGCAGGGTTTGGGTTCAATATCTCCGGAAAGAATCAATTTCATGGTGTATATGAATATGCAGCCAATAATAAATTGTGTGTTTCAGAAAAATGCTTTTTCCCTATGAGGTCTTCGTATCTTTCCCGAAAGCTGGCGGTGTGGCCTTCCTAGCCAGCACACCTCCATCATAAAACTTGCCGTATTCTTTTACAATTTTTGTTGCCTCCGAAACTGTGGGGATTGTTCCGTTTGTTGAATAAGTCAGGTAATAGGTTTTTGTATTTTTCCGGTGAATCACCCAGCCGAAAAATTTCATCGCAAAACCGTGGTTATTCCTATTACGGAATTGCGGCATAGACTTTCCATCCCAAACGGTCATCGTCTGGCCGGTGCCTCTGCCTTTTTTCAGCTCCCCGATCAACTCTGCATAAAGAAGCCCTGGCGCTTTTTTCATCTGGTTCATCACCATCAGCGTTAAAATATTATTGATCGCTAGCTGTACAAAATTTAATCCCTCGCCTCTTGTGAGGGAAATAAATGTTTTCTCCGGAAGCTGTTCCGGCTTTTCGCCCAAAATTAAAGTGCCAAATCCCCCGTCTTCCTTGTTGGATGTCCATTTTTTTGGTTTCATTTAAAATGCCTCCCATTAGTAAAAAAGACCTAAGTTTATTAATATTCTTGAAGGAGGAGCCGTATTCCTTTTTTTACAAAAGAAAAGTCGGAGGCTCTGGTACCTCCGACTGGCTATTAGCGATAAATTAGATTGGTTAACTCCAAAAATTGAACTGTTGAGCCATCGCGATCTATTCGCACTTTAAGTTCATGATTATCAAGCTGGTAGGTTAACTCCTCGCACTTTGCTGATTCGTAGCAAATGACAGCCTCCGTTTTGTTTACCTGGCCATATTCCTCTATAACCTGTTCCTTCGTAAATGGCATGGCCGGAAACATCCGTTCGCTTAGATATTCCGGATAAACGGCCAGACTGCCAATGGTGCCATCCTTCATATTCTTGGTCACCCTGACTCCGGCTCCATCATTTTGGTAATAATAACTTTCAATATTCAAATGAGTTTCCGTCTTTTTCGGCTCGCCCATTCTGAATTTTATGTCTTCATAAGCATCACCAGGTGCTAAGCCAAAAATTTGAAGCGGCTTTTCAGCGAGAATGTAAGCATCTTTAATGCCTGCTGTCTTCACTGCCTTTAATTGCTTCTCGGCATTCTTTTTATTCTTAAAAGCACCTGCCTGTACGCGGTAATGCGTTTTGCCTTTTATGACTATCGTGCTTAAGCCTGCTGGGAGCTCTTTTTTCTGCAGTTGAGAAACCCGGTTTACTGCATTTTCTTTTTTACTAAAAGAGCCAGCCATAATCTTATGGTATACATCCTCATCCTCTGAAAGAATCAGGCGCTGCCCCGGATAAATGGTGGTGCCATCAAGATGATTAAGCTCTAAAATACGGGCTACACTCATATGATACTTTCTTGCAAGTGCATAAAGAGTATCTCCTTTCTCAACCACAACCATCTCTTTATCTGGGCTGTGATCCGCCATAACTGCTCCCCCTGAAAAAATAACCGCCAGAGAAATAATACCTGCTGAAAAAATCTGTTTGATTTTCTTCATTATTTTCACCTCACTACAATAGACGAAGGGAAATATGCGATGTCGCAGAAGGACAAGCCTATTTTTGGATATTGTTGGATTTTTGGGTTAACGCCTAAATACGTTGAATTGGATATTTGCAATATGGATTCTGGAAAAGAGCAAACTTTTATGCGTGCTCTTTCGGATAACTGGATAATACCGTATAAACAAACCGATTTAGAGAATTCACACTAAAGCAGATTAAAAATATATAATGCAGATAAAATCCCATAAAAAAAGAGATGGCCCAAAGCCATCTCTCCTCACTTATGCAGGTGCATCAATGTCGTCATCAGCAATATGTTTTTCATTATATTGAACATCTTTCCGGGCATTGTATCGGTCTGCTTTTTCCAGGGTTACAGTGATATTGTAGTCTGGAATTCCGGCGAACTTTTCGTAGCGTCCTCTTGGCAGTAGGAAGTTTCCTTCCGGGAAGTGGACTTCGACGTTGCCGCGGGCGATGTCGACGAACTTGGCTCTTCCCTGGAATACGCCAAAGCCATTATAGAGCACAATTCCTTCGCCTTCAGCGATGCTTAGATCCTGTGCATCTTCCTCGTTCATCAATACGTCATAGCGGCCGGCACCATTCAGCGGGTCTACCTCTTTGTACACCATAGAGTTAAATTGCTTTCCGCGGCGTGATGTAACGATGAACTGGCCTTCTTTTTTGCCAAGGTCAGGAATATCTACCGTAATCAAATGGCCTTTTCCATCCGGAGTCGGGCATATCCCATCCTCACATAACCAGGCGCCGCCCCATTGGAAGACATCCCCCGCTTTCTTCAGATGCTGAATGCCATCATAGCTTGGATTGGCCAGCGCAATTTCTTCTCGGATTTCCTGTGCATTTTTAAAATCAACCAAATGGGCTGTCTCAGGCTTTACGCGTTTTGCCAGATCAATATAAATCTTCCACTCTTCACGGGCTTCTTCCACCTTGTTCTTATTCCCCTCAATTTCAGGGCTAAAGTACACCATTCGCTCTGTCGAGGTAGAAGTACCGCCGCCCTCTTGCTCATATCGGGTTTTCGCAGGAAGAACGATAACGGCTTCCTTAGCGTCAACCAAAGTGGAAGTATTTAATATAATATCCTGGTGGACACGGATATCCAGTTCTGACAATGCTTTTTCAATAAAGTCCGGATCCGGCATCGTTTCAAGGAAATTACCGCCGGAAAGATAGTAAAGCTTAATTTTGCGCTCATGATCTTCAGGCAGCATAATGTTTTCCAATGTTACTCCAACAATATCCCCCTGCCATTTTTGCAGCTCAAAGCCCCAAAGGTTTTGGATGCGGGTAAAATTGTCTCCGTAGAAGTCTCCGCCAGGAAGAACGAACGGATCCGCACCCATTTCTCCGCTGCCCTGTACAGATGAATGGCCACGGAATGGCATTAATCCGTTATGCTTTCTGCCAAGATGGCCGCGAAGTAATGCAAGGTTGGCAACCTGTGAAATATTATCTGTTGCAAAAGAATGCATGGTCAAGCCAAGTGCCCAGGCATAAACAGCATTTTTACTATTTGCCAATAGCTCCGCAAGCTCAATAATGCGCTCTCTGCTTACTCCGGATGATTCCACAATGTCATCCCATGATTGTTCCTTCACCTTCTGCTTTAAATCCTGATAGCCGTTCACATGCTCATTCACAAACGTATGATTAATCGCAGAGCCGTACTGCTGCCTTTCCATGTCAAACCAGTGCTTCATGATCCCGTGCATGAACGCAATATCTCCGCCAATGTTTACCTGATAAAAGTCATCCGCAATTTTGGTGCCGAATAACGCGGACTCCGGGTTCGAAGGAATCCAGTATTTATCCATCGCAGGCTCTTTATAGGGATTTACGACAATGATTTTAGTGCCGTTTTTCTTCGCCTCAAGCATGTACTTGGATGAAACAGGCGAGCTGTTGGATGCTACGCTTCCCCAGAATAAGAGGACGTCCGTTCCAATCCAGTCCAGGTAGTTTGCTGTTGAAGCTCCTACCCCGATTGAACGCTTCAAAGCCGTTTTTGAAGGAGAATGGCAGATGCGGCTCGCGTTATCTATATGGTTAGTGCCAAGGAAGCGAGCTACTTTTCCGGCCACATAATACGACTCATTCGTGATTCCGCGGCTTGTCAGGTAAAATGCATACTGCTTCGGATCAAGCACCTTCATTTTTTCGGCGATCATAATCATCGCATCATCCCACGTAATTCTTGAGAATTTACGCTCGCCTTTCCTGCGGATCATAGGATACGGAATGCGCCCCAATTTACGAAGTTCCGTGCTGTCATATTTTCTTAACTCATCAATATCCGCATGCAGAATTTCAGGTTTGATTGCACCAGCTGTATTCAACCGAAGAACGTTCAATCTAGTCGTACAAACATGCGGCCCTTTCAAAGTTTGATCATAAAGTCCGGAAACGCCAAGCGCACAGCCGTCGCAAACACCTTTTGTTAAAATATTGGTGGCATAGCCGAGGTTATCTTTGTTTTCCCAAAGGATTTTTGCTGTGTCTCTCATATGCTTTGGCTTAATTTTACCGAGCCCAAATGGCACAGGGCTTACCCAATGCTTTGGATCTGGCATAGCCTTTTTCTTCTGTGGCCCTGGATGTATCGTCTTTCCCACGCGTAACACTCCTTAGATTTAATGCTAGTCCTACTATTTTTATAGAGAAAACTCTCTCTGAATTCTCGATGGTTAAATTAGCTTTTTACTATTGTATATGGGCTAATAGTGCAAAAATAACCCATCTGCCCTGATTAAAAAGAAAAACCACCGCGAAACAGCCTCTAAAAGAGATGCGGATTCTTCGGTGGTTAGTCTTTAGCAGGATCGCTGCCAAGTGCCAGACCTGGTTGTGTAATCATAAAAGGCTGTTTTCTAAAAGAGTGTTGTTTTTGAATAGTTTATAAGACATAAACAAGGTTGGGTGATTGGAGCGGAAGGGGCTCGATCCTCGAAAATGCATTCGCATTTTCTTCGTGCGGTGAATATTCGAGGATGCTTATTCAAAGTCCTGCGGGAGCAGCGGGACAGGTGAGACCCCACAGGCGCGTGCGCCGAGGAGGCTCACCGCCCGCCCCGCGGAAAGCGAGCGCCCTGTAGCGGAAATCAACCACTACTCTATTTTTATTAAATACAACAAAGTTTGCGAAAACAGCCTTGCAAATTAACTTGCTAATCGCTCATTAGCTTCATTTTGCTTGCGCAATTTTTTAATATCAAATCGAATTAGAATGGAAACGACTAATGCTACAACAAAAAGTCCAGCAAAGGTTGTTAAGCTTGAAGCATAGCTTCCTGTTGAATCCTTCATCCATGCAGCGAACATTGGACCTGCCAACCCGGCTGCAGCCCATGCTGTAAGGATGTATCCGTGGATCGCGCCAAGCTGCTTCGTTCCAAAAACATCCCCGATGAAGGCCGGGATGGACGAAAACCCTCCACCGTACATCGTGTATACAATGGCCAGCATAATTTGGAACAGCATGGCTTCTTTTGTGTGAGGCAATAGCAGAAATAAAGCAATCTGTGATACGAAGAAAATCGTATACGTGTTCGGGCGGCCAATATAATCGGAGATGGATGCCCATGCCAGGCGTCCCAATCCGTTGAATATGCCCAGCACACCAACAAGTGTTGCTGCTTCTGCTGTTGTTAATCCAATGCTTTCCTGTGCCAAAGGCTTCGCGGCTGATAAGATGGCAATCCCGCAAGTTACGTTAATAAATAGCATAATCCATAAATAGTAGAAGCGGGATGTTTTGACAGCTTCATTCGCTGTTAACTGTGCCAAATCCTGTTTGATTTTGATTTTTCCAGCTTTGGCTTTTTCCTTCATGCCCTCTGGTGCCCAATCGGCAGGCGGCCGTTCTAAGTATAAAGAAGATAATGCCATGATGATTAGGTACGCGGCACCTAGAATATAGAATGTATTAGCCGTACCGACAGATTTAATAAGTGTGTCCATAATTGGGCTTGCTACCGCTGCGGCGAAACCAAATCCCATAATCGCTAGGCCCGTTGCAAATCCGCGGCGGTCAGGGAACCATTTTACCAGTGTGGATACTGGAGCAATATAGCCCACTCCCAAACCGATTCCACCCAGTACGCCATAGGTTATGTACAAAAATGGCAAGGAACCAAGGTTGACTGCAAGACCGGCGCCCAGCATACCTGCTCCGAAAAATCCTGCTGCCAGCAGTCCCGCTTTTCTTGGACCATGTTTTTCGACGAAATGCCCCAGAAAGGCTGCAGACAAGCCTAGAAATAAAATCGCCAAACTAAATGTTAATTGTACCTGCTTGGATGTCCAGCCAAATTCCTCAATCAATGGATTGGTGAAGTTGCTCCAAGCGTAGACGGATCCGATTGAAATGTGGATCCCCACGGCGGAAGCGGCAATCAGCCACCGATTTTTTGTCTTTTTCACTTCTCTTCCCCCTCAATAAATAGGCTCTCCCCTTTAAAAAGAACCTTGTGAAGCTCAATCCCTGTGGTTATGTATGTAAAACGATTACAGGAAAAGTTTCTTGAAATAAAAAAACCGCCAATCTCTCCGGCATTCACACTTTTGTGTGTGCAGAAGAAAGATTGACGGTTAGGATCAAGCAGGATTCGCTACTTAAGGACCAACAGTTAATCGTTTTCATATCTTGTGACACTTTAACCGACGACAGGTTCGCTATCTCAAATCAAAATGTGACAGATTTATGAACTTAACTTCAAAAAAATCATATCACTTTAAAAAAACTTGTTCAAGCCCTTTTTAAAACTTTGCTATATCAATTTTACACTATTATGGTGTTGGGAAAAGAGTTTCATACTTTTATACCGCGAAGGAGCTTATATTCTGTGTATTTTATTTGCAACTTCCTGGACCTATAAGACTGGAACTCTTTCTCATAAGCACTATTTAAGTGCCAATAACCCCGGAGAAAAATCCCCGGGGCCATTCTCTATTATTTCCCTTTCTTCACTTCATGAAGCAAATCAGGATAGTTTGTAAACATACCCGTTACTCCCCAGTCAATTAGCTGCTTCATTCTTTCCTTTTCATTGACTGTGTAAGGGTGCAATTCAAGTCCGCTGTTCACGACCTTTTGTACATATACTTCATTCAGGTAAGTATGGTTCGGTCCAACACCCATTGCATATTGCTTTATTTCCTCAATTTCTGCGTCGGTAATCGCTGCATTCGTTTTATAAGAGATTAATTGAACAAGTTTAATAGATGGATCTAAATCATGCGTCACTTTTAGGCTTTCAGCACTGAATGACTGAACAAGAAGTTTTTCTTTGTTAATATCATACTTGTCGACAAGGCGGATAAGCTCTTTTTCCATGCCTGGGTACACATCCGGCGACTTTGTTTCTATGTAATAGCTCTTATTTTTGCCGAACTTCTGAAAAACCTCCTCAAGTGTTGGCACCTTTAACCCTTCATATTCCGGTTTAGCAAATGACGGATATTTTTCATTAAACCAGCTGCCTGCATCCAGCTCCCGGATTTCTTCAAGGGTAAAATCTTTTACGAGCCCCGTACCATTTGTAGTGCGGTCAAGCTTCACATCATGCATCGCAATGAGCTGTCCATCTTTCGTCATTTGCAGGTCAATTTCGATATAATTACCATGCATTTTTTCACCCATTTCGTAGGAAGGCAATGTATGTTCTGGTGCATAAGCAGACGCCCCGCGGTGCGAAACATTCACGATTTCTTTATACTTATCTTTTGCCATCACCGCTCCTCCCCCAACAGTAGCACTAAGCCCAATTACAACTGTACCAATTACTGAAATCATTTTCTTCTTCAAATTCCCCATCTCCCGTCTCTTAATTTGCTACACATTAAGAATAGAGATGAAGTGTTAAGCCGGTTATAACTTATTGTAAAATGTGGAAGAATAATAGATTACAAGAATATTAATACAAACAAAAGGTCCTAGTGCATCCTTACCAAATGGCTTCTGTTGTTGAAAAATGTAATGTTTTTATAAGTTTTGTCGAATCCGTTTATTTGCTGGTTAATTTGTCGATAATAGAATATAGTAATTTATCAATCCCGGATTAGGAGCCGAATATATGACCACGACTTCGACTACTATTAAAAAACTTCATATTGAAATCGATGATCTGCGCAAAAAGATGATTTCTGTAGGAAAAAGAAAGGGATTGTCACATCCAGAAACGCTCATGTACAGTGAAAAGCTCGATCAGCTAATCTATAAAGTACAGCGAAGCAAATACATCCTCTAGAGAATCCCATCATTTACATAACCCATTGTAATAAATAAGCCCAAAAACGCACACTCTTATGATAAGGAGTGTGTTTGTTATGACTGCACGTATAATCGTGATAGCCGGCATTATTTTTGGAATCCTATCTTTTCCTACCTTGTTTAAAAAACCTTCTGCTAAAACGTGGCTGCCATTATTTTTAGCCAGCTGCCTGGTCAATTATTTTTTCGACAGTGTCCTTGTCAGAACAGGGAAAGTGAAATATCCGATCAGGCTATTTCCTCGTCTGACAAAAATAAATATTGCCTATGACTTTTTTGTCTGCCCCTATTTATCCATTTGGTATTGCCAGTCCACCTTGAAAGCCAGCTTTCCAGAAATTCTGAAAAAACTTATATTATTCAGCTTGCCTCAAGGACTTTATGAAATCTTCCTTGAAAAGAAAACGAATACACTGCAATTCCAAGAAAGCTGGAAATGGTTTCACTCTGTTCTGCTTGTATTTCTAGTTAAAATTATCACAAGAATCATGCTAATCCTCTTCGCGAAAAAAGTGTGAAGGTTCTGCGATTGAACTAAATTTGAGGAATTTTGGATCAAGTTTCTATTACCTATTACAAAGGCTGTTTTCGCAATCTTTGTTGCTTTTTAAATTAGTAGTGAGGAGTGGTTGATTTCCGCACCAGGATGCTCAAGCTTCCGCGGGGCGGGCGGTGAGCATCCTCGGCGCACAATGCCTGTGGGGTCTCACCTGTTCCACTCCTGCCGCTGGAGTCTCGCACCTTGCGCTCCAATCAACCAAATATATTCATCGATTTTTTTATTTGCAAAATCCATTTAATAACAACCAGAAGAGCCTTTACAAATTACCTTCTATTTATATCTAGTCAAGTACCCTCTTTACCCTTAAGGTAAAAGGCATCTTAGTTGAGAAATGTTAAAAAGATTGCCATAATGATAAGAGCATTTACATAAAACTTTACAAGGAAATGGAGATATTATGCGAAGAAAACTTATGCTTTTAATGGCAATCGTTCTTCTTGTCCTGACGGCCTGCGGCCAGGATCAGGCCGAAGATCCGATTACCTTAAAGGATCAGAACAGCAATGAAGTGACTTTTCCGCAGGACAAGCCAGCTCTTTTCTTTTTTATCACCACCTACACCTGAGGACTCTGCCAGCAGCAACTGGTCGAGTTGCATCAGAACATGGGTAAATTAGAAGGCATGGACGTGAACATGTATATCGTCAGCAATGATCAGCCCGAGCAGCAGCTTGAGCTATATAATGCGCTTGAAGAAGAAATGGGCCACAGTCTTCCATTCGTATCAGATCCTAATATGGAATTGATTGAACGGACGGATATGAAAAATGGCGACACCGCTTTCAGAGGATACGCCTTAATGGATACCAAAGGCAACATCGTGTTCAATACGGTCAATGACCATTGGGGAGAAGAAATCGACAAAACCGCTAAAGAAATAAAAGAGGAATACGAGGAGCTTTCAAAATAATGAAGGCACGGAAGAAGAAAAAACACGCTTAGGCAGCGTGTTCAAGAATCCCTGTCTCTATCTGTAAATTGAAGCATGGCGATTACAAACATACCGAAACTGATCATCAGAGATAACACTTCAAAGGTACCCATTTATACATCGCCTCCTTACCTTCAGCCTTCCCGGAACCAAACTTGTCCTATACTCAGGAAAAGTTCCTAATTGGAAATCCGTACGAAAGGCCTATAGGAAACGAAAAGAGCCTAATGAAAAGGGAACGCATTTAAATACAATTAGAAAAGGGTTTAGAATTTAATCTAAGCCCTTTTTTAATTTCATAATTCCGATACCCAGCTCTTGGACTTTGGATCTTCCTCCTAAAGGCACTGATCAACCTGTTACTCTTGCCACTCCTAAGGCCAAATGCTGCCACAATATTTCTTCTACTTTTTCTGCTAGCTCATTTGGGCACTCAATCACTAACACGACTTCTGAACTTTTTCCTTTTACAACCCCAGTTCTTTTATGTACGACTTTAAAAATAATATAATCGATGATAAAACCAAGAATAAAGCCAGCTGCCGCTCCAATTAAACCCCAAATAACCGGACCCCAGTCCAAAATGAAACCAACACTAGCACCAACTACAGAAAAAGCAGTTCCTAAAGCTGCACCCTTATCAAACAAACTAATTCCATCTGCCCGATGAAGCGTATCAAATAGCCTTCTTTCTTCGACTCGATTAATCAGTGGGACTGCAAGAATCTTCTCCTTTGTAATCCCTATTTTTTCTATATGTGTAATGGCTAACTCCAGATACCCTGAGTGCTCAAAAGTGGAAAAGATCTGCAAGTTTTTTTCACCTCAACGGCTGTTTTCCGGGATTTTGACACGATACTGCTGATAATGTTCTCTAAGATACTTTCTTTGTTCTCCCTCGAATAGTTTATTGTTTTCTACTGTATTCACGTAAGAATCATATATGGAAAATCCAAAATGTGAAGGGATAAACATAAACCATTGCGGGTCAATCACCTTCGTAGCTTGGCTAACATCTCCTAAAAAAAGCAGCTGAATAGCGACTAATACTTTAGAAAAATAGACAAAAACCACCATAAAGCCCATAGTGAAGATCGCAGTCAATACACGGTGAATATAAAGCTGACCCAGTCCTGGCGTAAAAAGTGACCATAATACAGCCATAATGGGTCTTCGTTTATCTAAGTAATTAATTTCAAATGCACCGATTGCATACGAATTAAAAGATGCATTTTCCCGTTCAGCCAGCATGAATACCTTGTTCATATCAACCGAAGTTCGATAGCTGTCCCAGATCGCAAAAATATACACAGGAATGTACAATAGGAGCCATCTTGGTTCCAGAACCTCCTTGGTCATCTCAAATTTCCCGGTAAAAGAATAAACCATAGCGAGATTTAATTTAGCCATACTATTAACGAGAATTTCCCAGAGGAAAAGTGCATACCCTCTTAAATATTTCGATAAAAGGAGATGGCCAAATCCAGGAAATGCAGCTGACCACCAAGCAATAATATAAGGATTTCGCAAATGCAGCTGAGTAGTTCCAAAAGCACTTACATGTGCCTTAAATCGGCGTTCCTTATTGGTCGAATGAAAATTATCCATTAGGTTCTTCCTCAATTGTTTCTCTTTGACTTTTTATTATCTTCTGCTATTTTAGTGGAAATATGTAACAAAGAGAGATTCTGGAACATGACGAATATACAAATAAAGCGCCTGCCCCAAACTGTGTTGCTAGCTCCACAGCAGGATTAGACGCTTGATTTTGTATTTCCTTAACCGATTTTATAAATTTACTATCTTGTTAAATTTGAACTTGTATCGCATTCCCATCATTGAAAGACCGCTGCTCCCCAGGCAAAACAATTTCAATTTTTGTCCCTTTCCCCACTTCGCTGTCTATTGTCAAGCGGCCATTATGGTTTTCGATTATTTTATAGCAAATCATGAGACCCAGCCCAGTGCCCTTCTCTTTTGTGGTATAAAAAGGTTCACCAAGGCTTGAAATTCGGTCTTCTGGAATGCCAACGCCCTGATCAGTAAATTGAATGGAAACGGTGCCGTCTGTTTTTTTCTTAACTTTGATTTCTATTTGTCCGCCAGCAGGCATAGCTTCTAGCGCATTTTTAATGATGTTAAGAAAGACTTGTTTTAGCTGGTTTTTTTCACAAAGGATCAATGGCAATTCCTCATCATATTCAGCAAAGATTTGGACATTGTTCATGATTGATTGGGTATTGCTCAGCGTAATTACTTCGCTGATTAGTATTCTTATATTTTGGGCTGAAAAGATATCTGCCGTCGGTTTGGCCAATACAAGAAATTCACCAACAATTTCATTTATCCGGTCCAGTTCTGATAGCACAATATCAAAGTATTCTTCTTTTTGGCTGCTGGACTTAAAAAGCTGTACAAAGCCTTTAATCGAAGTTAGCGGATTTCGGATTTCATGTGCGATGCCAGCAGCCATTTGACCCAGTAGCGCAGTTTTCTCTGATTTTTGAAGAAGCTTTTCTGTTTGCTCTTTTTTATCAGAAATATCTGTCCCTATGGATAGCACAGCCTGGTTCCCTTCAAAATCTACATATAAGGAAGAAACCTCAACATATCTCATTTTTCCATCTAACCGCTTAATCCTATATTCTGTATCGTTCAGGAGGTTTTTTTCTGTTTTTATGTGCCGGTATCTCTCCTGAAAGCGGGATAAATAATCAGGTTCAATAAAGTCCATAATCGGCCTTCCGATTAATTGGTCCTTCTTTTCAACTCCAAGCATAGAAACGGCATCCGAATTTGCATATAAAATGTTAAAATCCTTATGTATAAGAACGGCAACCGGCATGGATTCCAATAACAATTTATAGCTATTTTCACTTTCTCTGGCTTTTTTCCCATAGTATCTGCTTTTGTCAAATTGCCATCCTACAAACCAGGCAATGACGGTGAAGATGAAAAAGTCGATCGTTACAAATGCTTTACCAGAAAAAATGGATTGATAGGAAGTAAACAATATAGAAATAAGCACAAGTAAAATTTGACCCATTCGATTCCTCATAAAGTTCATTAAGTCCTTTTTTATCATTTTCCTATTATATTAGCATCAAATCACCTAGAAGAATATAAATTCTGAAAAAATCCCCTCCAAATAAAAAGAACCTGCCCGGTTAAATAGCGGGAAGGGTCTTTTTCACATAGATGAATTGCTTTCATTCGAGATTTGACCAGTAGTTTGATTGGGGCTTTTCTTTAAGTTTTGTAAACTCAGAAATAGCTCGATTAGGAAAAGTGCAAGGATCATCCAAATTCCCAGATGTAAAACAGCTTCCTTCATACTTAATAGAGTGTTGCTTTCGATAAAATAGGTAAAGGTAAAGAACATGGCAAAAGTAAAAATCCGGCTCCATTGGGTGACATCATACGTGAAGACACCTTTTTTTAAGCCATAGAGCCTGATCCGTTTCATTAACCTTATGCTTTCAATGGATTCGACAAATAGGAAAACAATCAAAGTACCTATCCAGAACCCCGCCGCCGTTTGCCCGCTTACCAGACCGGACTTAATCATGGCAAGCCCGGTTATGGATAATGCCCCATGAAGAATACAATTCGTATTATTCCAATCTTCAGTCACTGACCAATGGCTTGTTGAATAGCGCTTGAACAAGCACAAGGCACTAATGATATAAAAACTAAACCCAACTATGATGAGTAGGCCATTCATGTATGCAGGTACATGATCGTTAATAGTATTAAATAGAAGAACGAGAGATTGTGTGCTTACTGTAGTTAGAAGCAAGATTCCGTGAACGCGGTTGATCATTCCAGAACTTAAGATCTCAAAAATACTTTTAATGCTGATTCCCACATAATACATCCATAACCCAACATTCAAAAAGGCAAGAGTATCAACCAAAAAACTACTCCCAAATTGCTTAAAAACAATGATTCCGCAAATAGAGGTCCCTCCCACCCAGGTTCCTATGCCAAATCGATTAATCGGATTGGCATAGTGGATATTTTTAAATTCCCCTTTTATAATCGTCATGCTAAAAGAAAATAGAAAGGCTATCCACAAAGCCAAATCCAACATGCTAAGCAGTTTGCCAAATCCGCTCAAAAAGAAAGAGACACCAAAAAAATTCAGCAATACACCCTGGGTCACAATCCCTAGAGCCATTACAGCTGCCATGGTCGAGGTACTGATATACATTTTTCTGGATACGATAAACAAAACAGCCAATAGGCAAAAAAGAGCCATTAAAGAAAAATAAAACACTATTATCACCGTAAAAAACAGACTTTTATACCATTATATCACTTACGCAAACTATTGCGCCAACTCCCAAAGGTATACGAAAAACCCATCCAAAATGGATGGGTTTCTTTAAAATCCGATTACTTCTTAGGAGCGAGTTCTACTGCCTGACGCATCGCTTCCATTAAGCTTTTTTCGTCTGCTATCCCTTTTCCAGCAATATCAAAGGCTGTACCGTGGTCCACACTTGTACGGATGATCGGCAGCCCAACTGTGATATTCACACCTGCATCCAAACCTAAAACTTTAACAGGTCCATGGCCTTGATCGTGGTACATCGCTACAACAATATCAAAGTCTCCGCGGACAGCTCTAAAAAACAGTGTATCTGCTGGAAGCGGCCCGATTGCATGAATGCCTTCTGCCTGTGCTTTTTCCACACCAGGTACTACTTTTTCTTCCTCTTCCCCATATCCAAACAGGCCATTTTCACCTGCATGAGGATTGATTCCGCAAACAGCGATTTTAGGTGATTCGATCCCTGCTTTTTTCAGCGTGTCATGTGCCAGCTTAAGGACATGGTAGACTCTTTCAGGGTTAATCATTTTAACAGCATCAAGGATGCCAACATGTGTTGTCACATGGATGACCCTTAAGTTCGGTGCAGAAAGCATCATGGAATAATCTTTTGTATTGGTCAAATCCGCTAAAATTTCTGTATGGCCCGGATACATATGGCCGCCCTTTTGCAATGCTTCTTTGTTTAAAGGTGCTGTACAGATAGCATCGATACGGTTTTCCTTCGCCATTTCGATCGCTGTTGCCAAGTATTCAAAAGCAGCATGTCCGGCTTCCGGAGATACCTGGCCAATTGGAAGATCGGCAGGCAGAAGGTTTAAATCAAGGCAATGTACAACCCCATGTTTATAGGAGAGCTCATCCAGCTGCTCTGCCTTTACTGCTTCAATATGAAGCTCGCTGTTAACAAAAGACTTAGCACGCTCCAGAATTTTACGATCACCAATGACAAGCGGGTTGCTGATTTCATACATTTCAGCGTATGCAAGGCTTTTTAAAATAATTTCCGGTCCGACACCTGCTGCGTCCCCCATTGTGATGCCTACTACTGGTTTAGTTTGACTCATTGTACTCAACCTTTCTTGTCATGTAATGTATAGCGTTCACCAGGGATTGCTCGTTTCCAAATCCGCCGGCTTTTGTTACTGCCCAATAATTTTTATCCTTACTGCACAATCGTCCAAAAGGAAGTCCCGGTTCCACTTCCGAATGAAGCTCCATTTCATGTATACCCAATTCCAGACAAGCTGCTTTTGCTATATCTCCGCCTGTTAAAATCAGTCCGTTCATTTCCGGGAAGCGAGTTACCAGTTCGTTTGCAATTTGCCCCAGTCCTGTGGCAATTCTTTCGCCTATCTCTTTTCCCGATAAACAAAGTGCTTCACCGGCTGCCCTTGCTGCCTGGCGATTTCGATCAGATGAATCCACATAGACAACAAAATGGTCTTTATCCAAGTTCTGTTTCATGCCGCCAATGAATTCTTTCATATCAATTGTATTATTCACCAATTGAACAGGATCGATTTCTGCAAAATAGGACTGTTCAAGTTCTTTTATTTGCGAAAGCTGTTTTTTTGTTACCTGAGATAAACTTCCAGAGATCGTTAGAGTTTTTTCAACGGTTACTTCGACCTGATCACTTTCGCACTGGGAAGTTAGTTCAAGTGCTTCCGGTAAATATTCAACTAAAGCGCCAGATCCAGTCCATATGATTTTTTTCTGCAAACTTGAGAAAATCTCAGCGATTGCTTGCAGATCCTCTTCCCTTTCACTGTCGCACACAATCCACTTTTTCCCCTCAGAAATGGCTTTTTCAATAAATTCTAAAATCAGGTTTTTTTCACCGCGAAGCAATTGAAGGTCAAGCAAAGCTGAATCTTTTCCTGCACGTTTTTTTAACATATCAGGCAAATAGCTTTCCGTTACAGGTGTCTTCGGATCTCTTCCAAATTCTGTGTCAGTGATCAGTACGCCATTTACATAGTGATGGCCTGAAACCGTCGTTCGATTCATTTTTGGAAATGCCGGAGCAATCACGATGATGTCTGGAAGATATACCTTTTCAAGCGCTGCAAGCTCTGCGGGAATATTTCCTCTCAATGTTGAATCCACCTTTTTATAAACATGGCCATAGCCCTGTTCAAAAAGAAGAGAAGCAGCTTTTTCCACTGCTTCATATGCTTCTTCCTGTGTTTTAGCGCGGCTATCGGTATCAACAATTAAGACGTCAGGATTGGATTGTATATTTTTCTCTGTAATATCCATTACCACAGTTGCAGTCAGCCCTTTTTTCGCCAGCTGTACTCCTGAATCATTTGCACCCGTTAAATCATCCGCAATGATGCCAAATTTTTTCAACACAAGAACCACATCCTTAGCCATTAACTTTCATTATGTTACCTTCTTTAAATTCGTAGCCTTTTCTCTCTAGACGTTTAACCAGGAACGCTATATATAGAGGAAGCAGGATCGCTGTTGTAACAGTGGATGCCGCTACTTGGACTGTCGCCAGGTCCGCATACTGAGCAAAACCTGCACTTGCTGCCGCAATGGCCGCTGGTGTTGCTACAGCATTTCCGGCAGTTGACCCTTCAGCTGCACCTACGATTGGGTTCCACTTAAGCGCTTTGAACACTAGATATCCAGCAGTACCTGTTACGAATACGGTTAATAGACCAAGAATAATACCTGATAATCCGCCTTCAACAATTGCACCAAAGTCAATTCCCATACCCAGGGCAAAAGCGAAGAAAGGAATTAGCATGGAACTTCCTTTATCAAGGAACACGCGCATTTCTTCATCCAAGTTACCTAAAACCATCCCAACTAAAATGGGAAGCAATACAGCGATAAATGATTGAAATGAGAACATTCCATCAACAAAGCCCATTGCACCAAAGATCGATAGGGCTACCATTGTCAAGAAAGGTCCGTCATTTAGAGCAAGCAGTGAATAGGCTGCGCGGTCTTCCTTGCTTCCGTACTGTCCTACAAGTGCAACGAACAAGCCTCCATTACTGTTTGTCATGGCGGCAATGATCGCAATCGGGGCCAATCCCAGCCATAACCCATTCTCGCCTGCGAACATGTAAGCGATTAAACCAAAGGCCGCACCAACTACCCATTTAGTGGCTAAAAGAGTTGCCCCTTTTCCAACTGAAACCCCAAAAGATTTCACGTTAATTTGAGCACCAGTACATAATAGGAATAAAGCAATTAACGTAGAGGCACCGTTTACAAACAGTGCTTCAGTGAAGTTACCTATGCGAAGTAAATTAGGAGCAAAGGTATTTAGTATTGCTGCAATTAGCAACGGCACAACCATCATGCCGCCAGGAATTCGCTCAAGAGTTGCTTTGATCTTCATAATTTTAACATCCCCTTTATTTATGTTTCAATTTTAAACATTACTGAAAACGATTACAGTTTTATATTAAACGCTTTCAATGCAAAATTCAACACTTTTTTCAGGGTGATAGTTTGGTATTTTTTATCACTCTTAAAATTGTTGCATTTTAAAACAATTATATCTGGACAATTCCATTAATTCATTAGTTATAACTCCATAAAAAAGAAGCTGAACATTATTGTTTCAGCTTCCTCCATAATGTAGAACGGTTGATGCCAAGCCGTTTAGACACCTTTGTTTGATTTTGGTTTTCCTCTTCCATCACGGCTTCAATAATACGTTTTTCAATTTGATCAAGAGTCCCCGATAACAATCCTTCTTCAAATTGAGCTGGACGCTGCTGCTTTCGTTCCAGCTGCTTAGCAACTGAATCCTTCCGAATCGTATATTCCTTTTCAGCTTTTACAACGTCATACAGAAAGGTTTTTAATTCTGCAGCGTTCCCGGGCCAGTGATATTGTTCCAAAAGTTCAAAGGCTTCTTCCTTAATCTTTATAGCAGATGTTCCTAATTGCTGATGAAATCCTGCGATAAAATAAGCAGTCATTGGTCTAATATCCTCCTTGCGTTCGGTTAATGAAGGGATATAGACACGATTCACTTCGTCATCAAAAATGATGGCATGAAAATCTTCAGTTTCACCATAAAGGGAAAGAATGACATCTTTTCCCTCCTGAGTCCATTGTTTACATTGCTTTAGCAATTCTGCCCGTTCTTTGAGTGAGATTTCTTCGGCGCCATCAATAAAAATGGTTCGGGTGTCTTCATCAAATGCAACAGGCATCTTCACATTTTCCTCTGCATGGATGGACGCGAATAACCCGTTTCCCTGGTATCTTAAGTAATGAATATACCGCGCTATTAAACCTTTTCCTGTACCCGCGGATCCAATTAAAACCCAAAAATTGCGGGAACTGCCTGCAGAAACTGACGCCAGACAATCCTTCATGGCCTCACTTTCTTGAATGATCATAGGCAGCTGCGGCACCGCCTCGATCTTCAGGTTAGAAGAAGCCTGTTTCTCACTTTCAAGCTCTGAAATAAGGAACTGAGTAAAGCTATCCTCTCCTATTTTCAAATGACAAACCCTTATTTTTAGATCTTCTCCATTTGTGCCCTTCATTGTCACAACAGAGTCAGGGCTCTCTCTCCGATGAACCAAGGCTCCTAACTGGCTGATTTGGATCGGAGGCGAGGAGAAAGTATTCCATTGCTCAAATACTTTTTCTCCCTGGCTGTCTGTTACTAAAATGTTTTCTGTGTTTACCTTAAGGAGTGTCTTAAGTAGCTCGTTTTCCATTTGCTTTTTTCTAAAAGAATGATATACCGACTCCACTTTATAAAACGCATCAAAAATAGCTTCTCTGCCTGACTGAATAAGAATTCCCTCAAGCCCAAATTTAGCTGCGGCTTCTACTGTAACCACATCACCCATAATTAGTTCAAAGCCCTTGGATTTCAGATCAAAGACCAGTGATTCAACTTCCTCTTCCTTCGCTACCGTGAAGACCTCAATTCCGATCTCCAGAATATCAGTTATCGTTTTTGCACCGAGCGTAATGTTTGAGAACCCCACAATGGCCTTTTTGCCTGGAAAATCATTGGCCAGCGTTAACACGCGGAGCATATCATATCCGGATAACTGGACATCAATAACAGGAATATTTGTCTCCTGCTCAATAAGTTTTGCTGTACCGCCGCGGCTGATAATCATTTCAGTACCATCTGTCTCAGCATTTTTTACATATGGAAGAGCATCTCTTAGATTTCCAATTTCAATTTTAATATCCAAATCATCTTCTTTTCCTCTGCATTCCTCTATTAAAGGAATCATAGCGGGATAAGGAGCAATAAATAACGTTTTTATCTTCATCACATTCACCTGAATTTATCTTACCATTCATTTATAGGACACACCAATAAAAATAGGAGAGACTTCTTTAAGCTTTATTGCAAGGCTCTGTAAAATGGGCCTGTTGATTTCCGCTGCAGGATGCTCAGCGCCTGTGGGGTCTCACCTGTCCCGCAGCTCCCGCAGGGCTTTTAATAATCAACCTCAAATAATCAACTCACGAAGGAAATGCAAATGCATTTTCGCAGGATTAGCACCTTCAGTTCCATTCAACTTCTTTATTAACTATCTACAACCTTTTAGAAAGACTGTTTTTAATAGATTTGTTTCACTACAAACTTTGCCCGTTGATTTCCGCTCCAGGCACTTGCTTTCCGCGGGGAGGAATGAGAGCCTCCTCGGCTTCGCCTGTGGGGTCTCTCACTTCCCTCACTTCCCGCAGGAGTCAAGCGCCCTACGCTACAATCAACTCAGTTGGTTAAACTTAGTTAGCAGTTGAAAAGCAACAAACTTTTTACGAAAAGAGCCAAAACGAAAAGGCCCAGAAGAGAAATCAATCTTGACCCTAGACCTAATGTTAAAAAAAATCCGTTAAAAGGCAAATATATGTCCATATCCTCACTACCAGCCTGGAAACATTTCTTACAAGCTGCGAAATTATATGTCTGCATTAAAAATTTTAACCGCATTATAAAATTTTAATAATGATTCTACCTCTCTAGCTCTTCTATTTGCCACAGCCAATACTTTTTTCTAAAAAGCAAAAGGCATTTACTTCACTTGCCCGTTCCCCTTGATGATATACTTGGTCGATGTTAAGGCCTGCAGTCCCATTGGTCCGCGGGCATGGAGCTTCTGGGTACTGATGCCGATTTCCGCGCCGAATCCGAACTCGAATCCATCTGTGAAGCGGGTTGAGGCATTGTGATAAACGGCGGCAGCGTCTACTTCATTTAAGAATCTATCAACATTCTCCAGGTTAGAAGACACGATGGCTTCAGAGTGCTTGGTACCGTACCGGTTAATATGCGAAATGGCCTCATCTACATTGTTCACCACTTTTAAAGCGACTTCCAAGCCAAGATATTCTGTCGCCCAGTCTTCTTCGGTGGCCGGAATGATCCGCTTTCCCTGAACTCTCTCATCACCATGAATGGATACTCCTTTTTCCTGCAGGGCAGCCACAAGCTCAGGCAAGGCTCCCCATTCTTTTTGAACCAGAATCGTCTCACATGCATTGCACACTGACGGACGCTGTGTTTTCGCATTAAGCGCAATGTTAATGGCCATCTCCTTATCAGCACTTTCATCAATAAAAACATGGCAGTTGCCTGCACCTGTTTCCAAAACAGGCACGGTCGAGTTTTCCACGACTGTTTTAATCAGCTTTGCACCGCCGCGCGGAATCAGCACATCAAGATATTCATTCAGCTTGAACATTTGGGACGCTGTTTCCCGGCTGGTATCCTCAATCAGCTGGACTGCATCAACAGGGAGATCGCTTTTTTCTAATGCATGATGAATGACCTTAACAATGGCTTTATTAGAATGAATCGCCGTTGAACTGCCGCGCAGCATCACAGCATTTCCGGTTTTTAGACATAAACTTGATGCATCGACCGTTACATTGGGACGCGCTTCATAAATCATGCCGATGACACCAAGCGGAACGCGGACTTGTGAAATCGAAAGTCCATTCGGCCGCTCCCACTCTGTCAAAACCTCTCCAACGGGATCATTCAGTTCTGTCAATTGAATCAATGCATCAGCCATATCCTGCAATCTCGCTACATCCAATCTCAGCCGATCGAGCAAGGAATCATTCATGCCGCTTGCTCTTCCACCAGCAAGGTCCTTTTCATTTTCCTCTAAAATAAAATCCTTCTCCTTCATCAGCTGGCTGGATATCAGCTTAAGTGCATGATTTTTCTGCGAGGTTGTCATTTTCGCCAGTAAAGCTGCTGCTTTCTGTGCTTTTTCCCCTTTTTGAATTAATTCCATTATCTCGTCTCCCTCCTTTGTTGGCTTACCCATTGGTCGCGGTGGATGACCACACTGCGGTGACTATTGGCAATCTGCATGGCTTCAGCACTCGGCAGCCCTTTAATCTCGCTTAATTCATCTGATGAAAAATTAACCTGGCCTCTTCCGATGATATCTCCCTTCGGACCAACAACCTCCACCACATCATTAACCAAAAAATGGCCAGTAATGTTCGTGACACCGGCAGGCAGAAGGCTTTTTCCCTGTCTTAAAATTGCTTGCGCAGCACCCTGATCGACTTCAATTTTTCCGCTTGGAACTGAATGCAGCGCCAGCCACTGCTTTGATGTCTTTACACTCGCCTGTGCAGGATTGCCGATATAGGTTCCATCCCCTTTTCCATTAAGAATTTCTTCCAGCTTATCTGGTCCGCTTCCTACCCCGATAAACACCTGCACACCCAAAGCCAATGCTGTACGAGCTGCTTCAAGCTTCGTCGCCATCCCGCCGGTTCCCACTTTTGAATCTGATCCCGAAGCAGCCTTCATCATATCCTCCGAAATTTCAGCGATAAAGTTGTATTTTTTGGCCTGTGGGTTATTGCGGGGATTTGAATCATAAATGCCATTCACATCAGTCAAGATCATTAAATGCTGTGCCTGAACCAGACCGCTGACCAAAGCCGACAGCATATCATTGTCCCCGAACGCTAATTCTTCCACTGAAACAGAATCATTCTCATTGATAATCGGCAGGACATGACGCTTCAAAAGCTCAGACAATGTGGCATTGGCATTTTGATATTGCTCCTTATGAAGGAAATTCTGTCTAGTCAGCAATAATTGCGCGGCAACAATGCCATGTTTTTTAAATTCCTCTGTATAACCCTGCAGCAAAAGTCCCTGACCGACTGCAGCTGCTGCCTGCTTTCCGGCAATGGTTACCGGGCGCGACGGATAGCCAAGGTCGGCAAAGCCTGCCGCAACAGCTCCTGATGAAATTAAGATCACTTCATGCCCGAGTTTCTTAAGCTGGGCAAGTGCTGCCACATGCTCCTGAAGCTTCTCAATGCAAAGACCGCCATTCGTATTCGTCAGTGAACTGCTTCCTATTTTGACCACTATTCTTTTCTTTTTCATCTTTTTCCACCACCCAATCAAATAAAAAAGCCCTCCTATCCCTGTAAAAAGGACGGAAGAGCTTTGTCTTTCGCGGTACCACCTTGATTGGCACTTAACACACGAGTGCCCGCTTTAAAACTCCTTTAACGCAGGAGAACGGCCAGGTTTTCCAGGCAGCTCTAGGGGTAGGTTCAATAGTTTTGCAGGCTGCAGGATCTTTCAGCCGGTGAATCCTGCTCTCTTCTTGCCTGAGTTCTACTTACTGGTTCCCTGTCATGACTTTTTCTTTATTCATGCGTTCCATATAATTAGAAATATTATGCATCCTGGTGACTTTTATGTCAATAAAAACTTTAGCACTTCAACGTAAGTTATCTTTTTAATATTTTGTGAAAGGGTTAGCGAATATAAGTAATAATAGTTGCAGAGACCTCCCAATCTAATCAATTTCTTATAAACCTCCCCTAATCGGGAATGCTAAGAAAAATCATTCGAGTGGGAGGACCTGCATATGAAGTCAAACGGAAAACAATTATCCATATTTTCTCTTGGCGGCATTAATGAAATTGGTAAGAACATGTATGTGATTGAATATGGCGACGATATCATTGTGATTGATGCCGGGGGAAAATTTCCGGATGAAAGCTTGCTGGGAATCGATTTAATTATCCCTGATATTACCTATCTGGAGGAAAACAGGGACAAGATCCGCGCTTTGATCGTTACGCACGGACATGAAGATCATATCGGCGGGGTTCCTTATTTGCTGAAAAAGATTAATATGCCGATTTATGCGACCCGTTTTACGCTTGGTTTGATTGAATTAAAGCTGACAGAGCACCGGCTGATTGGAGATTCAGACCTTGTCAGCATCGATTCAGAATCCAATCTCACCTTTGGCGAAATCGGCGTGAGCTTTTTTAAAGTAAACCATAGCATTCCCGATTGCCTCGGAATTGTTTTTCAAACACCAGAAGGCAGTGTCGTGCACACCGGGGACTTTAAATTTGATTTAACTCCTGTGAATCAGGAGCATTCGGATATTCATAAAATGGCGGAGATTGGCCGAAGTGGCGTCCTGGCTCTTTTATCTGAAAGCACCAATGCGGAGCGGACGGGATCGACACCAACTGAACAGATAGTCGGGGAAAATATTGAAGAGGCCTTCATGAAAGCTCCCCGAAAAATCATCATCTCTACTTTCGCTTCCAATGTGAGCCGTGTTCAGCAGGTGGTAGAAGCTGCGATTAAAACAAACCGCAAGCTGGTGCTGCTTGGCCGCAGTATGGTGAATGTGGTGGATGTGGCCATTGAGCGCGGGTACTTAAATGTTCCCGATGGAATGCTGGTCGACCCTAAAGCAGCCATGCATTTGCCCCCTGAAAAAGTATGTATTCTTTGTACAGGAAGCCAGGGAGAGCCGATGGCTGCGTTATCGCGTCTATCAACTGGAAATTACCGCGATGCAGAGATTCATCCTGAGGATACGGTTATTTTAGCCGCATCTCCTATTCCAGGAAATGAGCGGGATGTTTCGAAAATCATTGATAACCTCTTCCAGCTTGGCGCAAGAGTGATTTACGGTTCCGGAAGCTCTACGGGCATGCACGTTTCAGGCCATGGCTACCAGGAGGATTTAAAGCTGATGCTTACCTTGATGATGCCAAAATATTTTATTCCCATTCACGGGGAATACAGAATGCTGCATCACCACCGTTTGCTGGCGGAGTCTGTGGGCGTGGAAAAAGGCCATACTTTTATCATAAAAAATGGCGATGTTGTTGATATCGTAAACGGAGCTGCCCGGCAAACCCGGAGGATCCCTGCAGGAGATACCTATGTAGATGGTGTGGGGGTTGGAGATATTGGAAGCATTGTGCTGCGCGACCGCAAGCAGCTTTCCGAGGATGGCATGATTGTCATTGTGTTAACGATGAGTAAAAGTGAGCGGAAAATGATTTCGAGGCCTGACACCATTTCGCGCGGCTTCGTGTATGCAAGAGAATCAGAAGACCTGTTAAGAGAAATTAACCGGCTTGTCGAAAAAACAGTGAACGAACTGCCGGAACAGGATAAAAGCCAGTGGAATGTCATCAAGCAAAGCATCAAAAAATCATTGGGCCAGTATTTGTTTACCCAAACAAAACGGAAGCCCATGATCCTGCCTATCATCATAGAAATCTAAACGACAAAGAAGGCAAGCCTGTAAACGGGCTTGCCTTTATCTAAAGGGAGCTGACTAGCCGCGTCTTCCGCCTCGGCCGCCCCGCTTTGATTCAGTGTTGCGCTTCAATGAAGAAATATTTTCTTCACTCGCTTTTAAAAACTTAGCCATCTTATCTTCAAAGCTTTCTTTCGGTTTGAAGTTTCCCTTTGACCGGAAATCTCTGGAACCGCCGCCGCGGCGATCATCTCTTCCCTGGCGCGGAGGGCGCTGTGAATAAGATGAAGTTTGTCCTTCAGGTCTGTCTACTGCTTTTTTGATGGAAAGGGCAATTTTCCCTTCCTTCTCACTAAGCACCTTTACAGTAACCTCGTCGCCTACTTTCAAATGGTCATTTACATCTTTAACATAGCTGTCCGCTACTTCACTGATGTGAACAAGACCTGTTGTACCTCCAGGCAATTCAACGAAAGCTCCAAAATTTGTAATGCCTGTTACTTTTCCTTGTACTTTACTGCCTATTTCGATTGACAAAAAACTTCCCCCTCAGTAATGTTAACAACGACTTATTATAACTTTTTTTCGAGATAATTTCAAATTCCGAAAATAAGCCTATTTGCTTAATAATACTCCATATCTCCTCGATATTCTACCCGCTTAAATTATAGATAAATCATATTTTCGCCCTATTTTTATTCAAAATAACGAAAAAAAGCATATTTGTTCTTCTTTTTGGCATGCAAAATGGCTGTTTTGGATAAAAATCGTTATTTATGTGCTGAAAGCTCCCATTTAATTACAAATAAAAAAATTTTTTATGCGGAAAGCAAGGATTTATGTGCGGATAAAAAAATTTATGTGCGGATAGCACTTTTTTGAGGCCAATACCAAATTTTCTGTGCCGATTTTACTTCTCATCTGTGAACGGAACAAGAGCCAGTTTGCCTGGCTCCTTCCCGCCTTCCCTGCCCCTTAATAGAAAATTGATAGATGATTGCTTATTAAACGGAATGCCCTTCCTGCAGCAGTTCTCTGCTAAAATGCCGCTTGATGATCACACCAAAAAGAGAGGCCAGTACTTGCTGAAATAACATGCCGAGTACGACCGGAACGGCAACGGCCGGCGGAAAATATGTGACCGCCACTACTGCACCTATGCTGATATTCCTCATTCCTCCATTAAATGTGACAGCCACTGTGGTTTCACGGTCATACTTTAACAGATTACCGATCATAAAGGATAGTAAGTAACCCATGAAGGCAACAAAAAAGACAGTGATGGCGATTAGGATTAATTTCAAGTTAACCTCTATTAAATTAGGGGCAACGACTGCTCCGTTAAGCATGACTACAATGGCCATTCCCAGTTTTGAAAATGGGGCGAGACGGCTGCTTAAAATTAAAGCACCCTTCCCTTTCGTAACCTGGTTTAAAATCATACCCAGGAAAGAAGGCAGCACCACCATCCAGAAAAGTCCAGTCATCATCGGTAGCACATCAATGTTTACTGTGGTCTGAAAAAATACCGATAGGGTCAGCGGAACAATAAACGGAGATAAAAAAGTATCTATTAATATGATAGATAACGTTAACGGAATGTTTCCTTTATAAATAGACACCCAAATGAAACTCGAAATTCCTGTTGGAATCGCCATTGCCAGCACCAGGCCGGTAATGGTGTAGGGATCATCTCCAAAGGCCAAGTGACCCGTGCTCCATGCGAAAAGCGGCATCAGGATATGCAGCGTAAAGACGATGAGAAAGAGCGGTTTCGGATGATGAAGTATTTGTTTTAGTGAACTGAAATTGGAGTTTAGACTGCCGGAAAACGTCATAAAAGCAAAAACCCATGGAATGATATAGGAATAATCCTTAAGATACCCAGCCAGCAAAACACCAAAAAACACACTTGTTGGAGTGATCAACGGCATCATTTTTTCCAGTTGTTTATTTAATTTATATAGCACGATGATGACTCCCTTCTTCTCTGCCGATGCCATAAAAAAAGTTTAATGACTTAACTAATTATTTTACCATAATATACAGCTGGATTCATCATGCAAAAAAAGAGCCAGAATACCTGACTCTGGCAAATTCCGCTGTTAACGCCGTTTTTCCGGCATATATTTAAGCCATTTTCCCAACTTATAACTGAACACCCCATAGCCAGCCGCAGCAAATACCGTTACCCCCAACGAAAGCTGCAATATCAGCCCGTCTGTCAAATAGTAGCCCGCACCCGCTCCGGCTGCTCCCAGCATCATTAGTTGAAAAAGCTGCTTCTTGCGATTTTCATAGATTGTAAATTGAAACGCTCTTCTCTGCTCGATTTCCTTCAGCTGCTCCATTTTTCGCGGTGCGTCTAAAAATTCTGCAGCAGTGTGAAAAAATTTAAATAGTGGCTGCGACTGAATAACCCTCCAAATAAAGGACCATTTGTTTCCCTGTGTATTCAGCCATTCCATGAAGACAGGTTTCCCTGAATGAAGCAGTTCTTCCTCCGGTGCGAGATTTCGAACAATTCCTTCGATCGTGATAAAAGAACGTCCGAGGAAAACAAATCGGGTTGGCACTTGGACCGGAAGTGCAGCAATTAAATCATTTAGTTCCAATTTTAGTGCAACTAAGTCCATCTCTTTTAATTGGGCAGAATCAAATGCCGTCCATTCAGCCAAAAGTTTTTCAATCGTTCCTGTATTTGCTTCAGGCAGCAAGAATCCTAATTGGGATAAGCACTCGACAGCTTTAGAATGGTTCTTGGCGAGAAAGCTTTCGATCAAGCTTTGAAAAGCCGCAGCATCCTTTTTGGAGATTTCACCTGCCATTCCAAAATCAAGGAGAACAATGCGCCCCTCCCTTGATACAAGGACATTGCCTGGATGTGGATCGGCATGAAACATACCGGGCTCAAGCCATTGCGGCAGAAACACTTCCAGGAGACGGCGTGCCAAACCCTGCCGTGATATCTCCAGCTGTTCTACTGCGTGTTGATCCATGAGCCTTTTTCCTTCCACCCATTCCATTACAAGCACTTTGGACGTGCATAATTCAGGATAAACGGCAGGAATCCTTACAATATCCCTGTCTTTATAGCGTTCCTTAAAATAAAGGAGCGTTTCTTTTTCCTTTGTAAAATCAAGCTCCCGCTCAATGACCTGCTTTAACTCCTGAAACAGCATCTTCAGATTTATAAACCCTTTTGGAATCGGTACAAAATGATCTGCAAACCAAATCAGTATGCTTAAAGTCCGAAAGTCTGTCTGCACGATTGATTGAATCTCCGGACGCTGAACCTTGATGGCTACAGCTGAACCATCCTGCAGAACCCCTTTATAAACCTCTCCAATCGAAGCTGATGCAATGGCATCTTTTTCGATGGCCAGCACCTTCCTGGAAAGCTCTGATCCCCATTCATTGTTCAAAATCCCGTGGATCTTGCTCCATTCAGAAGCTGGCACCTGATCTGTCAGATCTTGAATTTCCTTAATAAATGCATCTGGAAGCAGGTCAGAACGAATACTAATGAACTGGCCAACCTTAATAAGCAGCCCTTCCAATTCGAAAAGCGTATGCCGAACTCTTTTCCCAATGCTGGACCACAGCTGTTCCCATTGTGTCTCAGGCTTCCGTGTCCACTTATACCAATAAATTTGCACAAAAATACGGAATGCCAAAGAAAGCACTTTATACATGCGAGACAATTTATTCTTCGTTTTCATCCGATCATCTCATTCCCCGTAAATGATGAGTGTTATATTCTGCAAAAACGTGATTTATTCCTTTATACGAAGGTACGGGTATTAAGTTTCAAATCTAATCCAGCCTTGATAGTGGATTTAGGCAGCTTAAAAAGCTTTATCTATCTTATAAATCCGTCCCCAAAAGGATTTATCCGTGCTTTTGATCTTTCTATAGAAAAAAACATGCCCTTATAATAGGACAAGCTATTATTAATACCCCGACATGACATAAACTATGGTAAATATAAATAGGATGATTCCAAATAAACTGCCTATCACAATGCTCTTAAGATTCATTTTCCTGGTATATCCCTTAAAATCAGATTTGGCTCGGGCATCATCCACCTTCCGGCTATGCAGAATATAGCTTATGTTCATGACCACCAGCATGCCTGCAGCAAGAAAAAATAGATAAGTAAGATCAAATTTAACAAATTCACCTGTTCGATTCAGAACGTATGCATTAAAAAATAGTAAGACACTCATGATAAAACTCCAAATACTCCTAGACTTCCGCTGTTTTTCCCATTCACTGCCCATTCTTTCTTTTTCGTATATGGCAATCTGCTCAACGACTGAAAAGAAGGATTTAGTGGAATTGCGTTTTACCCATCCCACAATAGCTTGAATCAATATGATAACTCCGAGGAAAAGAAACATTTGGGTGAATGTGATATCTATGAAACTCGTTACAAAGTAACCAATTGTTAAGAAAAACAGCAGGGATCCATTTAAAAAGTGGATCTGCTTGATTCTCAGACTCTTTGATTCAGATACATTCATAAGCCATCCCTCCCTCTGTTAAAAAAATAAATAATGGAGCTTGCCATTTTCAGCCCGATTTTATCAGGAACAATATAGTATTATTTTACAATTAAGAAAGGAATGAATGCTACCCTGAATACCAGATCCGCCATATTCAACAAACTCCCATCTCGAGCTGGTTATTCACACGCTGATTAAATTCAAACAGAGCGGTGAGGATATTTAGAAAAGCAAATCCGTCTCAGTGACCGATATTATATAAAGTTCATCTGTACGATTAATTTTCACCTACAAAAAAAGCCTGCCATAAAAAGGACAAGCCGGTTGCTTTAAGTAAAAACTTCTATTCGCATTTTCTGAATATACTTGTGCGTCTTTTCAATAATTTTCTCCTTATCATAATCCATTGATGCAACATGATAGGAGTTGTGAAGCGGTACAACTTCCTTCTGATCAGATCCAATATGCTCAGCAATGTAATCCGTACATGCTGCAGGAACCACATGATCTTCAATGGATTTAAAGCAAAGCACCGGATTTTTAATAGCGGGCAAAATGGCGGAGGTTTTTGCCATTATCTCCTGCAATTCATGAATCGAGCGAATGGAAACTTTCCCGTACGTTACTTCCTTTACCCCTTCACGTTTAATATCAGGTGTTCCCTCATTTAGATATCGCGGACTTGTCTTTCCAATAAGATCGTCATAGGAGGGTACTTTTAAGGCAGCATTTATTAATACCAGGCCCTTTATTTCAGGATATTTTTTCGCCAGCCAAAGGGCAAGGGCACCGCCCATCGATTGTCCCGCTACATAGACAGCTGAACACCGTTCTTTTAAAAATAGATAACCCTTTTCCATTTCAGCAAACCATTCCTGATGGGTCGTCTTTTCCATATCCTTATAATGGGTGCCATGGCCTTTAAGCCTTGGGGCAAAAACCGAATACCCAAGCTTTGCAAATGACTCTCCTAAATAACGGACACTCTGGGGAGTCCCAAGAAAACCATGTGTGAGTAAGAGACCGACCTCATTGCCTTCTAAATAAAATGACTCCGCACCGTCCATAACTGGGTAAAATTCTCTCATCACATTGTTCCTCCCTCAAAAAAATTATTAGATACATTATATTACCTACTATTCCGACCTGTCAACTTGTATTTATATTAAAAAAATTGTACCGCCAACACTTCCTTTGGCGATACAAAAGGGTAAAAACGAATTGAGCTCGCTAACTACCTAAAGAGTTATTGTCCTTGTGCACCATTAGAGGTCACTCTTCGTACATGATCCTCTTCAAAGTTGTTTTTTCTGGCAGCTTCCACTTTGTCTTCTACTAATTTCTTCTGGTCCACTTGACCTGATGGTGTATTATTTTTCTTTGACACGGAAAAAACCCCCTCTATCGTTTTTTTATTACCCACTTATTTTGATTTATTTTGTTGAAAAATAAACATGAATTAAATTAAGGCTGTTTTCGCAAACTTTGTTGCTATAATAAGAGATTAACGGTTGATTTCCGCTCCAGGATGCTCGCTTTCCGCGGGGCGGGCGGTGAGTCTCCTCGGCGCGCAGCACCTGTGGGGTCTCACCTGTCCCACTCCTCCCGCTGGAGTCTCGCACCTTCCGCTCCAATCAACCAACCTTGGTTATCTCTTATCCCCCTGTTCAAAACAACAATCTTTTAGAAAAGAGCCTTCATAAAAAAACCTGCCCTAAACTGGACAGGTTTTCAAATCGCCTTCGATCCCTTCATATTAAAAGGTTTAACATAATATTCCTTGATTTCTTGCCTATACTACTAAGGAACAATTGCTTACAATCAATAGAAAGGCATTGTTTGTTAATGCTCTTTGCAGATTATCAATGATAAAAGCACCATATTTCTCTTTTGTTCTAAAATACGGTGTCCATCTGATCTTATTTATTCATAAAATACAGCTTCACTGATTTCCAAAAAGTCTTCAATTATTTTCAATACCTCTATAATTTTTATCCAAGCTAGTCCATTCCCCAATTCATTTGCATGAGCGAGTTCATCCCGCAAGCTGCGGATTTCTTTTGCAATCGTTCTTCCGGCTGTCTTGGATGGAACAGAGAAAATGGTTCTTAATTTCTCATCCTCCACGAATACTAAATCAAGCTTATCGCTAATCTGCAAACATTCGACCAAATTTAAGTCCTCATTCTTCTCCACTTTGTTCTTATAAAGCTCCACGGCTTTTTCCAATCTTCCCGGGCTTATAAGCTTTTTCCAGCTCTGACCAGGATAGTGAATAGTAATGATTTCACCAAGCTTCATTTCCAATAAAGTAATATAGCCAAAAATAATCATTCTTACGGGCGCTTTTTGCAAATCAGAATACGTAACAAGCTTGGTTACCCTGGCTTTCTCAAGGATGAAAACACGTCTGCTGTTCTTTAATATATGAAGCAGATGAATGAGAGGCGTAGAATCAGAAATCAGATCCTTTGAGGTAAAGCTTTTCATATATTCCTTTACAGGGCCGGCCGACAATGTATCACGTTCAATAAAGCCGGCGATCTCATTGCCTCTTTTTACACCCAGTACATCAAAATGAGTTCTGAACATTTCTTCCTTAATGGAGATGGCATCATCTTCCTCTTCACAAAACTGTATAGATTCTGCAATGCTGCTTACAGTGATGTTTGTCTCAAATAGATCCTTTAAGCTTTTGTATGAACTGAATTGAGCTGCTTGAAATAGGTTATTCATCTTACCCCTGCCTTTCTGTTATAAGCTGGACCCTTTTAATTGACCGTTTCTTCAATAACGGAACTTCCTTCAGCAGCGTCAGCATCTAACCATTGCCACTTCTCGTACAGTCTAATTCGCCCGTCTGGTAGAACTTCAGGGGCAGAAATGCATTTTCCGCCTCTAATTTCATGCTTGTTGTTCACGTGGTTGTATCTAAACTCAAGGCAGCCATCCTCTTTTGCGATGCCAATCAAAGTACCTTGGATAATATCGCCCCCACTATAAGTTGCTGAGATAATCTGTCCTTCTTGTTTATAAGTAAAAAAAGTCTTGGAAGATACTTCTCCATTAGCTGTATTTTCTATAGAAACAAATTTTCGGCCATTGTAATTGATCATTTTTATTTTCCTTTCTCCCGCTAAATTTTACTAAATTATATCATTTTTTAAAGAATTTTAACCGCCTGTACCTTTTGGATTATAGTAAACTCATTTTTTTATCAGGTTGACAATTAGTTGTGTTAACCATAAAATAAAAACAGTTAACCTACTATTCTGAATGGGAGAGGTATTATGAAAGTTAAAGAGATTACATATGTAGCTTTATTTGCAGCTGTGATGGGAGCGCTTGGTCTGGTTCCGCCGATCATGCTATCATTCACACCCGTTCCGATTACATTGCAAACACTGGGCGTGCTTTTGGCAGGAGGTATTCTAGGCGCCAGACTCGGCGGGATCAGCATGGCTGTCTTTCTTCTGCTTGTGGCTGTTGGCGCTCCGCTGTTATCAGGCGGCCGCGGTGGAATTGGTGTTTTCTTTGGTCCAAGTGCCGGCTATTTAATTGCCTATCCGCTAACTGCATACTGTGTAGGATATTTGCTGACGCGCTTCCGTACGTTAAAATTGAAGAATGTGTTGCTAGTTAACCTGACTGTCGGCATTTTCCTTATCTATGTTTTTGGGATTCCTGTACAAGCATTCATGATGAATATTCCGGTGCTTGATGCTGTAAAACTGAGCCTCGTTTACATTCCAGGTGATGTGTTAAAAGCGACACTCGCATCCCTGCTAGTGTATAGACTGCAAAAGCATCCAGTCATTAACAAGCAATTTTCAAAATCTTTAGAGACACTATAAGTGTCTCTTTTTCATAAGGAGAGGAAAAGATCTTTGGCAAACATCACATCTTCAATGAAAGAATTTGCACAGCAATTCCCGGAAAAAACGGCGATCAACACGAAAAACCAAACACTCACCTATAGAGATTGGCATATGCTAGTATCCAAAACGGCTAACTGGCTTTACTCCTTTTCCTTTGCAAAGAAAACAATCAGCTTTCTTTTGCCAAATGGGATTCCGTTCTTGCAGTTATTCGCCGGGGCTTCCATGGCTGGCTGGACAGCGGTGCCTTTCGATATTAAATGGAAGACTGCAGAACTGGAAAAACGATTGGCGATTTCGTGCCCTTCCATAGTGGTAACAACCAGGGACTTTTACCATCAGGTTGCACACCTGCACCCGTTTGTCCTGATTTGGGAGGATTGCCTGGAGGAACTCAGCAAAAAATCTCCTGCTTTGCATACTCCAAAAGATGATAACACCCCTTTTTATATGGGCTTTACTTCTGGAACTACGGGAGATCCAAAAGCGTTTATCCGCTCCCATAAATCCTGGGCTGCCAGCTTCCTTGTGAATCAGCATGATTTTAAAATGAACGAAGAGGAACACGTCCTGATACCAGGCTCTCTCATACACTCTCACTTTCTGTATGGAGCAATCAGCACGCTTTGTACAGGCGGAACTGTTCATCTGCTTGAAAAATTCCATGCAGCACAGACACTATTACTGATTGAAGAGAGGGAAATCACAGCACTTTATGTGGTTCCTACCATGATTGCCGCCATTTTAAAAGAAGATAGAGTAATAGAAAAGCCAATTAAGATCATCTCCTCCGGTGCGAAGTGGGATAAAAATTCCAAGCAAGCCATCGGCAATGTTTTCGATCAATTGACGATGATTGAATTTTACGGTGCCAGCGAACTCAGTTATGTAACCTATTTAACAGACGATCATAAAGCTGAATCAGTCGGCAAGCCCTGCCACGGAGTCGAAATTGAAATAAGAGGCGCAAGCGAAAAGCTGGAACCCTATGAAATTGGCAAAATATTTGTAAGAAGTGACCTGATTTTCGACGGTTATCTCCATCCGGAAACAAAGACGGCCCAAACCATACAGGATGAAGAGGGCTGGGCAACGGTTGATGATATGGGTTATCTGGATGAAGAAGGCTATCTATACATTAGCGGCCGGGAAAAAAATATGATTTTGTACGGAGCCATTAATATTTTTCCGGAAGAAATAGAAAAAGTACTTGCACAGCACCCCTCTGTTGAAGAAGTGGCCGTCATAGGTCTCTTCGACCCTTACTGGGGACAAATTCCAGCAGCTGTTATAAAAGGGAAAGCTTCCACTCTTGAGTTAAAAAGGTTATGCAAAAACCATTTAGCAGCCTATAAACTCCCGCGCAAATGGTTTTTCGTGGATGAAATGCCCTACACAACAAGCGGAAAAATTGCGCGAGCCAAGCTTAAGGACTCGATTGAAAGCAAGGTGATTACCCATTAAGAGAGCCGTCATTGTAAAAGCAAAAAGAACGCCGATTGGAAAAATCAACGGTATATTCAAGGGCTGCCAGCCACATGAGCTGGCTGCACCTCTTCTGAAACATTTAGCACAAGGGCTGGAAGAAAAAATAAATGACGTCATTTTAGGAAACGTAGTCGGCCCGGGAGGAAATATTGCCAGACTATCTGCGCTGCAGGCAGGACTGCCGGTTTCTGTTCCCGGTTTGACATTGGACCGCCAATGCAGTGCAGGGCTTGAAGCCATCCGAATGGCGTGCTATTACATACAGGGAGGCGCCGGTACATGCTACATCGCCGGCGGAACTGAAAGCACAAGCACCTCCCCATATCCTTCCAGGTCCCGTTTTTCTCCTGATCAAATCGGTGATCCCGACATGGGTGTGGCTGCAGAATACGTAGCAGAAAAATATAGAGCCTCCAGAGAATCTCAGGATGAATATGCACTCTTAACTTATGAACGGAGCTGGGATGCTTTTGAACAAGGGCAGCTTGCCGAGGAGATCTGCCCTATAGAAAATTTCATCCTGGATGAGGAGTTTTACAAGAAAAGGAAGATGGAAGCACTGATAAAAAGAGCAAAGCCCATTTTCAAGAAAGACGGTACAGTTACCGCCGCCAATAGCTGTGGAATCCATGATGGTGCCTCAGCTGTTCTGGTCATGGAGGAAGAAGCCGCACGAAGACATGGGTTAAAACCTATTTTACGGTTTGCAGACAGTGAAGTCGCAGGTGTACATCCCCATTACCCGGGATCTGCACCTGTCCCTGCGATACAAGCTATTTTAGAGAGAAATTACTTAACTATCGATGATATTGATTTGATCGAAATCAACGAAGCCTTCGCATCAAAAATCGTTGCGTGCTCAAGCGAGCTTTCAATTTCATATGAAAAGCTAAATGTAAACGGAGGCGCTTTAACAATTGGCCATCCTTATGGGGCTTCAGGTGCCATTATGGTCACTAGATTGTTCTATGAGATTCAAAGGAGAAAATCAGCAAAATACGTACTTGCTGCAATTGGCAGCGGGGGCGGAATTGGTGTGGCTTTGTTGTTTGAAGTGGCAGATTGAACACGAACGAATACATTACCTGACACTTTTCAAAAAACTGTAACAGCTATTTAACCAGGAATAAAAGCTTTAACGTCAAAACGTTATGGCTTTTTTCCTGGTTTTTATCTTGTCATTAAAATGGCCTGTCTCTTGTTATATTGTTTGAAGGGGAAATAATATTGAAAGCAGCCTTCAAACTGGATTAACAGGCCGCTTTCGCAGATGGAATAATTTAATTAAATTGTGAACTTTACGAAGAAACCATTCAAACTTGCGAACAAATTCGGGAATTTGCGAAGAAATCATAAAAACTAGCGAATAAATCTCGGCAGGCTTTCAATTTTAACTAGCGCTTTGTTTTCTAAGCAAAAGGCTTACTCTCTGCACATTAAAGTGCGCATTAAGACAAAATAGCACAATATTAGCAACTGCTAGCACTATGCTATTCGACAGATATCATCCTCCATCAACAAGATATCACGTATTCTTGCCTATATCGCACCATTCGATCCTCCGGCGTTAGCTATACTTAAACATATAGTATTTTTCAAACGCTCGTTTCAACAGATGCGGGAAAATACCGCTTATGGTTCCTTTTAAAATCCCATTATCGTTTAGTTTATTTAAGATAAGCATAGCACCTTCATTTCCAAGCTCTGTTAAAAAGAGCTGTTCATGCTGATAGGATAGCAATGGTTCATGATTTAATTGTTTAACAATATTTTCTGCAGCAAGTATGCCTTGCTGTTCAGCAGCCCTTCCAGTTTTTGCACCCTTTATATCATTTGCATCGCCTACAACAAAAACATTGTCCCATTGAACGGACTGAAGGGTTTCCTTTACAGGGAGAATTCCATGATCATGCTTGAACCCTTTGGATGAAAAGACGAACTCTTTCCCTTTATAGGGCGGAAGTATGTGAGTAAAAGAATAAGGCAGATGTTTCCCATTATTCAAATATACGTGGCCCCCTCTGATCTTCTTAACAGAAACATCGCAATACCACTTGATTTGTTTTTTAGCCATCAACTCTTCAATCCTTGCTGTTCCCTTTTTGCCTTTTCCTTCAAATAACTTCTTTTCATATGTAAAAAACGTAATCGGGCATTTAATATCCTGCTTATTTAAAAAAGCATCTAACTCAAAGAGAAACTCATAGGCAATCCCTTGGTTAGGGTTCCCTTGCGCAATGCCTATAACAATGGGTTCATTCTCTGTAAGCTCTTCTACCTTTTTTCTGGTCTTAAGAGCAGATGAAATCGTATAAACAGAGGAACTCTCGCCTTCTAAACCTTTTATTCTCCTCCAATCAGGAGAAGCGCCTGAAGCAAGAATTAAGAAATCGTAATGAATTATCTCGCCATTCTTACATAAAATATAATTTTTTTTTGGCTTAATGGCTTGTACACGATTTTCTATAAACGTTATATCCATCTTTTCAAACGTTGGGCGGAGCGGGAAGGTGAACCTGTCAATAGAGTGTTTATGAAATGGCAGCCATATCAGGGATGGGCGAAAAACAAATTGAGGGTTGTCAGAAATTATGAGGATTTCATGTTGAGAAGGATTTAACTTTTTTTGAAGCGTCACTGCTGCATTAAGCCCTCCAAAACCGGCTCCAATTATAACAATTCGCAAAAGAATCACTTCCAGCTTTTTATATAGAAACAGTTGAGGTATTTGAATGCCTTTGAATCCAGAAATATTAATTCACATGTTCGTTCAAGTTTTATTATGAACATCTTCCAGAATAAGTATGACGCCTAATTGAAAAAGTCATATCGGTTGAATTAATCAGCATCTCTTTTGTTTATGGCATAAGCCCCAATAGATGCCCCAATAAATTCTAACCAGCCGCCGGTCGCAAGGAAAAGCCTTTTGTGTAAGCTCATCTCATCTCTGATAAGAATACCCGCCGAATCAAGCATGGTTGCAATCGAAATGAGACTGCTTCCAAGCACCTCAAGATTATTAAAATAATCGCCTTCCCTGTTTGCTGCCCCCTCTGCCTCCAATGCTGCTCCGATTGATTGGACAGAGCTCCCTAATGCATTAATTCTGGTTGCCGAAGCAGAAGGGTTAACGATCTCTAAATTGACTGCAGCACTGTTCATTGTATTCCCGCCTGCTTGGATAAAAGAGCCAATGATACCATAAAAATGTGATTCCTCTTCTGTATTCTCAGTTAATTTTATTCTCCCAAAGCCTTGAAGGCTGTTTCCCAGTGCTTGCACTGCATTCCCATCACGTATTAACTTTTTATTGAAATCATTTAAATCAGAACCTTGCACCGTTTCTCCTAGTGCTGATATGAGGGTGCCTATAACCAAAAAATAAGAGCCAATTGAAAGGTATTCTTCTCCCTTAAAATCCATGTAACTCTCCTTTCATATGGCTAAGGTACTGATGGCGCATCCTTTTCTTGACTTTCTTCCTTAAGCTGGCCAATGACGGATAAAACAGATCCGACTGCCTGAATCCAGCTCCCGATAATAATCACTTGATCAGCGCTTCCTCCTGAATCGTCAGTCCGCTTTTCCCTGAGATTTATCGTACCGCCAATCGCTTGAAGTGAATTTCCGATCGATTGAAGTAAATTTCCATATATATTATAGAGCTGCCCAGCAGCAGTCGGATCTTCAAACTCATCACCCAGGGCAACCGCCCCGCCCAGGGCTTGAAGCCAATTACCCGTAATGACTAACTTCTCTTCATTCTCATCCTCTAAATTCAAAACTAATCCCGCAATCACTGTACTATTTCCTGCAGCCTGTATTTCATTGCCGAGTTTCTCAAGAGATGGCTCACCTTGCCCGCTTGCTTCAAGTGCGTTTCCTGTGGCTTGCAGAGTGTTCCCAACGATATCCAGCCCTTTAAAAAAGTCCACAATTCTTACTGACTGAGCTGGGGTGCTTGCGATAGCTGAAAGGATTGTGCCTATCGCAGCAATAACGGAACCAACTATCTCTTGTATTTGATTATCCATAACATACTCCTTAGTTTTGTATGTTAAATTATATTCAAGACCGTTACGCGCCGATACGAACGGAAAAACCATAATCAACACAATCGTTATTCGCTGTCATAATATTGATCCATATAGAGGGAGTTCCAACCTTGGAAAAATGAAAGGAATTATACCAGTAAATGCAATGAAAAAAGCTGCTTATGGCAGCTCTTAGATTTTCATTATTCAATCAACCTTCCCATTAAAATCGTATGATAATAATTTCCATCAGAAAGCTTCTTATCATTTTTTAAAATGCCTTCAACCTCAAAACCCAATTTTTTATAAAGCTTAATAGCCTTATCATTTGTTTCGAGAACATTCAAAGTCATCTTCTTCGTTTCATTTGAGTCTGCCCAATGAATAGATTCTTTTAAAAGGTTCTTGCCAATCCCGTAACCCCAGAATTCTTTTAATACACAAACGCCAAATTCCACTTTATGCGCACTTCTTTTTAGCCTGCTCCCTTCACATCTTGAAAAACCTGCAATTCTTCCATCCGCTTCAGCAACCAGAAATAGATTCACATTACTCTCTGTATCAGCATTGATGATCTGTTTAAAACCTGCTTCATCTATGTATGCCTCGCCTGCTTCTCTGTCCATGTTTTCCGTTTCCCCATCGATTTGCACCCTTACTTCAGATAAACTCTGGGCATCTTCCTGAGTGGCAGACCTTATCTTGTAATGCAGATTATGAATATAGTATTCTTTTTCATTTATGATCATTTTAATTCCCTTTCCCCTTCAAACATCCTAAGTCAAAGGCTCTTGTCTTTAACGTCTTACTGTGTATTTCCTGCACTTTGATATGATAAAAACCGCTATTTTTTATAAATAAATAATGGTTATTCATATATTAACCTTTTAGCCCTTTTCATCAGAAGGGTATAATAATAGCTTAAAGAGCATTATATCCAACTAAAGGTATGGCACTAGGCAATGAAAAAACTATTTTTTAAGAAGGCTGTTTTCGTATAGTCTTTTGCTTTTAAACTAGGAGTGAGTATGGTTGATTTCCGCTCCAGGATGCTCGCTTTCCGCGGGGCGGGCGGTGAGCCTCCTCGGCGCACTGCGCCTGTGGGGTCTCACCTGTCCCACTCCTCCCGCAGGAGTCTCGCACCTTCCGCTCCAATCAACCAACCTTGTTTATCTCTTATACCCCTATTCAGAACAGAATCTTTTATAAAGGCCCTTTCTAATAACAAGCATCGTTTTTTCATTAATCTCCACTTCATTTATATCAAAATTATTTATAAAGATGGTTTGTTCGTGCTCTTTATCTTCTGATTCTTCCCCTACCCAGCATGTGTACAATTCGCAATATTCTTCTTCTGTCAGATAACGGTCCAGGAATTCGCATAATGCCAGGAATGCTTCTTGACCTTCAATATGTCCCTTTGGGCAATCTTTTTTGTAATATCGATTAAACCATATGGTTCCGTATTTATTTGAGGTTACCTCAAACACATACTTCGTAGAAAAGTGTTTTTTTACCAGATCTCTCATCTCTTTATCTGAAAAGAAGTCCCCTATTTGGATGTCATCATCATTTTTTTCTGCATTAATTGGCAATTTAAAATTGCAGCCCAAATAATTGACTAAACTCATTTTTGTTACTCCTTTTTTAGAAATGATCACAGGTTTACAATTGCTTCATCACTTCATCAAGCTGCTGGAATAATGTATTAAGCATTTCCTTTGGCACATTTTCATAAAGATCACCCAAGCTTACTTCAAAATAACATGTATGTTCATCAATTTCTCTTAAATAACCTGAGATGCCAACACCCGTTCTCTCATGAATTTGAATGAGGGCATCCTCCACCTTCTCTTTCGGATGATGGAAATGAACATGAAACATGTTAGAAACAGGTATCATCGGTAATGTAGTGATATCATGGCAAGAATTGTAGAGCTTGGCGAGCTCCTTAGCCGCTTCATAATACTGTCCCATTTTATTTTTGCGTTTTTCATAATAGTAATCTGCTGAAAGGATGTACGGATACAAGCTAATCAAATCACCGCCATACCGCCTTTTCCAGATTTTCGATTGGCCAATAAAATCTTTATTTCCAGCGAGTATGGCACCAGCAATGCCCCCAACCCCTTTATAAAACGACATATAGACGCTGTCAAAAAGAGCACTGATTTCAGCTGCCGTTTTCTGGTAATAAGGCAGTACCTCCAGCAAACGGGCTCCATCAAGATGCAGCTTGATTCCTTTTTCACGGCAAAGCTTCGAAATTTGTTCCAGCGTTTCAAAGCTCGGCAAATGTCCGCCGATTTCCCGCTGAGGCAATTCAAGCAGCAAGCAGGCGATGTTTTCCCCCATTTCCTCTACATCCTTCAGCTCAATCACACGTGTTTTGTCAGCAAGCAAAATCGTTTCAATGTTATGTAATTTTTTCAAACCATCTTCTTCGTGAATTTCTAAATGACTTAATGGATGATACGCTACTTTAGCTGCCCCCATTTCATCACACCAAATACGCAAAGCAATCTGCTGGGCCATAGTTCCGCTTGGGAAAAAAACAGCCGACTCCTTTCCAAGCAAAACAGCCATCTTTTTTTGAAATTCTTCAATGACTTTTCCTTCTCCATATAAATCACTTTCCAAATTTTCTTCAATATCTCGAAAAGCGGTTTTCAGTACTCCAACATTACGTGTTCCATGGCCGGCCAATTGATAGTTTGTTTCCTTAAAGGACATGAATAATTTTGTACTGGTCATTATGTATGCACCTGTCTTCTTTGAGAATTATTAGATAGATAATTTAACTATATCATTTTTTCGTTTTATCAATAGGTCTAATTTTCACCCCCTTCCTATATTTTATAGAAAGGATACATTTTCCTTATTCTATAAGAAATAGGTGAGATTAGTATGTTTATCGTTTATTACTTAGAAGGCAAAAATATCTTATTAAATCAATTGCGGAAAAATGTGCCAGCTGAAGGAGAAGAAGTTAAAATTAAAGGACGAAAAGGGAAAGTTACAAGCGTTAAAACCACAGATGATCATAAAGTCCATGTGCAAGTGATATTGGAAAGCGTTAATAAAAATAAAGTGGTACTGGATAATTCCAAAAAGAAAAAGAGATAAGCAAAAAACCCGCATATGCATGCGGGTTTTGCTTTTTAACGCATAGTTGCTCTGATTTCCTGCATTTTTTGTCTTACTAATGGATAAAAGTTACTCTTGGCGCTAGCAGTAGAGTTTCCACCGAAAAAATCAGTGCCAGGACAAGTTTTAACAGCATGTCCGTGACTGTTGTCCAATATTCTTTCACCGGAATTAATATCCCACCAATGATGGTAAGTGATACTATCAACTGAAGGAGTTAATCCATACTTCAGCATAAGCAAAGCTGTGACCGTAATAATGGTTTCTCTTTGTTCTGCCGTCATATGGCTCTCATCAAAATTCCCAAGATTTTCTATAGATAAAGCATCGGCTTCATTTTTATGCATCGCCTCTTTATTTTGCAGACCAAACGAACCTTCTGGAGCAATGTTAAAAGGCCTTCCCACTGCCACTTTTCCATCTGGGAACGTGGTTAACTGCTGGCTGATCATACTCCAGCCCATTCCTTCAACATGATATTCTTCCATACCCTTCATAAGGTTAAAATGATTGGAACCATTAAATTGCTTGTATGATGGCTGATACGTATGGTGCTGCTGTATTTTTGCCACTTTCCTCGTGAATTTTTGATTAAAAATCCAATCTCTGAATTCCTCTCTTGTCATAAGAACATATTTGCCTTGCATCGCAAGCTTCTTCGGTGGAATTTTTAATTTTTGACCGACATACAACTGATTTGATGTCAGCGTATTCGCTGATTTGATTAACTGAACAGTAGAACTAAAGGATTGTGCAAGATTCCAAAGTGTATCCCCGGGAGCAACCTGGTACATAATTGGAACTCTTAACTTCTGGCCTGCTAATAGAAAATCAGACTGCAGCCCGTTCATTAATTTAAGGTCATTAGCCGTAGTTCCATAGGTATGAGCAATTTTCCATAAATAATCCCCTGCCTTTACTTCGTAAATATTCCGGGGATTATTTTGTGCATGAACAGGCGACAAATTTATTTGAAATAATAACATCAAACTAAATAAAAGAATCGGGAATCTCTTCATTTTTCAAATCCTTTCATTAGCATCAAAAGTTAGCACTCATTTTCTTTATATTTCAACATTATTATTTTTTTAATACGAACGGAAAATATTCTCGTTATTTATTGTTAATTTTCAGTCGAAAAATTTTCATTACCCTGAACCTGATGGTTATCATGCATGATTTCCCCTGCCATTGGGTATCCCTGAATTAATAACTTAAAAATGCTAAAAGGTGTGGGTTTATGTATAACAAGTACTACTCAGAAATAGCGGTTCCAATCAAACCGCCCTATGGATTTCAGCCAACTGACAATAATGAAACAGACTTTACCTTCGACCGCGAAGACCGGTTCACCGATTATCAGATCGAGAAAAATAACAAGTCCTATGAAATCAGCTTGGATGATCAGGGACAGTGGTATTTTTTCAAATCCTTTGTCTGCAACTCGCTTGATGAGCTGAAGCTTTCAAGGCAAATATTCAGGCCGTCTTATTTAAAAAACGAGGATTTACAGCTTGTGGATTTGATGCAGGATTTGGATATTTCCCCATTTTACGAGGGACATGATAAAGCATATGGGCATGTACTCTCCCTGGTGCCTGAACTTGATTCCGTTCCGGCATTCCGTCAGGCCAGGCTTGCCAACTATGATGGTACAGACGATCCGACCATTATCAAAAAGATTCACTATATCCAAAACGAATATAAAGGTGAATGCACACGGTTTATTTCCGGCTTTGAAACCCGCTCTTTTGCGACGATTACTGAAAATGAGTATTATGCAAAGGAGATTCACCAGCCATACAATGCCCGGAATTACCTGAAGCTGTTCATCTATTTTTCCAGATATAGCATTCTTCCTTCACAGCAAATGATGCCTCGATTCCTTGCGAATCTTTGGGCCTCGACACAGAGCATGAATACCAATGCGAACCCTGCTCTATACAAAGAAGAGTTTATTAAAGAAGAAATATCAGAGTAATGTAATAATTCTACAGAAAAAAATGTTATAATCACTGTGGCAGCAGGAATTATACATACTTACAAAATTTTAAATGAAAAATGGAGTGAGGAAAATGATTCAAAACGTCGGCCAAATCATGTTATACGTTAATGACCAGGATCAAGCAGTAAGATTTTGGACTGAAAAAGCGGGCTTTGTTGTTATTTCCGAAGAAGATAATGGCGAAGGAATGAGATGGATTGAAATTGCTCCTGCAAAGGAAGCAGAAACCACCTTCGTTCTGCACAACAAGGAACTCATTGCAAAGATGGAGCCTGAACTAAACCTTGGTACACCTTCCCTCATGTTTTTCACAGATGACCTTGATACACTTTATCATAACTTTAAAAAACAAAATGTCACAGTCGGCGATATTGTTAAGATGCCTGGTGGCAGAGTCTTTAATTTTGCAGACAGCGAGGAGAATTATTTTGCTGTCATGGAAAAGAATAATTAATAATATGCACCGCTCCTAGCCGGGGTGGTGCTTTTTCCGGTCAGTTTTACAGAGTTCGTCAAATTCTGCTATAAATGCGAAATAAAAGTCTAATCCTGCGCTTTCCCGAGAAATGATGGACCAAAAAAAGAGCGGGGACTGCTCTCATCCCTGCTCTCCTTCCTTATTTTCCATCTGCAATTTCTTTAAAGATTTCATAGGAACGCTTTTGTTTATCTTCGTCATAAATATAGGACACAGCCATAATTTCATCGACATTGTACATGTCCTGGAACTGCGCTAATTGCCCCTTTACTGTTTCCTTGCTTCCCATTAGAGTTACACTGGACATCCCTTCGGCCGCTTCTTTTTCCATCGGATTCCAAAGAGAATCCAAGTCTTTAACCGGCGGGCTTAGCTTCATTTGTGTTCCCCTAACGACATTCAAGAAAAACTGTTTCATGGTTGTTGATAAAAATTCTGCTTCTTCATCGGTCTCAGCTGCAATGACATTCAGGCAAATCATCATATATGGCTTTTCCAAATACTGCGACGGCTTGAATCGTGCGCGGTAAATCCGGATGGCATCTTCCATATACCTTGGTGCAAAGTGTGAAGCAAATACATATGGAAGTCCTAGCTCTGCTGCCAAATAAGCAGAATCTGTAGAAGACCCAAGAATATAAATCGGAATATTCGTTTCCACTCCTGGATAAGCTTTCACATAGCTTTGACCCTCTAATGGACCAAAGTATGTAAGCAATTGCTGAACATCCTCGGGAAACGTATAAACCGAGTCATTTTTCGAACGGCGAAGTGCACTGGCCGTCATCATATCGGTACCAGGTGCCCTTCCAAGACCAAGATCCACACGATCCGGATAAATGGTCGCCATCGTGCCAAATTGCTCGGCAACCACCAGCGGAGCATGGTTCGGCAGCATGATTCCGCCTGAGCCCACACGGATTGTATTCGTATGTTCCAATGTATGTTTAATTAAAAGAGACGTCGCGGAACTGACTAGCGTCGGCGTATTATGATGCTCCGCAATCCAATAGCGCTTATAGCCCATTTCCTCCGTTGCCTGTGCAAGATCCACAAGGTCTTCAATCGCCTGTTTGCTATCCTTCCCCTCCCGGATCGGGGCAAGGTTTAAAACCGAAACAGGTATTTGTCTATTAGTCATTTGATTATCCCCTTCGTAAAGAATTGATTTTATTTTAACAACCGAAATAAATAAAACAAAGTATAATGCTTACTTTGTCTTTATTTTCCCTTACCTTTGCATTTTTACATCAGACCAAACAGCAACTATGTCGATTGCATAAATGAATAAACATACTATAAGTTGTTCAATCTAGAGTAAGGTTACTGCTTTTATAAGAAAGGAATCATCTAATGATAAAATTGGTTGTTTGGTCTATATTTATTATTCCCTGGGTTTCTTTGTTCTTTTTAAACCAATCAGTTTTACGAAGATATATGCCTGTTGCCCTTCTGGCTACAGTGCTGAATACCATAGTGGCTCAGTTGGCTTGGACATACAATTGGTGGGAATTTAAAGAAACACTATTCAGCTGGGACAAAATAGCCCCATTGTTTACGGTATATAGTATTTTCCTAGCCGGTACCATTTGGATATTCTATTTTACATTCCGTAAGTTCTGGTTATATTTTATTGTAAATATAATCGTTGACCTTTTTTACGGGTTCGTTTTCACTAAATTTTTAAATAGCCTTCATATAAGAGAAAATGGCAGTTTTTCACCAATGGCCAATCTCTTGGCCATGACGATTCTGGCCGTCCTCCTCTATATTTACCAGCTATGGCAGGAAGGGAACACGGATAAAGTAGAGGTAACCTAAAGACAAGTTGACTTCATAATCAATTTTACACCTAAAAAACCCCTCAAAGTCAGCCGACTCTGAGGGATTTTTCATGATCCAAAGGATCTTTCGTTTTCGAGGTAGATTTTTTATTTAAAGCCAACAGTAAGATCATACCAAATATACACGCTGTACCAACCCATTGGAAGCTTCCAAACGGTTCTTTAAGCCAAATGACGGTTGTAAATACGGCAGCCAAAGGTTCCATACTGCTTAATAGGCTTGTTTCGGTTGGTGTAAGACTCTGCAAGCTTTCGATATAAAACCAGAAAGCAAGCATGGTTCCGAATACAATGACAAACACCAAATAAAGATAAGCTTCAGCCGTTAAGCTGGAGAAGTCCATTTTCCAAGGGGGATGGATAAAACCTAAAGAGAATCCGCCGATCACCATTGCCCAGCCGACAACCACCAGTGAATCGTATTGCTTTAATAATGGAACGGCATATAGCGTATAAAATGCTAAGGCTGCTCCGGATAAAACTCCCCATACAATCGCTGGAGCAGGGACTGAAAGCTGAGAAACAGAACCATTAGTCAGCAGAAAAAAGGATCCTGCTAAAGCAAGCGAAACCGTCACGAAATCGCGCCGTGTAAATACCGTCTGCTTCCGTAACACCAAGTAAATAATAATCATAGCTGGAGCCAAATATTGCAAAAGCGTAGCAACAGCCGCATTCCCATGGTGGATGGATGCCATATATGTGTATTGAACAGCCAGCATGCCGAGCAATCCAAAAACCACCAGCTGAAAAGCAACCCTTCTATTTTTCCAAACACCAAATACTTGTGACCGGTCTTTTAATAAGTATTGTACGGCTAAAAGCATAACACCGGCAAATAGCAGCCGGACCGTAACAAGCCAGTTGACATCGATCCCAAATTGCTGGAACAGCTTCTGCGCTACAGTGCCCCCAACACCCCAAAAAGTGGCTCCTGCTATAACAAGAAATAACCCAGTTCTTCTGGATCGCTCCTTCATATCCATACCACCTTAAATAGATTAATAATGTAATGATAATTGAAAACTTCTTTAAAGAATAGCTATATAAGTAAAATATTTTAATAACAGTAGCGGATGGCCGCCAATCATCAAACACCCCACTTGCCCACTCTTTAAAAATCAATATTAGCTTTTTCCAAACTTCACCCCCACTGGCCTGCACCGACACCCCAGCATAGGTTTTTCCAATATTTTAGGATTTAATGTTATCAATCTAGCCTTTATAATAACAGAGCAATTATAAGTAAGGAGGTGGAATGATGAAGAAAAAGTGGATCGGTTTTATAACAGCACTTTTCATTTCTATTCTATCATTTGGAAACTTTGCACAAGCTGCATCCTATACCGTTCAGTCCGGCGATACGCTTTGGAAAATTGCTACAAAGAATGGGATGACAGTTGATAAATTGGTCAATCATAACAAGTTAACCTCTACTATGCTAAGTGTAGGACAAGCTTTGGATATTCCTGAAAAAGGGTCCTACCAGGTAGTGTGGGGTGATACTTTTTATAAAATTTCTGTAAAGCTTGGGGTCTCAATAACTCAGCTGATACAAGCAAACCCGCAAATAAAGGATCCTAATCAGATTTATCCGGGACAAATTTTGAACATCCCTGAAAAACCTTATAAGGGTATGATCTATATGGGCGATAGCAGCAAAAAAGTCATTGCCCTGACATTTGATGATGGACCGGAGGATGTTTATACTCCGCAAATCCTGGAGATCTTAAAAGCTAAAAACGTTAAGGCTACCTTCTTTGTCATGGGACAGCAAGTCAGAGCATATCCTCATTTACTCAAACAGATTCATGCTGAAGGCCATGCCCTTGGTAATCACACTTGGTATCATCCTGACGTAAGAACCTTGTCGGATGCACAATTCATTCAAACGGTTCAAACGACAACAGATGAAATAAAGAAAGTGACAGGGGTCCAAGTGGACTTATTTAGACCTCCATATGGAGCAATAAATGAAAATCAAATTGAAACACTAAATCAGCATGGGTACCGCTCAATTTCATGGACGATTGACTCGAATGATTGGAGTGGAGCCTCTGCCAATGAGATCTTATCCAGGGTCAAACCGCGAGCAGCATCAGGTGGAATCGTCTTACTGCATAATTTCAAAGATGGCAGAAAGCTTGATGGAATGATTGAGGCTCTTCCTGAAATGATTGACTATCTGCGAGCACAGGGTTACGAGTTTGTTACGATACCTGAAATAATAGAGAACTACTAATGAAAATAACGCAGCAAATGCAAAAAACATTGCCTGTTCCCTCATGCTATCTGCACATCGGAACAGGCAATTTTTAATAGCATGGACCCGGAATCCAGTGTGATTGCCCGCGGTCTTTTACAATGGCAGTAAACTGTCCTTCTTGCACCAACATCTCCTGCTCTCTCTCCTAAAATATAAAATAGACTGTTGAAAAATCACTCTCAACAGTCTAAGTCATAAAGGTTTATTTGGTTGCTAGCTTAAAACCAACAACATCTATTTCTGCGTCTATTATCGCGATCAAAAGCTCCTTGAACATTGTCACGATCGCTTCTACGGCGGCGTTTTCTCTCATTCTCGACAACGATAACCCTATCTGCACGGATCAGCACTTCATCCACATCAAGAACTCTTCTTCTATCACGATCAAATACACCTGCTACATCATTGTTATCGTTATCAAATCTTCTTCTGCTCGACATCCCTCTCACCTCCTTGCCCCTTATACTTTTAAGATATGCTCGTCCTACAAAAAAGGAGTGGACAAGAATACTAATGAATTGGTTTGTTATAGAATCCATGAGAAGCTTCATTTTGATTAAGAGAATGTTTTATGTAAAAGTGATGAACCCATTATCTCCTGGTAAATCCTGCTTCGAAAATAATTCTTCAAAATAAGAGGGTGCTCCCAATAATCGGAGCACCCTGCATTCTATCGCTTTATTCTTTACCTTCTTCTTCCTCAATTTTTGCTGCCTTTTTATCTAACTCTTCTTCCAGCTTAGCCTTTTCACGGTCAGCTTCTTCTGTTGAGATTTGACCAGTTTTCGCTTCGATTTCCGCCATATTTTCTGCAAATTTAGCATCTGCTTCTTGCAGTTTCTTAAATTTCTTTTCCATCTTTTCAAAAGACTTATGCATATTTTTCAAGATGCTTCAAGGTATCAAAAAGTTGCTAGCTTCTCTTCATTCCAAAAACCGCAGCAAATCCCCATTCACAATATCATCCGACAACCCCAATTCTTTTCTGACGATTTCCATAGAAGGTTCACATTCATGTATATCCACTTCTTCTTCATTATCTTGTCTAAAGCATCTTCCCGCTTTATAAAGATAATCGGCCGCAATAAAGCTTCCATCCCGAAACACGACTGGATGATTGGGGTCGCGTGTGAACAGGTTATGTGCAAAGCTGAAGTTTTCCTCCGGTTCGATTCCAAGGAGGTGGAGTACCGTTGCTCTTATATCAACTTCTCCACCAATATTGGAAAAGGTATTGCCTTCCACCCCGGGTACATGGATAATGACTGGCACACTTTGCAGCTTCATCCGATTAACCAGCGTATCTTCCTGATTCAGCAGTTCCAGCACGCCATGTTCGTATTTATCTGAAATCCCGTAATGGTCCCCGTATAAAACAAACATCGTATTATCGTAGAGTCCTTTGTCTTTTAATTCCTGAAAAAAGGTCTTAATGGCTTCATCCTGGTATCTGACGGTTGTCACATAGCGATTGACCACCATTTCACTTGTGTTCGCTTCATAAATGAATTGATCTTTTTCCTCCAGCAAAAATGGGAAGTGGTTGGTCAATGTGATAAATCTTGCATAAAAAGGCTTCTGTATCTCCTCTAAATAAGGTAAGGACTGCTGGAAAAATGGGATATCCTTAATTCCATAGTTCACAGAATTCTCATTGGTGACCCAATAATCGGCTTTAGAAAAATAACGGTCATAGCCAAGAGATTCGTACATGGACTCCCGGTTCCAAAAGGAAGCGTCATTCCCATGGAAGACGGCTGCATAATAATTGTTCTCAGCAGATAAAATCTCCGGCAAGCTTTTATATGTATTATCTGTTTTCCTGACAAATGCCGAGCCGCTCGATAATGGATAGAGTCCTGTATCAATCATGAATTCCGAATCGGAGGTCTTGCCCTGTGCAGTCTGGTCATATACATTGCTGAAATAAAAGCTCTCTTTAATCAGCGAATTAAGGAATGGAGTAATCTCTTGCCCACCTGCCTTCTCGTTGATGACAAAGTTCTGCGTTGACTCCATACTAATAAGAACGACGTTCATGCCCTTCGCCGCACCAAAGTAATCAGAGGTCTTTTCCTCTTTAGCTTCCACATATTCTGCAGAAGCTTCAGCATCCGAGGCAGTTGCAAAAGCTCGATTTAGCGGCTGGGAAGCGGCCACTCCTATATCGAAGAGATGATATTGATATAATCCGATATTCTTAACCAGCTGCTGGCGATTATAAGACTCTGAGAATAGATGAGGAACCTTGATCATTCCTAAACCAACTGTTCCTGCAACTAAAATAGCCGCGACCCCTGCGTAAACTTTTTTCACCCTGTTTGAAACAGTAATCGGTTTTACATTCTCTTTCTTTGAAATCAGCAGGAATAAGATAAGGTCAGCAAATAAAAGAAGATCCCAGGGACTGATGAGTTCAAGCGTACTCGGCCCGAGCCCGCCCACATTTTTAAATTGAAAAAGAATCGGAACGGTTACAAAATCAGTATAAAACCGGTAGTAAAGCAAGTCTCCATATAGAATGCCGGTCAGGATAACCATTGTTAGAAAAATAGCAGCTGGCTTGATCTTTTTCTTGAAATAGAAACCCATGCCCAGAATGACCATGATTGTACCAATGGGACTAAAAATCATAAATAAAGCATCAAGCCAATTTTCAGCACTTAAGTTAAATCCGATAAAGGACACAAGCACTGTTTTGACCCAAATGAACATGACTGCAAACCAAATTGGTGAAAACTTTTTAAACATATTCATACCGATTTTCCTTGTGTTTTGTTAAAGTTTTGCTTAACACATCGAGAGCTTCCATAACCTCTTCTTCTCCCTGTTGTCCCATAAGTGCGACCTGGACCCAATTTCGTTCAAGAAGGTACCCGCTTTCATAGCTTAATAAAATACCCTTTTGTTTGCATCGGTCACCAAAGTTCCTGCTTGATCGATTCATAGGTAATTGGATGGTTAGGATGCCAGGTGAATAAGAGTCATCGCCGAGCAGTTCAAAACCGGTTTCTTTCAATTTGCACCTTACCTTTTTAGCAAGCTTTCTCGTTTTTTCATAATCAACTAAATTTATGCTCTCATTTAGAGCCGAAATCAGGTTGGATGAATGAGTATATGGAATGCTTTCGTGGTTTTCATACATTTTTAAATCCAGGTACCTTGGAACAGCATGATTTTGCTTAATTTTTTCCCGATGGAACACAATGGCCAGCCCCGGGTAGGATCCAAGCCCTTTTCCGCTTACGGCCGATGCAAAGTATATGTTTTTAAGATCCAACGGAACAGTGCCTGCTGTGCTGCACGCATCCACACAAAGCTCGATACTATTTTGTTCGCACAATTCCTGAATAGCATGAATGTCATACAGATAACCTGTGGAGGTTTCACAGTGCACAGTCCAGATCCATTTGATTGTAGGGTTTTTTCTTATTTCCAGATCGATCTCATGCAGCGTAATCGGTTCATTCCACTCTTTTTCAATCGTGTGAAAAGAGAGCTGAAACCTTTTGGCATGATCAATCAAACGGTAGCCAAATTCCCCATTGGCAAGGATCAGACCGTCGCCTTTTAGCTGTGCGGCAACAAGGTCATTGGCTAGTGTCCCAGTCCCGACGATCACTTCAGCAAACGCAGACCCAGTCATCCCACATAATCGGTAACGCAGATTTTTTAAGCTATAAATAAAATCTTCGCTTCGGTGAGAAATGGCATCTTCTGAAAAACCTCTTTTTACTTTCGGATGAATGGGTACAGGTCCTGGCAGAAAAGAGTGGTATCTTGCGGGCTTTGTTTTTTTGTCCATAAGCCGTTCAAACACCTTGGTGGAACGTACAAAATTCTCTTTTGTCAAATACATAGGCTGAAACTGAGCATCTTCCTCTCCAGTTAACGGCCCAAAAGGCAAAAAGCCGATCCGCCTATACAATTTCAGCTGCCTGACAGTACCCGAGATAAGTGCCATTGTATAATTTTTTTCCAGGCAATACGCTACAAGCTTTTCACACAGCTGAAAAAAAACACGTGTGCTTCGGTATTGCTTTTTAACTGAAAGCAATCTCACTTCACATGGCACGCCTTTAAGGGGCAGATAGTCTTCCAGATTCTCAAGTTTATAGTCGAGGGAAAAAGGCCGTTTAGCCCGAATAGCGATCATTCCTATGAGCTCTTCGCCAGCCTTTGCAATTACATATGTATTTTCATCATGGAATTTATCTATCAAATGCTGATCCGGGTTTCCCTGATGCTGAGGAATTTCTTCTACAAACGTTTGATAGTTTAACTCATGGATTTGTTTAAATTCATCCTGTTCGAATGCAATTTTATAGATGATGCTCTTCACGGTTTACCTCCTATGATTGGGGTTGGCGGGAGAAAAAATGAGTATGTGAAATGAAAACAATCAAAAGCAGAAGCAATAGCCCGGCTGGGACAATGAATGAGTCCCCAGTCATCCAGGCAGTCAATGGAATGGCTGCCATAGAAATAAAGCCTGCTAGAGTATATTTTCTTAAAACCATATAGGTAACTCCCATTGTGATCCCCATTATGAGAATTGCGATCGGCTCGAGAAATAACGCAGCAGCCAAATAAGCGACTACCCCTTTACCTCCATGAAAGCGCAGCTGTAAGGGAAATAGATGTCCTAATAGCACGAACAGCGAACTGAGAATTAAAAAGACATCACTGCCGCCAGCCAAAAGATTAGTAAATAATAAAGCTACCCAAACTTTACAGGCATCGATCGCCAAAGAAAGCAAAAACCCCTTCTTTCCCAAGGCTCTTCCGGCATTGGTAGCCCCGACATTCCCGCTCCCCATATACCGAATATCGTCTTTTAAAAAGAATTTCACCACATAATAAGCCCCTGTTATGCTGCCCATTGAGTAAGAAACAATCATAACCAAAAGGGCGGTTATAACATCATTCATCCTTCACACCTGCCCCTCTTCTATTAAATAAACGAACAAAAAGGGTAAAAAGTTTCATATTTTTACAAATTAACATAAAACTGGCCTTTAATGTAATGCAATTATACTTGCTCTTCAATGCCGATTAAGCAATGGACTCGCTTTAGCCGTTATATTAAGCAGCTTGGGCGATTCTTCCAAGATGGAAAAGCACTAAAAATATTTATAACTATCTTCCTTAAAAAACTGCCAGCCCTCCTAATTTTACCATCAAACGAATCGAAGCTAGAAAATGGTGCATCTAAATTTTCTTTCTTCCCTCCCAACTCCTTTAAAAAGGTATGTCCATTCCTTCTCCCAGCTCAAAATAAGCCCATTTAAAATTCAGTCAATTAAAAAAATAACTTTTCAGTGTTGACATTGTTTATCAATCGCATATAATTTGCATTAAGGCAAAACTTTTTTATTAGTCTATAAAACTTGTCCAAAGGACGATTACTTGATTATACGCAATTAAAATGACCGCCTGAAAAAATGGAAAAATAAAGGAGAGAAGAAAAATGAAGGGTCCAGCTATCTCCATACAAGATTTGCATGTTTCCTATTATGGAAATGAAGCTGTAAAAGGAGTAAGCCTGTCCGTTGATACTGGTAATTTGGTGGGCATTATCGGGCCAAACGGTGCAGGAAAATCGACTTTTTTAAAAGCCATGCTGAATCTCATCCCAAAGGATAAAGGCGATGTAAAAGTGATGGGTAGAACGATCAAAGAAGTGCGCAAAAGAATCGCCTATGTTCCACAGCGAAATGACATAGATTGGGATTTTCCAATCACCGTACTTGATGCGGTTCTCCTGGGAACTTATCCACACTTAAAACTGTTTCGCCGCCCAAAGAAAAAAGATAAAGAATGGGCGCTGGAATGTCTTCAGCGGGTAGGAATGCAAGAATTCAGCAAGAGGCAAATTGGAGAATTATCTGGCGGACAGCAGCAGCGTGTCTTTCTTGCTAGAGCACTTGCCCAACAAGCAGATCTGTTTTTCCTCGATGAGCCTTTTGTGGGAGTTGATGTTTCCAGTGAAGAAACCATTGTTACCATTTTAAAAGAACTTTGCAGGCAAGGAAAAACGGTTATTGTGGTTCATCATGATCTAAGTAAAGCGAATGACTATTTTCATCAGCTAATCTTACTTAACAAAGAACTAATCTGTTTCGGTACGGTCGATGAAGTATTCAAGCCTGAGGTCATCGAAAAAGCTTACAAAGGGCAATTTGCGTTTATGAATGAGATTGGGGTGTCGTTATAATGGCTTTTATTGAAGCGGTAATGCAGTATGGATTTCTGCAAAAAGCATTATTAACCTCGATAATGGTTGGAATTATCTGTGGAGTCATTGGATGCTTCATCATCCTCAGAGGAATGGCTCTCATGGGGGATGCAATCTCACATGCAGTACTGCCAGGTGTCGCCATCTCCTATATGCTGGGTATTAACTTCTTTTTTGGGGCCGTTTTTAGTGGAGTTTTAACGGCGATTGCCATTGGATTTGTATCCCAGAACAGCCGTATAAAGCATGATACCTCTATCGGGATCATGTTTACAGCGGCATTTGCTTCAGGAATTATTATTATTACGATGTTAAAAAGCAGCACTGACTTATACCATATTTTATTTGGAAATGTGCTGGCTGTAAGGTCTTCAGATATGTGGATCACATTGGGGATTGGCGTTATTGTTTTAGCGGCTGTTTATCTCTTTTACAAAGAATTACTGGTTACATCGTTTGATGAAACGATGGGAGCAGCATATGGCCTGCCAGTACGTTTAATACATTATTTCCTCATGACCCTTTTGACAATGGTAACCGTCGCCTCCCTGCAGACCGTTGGAATTATTTTGGTTGTTGCCATGTTAATTACCCCTGCTGCCGCTGCCTATTTGCTGACAGAGCGTCTATGGGTCATGATTTTTCTCGCGGCAGGCATTGGTGTAGTTTCATCCATCGTGGGACTTTACTTCAGCTTCACGTACAACTTAGCTTCAGGAGCAACCATTGTCATGGCGGCGACAGCTATTTTCGTTCTCGTTTTCTTATTCTCTCCTAAGCATGGATTGATCTGGAAGACGCTGAAAGTAAAGAAGAAAAGAGCTTCATTAGTTTAATTTAATAAAATCAAAAATACTAAGGGGGAAAAAGAAATGGTAAGAAAAGGATTTCTTTTATTAGCAGCATCCCTTCTCTCCATGTTTTTATTGTCAGCGTGCAGCGGTGAAAAAAGCAGCAGCACTTCTGCCAGCGAAGATGGGAAAGTTCAAGTTGTTACTACCTACTCGATTGTGTATGACATCGTTAAAAATGTAGGCGGAGATTTAGTTGAGATTCATAGTTTAGCACCCATTGGTTCCAACCCGCACGAATATGACCCGCTCCCTGAAGATGTGCAAAAAACGACTGATGCTGATGCTGTTTTTTACAACGGCTTAAATCTGGAAGCCGGTAACTCATGGTTTGATAACCTGATGGAAACTGCCGGCAAAGACGGAGAAGATGCTCCTGTCTTCCTAATGAGTGAAGGTGTTGAGGCGATGCACTTAACAACAAAGGGCAAAGAAAGCGAAGAAGATCCCCATGCATGGCTGGATATTCAAAATGGAATCAAATACGCAGAAAATGCCAGAGATGGACTAATCAAGGTGGATCCTGACAATAAAGACGTTTACGAGAAAAACGCCGAAGAATATATCGGTAAGCTTCAAAAACTGCATGACGAGGCCGTTGAACAATTTAATGAAATTCCAGAAAATGAACGGGTTCTTGTCACAAGTGAAGGTGCTTTTAAATATTTCAGTGAAGCCTATGGATTCCAGGCAGAATATATCTGGGAGATCAATCAGGAAAACCAGGGAACGCCTGAACAAATTACAAGAATTGTAGATATTATCAATGAAAAAGGAATTACAGGACTATTCCTGGAAACAAGCATTGACGCTCGAAGCATGGAAGCCGTATCCGATGAAACCAATGTTCCGATCATGGGTAAAGTGTTCACAGACTCAATAGCAAAGCCGGGTGAAGACGGTGATACGTATATCTCCATGATGGAATGGAATATAAAGACGATTAAAGAAGGCTTGTCTAAGTAACCATTTGAAAAACAAAACTGTATAAAACCAAAGACACCTCTTCCATTAGGAGAGGTGTCAATTTTCATAATAAAAAGAATATGCCAGAAGAACTACATGAATTATCGGAACCATTCTGTTAAAATCACCATGGATAGAAACCCAATAATAAACGCCAATGTCGACGCTCTCTCATTCCCATCTCCATGGCTTTCAGGGATTAATTCTTTATAGACCACAAAAAGCATTGAACCTGCCGCAAAAGCAAGTCCATAAGGAATGATGTGTTCAAATGATCCGCCAAATAACACTCCTATTAATCCTGCACATAATTCAATCATACCTGTCAGGGCTGCAAATAGAATGGCTTTTACCCTGCTGACATTCTGTGTAACTAAAAATAACGCCACCAAAAAACCGTCTGGTATATTCTGAAGTCCTATTGCAAAAGAAACAAGCGGGCCAAGATCCTGGCTGCTGCTTACATTGCTTATTCCAACTGACAGACCTTCCGGCAAATTATGCAGGGACATCGCTATTAAAAACAATATGATCACATTTGAATTCCCTGCTGAAGGTCTCGAATTGTCCAAATCCACATGCGGAATAAAAATTTCCAGCACGGTTAAAACCAGAGTTCCAATTAAAATTCCAATGACCAGAACAGTAAGATTCGATAGCTTAATAGCAGATGGAATTAAGCCATATGCCGACGCTGCAACCATAATCCCTGCCGTATAAGCCAGCAAAACGTCCTTCCCTTTATGGGAAACACTTTTTATTAACAGAATAGGCAGTGCTCCTAAGCCTGTACAAAGTGATGATAAAAGAATAGGCAACAATGACATGAAAATCCTCCGGAATCTTATTATTTCATCATATGTTTGAATTCAATGAACATGCATCTCGTTCCCCAAACTTCTCTGTAAATATTAATGCAATTAATAGTTAAAAAATGCTCTCCCTGCCACTCTTTTAATACTTGAAATGAAGGTGATTGTATTGGAGCCAAAGAGTATAAAAAAATATATTATTGAGATCTATAAATTTGAAAAAAAATATGGACATGCGACCATATCAGATATTGCTGGATCACTTAATGTGACCGTTTCGTCTGCTTCAAAAATGGTTGTAAAACTAAAAAAATTGAGTTTTGTCCACTTCCAGCCATACAGAACGGTGACTTTGACAGAAAAAGGTTTAAAAATCGGAAAACAGCTGGAAAATACCCATCAAACATTAGTTGAGTTTTATAAATATATTGGGATTGAAGAAGAGAAACTTGCACAGGAAGTGAAAGAAATGGAAGTTCATATTAATCCTGAGGTAGTGACAAAGATTAAAAGATTCCTGGAGACAAAAGTAAAAAACACTTGAGACAAGAGTCTTATCCAAGCGTTTTTTCTTTCGGCAATAATTTAGTTACATAAAGGTCAATTTGAACGCATCGATTACATCATTATCCATGCGTTTTTGTCTGCTGGTTGTTTTTATGGTTTTGGCTGTTTTCGTAAAGTTTGTTGCTTTTGGGCAAGCTAACTTAGTTTGGCCTCTAAGTTGACTGTAGCGGAGGTGCTACCGCATTTCCTTCGTGCGGTGTTTATTCAAAGAAGCAATTTCAATATCCTGCGGGAAGTGAGGGAGCGTGAGAGCCCACAGGCGAAGCCGATTAGGCTTCCACTCCTCCCCGCGGGTTCGCTGAGTGCCCGCAACGGAAATCAACGGGCTGAATTTATAAGTAAAAACAACAATCTTTGAGAAAAGAGCCTACCTATTAGCCCACAGTAATAGTACTTAAATGATTTGCCAGTTCCACTTTAAGCTTGCGTAATTCATTTAACAAGTTAGTGTGGATTGCAAAAGATGATTCATCACCTCTTTCAAGGTCCTGATCGATCTTAAATTGCAGAAAGTTTATTTTAAGGTCTAGATCCATCGAAGATAAGATGTTTTCGTTCTTTATATACTGCTCCAAATCTTCAATGGCCATATAGAAGGCATGTTGTTCATTAATTACAACAAAAACATACCAGCCTTTTGCCATCGTAAATTTACGTTCAGGAGTGACTTCGATTAGATTTCCTTTTGGGATCGTGATCGAGAATGCATGATAAGCATCCGGACAAAAGCAATCAATATCATGTTGAAATGTGTTTATAGCTATATAATGTTCATTCATTTTCTTCTCTCCTATTTTCAATCTTATTAAGTGAACCTGTATCTGAAGTATGTATTTTAATGACTATTAACCTAAACAGCTTCGATATCTTCTAATCCGCAACAAGGGCAGTGACAGTGGTAACTTTCATCCTCAGCCTCTTCAATAAAACCACACCATTCACAAATATAGATTATGCTCGTCATATACCCCTCCCCGATTCAATTGTTCAAGGTATCCCTTTAAAATTTTTTAATATATCAATTTTTTATAAATGATAATGATTATCAATGCTTAAGAACAGTTTAAGTGAAAATGATTATCATTGTCAAGAATGTTGAGAAGAAAACTTTTGCTCTATTAATCGTCAACTTAGACGACTTTTTTTCACATGCCCGTCCAGTAATTGTCGCCACGAACCCTTTATGACGACCTTTTCTTCTCAATCTTCCCATCAACGTCGTCATGAACTTTATGACGGCCTTTTTTCCTCTGTCTCCCCATTGTCGTTGCTTTGAGCTTCTTTTTACTTTGGTCTGCTTCTCTTTGAATCCCGAAAACCCCGCTCGTTCACCATTTCGACACATTTCCCTAAAATTCACCCTGACCTTTCCCTTCCCTCAACTGTATATAGAAGGTGAAAGGGTGGTGCATTTATATGAATTTAAAATCAGGCAATGTTGATCAGTTTGAACAGTTTTCCCAGTTTAAGAACCTTCAGGAGTTTAATAGTCATTTAGAGATGTGGCTTGCGGTGAATAAGGACAAGTTTTCGAAGGGGGAGCTTGTAGGATTAAAAAGGCTGGCTCGTTTTGCAGCAAAGGTTCCCGGCGTGTCCAATGCAAAGATCGGTACCGTTCTTAAAGCAATCCACGAGGAATACAACGGCAATGGAATTTCCCGTTCTACTTTTAAGAGGATGATTGTAAAAGCAACAGAGTTAGGTATCTTTACAGTCCGTGAAACAGAAAGAAAGAATGGTTCACAGTCCAGCAACTTATATATTTTCAATTGCTTTCCCAAGAGTGAACCACCTGAGGAGAAAAAAATGAACCACCATAATAAAACCATTAATCTTTCTAAAACTAATAAAAATCAAAAGAATAAAAAACGTAGCGATACCGGGCTCGACTACACTTATACTAGCGATCGAGTTCCTACATCATTCGCAGATGCTGTGAAATACTTTTTCCCAGAAGCAAAACAAATCGAAGAGTTTTGGAGAATGACCGCAATTGCAGCTTATAGAAACGACCGCGAGCAAGATAGCACCGGGGTGCTTAACACGGCCATTCATTCTTTCAAACAACTGATCCGCAAAATGAAAACCAGCAAGGTTGCAAAACCGATTGCATACTTTTACGGCATTTTGAACAGAAAACTGGAGGAACTTTACTTTGAAGACCTGTTCGAAATGGGCTTTGCGGGGAATCAAGACGACTTCTCCCTAACCTTTTTTTACAAAAAATAAAAAAAGTGAATTTTTCCCGAAAATCGGCGAGTTAGACCCTTCTTTCGGGGAGTTTGGTACCTAAACTCAGGAGTTTAGGTGGTAAACTCTCCAAAACTCGACTTTTTTTCGATTCGCAAAAAAATCTTAATCCCGCTATGTTTAAGCTACCCGGGAATACTTTGAGAGCGCGCTTTCCTGAAGGGATACTAACTTGGAAAGCTTTGAGCAAGTGGCAGCACAATATGAACCGATGATCCATAGAATTATGAATGACCTTAGCATTTATAAAAACAGAGATGAATTCTACCAGCTTGGGCTCATTAGCCTTTGGCAGGGATGGGAGAATTACAATTCAGAAAAAGGGAATTTTATTTCCTATGCTTTCGGTTACGTGAAAGGGAAAATGCAAAATGAATTAACGAGACAATCAGCATATTTAGAACGCTATGTATATCCCGATGAAGAATTCTGGGAAGTCATAGAGGATCATCTGCATGAAAGCCCGTCCACATTTCTCCATGATCTTTTATCAATCTGCGGTACCTTGACGGCAAACCAGAAAAAATGGTTGATTTATACACTCGAAAATCACCTGACTGTACAGGAAATTGCCGTTCAAGAACACGTCTCCCTTTCTGCTGTCAAAGCCTGGCGCCAGGGAGCCCGGGATAAATTAAAAGTATTCAACTTTAAAGGCGGAAGATTGGAAGACTTACTGTTCTAACATGCATTTCTTAAATCTTTTAAAATCACCCTGTCCATATTGCCCGCCAAAACGTATATAGAAAGTGAAAGGAGGTGAACAACATGGCACAAGCAAATATCATCGATACGAAGCTTCGCCTGGTTTTTGAAACGGGTCTGGATGAAAAAGGGAAACCTATTCATAAGTCAAAAACCTACAGCAGCCTAAAGCAATCAGCTTCACCTGACCAGCTCTATACGGTGGGACAAGCTGTTGCTTCACTATCTAACTACCCGTTGGCAGCAATTAATAAAAATGACAGCTTCGATATCGTAGGCTAATCTTTTCTATTACAATCTTAAACTTGCAGGGGAGGTGAAATAGAATGGCGAAAACGTTAGAATTGACTTTCCTTTCCGATATGGGAAAGCCGTCCAAATTAACGATTGATAACCCAAAGGAGCCAATTGATCCAATTGCTGTCAAGGCAGCTATGGACCAAATTATTGCAGCCAATGCCTTTGATGGCAATGGCGGTGACTTTGTTCAGGCACAAGGAGCCAGATTGCTTGAGCGCAATGTAACCGAATATGAATTAGTATAATCCGAAGAGGCCGGTTTCTTTCTGAACCGGCCTCTTTTATAAATGTATTATAGGGTGCCTGGCACCCAGAAAGGAGCAGACATCATGGAACAGATGGTCACATTAATCAGCGAACTTGGCTTCCCAATCGTTGTCACGCTTTTTCTGCTGAACAGAATCGAAGCCAAACTCGATGTTGTGGTGTCATCGATCCAGGGATTGCCGGATCGGCTGAGGGAATAAAGCCAGCTTATGCCTACGGAAGGGACTCCCTTGATTTAACTTAATTTCAGGGGAGGTTCTTTCGGAAAGAAATCCGATTTCAAAGCGTAAAGTTCTCTCCTCTCCCCTCACTAATGGCTTTTTTATAAACTGCCGAAGCAACCATGGTATCGAGATAGCCGATGCCAACCGATTTGTATAAGGTGATTTCGCCTGGCCCACCCCGCCCGGCTATCTCTCCACAAATAATTTCACCGATTTCACCGTAAATGGAATCGGTACTCCATAAGCCCTCATTGTGTGGAACAAGGAAATCGCCCGCTTCGTGAAGAGCCCCTTCCATCGTATCGACCACAATTTTATTGCTCCGCATAAGTGTTAGAACGTCAACCTCCTGCATATGCGGCTGATAGGAGCCAATTGCATTTATATGTGTCCCTTCTTTTAGGAAAGAACCATCAAAGAGTGGAGTTGAACTCTTCGTACTGCAAATCACAATGTCTGCTTTGCTAACTGCGATATTAGGATCTGCTTGTATAGAAATGGTTCCTCTCCATTCCGGATATAAAGAAAGGAGCTCATTTTTGAATGCTTCGGCCTTCTTTATTGTCCGATTAAACAATATGATATGTTCCAGATCAGCAACCGCCATTACTGCTTGTATTTGCCCGATGGCTTGGGCACCACACCCTAAAAGCGTACAGGTTTTGGAGTCTTTTCGAGCTAAATATTTAGTGGCTACACCGCTGGACGCACCTGTTCTTAATACCGTTAAGCAGCTGGCATTCATAACAGCAACATGTTCACCAGTGTTGGCATCTGTCAGTAAAATCACACCTTGAAGAACTGGTCTGCCTTCTTTTGCATTGTGCGGAAAAATGCTTACAACTTTAATAGCTGTATAATTTTCCGGCTCAATATAGGATGGCATATATAACGTTTCCGCTTTAAATTTTTCATGTGGAACGGACATTCTTATCGGTGTCTGCGTTTTATTGCCATACCCATATCCAAATGCTTTCTCAACATCTTCTATACAATCTTTCATTGAATACAGCTCTTTAATCATTTCCTCATTTAACATCAACAATGGTCCCACTCCCAACACGCTTAGTGAACTTCAACAAATGCAATCTGGTTATTTAGATGAGGACTCTATAGGAATCGTCCGATTGACGGCATTTCATATTAATCTCGTTATTTATAAATATTCCCCTGCTATACTGTAACTTTACTCACCTTATTACTTGAACGTTGTGTTTTGAATCGGTCTGGTGCAAAAGGAGATAGATTGATATCAGATTTACCGCTTGCTATTAAATCAGACATGACACTGCCTGTTGAAAGAGCCATAGATATTCCGCTCATAGCATGGCCGGATGCAATGAATAAATTCGAAAATGAAGGAACAATACCCATAACGGGCAAGCCATCCGGTGTCATAGGCCTCATACCGCACCAAGCCCTCTCTTTTCCATGAATCGGAGACCGTAAATACTGGGCAGCAGAGCTTCTCAAACTATCGATTCTTCTCTGGTCAAGGTCGGAATTTAACCCCGACAATTCCATTGTTCCTCCAATTCTAACAGAATGATCAAACGGACTGATTGTCACCCTTGAATCTCCAAGGTATAGAGGCTGCTGAAACTGAATGGATGGAGAAGATATAGTCAGGCTGTACCCTTTTCCTGCAGTCATGGGGATTGGTATTCCTGCTTGGTTTAAAATCTGACCCGTCCAAGCACCCGCAGTAACAAGAAAATGATCCCCTTCAATTGTTTTCTCTCCGATGCTGGCACCAACGATCTGATCACCTTCCCGAATTAAGCCCTTAACTTCTGTTCGGGACAGGATTTCAGTCCCATTCGCAACAAGCCAGTCTGTTAGTGCGCCAGTTAGCGATTCGGGGCGAACATGACGCTCAGCAGAGAGATAGATTCCACCTGCCACAGCATCAGATAGTGCAGGTTCCATTTGTAAAACTTCATTTTTCGATTTTGCAGCCGGTGCCGGCAGCCCAAACTCTTCAACAATCCGGTATGCATCCAGCTTTTCTTCTATATAGCTTTCTTTTAAAAATACAAAAAGCAGGCCTTTCCGATGACTTTCAAACTCAAGCCCGCTTTCCTGTTCTAACTCATCGAACAATCTTAAGGTATTCCTGCTCAATTCCAAACCGGCCTTATACCCTTTTTGGTAGGCATCTTCACTGCAAAACTTCCAAAATTGCAAAAGCCAAGGGGACAAGGACGGTACGATTGAGGGTTTAATATAGAGAGGGCTATCGCGCTTTAACATCCACTTAAGACTTGTCTTCACCAAACCCGGAGCAGGAACCGGGTCCGATAAACTGGGGCAAACCCATCCCATATTTCCGCTGGAACATTCGGCACCAGGCTCTCCTTTGTCAATTAATACAACCTCCATGCCCTTTTTCCTAAGAAAAAAAGCGCTTGCAAGGCCAATAATTCCTCCGCCAATAACCATCGCTTTCGTCATTTCATTCCCCGCCTTATTGCAGATTTAAATAGATATTTTCCAATAGCCGAGTATCATGAACTCTTACCCAATAAGGAATCATATTGAAATCATTATATAGTAAAAATTTTCTGAATTAAATGTGTAAAATATATGATAATCCATTCATTTAGAAAAAAATTTTTGTGTCTTTTTACAATTAAATAACAAAGATAAAAATAACCCTACTCCTCAATATGGTAAAAATACTCTAATAGTCTTAGCGTTTATCTGTATTTTTTGTGAAAAATGCACATAGATATAGGATTCCAAAAAGAATATATTTAAAATACAGAATTTTTAAAATATATCGAATAATATTTTGGAGATAAGGAGGAATATCTGAAAAACACTTTCCGTTCGTGTTCGATATATTCTAACATGTGCCCTATCCAGATTAGATCCTATGATTGAAAAGGCTTGATAACAAAGGGGTTGGTTTATTTGAAGGATAACCAAGTAGTTTGGGGATCAAGGATTGGATTTATTTTAGCTGCAATGGGGATGGCTGTTGGTACAGGCAATATTTGGAGGTTCCCGCGGATGGTTGCTGAGCATGGCGGCGGTTCTTTCTTAATTGGCTGGGCAGTATTTTTGTTCCTATGGTCATTGCCGCTCATTATGGTTGAAGTGTTTATTGGAAGAAAAACCAGGATGGGAACAATGGGATCCTTCGGAGAGTTTATCGGCAAAAAATTTGCCTGGTTCGGTCCCATTATCACCATCGTTTTAGCAGGAATTACTTTTTACTATTCTGTTGTAGTAGGCTGGACTTTTAAATATTTCATCTTAGCTTTACAAGGAACTTTTACAGAAAAAATTGATTCTGCTGCTCAGTGGGAAAATTTTGTTGGCCATTCAGCGGAACCTGTCATCTATCATTTTATTGCCGCCGCACTTTGTGGTGTTGTTGTATTTATCGGGGTTACAAAGGGTATTGAAAGAATGTCAAAACTTTTCCTTCCGCTTTTATTCCTCTTGCTTATCTTTACAGCTATCCGTTCCGTTACCCTGCCTGGTGCAATGGAAGGACTTTCTTATATGTTTACACCACAGTGGGAATATTTAGGAAAAGCCTCAACTTGGCTTCAAGCATTATCGCAGTCTGCCTGGTCAGTTGGCGCCGGTTGGGGGTTGTATGCTACCTATGCCATTTACACAAAGAAACGTGATGATATTGCTCAAAATTCATTAACAGCTGGACTCGGAAACAACTCTGTCGAATTGCTTGCAGGTTTAACGATCATACCAGCTATCTTTGCTCTGGCACCTTCACAAGAATATATTACTCAAGCAACAAGTTCCGGGAATACGGGTCTAACCTTTATTTATATGGTAGAGCTGCTAAATGTCATGCCGCAGACTTACATCTTTGGAATCGCCTTTTTTGGAGCCTTGGCTTTTGCTGCCTTTACTTCATTAGTGGCAATGGTAGAACTAATCACAAGAAACCTATCAGATTATGGAATTCGCAGAAACAAAGCAATCGTGCTTACCGTTGCTTTAATATTTATTGGCGGTATCCCTTCAGCTTTAAATATGAAGGTATTCAATAATCAGGACTGGGTTTGGGGAGTAGGCCTGCTGCTTTCTTGTTTCTTATATGCATTCGCCGCGATTAAGTACGGTGTGGAAAATATGCGAGATGAAATAAATGAAGTCAGCTTCATTAAAGTGAACAAGTGGTGGGTTTATTCTATTAAATATTTTATCCCCTCCTTATTTGTCATAGTGACTGGATGGTGGCTATACCAAGGTGTGACATGGTATCCGGACACTTGGTGGAAGCCGTTCGAAGAATTCAATGTCGGAACAATTGTGCTTCAGCTCGGAATTGCTTTCCTGCTTGCCTTTTTGCTCCTTCGATTTAATAACAAATTACGAAGCTCTGTGAAGGAAGAAGGACTCAATGATCAAGAGTTGACACTGCCTTCAAATACAGATATCAAGGAGGAATTATAATGTCTGCTTCCTCAATAATTATGATGGTCCTAACCTTGGGTTTATTCTGGGGAGGCTTCTCCTATATGGTGTATAGAACCTTAACGACAGACTACGACGATAAGTAAAATGCAAACCAAAAAGGTGCCAGGTTCCATCAAGCTTTTGATGGTTCACCTGGCACCTTCTTTTAGTTATTCTGCCTTTACATAATCATGTTTCAATAAATAATGATGCACGTTCCTGCTTACGGTTATTCCGTTTTCAATCGCGCCGTCAATAAAGCCAGCCCAGCCATTTGCATAAGTAGTTCCTGCTAAAAACACCGAATCTTCAGGGGTGTTCCACTCATTCTGATAGGTGGTTAACTGCTGAGGTTTCAGCATAGGCCACGTTTCCTTTGAAAACTCGTCATTCACCCAATCATGGCCTGTGCTTTCAATGACTTGTATGTCAGGAATCCAGCATTTCAAAGCGTCTTCTACGGCTGCCCTGTCATTAGAATCCAGTCTTTCCGCAATTGGCCCAAAACCAACCAGGATGCTTTCGCCATCAACATATCGATCTAAATGCACTGAATTTAAGGGGTAGCTGCCAGGTGCTAATGCATCGAACGGTTCTAATTCCCCTTTTACTTTAGCCCAAACTTTAACACCTTTTGATGTTTGTCCCAGCTTAGAAGATTCCTGCTTGGCTGCAGAAAGCGGAGGCTCGAAATGAATATGATTAAGAGTTGTCAAGGGTACGGTTACCATTACCGCCTTTGCAGTAAAACATTCCCCTTCTGCAGTAAAAACTTTTGCAGCCCCTTCTTCATGCTCAATCCGCCCAACAATAGTCGATAACCTTATGTCTGCAGCGCTGTCTTCAGCAATTGCTTCTATTAATTTCCGGGTCCCCTGTTTTAAACGGTAACTCGAAACCATTGCACTATGGGTATCCCAATTTCCTTGTGAGAAGGCCCACCAGCGAAAGATTTGCGTTACGGCCCCTTCAGCTGGATCACCGCAGAAATCCGATGCAATCCAGCCATGTAAAACGTCATATTCCTCTTTTGTTAAACCGAAATTCCGCAAAAATTGTTCTGCAGAAACGTTGTCCAACTCACGAAAACTTTGAGTTTTCAGAGGTTCAAATGGCATAGGCATATGTTTATTGCTTTCTCTCATTAGTTTTTCAACCGTACTTCTTAGCCTATCTTTAAACTCCGCTGCTGGTGATGAATAAGTTTTTCCATCAGCAATCCAATATACTTTTTCGGTTTTGGGTCCGGAGGCAAGCTCAAGGCCGTATCTGGTAATTTCCGCCCACACATGCGGCTGATGCCAATGTACATACGTTCCTCCCATTTCGAGCTCTGTTCCTAAACGACGATCCACCCATGTCCGGCCTCCAATCCTGTCACGAGCCTCCAATACTAATACTTTATTGCCTAACAGCCTTAATTCCCTCGCAGCTGTCAATCCAGAAAACCCGGCTCCCACAATTATGACATCATAATTTTGCTTATTCTCCATTGTAAGTCCCCCTTCTGTTTCATTAAAGAAACTGCAGCACCCGTAAAGTGTACTGCAGTTTTTTTGCTCTTTTAAATTTGCCTGGTGGTTTCCTCTCCTGGCACTCGCTTTCCGTTAGATTTCATCACCCACAGCAGGGTTTGCTGCACTCTCAGTATTAATAGGCAAGGTGATGTTCTTGCGTGTATACATGAAGTAATAATAGACATAGCATAGGCCAATGAAGCCAAAGCCCCAATATAGCGATGATCTCTGCGTCGGATCAAAAGCCATAACTGCGAATATGAGCACGCACATAGCAATACATAAAATCGGAACAAAAGGATATAACGGAACTCTATATTTTAAATCCTCCACTTTCCCGCCATTTTTGGTATATTGTCTGCGGAATCCGATTTGTGCAGCGGCGATTGCTAACCATGTAAGTGTTCCGCCAATGCCGCTGACGGCGAGCAGAACTACAAATAATGTATCTGCTGCTACATAACTAGTTAGAAGAGATAATAAAGCAAAGCCAAGTGTCACTAAAAGGGCATATGAAGGAACACCGCGTTTATTCAGCTTTCCAAAGACTTTTGGTGCCATTCCGGTTTCAGACAGAGAGTACATGATTCTCGTACAGGCATAAAGCCCAGTGTTGCCGACAGAGAGGATCGCTGTCAAAATGACAAAGTTCATAATATCGGCTGCGTATGGAATACCTACCATATCAAAAACAGTTACAAACGGACTCTCCAGAACCCCCGCTTCCTGCCAAGGAACAATTGCTGATAAAACAAAGATGGCTAAAACATAAAATAACAGGATTCGGAAAACGATGGTGCGAATCGCTTTTGGGATATTCTTTTCCGGTTCTTCCGTTTCTCCAGCGGCCACACCCATAATTTCGGATCCTTGAAACGCATAGATTACGGACATCATCGAAATGAAAACACCAACAATCCCTGCAGGAAATAGTCCGTCACCGAAGAAATTGGATACATAAGGAGCAGGTGTGTTTTCCATGGATATACCTCCAAAAATAGCTCCTAACCCGATAATGATGAAAAGGATAACAGTGAGAACCTTAATTCCCGCAAACCAATACTCCGTTTCAGCAAAGGCTTTTGTTGTAAGGGAATTTATCGAAAACAGGAGGGCTATAAAGATTGCACACCAAATCCATGTTTGAACATCCGGAAACCACCTCTTCATTAGTAATCCTGCAGCAACAAACTCAAGCCCGACATACATAGCCCAGCTTAACCAATAAACCCAGCCGATGACAAAGCCTGTTGCGGGACCTATGAACTTGGTTGCATGCGCCTGAAAGGAACCTGAAACAGGCATCACAACGGATAATTCTCCTAAACAGACCATTGCTAAATACATGAGCAAGCCGCCAACAAGGTAAGCTAGAATGGCACCCGCTGGACCAGCTTCACCGATTGCATACCCCGAACCAAGAAATAATCCAGTGCCAATAATTCCGCCTAAGGACATCATAAATAGATGGCGGCTTTTCATTTGCCTTTTTAATTTTGTTTGACCCATTCATTTCACCCTGCCTTCCATTTAAAAATGAATACAACCCGTAAGCGCTTACAATTTAATGTGTAAAGGTTTTTAATCAATGGCTGTGACTGTGTCCTGAGGTAATCGTATTACCTTTTCAAGGTCCCTTTGAATAAGTAAATGGAAATGATGAACGAGATTTTCTGTCAGTGAAAATCTTCCTTGTGAATAAGCGCCAGTCTCTATACCCTTTTGAACCATTTCACAAATATCGAGATCTTCTTTTCTAACAAGCTCATCCATTGCCATAAGCTCTTGTTCTTCTTCCGTAATCTCATCGGTCAGGAAAAACGTGGTATAGACATACTTTGTGGTCTTGTGGTCAATGGGTATGGATTGGTGAATAGAAAGATTGGCTGGCCCTGGATCGAATGAAAACCATGTATTTGGATAAAGCCAATAATACCTTCCGCCTTGTCCCAGCATGAAGTCCAGCTTTTTTCCCTTTAAGGGTGTCCCTTGATAGGAGTAATAATCGTACATGGACATCTCATATTGTTTCATGTCAAGCTTGGAAACTAGTGTCTTATGTACAATGGAACAATGGTCACACTCAAGATAATTATCGATCCCTATCTTCCAATTTGATTGGCAAATGGTTTCTTTTACGCGTACCCTTTTTAGGCTTCCTAAGTCATATTTTGCAACATGCTGGAAAAGATCAGGATACTGCACCTTCATAGAAATTGCATCCGGATTCAGGTTTACAAATATGAAGGAATGAATCATTTCAAGTTTAATAGTTTTTAAGCAAAAATCCTGATGGTCAAAATGATCGCAGCCTTTCATATTCGGCGCTTTAAGCAAAGACCCATCTGTCCGGTAGGTCCATGCATGATAAGGGCATGTAAAAACCGGCTTATTGCCCTCTCCCTCTGCAAGCTTTGATGCCCGATGAGAACAAACATTATAAAACGCCCGAATATCTCCGTCCTGACCGCGGCTGATGATGATTGGACGGTCAGCCACTTCTGTTGTAAAATAGTCGCCTGGATTGCTAATCTGGCTCAAGTGCCCGACATATTGCCATGTCTTGCAAAAAATCTCTCTTTTCTCCGCTTCAAGAACCTTTGGATCTGTATAAAGCCATGCTGGCAATGTATGTGCTTCACTTAACGTATTGCTGACTCGCACTTCCTTCAAAGACATTCCCTCCCTATTTAAAAATCCATATACATAAACACTATAATGAGTGTTGATAAAGTAATTTTAAATTAAAAATATTCTGAATAATATGTTTAAATTAAACAAAATTAAGGATTCTTCAAAATTAATTTTTAGTTTTTTTATCTAAAGAACTGCGGATTTAAAAAAGCCTTCAGTTCTTTTTACTCTATATTCTAATGATAGATTGGGTATTCATTTAATTGCAAAAAGGATATTTTTCTTATTTTCCCTTTGGAATAATAAAGAATTACAGAAAGCCCTCTTCCTCTTCACCCTAAGAATCACATCTTCATGATGTTAGTAGACAATCAAAAAAAAAGGTGTAAACTTATGATTACACATTATAATTTTTTGAATTTTTAAAATTATCATTAGAGGAACTGGAACCTCATTTGGTATCCTAAAAATAATTTACATATTCGTTAATGGGTCTTGAACACAAGAAGAAAGGAAAATCAAAAATGAAAATCCTTGAAAATATCGCCCAAGACATTGTTGAAAAAACCAGTGAGATTTTACAATACCCGATTAGCATTACGGATAATGAAGGGTATATCATCGGCTCTACCGATCAAAGCAGAATCGGTATTTTCCATCGCCCTTCCCTTGAGGTTATTCAAAAAAACTCGACGGTCTATTGCAAGAAGGAAATGGATAAAAAAGTCCTCCCTGGGGTGTCCGCTCCCTTAAAGTTTAATAACAAAGTCATCGGTGTTCTGGGAATTGTCGGAAATCCCACAGAGGTAGAAAAATACGTGCAGCTTGTTAAAAATCAGGTCGAGATGATGTGCCAGGATGCCTTTCGAAAAGAAATGGCGGAACTTAAAGAGAAAATGGCAGAAATGCTGGTCCATCAGCTTATACACTATAAGGAATCAACACAGGAAGAAAAAGAGCATATATTTCAATACTCAAAATGGCTGGAGTTCGATATGCAGACAGATCGGGTGTGTATCATCATAGATATCGCCAATCCCGCATCGGGAGAACGGAACCTTTTCGATGACCTTTCTTTTCAGTATTTTCAAAGAGAGGTTTTAAGTTTCCTAAAGTTAATCTTCCAGGATAATGGTAATGATATTGTTTCTTTTCTTGATTTTAAACGGTTCATTATTTTTAAATCCATGCCCTTTCCTCAGTCTTTCCCTGCTTTACTGGAAAAATTGGATGGGAAACTGGCAAAAATCAATTCATTCCTGGAGGCTAAATACAGTGTTTCAGCAAAAATGGGTGTGGGAGATGTGCAAAATGGCCCAAGCGGATATTGTGATTCCTACCAAAACGCCATGAAAGCCATGAGCATAGGGCTGGGATTTCAGGACCAATCCAATATCCATTTATATAATGAGCGGGAAGCGATGTTAAGTCTTTTGCCGAGGGAACTTGCTCAAGACTATAAGAAGAAACTATTAAAAATGGTATCGCCCTTAATAGAGCAGGACAATTATGAGGTTTTAGCTTCTACCTTTCTCGGCTTTTGCAAGTACAATATGAATTTAAGCGAAGCATCAAGGAATATGTTTATCCACCGAAATACGATCATTTACAGGCTTGAAAAAATAAGTGAAATTACTTCCTTGAACACAAGCAGTTTCGAACATTGCATGCTCCTGTTTACAGCCATCCAATGCTATGAGGAAATAAGATCATAGAGGGTAAACCCTCTGTTACTTCAAGAGCCACCTTCGTTAAGAGCCCATCCCCTTACGAAGGTGTTTTTTTCAGTAAATAGCATCTTCAATAATAAGGTCCCTCTCAGCAAAACGCTCCACTCTTAATGGACTTAAATCCAGCGTTTCGTATTTGCCGGTCCGAATCAGTTCAGATAGACATTTGCCCACAGCGGGGGCTTGCTGCATTCCATGGCCGCTGAAGCCAAAAGCTACATAATAGCCCTTCATGGTTGGATATTCTCCCAGGATCGCATTATGATCTTTTGTGTTGAAATCATACAAACCTGACCAGCCTCTTTCGATTTTCGCATGTTCGAAGTTTTTAATCCGATTGGCAAGCACTGGCCAAATATGTTCTTCAAAAGCTGATCTTCGCCATTTAAAATTAATTCCAGGCTCAATTTCTTCTGCATATCCTGATATGAATTTTTCACCTTCATGGCGGAAATAGACCCCTGTCGGATCCATTGTTAATGGAAGATAATTTTCTAAAGGTTTCTTTATATCAAATTGAAAGATTTGTCTTGGGAGTGGTACAACAGGAAGCGGCAAACCTGCTTTTCCCCCCAATATAGAGGCCCAGGCACCAGCACAATTCACCACAACAGGAGCATGATATTCCCGTCCATTCAAAAGCCTGATTCCCTTTACTTGATCCTGCTCTGTCATAAGGCTTTCCACTTCATCATATATATACTCCGCTCCAAGTTTTTTAGCATTCTTCACATACCCCAGCATAACAGAGTAAGGATCTAAGTATCCGCTTTCACTGCAGAATAACCCTCCTGCAAGATCGCCAATATTCAACTCGGGTATGATGCTTAACAGTTTCTCGCCTTCTAAAAGCTGAGAATTAATCCCGTTTTCATTCTGAAGCATTAAATGTTTTTCAAAGCGGGGCATCATTTCTTCAGTAGCTAAAAACAGGTACCCTCTTTGCTTAAAGTCGATCTCAACGGCTTCACCATCGATTTCCATATCCTGGGAAAAATTTTTATATATTTGCAGGCTGTATTTACTTAGCTGCATATTGACGACGGTTGTATATAGCTGCCTGAATCCCCCGGCACTTCTTGGAGTAGAAGCAAATTCGTACAGCCCGTCTTTTTCAAAAACAATAATCTTGCCTGTAAACCCATCTTTTAATAAATGATAAGCAATACTCGAACCAATGACTCCGCCGCCAATAATGATAATATCTGCCTGGATTGACATTTGCTTCCCTTCCTTCCTATGTTGGTTTCTATATTCATAATGTTACTCATTTGAATGCCGGGATGCTATGTGCATTTTACACAGAAAAAGAATATTTTGAAAATTTTTAATTGTTTATTTTAACAAGGGATTTTACACTTCAGGGAGAAACTATTAATAATCAATAAAATATCGGGTAAAGGGGTTATCATTTTGGGCTTTTTAAAAGATATTTCTCAATTAATTGTTGAGAATACCTCAAAAATTATCGAATACCCAATCAGTATCAGTGACAATAAAGGCTTTATTATTGGTTCAAGTGATATCAGCCGATTAGGGAGTTTTCATCCGGCCTCCCTCGAAGTAGTAAAACGGAAGAAAACCATTTCCTATGAGTTAGATGAGGTAAAAAGTCTACATAATGTTTTGCCTGGAGTTGCTTCTCCTATCATTATTAACCACGAACCAATTGGAGTCCTTGGGATTGTCGGAAAGCCTGCGGAAGTTCAAAAATATGCGCAGCTCGTGAAAAGCCATGTAGAATTAATGTGCCACGAATACCTGAAGAAGGAAATGAGTGCGCTTGAATCAAAGACGCTTGACAACCTGTTTCGTTACCTACTAAACTCCCAGAAACCCGAGGATTTGGAATACTGTGTAAGATATGCAAAAATGCTCGGATACCATCTTGATTCTTCTCATAGCAGGATCTGCTTTTTAATAGAAATAAATTTTGAAATAGAATCCAGTCATTCATTGGAAATGGAGGTCCAAATGCCAGATAAATATTCATGGCACTTCCTGCAAAATAACATTTCCGAAATACTGCAATACTATTTAATTGATAATCCGGAAGATATCCTATCCCCCTTAACACTAGATCAATTTATCTTAATTAAAGCAATCGATAAGGAAGAAGCGCATGAGCTCTTCATGAAAAGGATGGACCACAAGATTCATAGGCTGTTACAATATTTAAAGACGGAAAATAGCTGCTCCGCAAGTATTTCGATTGGAAGTGCCAATAATGGAATACACGGAATAAAGGATTCCTATCAAGCTGCCTTAAAAGCATTAACAGCCGGAAAAAAAATCAGCAAATCTCCAAGGGTATTCCATTATAATGATTGGAATATCATTTTTGAGCTTGCAGGAAATGGATTAAATCAGTATGTAAAAGACACGCTAAAGGAAAAACTGCATGATTTTATCAATCATGTGAATTACCCGACACTTGCGCAAACTTTTATGGCTTATTGCAGCTGCAACATGAACATGAGCGAAACGGCACGGATCTTGTTTCTCCACCGAAACTCCCTGGTATACCGTATGGAAAAAATCAATGAACTCACGAAATTGGATATTTCACGATTTGACCACTGCATGCTTTTATACTTTGCAATAAAAAGTTCAGGGAATAGCGAAACTCAGGAGTCTTTGAAAATGGACAAAACGGAGGAAAGCTTCTTGCCATAATAGTTCAGCAGCGTTTTTAAAAAACGATAAATGCCAAAAAATATAAAAAGGGAAGGCTAAGCCCCTCCCTTTCAAATTGTAAAGATGGTATCACAATAGAAGAGGCATTCTGCTAATCCCTTGTCCTGTTTAAACTTATTGATAGATATGTCTGGTGGCTTTATTCACCCTAAGATGACTGATCACCTAGAACACCGTCAGTTTTAGCGGTTCCATCTTCTCCTACATTTGCTGCGTTTGGATTTTCTCCAGCCGCTGCAGCGCCATCTTTACCAACTATAGCGACACTTGCAAATTCCCCTGCTGCCACTCCGCACTTTCCAATTGCTACCTCGCGTGCTGTGTCATTTACGATATTATTACAGCTGCAAGCTGCATTTTTCACCTTTTTCTTTTCCTTCTCCTCACAAATTACCGACGCATTCCAATCTTTATTATGATTGGTGCCGTAAAAATTACTAAGCATTTACCTTCACCATCCTTCCTTCCTAATAACTATTAATTCGGACAAGATTTGACACAGCTATTTACATTCATAAGGAAAACGGTATGAGAATATGTGCTAAATCCATGAGCATATGATTGATTTCTTTAGCTAATGAAGAGGACAAATTTCAAAAGGTGATATGGAGCCTCCCCTGTTATTGTGAGGGGCGGCTGCCTTTACGAGGCATAATGGTTGAGTTCATGTTATCTGGGTGAATTAGAGAGGATATTATAAAAAAGGTAGGTATAGCCCGTCCTTTTCAGATTGCTATAGATGCGATTGTCTCAATGGATTCATAAATCTGCTAAGATCATTTGTCCTTTTTTAAACTTTGAATAAATATTAATCATTTGACTGAGAAGCTTTATTGCCTCTTGAAGTTGACTGCGCACATAGGGCGCCATCAGTTTTAGCGGTTCCATCTTCTCCTACATTTGCTGCATTTGGATTTTCTCCGGCTGCTGCTGCACCATTCTTGCCAACTATAGCTACATTTGCAAATTCGCCTGCAGCCACTCCGCACTTTCCAATTGCCACCTCGCGTGTTGTGTCGTTTACGATATTGACACAGCCGCATGAATTCTTTTTCTCATTACACATAAAATACCCATCCCTTTCTTTCATATTATTGAAAAACATTTTGGTTAAATCCTAAAATTACCTGGACAGTAATCAAGTGGTTTGAGCTGTACCATCATCCCCGACACTTGCTGCTTCTGGATTTTCACCAGCTGCAGATGAGCCATTTGCACCTACAATGCCAATATTGGTATTTTCACCAGCACCAACTCCTTGTTCCCCAATAGCCACTTCACGTTGTGTATCATTAATTACATTTATTTGTGGTTTAAAATCAATATTTATTACTAAGCCTTTAAGTGCTTCTTCAACTTCTTTTCGAACGAGTTGGTTAATATTAGTATCACTGCCGTAAAAATTACTCAACATATGGTTTTCATCCTCCTTTCCTACCTAATATAATTTATTTATTGGGACAAGATTTGACTTGGCATTTGACCTAGAGAAGATGAAATTTTTTATGAAAAGTGCACATGTTGTGCTAAAACCTATCAGCATAAGGCCAGCTTTATATATATGCGTTCCACCCAGGAAGCTTCTTAAGGCCACTGAGACCAAACCGTTCGTATTTACCGATCCATTCAGATAATTTCTTATGAAGCAATTGCCCTTACAGAAAGTTTCTTTATTTTATATACCAATACAATTCTGTATTTTTCATTTTTCAGTGTATCTTTGCCAAGCATAAAGAAACTCCCCTCCAAGCAGGCAGATTTTTGTTCTCAATCTGTCTGCATAAAGGGGAGCATATCATTCTTATAACGAGTGTTGCATTTTTTTTAGACTATGATTCAAGCTACTAAGTTTTCATCCTGGTGCTTTTTAACCCTTTTGGATAAAAGCATGTAAACTTTATTAATAATTATCAATTTGCGCTCTCTGCAATTTTCCGCTGTAATCTACATAAATGGACTTCCATTCTGTATATACATCCAATGACGCTACCCCAGAATCTCGATGGCCATTGCCGGTTCCTTTTGTTCCCCCAAATGGCAGGTGGATTTCTGCTCCAGTTGTTCCTGCATTCACATAGACAATTCCAGTATCCAAATCCCTCATGGCTTCGAAGGCCTGATTGACATCTTTTGTATAGATGGCACTGGAAAGCCCAAATTCTACTTTGTTATTAATTTCAATGGCTTCTTCCATAGTTTGAATGGGAATGATCGAAACAACTGGCCCAAAGATTTCTTCCATCGCAATTCTCATATCCGGTTTTACATCTGTAAAAATGGTAGGCATGTAGAAATTCCCGTTCTCTAATCCTTCTCCAGCAGCGATTTTACCGCCTGCAAGCAGTTTTGCTCCTTCTTCCTGGCCAATTTTTACATACTCATCAATTCTCTCAAGGGAGGAACGGTTGATGACTGGTCCTACTTTTACCGTTTCATCCAAACCATTGCCAAGCTTTAATTCTCCTATCCGATCTAGAAGCTTTCCTTCCAATTCTTCCTTTACATCCACATGGACAAGGACACGGCTTGTTGCCGTACATCTTTGCCCGCTCGTTCCAAAAGCCCCCCAAAGAATCCCTTCTACTGCAAGATCAACATCCGCATCCTCCAATACGGTGATGGCATTTTTACCGCCCATTTCAAGCGAGGTTCTCTTTAGAAGAGCACCTGCTTTCCCGTTGATATCCTTCCCTACTTCATTGGAACCTGTAAATGAGATTATATCGATGCCCGGATGCTCGACCATCGCATTTCCGACAACGCTTCCCGAACCGTGGACAAGATTAATAAGTCCTTTAGGAAGCCCAGCCTCTTCATAAATCTTTACAAACTCAGCAGCAAGGATTGGCGTTTCTGTTGCAGGCTTCCACACGATCGCATTCCCGGTTACCAGAGCAGGAAGCGACTTCCAGGATGCAATGGCAATCGGAAAGTTCCAAGGGGTGATCAATCCTGCAACCCCAACCGGAACCCGGACGCTCATGGCAAATTTATTGCGGAGCTCAGACGGGACAGTATCCCCAAACATTCTGCGGCCTTCCCCCGCCATGTAATAGGCCATATCGATGGCTTCCTGCACTTCTCCCCGGCCTTCGTCAATGACTTTTCCCATTTCACTTGTTAGGATCTGTGCCAGCTCTTCTTTTCTTTGCTTTAATAGAAAAGCAACCTCATAGAGGATTTCGGCCCGTTCTGGAGCAGGCACTAACCGCCAGGACTTCTGCGCAGCTTTTGCTGCTTCAACTGCTCTGTCAACCTCCTCTTTAGAGGATTGGGTTACTTCAGCAAGGACTTCGCCAGTTGCCGGATTTAGAACAGAAACATATTTTCCAGTTGAGGATTCGCACCATTCACCGTTAATAAAATTTAAAACCTTTTTCATTTAATAGCCCTCCATTAACAATTTATTTAACCTATAACAATTTTTAGTTTTTCTTTTATTCTATTTACAGCTTCATATAATCTCTCATTAGGAACTGAGAGAGACACACGGAAATATCCTTCTCCCGATGGCCCGAAAGCATTTCCTGGAGTAAGAATCACACCAGTCTGCTCCATGACACTTGTTACAAAGGCTGTGGAAGTGTATCCGCCTGGCACAGGTGCCCATATGAAAAAGCTCCCTTTGGGCGGCTCGACTTCAACCCCAATTTTTCTAAGGCCTTCCAGCATGGCAGCCATGCGCTGCTTATAGATTTCGTTGTGTCTGGCAATGCAGCTTTGGTCACTGTTTAAGGCAAACGCTGCAGCTTTCTGGGTGGGAGTAAATTGACCCGTGTCAGTATTGCTTTTATAAACGGAAAGCGCTTTAATAATACTCTTGTTGCCAACCACATATCCAATTCTGAAACCTGTCATGTTATAGGTTTTTGAAAGAGAACCGAACTCTACAGCGATTTCCTTCGCGCCGTCCACTTCCAGGATACTGGGGGCCTTGTAGGAATCAAAGGTAACCATATTATAGGCTGAGTCATGGGCAATCGGAATTTGGTGCTGTTGGGCAAATGCTACAGCTTCTTGGAAAAATTCAATACCAACTGTAGCTGAAGTAGGGTTTCCTGGGTAGTTCAAAAACATAAGCTTTGACTGCCTCAGGATGTCTTCAGGAATAGCATGGAAATCAGGCTTGAAATCAGTTTCTTTTGTCATTGGCATATTATGATAGCGCCCATTCGCCAAAAGCGCGGCCATCCGGTAAACCGGATAGCTTGGATCTGGGACGAGCACATACTCACCGGGATCAATGAGGGTTGGAACGATATGAGCAATCCCCTCTTTAGAACCAATTAAGGCCAGCACTTCCGTTTCAGGATCGAGCTTGACTTGATACTGCCTCCAGTAAAATTCTGCCACAGCCTGTCTAAATTCCATACAGCCTACAAAACTGGGATACTTTAAATTTCCAGGTTTTTGAGCTTCCTCAACAAACTTTTCAATAATATGACCAGGGGTCGGCAAATCAGGATCACCAATGCCCAAATCAATAATATCTACCCCTGCTTCCTTAAGTTTTTCCTTTTTTTTATTAATCTCTGCAAATAAATAGGGAGGAATTTGACCAATTCTATCCGATTGAAAATGCACGAAGTCACCGCCTAACCTTATTAATTTTTATATATTCTTAAAATTATTATTCCATATTTATAATTTACTGGTTTTGTAGGTGAATCACTATGGTTGAATTGAACAAAAATAAATCGCTTTTTCTAATACATTCCGTATGATTTTTACAAAATAGGATTTTATAATGTTAAGTTGGTGTTTTAAAACATATAAAAAGACCATCACATTTCGATGGCCTTCTTATAATAGATAGGTAAGGGTTTGGGTTATCGCCCGTACATGGGACTTTCACCGCATACGGCGTTTCACTAATCCACTTCATTCAATTCTATGTACACAGTTTCATTTCCTTGCGTGATCACATTCTTCTGGAATGTCTTCGCTTTTTGATTGTATTTTTTCTTTGACTAGCCTCTTACTCCTTAAGGTTGACATTTTTCATTTTTTCACCTATATATAAATGTTCTGATCCTGCTTATCATGTGATATCTGCATAAGCAGGAAGCCATTTTACCTCCTCTATAAGTTCAACCATTAATTTAATTTGTTTAATTAAAAATATTGGTGCTGATGAAAAAAGAATGACAAGAACTCTTTTCTCCTAATAGTTATTTTTCAGATGAAGTACCAGCTCTTCAGCACTTTCAAGGACTTGTTCGTTCGTTAAGAAGCGTACTCCCTGCTTCGTAAAAATGGGCAAGAAACGCATACCGGTCAAGTTAGCTGTTGCGTGGAATGGTTTGGTTAATTCGCTCATGCTAAATTGATTGTATCCACCAGCTTGATAGGCTTCTGCAGGTCCGCCTGTTGAAATGGCTAACATAAATTCTTTGCCGCGCAATTTTGTTCCTTCCGATCCATATGCCCAACCGTAAGTAAGAACAACATCCTGCCACTCCTTTAATAAAGAAGGACTGCTGTACCAGTAGAATGGGAATTGAAAAACAATCCGGTCGTGATCGAGCAGTAATTGTTGTTCATAAGCTACATCAATATTCCCATCAGGATATTTGGCATATAGATCATGAACAGTAATATCGGTTTCTTGGATCAACCGCTCCTTCCATGTTTTGTTGATGACTGAAGTTGCTAAATTGGGATGTGCAACAATAACTATAGTTTTCATGATTTCTTCTCCTTTATATTTGTATATACAAATGATAGGGTAAAAATAATTTATTTTTCTTCAAAAGTAACTTCTACATCTTTTCGGTTTTCATACATGTGATAAAAGGTTTCAGCAATATTTTCTGATGAGAAGTAAGTTCCCTCATTAACAAAGCCTTTGATAGTTAAAGTCCCAACATAAATCCCTTTTGGGCTAAGTTCTTGATTCAAGCTATATGCTAGATTGCGAATACCTGCTTTTCCAATCGCTAATGAAGCATAGTCAGCATATGGATAAAGGGCAAACCCGCCGCCTGTTAACAAAATGGTTCCATTTTGCATATAGGGAATCACTTCTTTTACGCTTGTAAGAGCTCCAGCTACACTGACTTTAAAATCTTCCACTAATTGATCAACGCTTAAGGTGGTTGGTTTGCCTGGTCTTCCTGCAGCAGCATTAAATAAAAGCACATCAATTTTTCCGTAAGTATTAATTACTTTATCAATGGCTGTTTTTAAAGATTCTACTGAAGAGACATCCCCTGGAAATCCTTTTGCTGGTATCCCATCATTTTTAAGTTCATTTTCATATTTCTCTAATGAATCCTTACTGCGGGAAATCAGGGCAACTTTAAATCCTTCTTTTCCGAATTTTTTTGCTGTATTTAAGCTAATCCCTGGTCCAGCACCTACAATTAGCAATATCTTTTCTGACATAGCAACTTCCTCCTAAGTTATTTGTATATGCAAATGAATGGGTAAAAAAATTACATGTCTCTTTCTAACTTATTGCTCGCTTCGTGAAGCATTTTACTTAAATCTTTACTGAACTCCGGTCCTAAGACTGCGGAATAACTGGTAAACAGTTCTTTTAATGAAACCCGAAACTGCTGGTACACTTTTTCTCCATCAACAGTTAAAGAGATTAGTGTCTGTTTTCCATCCATTTTTCTAGTAACCAGTTTTAATTTCTCAAGTTTATCAATAAACCTTGTACTTGTGGAAGGTGCAATAGATAACTTGTGACACAGTTCCTTCTGTGTGATTTCCGGATGGAACTTCACAATCATAATCATATAAAGATATGAAGGTGCAAGGTCACCAAAATCAAATGTGTTTTCAGCTAATTTTGTAATGTTACGGGCAAACCGGCTTGCTGTAAAGTAAAGACAATGAATTAATACCTGTTCCTCTTCATTCATGTAATCATTCCTTTTATTCATTTGCATGTACAAATTAACATGATTAATCCTGATAGTCAATTTTTATTAATGTTATTTCTTATAAAAAGACTTAGTGTAAACGAACTGCTTTTTAAGAAAGTCCCCATTAGAATATTTAAAGGCAACCTTCTAAATCAACTGCAATCCGGCTGATTCCCCATTCTTCTGTCTCCCCATGCACACATCAAGTTTAAAATTTCTCGTAAACTCTCTCCTTCTTCACTAAGTGAATATTCCACTTTAGGTGGAACTTCACCGTAGACTTTCCGATTAATGATTCCGTCTTTCTCTAATTCCCGCAGCTGCTGAGAAAGCATTTTTTTGGTAATGGCAGGCATGGCTCGCTGAAGTTCACTGAAGCGTTTTTCTCCTTCTTTTAACAAGCACAGTATGACAACTTTCCATTTTCCACCGATCACTTCAAGAGTTGCTTCAACAGGCACATTGTATTTTGTCGTTTTCAACGTTCATCCTCCATTTTAAAGGAATTTAATATGGTCATAATAGTTAAGTATACATAAATTGCGGTTACTGCAAGGGTACCTGGTTACATGAAAGTGCCGTCTTTTATTTACAACCTGTCATTATTATACTGAAAAAGACCATTTAATAAAAAGGAGAAGATCAAAATGACTAAAACATATCCTCGTTCATTTTCACATATTGGATTATCTGTACCGAATGTAAAGAAGGCTGTCGAGTTTTATACAGAAGTATTAGGATGGTATGTAATCATGGAACCATCTGAAATTATAGAAGACGAAAGCCCTATTGGACAAATGTGCACTGATGTATTTGGAAAGGGATGGGGAAAATTTAAAATCGCTCACTTAGCTACATCTGATAAAGTTGGTGTGGAAATATTTGAATTTCCAGCAAACGAGACTCCAGAAAATAACTTTGAATTTTGGAAAACGGGAATTTTTCATTTTTGTGTACAGGATCCTGATATTGAAGGGCTTGTTGAAAAAATTGTGGCTCACGGAGGTAAGAAGCGCATGCCAATTCGTGAATATTATCCAAATGAAAAGCCTTATAAAATGGTGTATTGCGAAGACCCATTCGGTAATTTAATCGAAATTTATACACATAGTTATGAGTTAACTTATTCACAAGGTGCTTATTAAAAAGGAGAGTCCATCATGAAGGCATTATTGCTGGAAGGGAAAGCAAAAGTATTTGAAATGAAAGTAGGCAATCTAGAAAAACCGACTCCTGCTGAAGGTGAAGTCTTGGTCAAAATTAAATCCACTGCCTTAAACCCTGTAGACTATAAAACAGGAAACGGAGGAAATCCAAATTGGACCTACCCTCATGTTCTGGGGCTGGATTCAGCTGGGGTAGTTGAAGAATTAGGCGCAAATGTCACGAATATCAGGGTTGGGGACAGAGTTGTTTACCACAGTGATTTAACAAAAAGAGGCGGATTTGCTGAATATGGTGTGACAACAGCTCATACAGTATCCCTGATTCCTGAAGGAGTTTCTTTTGAAGATGCTGCTGCACTTCCATGTGCTGGCTATACTGCATACCAAGCCCTATTTCATAAAATGAATGCTTCCAAAGGGCAAACGATTTTAGTTCATGCCGGAGCTGGCGGAGTTGGCGGTTTTGCTATTCAGTTAGCGAAAAATGCCGGGCTAACAGTTTTAACAACGGCTTCTTATAATAACCACAAATATGTTAAAAGCTTAGGAGCCGATTATGCAATCGACTACCGCGAAGAAGACTTTGCAGAAAAAGCTTTGGAAGTCACTAATGGGCTGGGTGTAGATTTGGTCCTGGATACAGTAGGACGCGAGAATGCTGACAAGTCATTGAAGGCTCTTGCTTTTAATGGACAAATTGCGTTTATTGCAGGACCTCCTAATGTGAATGATGCGATTTCATTTGCACATCCCCTATCCTTTCACCAAATAGCTCTTGGAAGCGTACATCAGTCCGGTAATGTAAATGAACAGCGAAAACTCTCAGAAATGGGAAATCATATGCTTTCACTTCTTCAAGAGGGCAAACTACATGCTCTTGTAGAGAAAGTTGTTGCATTAGAAGAAGTGCCAGCAGCATTAGCTGAACTGGCGACCCGCCGAGTTAAAGGAAAAATTGTAGCAAAATTAAGCTGATTAAAAAGGGACAAACCCCCGATCGAATCACTGATTAAGTCATTCGGAAAGTCAGAGGCTCTTTATGTGACTGGTGCCTTCATGACAATGGTGGATATGACCTTGTAGAAGAAACACTTGATGTAATGAAACATATACTATTTGGATTAAAAAATTCCTAGCTGCCTAAATAATTAAACCTTGCCTCTGCACGTAAAAGAGACAAGGTTTAAATTTTTTTGTTGAGACTAATTAAATACTATATTTAAAAATCATTCTTAAGATAATGTTAATGAAACTGTTTTTCTTTTTTGGGTCAATTTCTCTTTAATGATATTCAGTTTTTTGGGTCTGATGCTGTTTCTTAATAAAACTTTTCCATAAACCTCTCCCTTTAGGTGAAATCCGCTCGAACCCTCCGGATATTCCGAGTGTTTTTTTGTAAATAATATGATTGGTAAAACAATAAATTGAGGAGGATTTGTATGCAACAGGATCAACAAGCTAAAGAGAATTTCGGTTCTATTATGAAACCACAATTTTCCGGAACTGATGCACAAAAAGTAAAACAAGAAATTCAAAAAGATGTAAGCGAAGGACAAGGTGCAATGATTTCCAGAGAGGCAGGAGCAATGAAAGATTGAAAAACCACTCAGAGTGTTTCAAAGCCAATAATGTTTCAATGCTCTTCAATTAACAACCGTCAGTTGAACAAGAAAATCATAGTAACCTTTAACAGAGTAAATCGAAGAAATATATATCAGTTTAGAGAAATACCTCAAACAATTTTTGATTCCAACTCTTAAAGACTGGTTCACAAAAGTTTTTTGGAAATGAAGGAAAATTAATCACTTTAGCTTTTTTTCTCCCCTTAGCATTAGTAAATAGTAAATAATGAAAGTGGATAACTATTGGGAATTACGCTTTTCATAAAAAAGCGGCTGTCCCATTTGATGGGGCAGCCGCAAAAGTTCTATATTTTCATTCCTATTGAAACCTGTTTTGGATTCATTTTCATTTCTATAATGGTTGGCCGTTCATTTTCTCTAAGAGCTTCCTTAAAAGCTGAACGGAAAGCTGCGGCTGAATCTGCAGTAACGCCACTGGCCCCCATGGCTTCAGCCAGCTTCGTATAGTTGACATCTGAAAGTTCGGTTCCGATCACACGATCAGGATAAACTCTTTCCTGATGCATCCGAATGGTTCCATAAGAGGAGTTATTAAATAAAAGGACAATGACAGGTATTTTATTTCGCACTGCCGTTTCGATCTCCTGCAGGGTCATCATAAACCCTCCATCTCCCGCAAAAACAACCACCGGCCGCTCAGGATCTGCAATCTTTGCTCCAACTCCTGCAGGAAGTCCGTATCCCATTGCACCTGATGTAGGAGCAGCATAAGATTTTTCACCCGTAAAGGTATGAAAATTTTGCAGCCATGTGGCAAAGTTTCCTGCATCATTCGTGATAATCGCTTCTTTTGGACAAAGTTCATTAAACATCTGGATGACCTCTTTATACCCGATTGACCAAGGCGCTTCCTCAATCTCATCCATTCGCGATGATTGAATAAATACCTCTCTTCGATCTTTGCTCCATGCCGACCAGCAGGAAGAGCCCCACTTCTCCACTTCCTTATTCAGTGAGTCCAAGGCTGTTTTAGCATCAGCAACAAGCCCGAGTGTTGGAGGGTAAACTTTACCCAGGACATTTGCTTCAATATCAATGTGTACTAATGTTTGTTCGGGTTTTATTAAGGAATAATCCTGTGTGGTTACTTCAGAAAGCCTGGTTCCAACAGCCAGTATCACATCTGCTTTGCGAACTGTATCAATCTGGGACAGTGGTGTACCTAAGCCTAATTGGCCGCAATACATTGGATGGTCATTCGGCAGTACATCATGCCTCCTGAATGAAGCGACAACCGGAATGTTTGTTTTTTCACTAAAAGACTGCAATGCTTCTTCCCCATCAGATAATTTTACCCCTCCTCCGGCAATGATGACCGGACGTTCTGCCTTTTTTAAATGAGATAAAATCTCTTTGGTTTGTTCTTTTGAAAGTGCTGGTTTCGGAATCAGAGTGCCAGCTGCGAATTTCATGTCAGCCACCTTAGGCAAAACGTCCTCTGGCAATGAAACAACTACAGGTCCGGGGCGTCCTGTCTGTGCTATCCGAAATGCCCTCTGAACAAGCTCAGGTGTCCGTTCCGGATCTCGAATTTCCACTCCCCATTTGGTTACCTGCTCGAGAAAACGATCTAGCTCCATTTCCTGAAATCCTTCGCGCCCTCGAAATTTAGTATGAACCTGCCCAAGAAAAACCACCATGGGAGTAGAATCCTGGAAAGCTGTATGAATTCCTATGGAAAGATTGGCTGCACCAACTCCGCGGGTTGCCATCACAACTGCAGGCTTATTCGATGTTTTTCCATAACCCTCAGCCATGAATGAGGCTCCACCTTCATGACGATTTGAGATTAACTCGATATCTTTTTCGTCATAGATTGCATCCATTAATGGCAGGTAGCTTTCCCCGGGTACACAAAATACATGCTTGACATTTTCTCGCTTCATACATTCAACAATAGCCTGGGCACTCGTCATTTTAACCATTAATAACTCCACCTTTCAATTGGTAACCTATTAAGATATCAGTGAGCCTCCTCGGCTTCGCCTGTGGGGTCTCACACTTCCCTCTCTTCCCGCAGGAGTCAAGTGCCCTCCGCTACAATCAACTCAGTTATATAAACTAAGTTTGCCGGTAAAAGCAACAAACTTTGAAAACAGCAATTTCTATTATCTTTTCACATACCGGAATAACATTTCAGTATATGAAAATATTTAATTAAACAATGACTGTCCTATTCACAAATATCCCCTAAAACCTAAGTCCTCGGAAATAGCCTGAGCGGCTTTTTGTGTTTTTTGAAGAATTTCACCTCTTCTTCCATCTGAGAACCTCATGCTTGGACCCGTTACGCCAAGAGCTCCGACTACCTCTCCGGAGAAATCCCGAATAGGAAAGGAAAAGCCCACTGTATCAGGATCCTGCTCACCTAAACTCACTGCATAACCTTGCCGTCTTATCGTGTCAAGTTCCTGGTATAGCTTCTTTTCATTAGTGATCGTATGTGGTGTGAATTCTTCAAACTTCATACGGCTGATAATTTCTTGTTGCCTCGTTTTTGGGAGGTAAGCCAGTAAAAGCTTGGGTCCTGAACCAACGAATAAAGGAAATCTTTTGCCAACTCTCGTATAAAGTCTTATGGCCTGGCTGCTTTCTACCTTTTCAATGTAAATGGCCTCTTCTCCCTCGCATACTGAAAGGTGGACGACTTCATTGATTTCTTTGCTCAAAGCTTTCATATGCTCATAAGCAGCCTGACGAAGTTCTAAGTCCTCACTAACAAGATTCCCCAGTTCGAGAAGCTTGAGGCCCAGACGGTAGCGTATATCATGTTCTGAGTACTTTATTTTGCGGATAAATCCCCCCTCTTCAAGTGAAGCAAGCAGACGAAAAGCAGTAGCCTTTGGCATTCCAGTCATTTCATAAATTTCTTGAAGGGAGATCTCCCGCTTTTCTTCGGAAAAAAGAGAAAGTAATTTTAATGCTTTTGTTACACTCTGGTTCATAGTATTCATCCTTCTTTCCAGGCTGTAAGAGGTAAAGATTTTACATTTCGCATATTGAAATGACATTTTATTTTATATTCTTTAAGTAAAGCATAGTCGCAAATTTCGAAAAAATCAATATTATTAACAGAATTTTTACAAAATTATAAACTCTTTATTGAAATACTATTTTTAATAGACTCAAAAGGCTCATTTCACATAGGTTGTTGTTTTTGTTTATGAATTCTGCCCGTTGATTTCCGCTGCGAGCACTTGCTTTCCTCGGGGAGGGTTGCGAGCCTCCTCGGCTTCGCCTGTGGGGTCTCGCACTTCCCTCTCTTCCCGTAGGAGTCAAGTGCTCTCCGCTCCAATCAACTCAGTTAGTTAAAAATAAGTTTGCCTTCAAAAGCAACAAACTTTACGAAAACAGAACTTATAAAAAAAAGAACCTTATTAATTCTTCAGCCAGAATAACAAGGTCTCTTATATACTTATTTAGGTCTTTATTCTTCCGCAAAGCTCTTCCCATTTAAATAATAGTCAGCCTCCAAAAATGCAGTAAATGCTACTTCTACTTCTGGAACACCAAGTGACTGGACATGTTTCGTAACAGCCTTCGCAAATTGGTTTTGCACACCTTTACCTCTATCGAACCACTTTACTTCTATAAATGGATAAGCTGGCACTTCATTTTGGTTAAACACGAAAGTGGACTGTACGACTTCCAAAGTAAAGTTTTCTTCTTCACATGCACATACTTCTGCTAACTCTTTTACTAGAGGGACACTAATTTCCTTTGTCTGCTCAACTGTAATTCCCCTAATGAATAAATGCGGCATTTTATTTTCCTCCAAGTTGTGACAATTTAGCTTTGTTAAAGGAAAGCTTTTATATCAATTCTTTCTGCTTTCAGCGAGTTTCCTTCCCTTAACTGATCATCTAAAGTTATAATATTATAACTTAATAATCTTCCATCCTAACCAAACCTGCTCAGCGAATACCGGTCTATTGGGATAGATGTTTCCCCATCCATGATCAATTCAGTCATCAGTGTCCCTATTAAAGGGGAAAGTGTTACACCGCTATGGGTGGCTGCCACATATAGGTTTTCAAAGCCAGGCACTTTCCCGAGGATCGGAAAGCCGTCTTCAGGCATGACGCGAATACCGGAGAAGGCACGAACAATTTTGGCCTTTCCTAGTGCAGGAACATAGCGAACGGCCATATTGGCAGTTTCCTGGATAACATCAAGCGTTGTCGCTCGGTTAAACCCTGCCTGCTCCATGGAGTAGCCCATTAGCACCTCACCATTGTTCGCCTGCCTTAGCCCGCTGATTGTAAAATTCAAGAATGGCTTTAATGGTTCGGAAACAAGAATTTGCCCTCTTAACTGATTAACCGGAATCTCAATCCCAAGCATTTCTCCTAATTCCCGTGACCAGGTTCCGCCAGCCAGGATGAGATTTTTGCATACATATGTTTCTTGATCAGAAACAACTATATATTTACCATCCTGCTTCTGAATCTCAGTTACTTTATTGTATGTTGAATAATGCACACCATTTTTTTTGGCAGCCCTCATATACATATCAATCAGCCGGAAGGGATTTACATTCCCATCGATGGAGCTGTATGTGGCTCCAGCGACTTCAGGGTTCATGAAGGGTTCTTTTTCTAGAACCTCTTCCCTTGATAGCACTTTAATTTTTATGCCGATTTTACGGTAGGATTCAGCAAGCTGCTTTGCTTTTTCCCGATCGCTTTCATTGAAAAATGGCGAAAGTCCTCCAGTGCGCTTGTATTCAACATCACCTATTTTTTTAGACAAATATGGATAAAGTTCAGCGCTGTACATATTGAATTCCGCATACCAGGATGGAGTTTTATTATGAACCCACACCCAGGCCTGGGTCGAGCCGGAGGTGCCTGACATGGGGTATTTTTTATCGAGCACAAGCACGCCCTCTCTGTATCGTTCGGAAAGATGAAAGGCAATCCCGTTGCCTACTACGCCTCCTCCAATCACAATCGTTTCATAGCTTGTTTCCACTTATCTCACCTTCCCGTCCTCTATTTCCACCTCATCCAACACCGATTTGACGGTGGAGAAGGCTGTGCTGTTCGTTGCCAGTGTTTCAAGCTTAATCGGCGATAGCGGCATCCGCATCCTTGGCAAAGGAATCTCAGAAAGGGGCAAGGATGTTTGTTCATGAATGATGTTTGCTACAAGTCCCGTACAGATCTTTGCCTGGCAGGGACCCATTCCGCACCGAGTCAGCCTTTTAACGTCATCAAAGGTTCTGCCTCCATGCCCGATGACTTCTTCTACCTCTTCATAGCTGATTTCTTCACATCGACATATGATCGTTGTTTTATCCAATTTGTTCACCTTCTAGTCTCTTTTTCTATTAAACTAAGAGATAAATTGATCCTTCAGCACCGGAGCTGCAAAGTTTTTAATGTGTTTCGTTCTTCCTTCCCACACAACTTTATGCTCTAAAAGCTGGAGCTCTTTCCACAGTGCATCTCGGATTTCCTCTGCCTCTCCACTTCTGAGTGCCTGCAGTTCTTCACATACACTGATTCCGGCTATCATGCCTGTGAGAAGCAATGCACCCTGTTCGCTGATGCCCGCCGCATTTCCGGCTAAAAATATATTTTCTTTGTCCGTTTTAAACTCACGATTATATTGCGGGACCCATCCGCCAAGCTCTTCCTCGTAGCCAAAGGAACAGCCCAGCTGGTAAAACGAATCAAGTATCGGCGATCTTCCACCATCGATGCATACAACATCCGCAGTTACCGTTAAGATATCTCTGGTCACTTCAATATCGATTTCCTCCACCTGTCCATTTCCTCTTGCCTCTTTTATAAAGCTATTTAAATAAAATGGAATACCTCTTCCTATTAACGCATCTATTTTTTCTTTTTCTCTTGCAGCCGCTGCAGGGTTTTTTTCAATAATTCCTTTAACCTCCACGCCAACCTCCAAAAGCTGACTTGCAACATCCAGGGCAAAATCGCTTGAACCCACAATCACTGCTTCCTTCCCTGGCATCACAAAATCCCGGTTAACCAGTGTCTGGGCGGCACCAATCGTTATAATGCCCGGAAGCGTCCATTTTGGAAAAGCCACTGCCTTTTCAGCGGCACCAGTGGCCACGATGATCTTTTTCGCTTTAACAGGAAACACATTTTCTTCATCAGAAAGTCCCACACTTCCATCAGCATACAGCCCGATCACGCGATGATTTAAAAGCGTACCTGCTCTAAAATCATGAATTTGCTCTGTTAAGATCTTAGCCAATTCAAACCCCCGCATCGGCTGATAGACGGAAGGCAGCGGCCGGAGCAGCTGTGTTTGCTGGCATAGCTGGCCGCCAAGAGAGGAGGATTCATCGACAACCGTGACATCCAATCCTCTTGATGCTATTTCAATCGCAGCAGCAAGGCCAGCCGGTCCGCCCCCTATGATGAGAACGTCAGTCTCCATACTGTTCCCTCCTTATCTCGGGGTCTTCCAGATTCGGATATACGGTCATTCCTTCTTTAACCTTTGTCATGCAAGTGCGTACATGATCTTCACCGTTAACAGTCATATAGCAGCTGCAGCATCGTCCGCGCGAGCAGAAAAGACCTCTTGATTGGACCAGCTTTCGGCTTAATCCAAATTTCTTTACTCCATTAGCCATTAAAGCAGCTGCAACCGTCTGCTGCTTATAAGCTTTATAGGGCTGGCCTTTGAAGTAAAAGGTTACAGGCTCTTGAAGCTGCTTCCCAAGAATGGGATGAGTCTCTATATGCATAAAAGCCACCTCTTCGTTAATTTTTGGAGGAAAACACTTTCCCTACCCCAAGTATTCTTTCAATTACAAGCATGAGCACTACTGTAAAAAGAATCATAATACTCGATACAGATGTAATGATCGGATCATACTGATATTGCATGTAAGTATAGATGCGCACCGGCAGGGTGACAACATCGGTGCTGACAATAAATAAAGCAACTGTTAAATCATCGAAGGAGGTAATAAAAGCGAAAATGGCACCCGCTATGACACCTGATTTAATGATCGGCAGGGTAATTTGAAAGAAAACCTTTATAGGTCCTGCTCCAAGGTTCAAGGCTGCCTGTTCAATCGAACGGTCAAACCCTACTAAACTGGCAACAACGAGACGCATCACAAAGGGGACGGTTAGAATAATATGCCCCAGAATTAACGCCAGCGGGCTCGCAGCCAATCCAATCCACGAGTAAAACTGCAAAAGGGCAATCCCAAACACAACTGATGGTATCAATAGAGGTGATCCCACTAATTGAACGATCGCTGTTTTCCCTTTAAACTGGCGCCGGACAACCGCAATTGATGCCAGTGTGCCGATAGCTGTGGAGATGGCCGCTGTTCCGAATGCCACAATGATACTTAGCGTAAAAGACTGCATGAATTCCGGATGTTCGATCAGTTCTGTATACCATCTGAGGGTCACTCCCTTTGGCGGGAAAACAATATATTCTGTTGTTGTTAAAGAAGACAGCAATACAACTACGATGGGTGCCAGCAAGAAGACATACACTAAAAAGCAAACAAAGTTAAAGAAAAATTTCGGCAAGTTCTTTTTCATTGTATCGCCACTCCTTTTTCCGACCTGGCAAGTATTTTGCTGTAGGCGATAATCGTAATCGTCGCAATCAGGATTAATAGGAACCCAATGGCGCCACCATAAGGCCAGTTCAGCATCACAGCTACCTGTTCATAAGTTAAGTAGGACATGACCTTTACCTGCGGGCCTCCTAAAATGGCCGGTGTCACAAACGAACTAACGCTTAGACTGAATACCATAACAGATCCGGCAAAAACGCCTGGCAAGGTTAGCGGAAGCAGGATGGAAAAGAAGGTTCTGAAGGAGCTGGCCCCGAGATTTTGCGAGGCTCTGATGACGGAAGGATCTATTTTTTCAAGCGATCCCATGATGCTTAGCACCATGTATGGAAAAAGAACATGCACCATGCCAATAACGACACTCAATTCAGTGTACAAAAGGGTTAACGGCTGATCAATCCAGCCTAGCTTTAAAAGAGTATTGTTGACCACCCCATTATTGTTAAGCAGAATGACCCATCCATAGCAGCGGATTACCATGCTAATCAAGAGAGGCGACAGCACAAGCAAGGTTAAGTAATTCCTTGCTCTCCCCTTTGACCTTGAAATCTGAAAAGCTACCGGATAGGAAATAATGATGGTAATCAATGTGGTTAAAAGTGCGATTTTAACAGTCCGCCAGACAACTCCCAGATAAAATGGATCTGACATGAACTTTATGTAATTCTGAAGCGTCCACTCATCCCCTATCCCAGTGCTGGCATCAAAGGTTTTAAAGCTTGTGATAAACAGGAAAAACAAAGGAAGCAAGAAGAAAAAGATAAAAATGGCGAGAGTTGGAAGCAGCAGCAGCCAAGTATCAATCCGTTTCCTATTTAAATTCTTTTTCTTCTGCTGAAGCAATAAATCATGTTCCGTTCCGATTCCGGCTTGCATTTATTCTCACCTCACCATTCTTGAAGGCAGCAGATCCTCCGGATTCCAATACGTATAGACGCTGTTTCCTTCTTTTACCTGAGTTGGATTCAGGACGGTATTGGATATATCAGCAACAAGATGCTTATCCTGTACGCTCAAGATATATCGAGTCTTGGCACCCAAAAACATTTTCCTTTCGACTTTCGTTTGGAAGGCCTCATTTCTTTCATTTGACTCGGCTAGCGAGATTTGAATTTTTTCAGGCCTGATGAAAAAGTGAACCTCTGAATTCTTTGCTGATGGTACGGAAACAATCTGTTCATTTCCAAAAAAGTGCATTTTACATTTTTTATTTTCATAGGCTTCCAGCACTTTTCCCTGAATGTGATTCACTTCCCCAATAAACTGGGACACAAAGTCTGTCTTCGGATGATTATAGATGGAAGCTGGATCATCCACCTGTTCAATCCTTCCCTCATACATGACGGCGATCCGGTCTGATATCGCCAAGGCTTCCTCCTGATCATGTGTAACAAAAATGGTGGTAATGCCGACTTGCTTTTGAATATCGACGATTTCCTCGCGCATTTCCTGGCGCAGCTTTGCGTCAAGATTGCTCAGGGGTTCATCGAGGAGGAGTACTTTCGGTTTAATGACCAGTGCCCTTGCAAGTGAGACCCGCTGCTGCTGTCCGCCCGATAGCTCCTTTGGATAGCGTTTTTCATAGCCTGATAATCGGACCATTTCCAGGGCTTCAAGCACGCGCGTGTTCATTTCACTTTTCGGCACCTTGCGAAGCTTCAGCCCATAGGCCACATTCTCAAAAACAGTCATATGCGGAAACAATGCGTAGTTCTGAAACACCATGCCCATTTCTCTTTTATTGGGAGGAAGCAGGTGAACGGGCTTGCCGTCCACCTCAATCTTCCCGCCATCCACTTCCAGAAATCCGGCTATCATGTTTAGTGTCGTCGTTTTGCCGCAGCCTGATGGCCCCAAAAAAGAGACCAGCTCCCCTTTTTGAATCTCAAGGCTCAGCTTTTTAACGACTTCTGTTTTATTAAAGGTCTTAACCACATTTTCAAGGCTTAAGTAACTCATCATTTCACCTCTTCCTTAATGGGCCACTTCTATTTCTTTATTAGCCCGCTCTGTCCATTCAGCTCGTTTTGCATTGACAACTTCCCAATTCACTTTGATTAATTTCGCAATTTCGTCTTCACCATAAACCACCTTATCCACAATATCTCCCTCAAGCTTCACGTTCTTATTAACCGGTCCGTCAAAAAGAGAGTTTGCAAATAAAAGCTGGGCTTCCTCATCCAGAACAAAATTAACAAATTCCTGTGCAAGATCGGCATTTGGTGCATCCTTTATGACACTAACAGTTGGCATTAAAGCAGGAACACCTTCTTCAGGGATAACATACTCAATTGGGAATCCAGTATCCTGAAGAGTGAACACACGGCTGCTTCCCCATGCACTTGCTACGGTCTGGCCTTGCATGAAGTAGTTGGAAACGTCAGCTGTTTTATCAAATGTCACAGCATTTCCGGCAATTTCTTTTAGCTTTTCAAATCCAGGCTCAATATTTTCTTCACTGCCACCGTTTGCAATGGCCGTCATGAGAAGAAAGTGGACACCATACGTATTGGCAATGGACGGCAGTACAAGCTTCCCTTTGAATTTCGGGTCGGCCAGATCATTCCATGATGTCAGCGGCTCCCAGCCATTCTGTTCAAAGACTTCTTTGTTATAAGCCAATCCGGTTGAAATGATTCCAAAACCTACGCCCACATTGTCTTTATCCTTCGCGATATCATATACATTCGCCAGGTTTGTAACAACACTCTCATCTAATGGTGCCAGCAGTCCAAAAGCTTTTGCCTGTGCTTGCGGACCATCATCCAAAAAGGCAACATCAATTTGCGGATTGTCCTTTTGGGCTTGAAGCTTAGATAAAGTATCAACAGAGCTCCCGGTAATGTACTTAACCTTAACACCATGCTCTTTCTCAAATTCTGGTATCAGAACCTCTTTCATCTTTTGCTCATAGCTTCCTCCATATGCTGCTAAAACAAGGGTTTTTTCAGGACTTTTTCCTGATCCTTCATCTGAAGAACCTCCAGTTTGGCCGCTGCATCCAGCCGCAGTAACAAGTAATAAACAAAGTAAAAGTATAAGAGATGCTTTTCTTTTCATTCTTATTTCCCCCTCGTCAATTTAGGTGTTTCATACCTGCACAATAGGAGCTGATCTAAGATGAAGATTGAACAGACTAATGGATTCCCCCTTTCATTGAATGAAAATATCTATTTAATTTAATGTTGCTAATTTTCAGTATTTTAAATTTAAAAATATAATATTATAACTTTATATCTTTTATGCTAAAAGATTGTCCATTCTAGGACGATCATTTTTTTTATAATCGGACTTCCGTATAGTAAACCTCTTTATCTGTGCGAATATAGAATTTGGAGTATTCAATAATCTCCTCTTGCTTCGTATAGGTAAACCGCTCCCATTCAAACACAGCGGTCCCCGTTTCAACGTGCAGCAGTTTGGACTGTTTTTTAGGGAGTATATAGGGTCTAATAAATGCTTTAGCTCTTCCCAGTGAAATATGAAATCTGTTTTTTAGGATGTTAAATATGAGTTCATTATTAATATCATCAGATGTAAGGCCTGGGCATTTTTCTGCCGGCAAATAGGTATATTCAAGTGCGATCGGGTCATTCTTTTCGGTTTTCAATCTCTCAATCTTTATTATCTCATCCTCCGGATCAAGTCTTAACTTCTCACCGATCTCTTTGCCTGCTGCTTCATAAGTGAAACTGATTAATTCATGTGGATGTTCCTGGTCTGAATTCGTGCTAAGTGAGATAAGGGAAATGAGATCTTGTTCTTTTGCTTCTCCGGAAACGAAAGTTCCCTTGCCTCTTTGCCTAAAAAGGTACCCTTTGTTCACAAGCTCAATCACCGCTCTTTTTACGGTAATGGTGCTGACCTCAAAAAGGTCTGACAATTCTTGTTCAGTTGGAAGCTGGCTCCCAATTTCCCATTGTCCCGAAATGATTTTCTCTTCTAAAATCTTTTCTACTTGTCTATAAAGAGGTATATGTAAACTTTTATCTAACTGCATTTAGTATTCTCCCTCTAATAAATATAATGTTATAACTTTATAATTATTAATAATTTAACTGTTTTATATCTAATTGTCAATATTTTTTGAATATTTAATACAAAGTAAAAAGCCATTAAATTGCAGGCTAATTGCAGAACATTTAAATACTTGATTGTGTTGGATTTACTCTGCTGTATTTTCTCTTTTTCACTTGATCATTGACAACATTTCAAAGGTTTTATCAAAGGTTTTATCAAAGGTTTTATCAAATCTTTCTAAATTTAGCCTAAACGAGTATGCAAAAAAATTTAAACCCGCTGCTCACCTAATTATCAATGATTTTTTCAAAAACTCTTAGCTTCTTTCAACTTCCCCCTCAGTACGCCCAAAATTTAGATTCTCTTTTACGAATTGAAAACTATATAAAAGAACCGCTCGAATCAGAAGAATAAAAAATAATTGGATGGAGTTTATACGAACTAAAGAAACGATTCCTAATTTCTTCAAAAGTTTTCCTCCTGGAAATACAAATAAGAAATGAAGAATTGCGTTTGTAATTAAAAATAACGAAAACTTACCATAGGTCATTTTTAAAACCCAGAGAGAACAAATAAAGTAGGGACCTAAAATGAAAGGAATATCTCCTTTTATCTTTGAATGGATACTTGTGTAAAACCACCACCATTTTCGTTTCTCAGCGATTATATTCATTACTTTTACGACTAAACAAATAAATACAGTTGCCGGAAGAAACCGTTTTATTGTCTTTCGTCCCAATAATGGAAGCGAAATCCAGGGAATAATCATCATTATTATTAATAATAATCTTGAGTTCTTAGCATTTACACACTTTGAAAGCTTCAAATTGTAATCCCCCTCTTCTTTATTGAAATTTAAACTTATTCATCTATAATGTCGTTTGTCTTGATATACATGATTGCCGGGTACTCCATTTAGTAACTGTTTATAGTATGGTACATAAAAAACATAATTATTTGCGAATGCAAATATTTGAAGGAGATGAACCTCGGTCATCAGCGATTTTAAATAGAAATGAAAAAAAGCCGATAGAAACAAGGTTCAGATGAACCTGTTTTTACCGGCTGGAAATATCAACAACTTACCCTCTAAGGTGTATTTATTGATTTCTTTAATATTGCGTTTGAAGATTTGGTTAAAAAGTCACTGTATTGTTTTCCAAGTAATTCATCACTTAACAAAGTAAAAACTTCAATAAATTTCGAATAATCCTCTTTGGAGATTTTGGCGATTGATTCGACAATCTGTAAGTTTGAGTTTGTCGTATTCTCTTCTATAAATTCCTGAACAAGCTTCCGGCCGCCTTCCGTTAAGCATACTTCTTTCGTTCGGGCATCATGGCCATTTTCAATAATGACTAACCCTTCTTCTTTTAGCTTGGTTAATTGCCGGAAAACATTGGAAATATTTGTTTGAGCCAGATAGGAAAGATCGGACATGTTTATGTGGTTTGAATCAAAATATAAAATCCATAAAATACGAAAGGCAGGAAACGATAAATCGTAATTTTTCAACGATTTTCTTATATCGTTTTCAATTACTAAATTTATGCCTCTAATAAATGCAAACGCTAAATAACTATTATGAAACTGTTCGCTCGATAATTTCATTTTTCCTCCTAAAATCATCATAGATCATAGTATGTACATTATTTCCAACCAATTGGCCTTTAAACTTATACGGAACAACATGCTCAAAATTTATTCTTAATCTGCTTAAGTTAACGGCGCCAACCCATTAAAAAAAGACAACTCACTTTTCTTAATAAATCTAGGAGCTAAAAAAAAGTGCAATAAAAAAAGTCTTACCAATTCATTCTTGGTAAGACTATGGATTCAATTATTATTTATTGCCATTATAATATGGCTGATCACGATCCAATACAAGATCCGCAGTGATAGGCAAATGGTCTGAAGCCAAGCTCTTAATCACTTCAACATCTGCTGTTTCAATGTTTTTTGATGTAAAGATATAATCAATCCGCTTTGCAGGATTTTGGGCAGGATAAGTATTTGCATCCGGAGGACCTGCAAATACATCCAGGTAATTAGCGTACATAGGTTTCATTTCATTGCTCTCTGGAGTAGCGTTTAAATCGCCTAGAATCACTTTTGGACCCTTTGATTGGCTGGCAATTTCAACGATCTCCTTAATCTGCAGCTCCCGTTCGGCAGGAGTTAGTGCTAAATGCGTGTTATAAACATTCAAGTGATTTCCACTTATATTGATTGTAGCTTCTAAGAGACCCCGTTGCTCAGTGTTCCCTATTTGGGACAGAAAATGATTTTCTGATTCAATGATTGGATATTCACTTAAAATAGCTGTTCCATATTGACGGCGTTCACCTCCATTGTTTAATGGCTCACGGTCCAGGTTTGCTGCATATGTATAAAACATTCCAAGACTCTCTGCAAGCCATTTTGCCTGGTCCTGGAAATCACTGCGCTCAGACCAATGATTGTCCACCTCCTGCAAAGCAACAATATCCGTATCTTCCTCTTCTATTATCCTTGCAATCCGTTCTAAATCTAAAATTCCGTCTTCCCCTTCAGCATGATGAATGTTATAGGACATTATTTTCACGTTTACCGTTTGGCCACGGCCAAAACTGGTTTGATCTGCAAATGCGCTATTTCCCAAACCTAAAATGACCAACAACAACACCAAAAGAGAACTAACTGCCTTCCTAATTCGATTTTTACTCCGCTTTACACTTTTCATGTTATGCCTCCTTAAGTAAATCTGATTTCTCTTAGAGGATAACAAATGAACAAAAAGACTTTATTGATGCTATGTAAAAAAGGAGTTTAGGTTTTGTTACATACTTGTTAATCCGAATCATTTATCCTATATATTTACGCCTATTCTAGAGAGCTGAAGAAAGTTATAGTTCAAGCTTATCTCATTTATAAAGAAAAACTGGTCAATCAAACTCAAATAATTAAAAAAGGACAATTTCTCTATTTAAACCTAATAAATGAGCTTCCACTTTTCACGTAACGTGATGAAAATCCTTTATAGACTCTGGGGCTCCATAGCCAATGGGATCTTTCACCTAAATTTTTTAATCTTTTTGAGATGGAGAAATCAGAACCTTTTCCTAAAAAAACGTCTGTTTTTTTTGAATACCTGGAATTTAAAAAATAAAAATTCTTAAATAAAATTTGCTTTTCCAGACTTTAGCTGTTATTCTTAAGAAGAATTATTTTTGTTCGGTCAAAGAATAAGTGTTTAAACTTTTCGCCTTTGATATCTAATGAGCAATAATAGTATTAAAATGTGGAATAGATCCACGCAGGAGGAAACACACATGCAAACAGGTACAGTAAAATGGTTTAACGCAGAAAAAGGTTTTGGTTTCATCGAGGTTGAAGGTGGAGAAGACGTATTCGTACATTTCTCAGCTATCCAAGGCGAAGGATTTAAATCTTTAGACGAAGGCCAAAAAGTGACATTTGACACTGAGCAAGGTCAACGTGGACTTCAAGCTACTAACGTTAACAAAGCGTAATGATGAAAGGACTCTATTATAGAGTCCTTTTTTTGTTTGGAAAAAACGTTGTATCAGGAAACTGCGTTGACTCCCCCATAATTGCAAAGTTTAGGAGCCCAACGGCCTTAAATTAAGTGCCCACACATTGACCTCTTCATCTAAAATAAACTTTTCCACTAATATTATCTTAAATAGAAGAATAATCCTGTTTCCGGTTCTTTTACTTATCGGAAATAAAAAATTCAATTAATGAATGAACTCTTTTTTTAAATGCTAAATAATGATGCTCCGCCCCATCAATTATAGAAAAGTTTATATTCATTCCTTTATTTTTTAAGATTTCATATACAGATTTATTAGACAGTAAAAAAAGCTCGCTAATTTGGTTGTTTGTTGGCACTTCTGCCGTTCCACAGTCTAAGTACAACTTCTCTATATGTGAGAGTGAGGTGCTTTTCAACATTTCCTCTATCTTTTCTTGATTCCGGTAAAATGCAGGAGACAGGGCAGCTGCCCTTTTAAATATATGGGGGTAACAGGAAGCTGCATAGATTGAAATAAGACCGCCCAATGAGATTCCTGCCATGAAAGATTTTTCTTCTAAAGTTCGGTACTTTCCGTCTATGAATGGCTTTAAATCATTTACAATAAAATCTACATATTTCGCTCCCTTCCCACCCGATTCACTTTTAGAACCTAACAGCCTTTCACTGAATTCTCCATTCCTCCAAGGACAATACTCATTAATCCGTTCATCCCCTGCCGTATTTTGATCAATGGCAACCACAATTAAATCCACGTTATTTTTTTCAAGGTATGCATGCAATTCCAGCGATTCTCCGCCAATCGCCTCTTCCCGCCCAAAAACGTTCTGCCCGTCATGCATGTATAAAACGGGGTATTTTATCGTGCTTCCATCATAGTTGTTTGGTAAGTAAACCCGGATGTTTCTTTCCTGATTAAATAAACGAACAGTAAAGATTTCCAGCATCCCTAGTCACCTCTGACCTCTCTCATTTGGAAAAACATAGTATAAATTTTTAATAGTATACTAGATCTCTCTTACTAATCAAAGTTATGGCGAAAAATGGCTTTTAAAATTTACACCCTGTTATCACTATAGAAGTGCAGGAATGTTGATCTAACGCCAACTGACTGATATATCGAAAAAGTGACTGATATATCCAAAAAGTGACCGATAAAATATAAATCTGACCGATATATTGAAAATCTGACCGATAAACTTGTGAAGGTGACCGATATATCCCGATCCATACTCTTATTCACAAAAAAATTCGTTTAAGCATGTCTTTATTTAGCCTATTACGTAAAATTTAGTAAGAAAATTACTTGTTTGACATGCTTTCCTTTAAAAAAACGCAATCCCACTAAAAGGATTGCGCTGCACTATAATTGGATAAACGGATAAACCCAAGGAAGAATCATAGAGGTAATAATGGCCGAAGCTCCCATGGCAACGCTTGATACAGCGCCTGTAATCGGTCCTTCCACCACTGCCTGGCTGGTGCCAATCCCATGTGAAACGGTTCCGATGCCAAGTCCTCGTGAAAACGGATCATGAATGTTCGCAACGGATAAAAGAGCAGGTGCAAAAACAGCTCCAAATATGCCTGATGTGATAACAAAAGCTGCTGCTAGCGCTGGATCCCCGCCAATGAGGGCGACCGCTTCAATGGCCACAGGGGTTGTGACTGCTTTAACAGCAGATGTTGCCTGGATGGTCTCAGACAAACCCAATGCTTTTGATATCCAAACAGCTGAAAGAATGGTAGATAGTGTTCCAATCACTAGCCCAAATGTGGCAGGCATTAATTTTTCCATTATGATCTCTCTATTTTTATATAGAGGTACTGCCAGGGCAACGGTAGCTGGACCCAATAAAGATGTAATCCATTCCTTGGCAGAGGAATATTGCTCATAACTGATATCCAATGAGCTAAGTATCATAATCATAACAATCGTCGCAGTCAAAATGGGGGTTGTGAATGGAGATACCACCCGTCTTGATAGAGCAGTAGCCCCAAAATACACAGCGATTGTAAGAGCAATACTAATGAGAGTGAGAATGAGACTGTTCATGATGTGTTCGTTCCTTTTCCCGTTTTGATAAGGATTGTGTTAATCCGGCCGTGATCAGTAATCCAATGATTGTGCTTCCCGCAATCATTAACATCAGCTGTACTCCGCTCGTTTTGATAAGCCCTGTATAATTCATTAATCCTATTGCAAACGGTACAAAAAATAAGGCAAGATGCTTGATTAAAAAGTTTGCCCCCTTCTCGATGAACCGTACCTGAATGACTCCTCTTGTTAAAAGGAGATATAATAGGATCATCCCCAGCACACTGGATGGTATCGGCAGATGGAGGATCCCTACTATTAAACTAGAAAATTGATAAATAGCCCAGAGCAGAACTAATTGAGATAAAAATAACAAAACGTTTTTCACGTATAACATTCCTTTCGATACTCAAAATAAAAGTATAGCATCGAACATACGGAATGAAAACCTATTCTATTTAGGTCTGTTACTTCGTACAGTTTCAACTGCTTGGATTTTGTATGAATGCACAAAAACATCAATTTATGTAGCTGCCAGGCAAATGCACCTTTATGCAAGAATGATTGGTGAATAAAGAAAGGCCTTATGACAAGGCCTTTGAACCGAACAAAGATTATTGAACTGGTATTGGAGTAAGAGCGCAGATGCAACGGCAATCAACGATAAACTCAAGTGTTCCCGCCGGTACAGGAGCAACTGCTGGAGCTGGAACAGGTGGTCCCTGTTCAATAAAAGTAAAAGTGGCACAGCAAGTTTCACGGTTAAATCGAACAAATGAAAATTCGGTGGCCTGTGGACTTTCGCCTGGCCCTAACGCCAGGAATTCACCAGTTCCTTTCATCAAAATAAAAAATCTCTGATCTCTGCTCGCCCTTCTTAAAAGACTGCACACGCAGCCTTCGCAATTCCCTTCTCTATCAGGGCTTACGTCATTACAACCATATCTTTTAGATCCCATCATACAATCACCCCCTTTACTACTATAATATTTCAGAATATTCATTTGGACAGGATAATTACATTTGTTTATAAAAATGAACAGTTTGCCTATTTCCTGATGTTAAGCTTCTATGTTTGCCGATTCCGCCGTCCGGCAGAGACCTATAGAGGTTTAATGAAATCTATAAATGCAAAAAGACACTCAGAATTGTGTTTTTTGAAATTCTGAGTGTTTCCGTAAGGCATACCTTTACTAGCATTTACAGACTGTAACTTTCGGTTTGAAAGGAAAAATGGCGAAGTGGTGAAAGCTTGTAAGTTTGAAGAGGTTTTCTAGAATGTCTACAAAAAAAAGGACTATTGCAGTCCTAATAAAATATCTATTTAAGAGGTTACATCCACGATCGTGCTGTTTTGTATTGGTTTTCCCTTATATACTAAAGCCCCATGATTATTAGAATGGAGAGTGACTTTTATTTCATTTTGTCCTTCCTTTAATGAACCCAAATTATAATATTGTCCATATAAACGATTTATTTTTTCACCATTTACATATAAATGAGCATGTCCTTCATTATAGCTGGGTTCCTTTTGCCCGACCTTTTCAGGGGCAAAGGTAAAGTGGTTAGGCTGGACCTTTAGCAGCCATGTCCCTGACTGTTCTTGCGTCACGGAGATGTTCACATCCGGAACCTCATATCCTTGTGGAATTTCTACATAACTATGATTCATATGATTCTTGGCACCGGCATGATTGTGCGGATTCTGGCTTGTATAATAGTAAAAAAATCCTAAGAAGAGTATGAAGAATAATAAAAAACTCCTTAATCTTTTCATGTAATACCTCACTAATAAAATTTTCTTATGCTGCTTTTTCCATGCGCTTGATCATGAAACCAATGATAACAAGTAAAAGGCCGATCGCTAGAAAGGCTAAATCATATAATAAAGGATTTTCAGCCAATGGTTTAACTCGATGGACTTGCAGGATATGATGGTCTACAATCCCTTCTACGAGATTGAAAGTTCCGCCGCCAATAAAAATACCGCCCAAGAAAATTTTCCAGCTATCTCCGAGCTCATTTTTTCGGGAATCTTGAAAAATTTTTACCCCGCCCCAAATGAGCTTAGCTGAAAATAACGCAGTAAATAGCCCATCCGTAAAAATCTCAAGCCGGATATTAGGGCTTAAGATCATATGATGCCATTGCAGCAGCTGATGAAATAGGATCCCATCTATCGCACCCAATAAACCTAATCCAAGTATAAAACCGGCTATAAATAAGTTTTTGTTTTCTTTTTTCAACTATAGCACCCTCTGCAGAAAAATTAATTTTACTACGAGTAGTGCCCAGGAATAATAAAAATTATACATTGAGAGCTCTTTTATGTTAGATACTGGAATAAAGCGGAATCCCGGTTATGTTTCCGGCTTCTATTTTGGAAAAGATAACATTAAGTAAATATTTATTCAGCTTTCTTTCTGCATACGTCTGATGCGCTTGTTCGATATTTAACCTCGTTTTTCTTTAATTACCTAATGTTTCACTATATTTAGCAACCCTTTACAAATCAGCATATATATAATACAATTCGACTATTCAACTAATTAGTTGAATAGTTAAGAGGTGATGATTTGGAACCTAGAGAATTTAAAGACCTTGTATACGGTCAATTCGCTCGAATTAGTAAAGCACTTTCTAGTCCCAAACGCTTTGAGTTATTAGATTATTTATCTCAAGGACCCAAAACAGTGGATAGATTATCTAAAGAAGCAAAGATGTCTGTAGCAAATACGTCGAAACACCTACAATCACTGCTAGAGGCTAAATTAGTTAAATTTAGTAAGGATAAAAACTTTGTATTTTACTCTTTAGCAGATGATAACGTGGTTGAACTCCTGCATTCGATTAAAAACCTGGCTGAAATGCAGTTCAGTGATATTACACACGTAAGGAAAGGTTATATAGGAAGAGACGATAAGATTAAAATGGTCCAACTTAAAGATATTTTGAAAGAGATACAAGATGGTGAGGCTGTTCTAATTGATGTAAGACCAGAAGATGAATATAAAGATCAACATATTTCAGGAGCAATATCTGTACCAGTTCAGAACTTGGAAGAGCATATTTCCTCTCTTCCAAGAGATAAAAAAATTATTGCTTATTGTCGTGGACCATACTGTGCTTTTGCCACACAGGCTGTAGAAACTTTAAACTCCCTTGGATACGAAGCATATCGCATGGAAGAAGGAGTTCATGAGTGGAAACAAGCTGAATATATTCATTAACTTTATGGAGGAATTTAAAAATGTTATTTCGTCAATATTTACACACTAATCCGGTAGCAGCATCATACTTCTTTGGTTGTGGAAGTCAATCACAAGGAGTAGTGGTAGACCCACTAGAAGACCAAGTTGATTTTTACGTAGCGGAAGCTGAAAAGTTAGGCATGAATATTGTTTATGTAATTGATACACATCTTCACGCTGACCATGTATCAGGAGCTAGAAAATTAGCTGAAAAAACAGGTGCAAAATATGTCCTTCATTCTTCTGCAGATACAAGTTATGAATTTACCCCAGTTGAAGATGGGGAGGAATTATTAGCAGGTAATACACTTTTAACATTTTTGCATACTCCGGGTCATACACCAGAACACATTTCTATTGTGGTTTCAGATAAGCGCAGAGCGGATGAACCTTGGTTTGTCTTAACAGGTCATACCTTAATGGTTGGTGATGCAGGAAGAACTGAATTAGCTTCTTCTATCGAAGAGGGTGCAAAAAATTTATATCAAAGCTTACAAAAGATTACTCAATTAGAAGACCACATTGAAGTATATCCGGGAGCATTTTCTGGCTCAGTTTGTGGACGTGGTTTAAGTGGTAAACCTTCTTCAACCATTGGATTTGAAAAACGTCACAATGAAGCAATGAAATTCGATAAAGAGAAGGAATTTGTTGATTTTATGACAACGAATGTACCGCCACAACCAGAAGGTTTTATTGAGATGAGAAAAACGAATCAAGGAAAATAATAAAGTGGAGAACCACTATTTGGTTCTCCCTTTTTGGAGGTGAGTGGATTGAGTAAAGTACAAATTGGAATTAAAGAGAATATAATAAATTTCATACTTTTAGTTGTTACGAACTTCTTTGTTGGTTCAATGGTTGGTCTAGAAAGAACCATTCTCCCTATTATTGGTGAAGAAGACTTTGGTTTAGCATCAGCAAGTGCGGCATTATCTTTTATTATTAGTTTCGGATTTTCAAAGGCAATTGTGAATTACTTCGCAGGTGCTTTCGCAGACCGATTAGGGAGAAAGAAAGTTCTTCTCATCGGATGGGGTATCGGTTTATTAGTTCCTCTACTTGTTATATTTGCAACCTCATGGTGGATGATTGTTGTGGCGAATATCTTCTTAGGCATCAATCAAGGATTAGCTTGGTCCATGACTGTAAATATGAAAATTGATATATCTAAACCTACTCAAAGAGGATTGGCTGTTGGGTTAAATGAATTTGCAGGGTATATAGGAGTAGCTGTAATGGCTGCTGTCTCTGGCTTTGTTGCCACAAATTTCTCTAACCGCCCCGAACCATTTTATTTAGGAATTTTTATTGTGATAATCGGTTTTATCTTATCATTATTTGTAAGAGATACAGAAAAACATATAAAGCTTCAAACAAAATCATCCAGCAATAATGGACCGACTTTATCTGCAAAAGACGTTTTCAAAACGACTACATTTAAGAATAAAAGTTTATCTAGTGTCACTTTTGCAGGGTTAAGCACAAACTTTAAAGATGGTATGGCTTGGGGACTATTCCCGTTATTCTTTACGGGAGTTGGCTTAACCGTATCTGAAATCGGAGTATTAGTGGCCATTTATCCAGCTTCATGGGGATTCTTCCAACTGTTCACCGGAGCGTTGAGTGATAAAATTGGACGAAAGTGGTTCATTGTTGGCGGGATGTGGCTTCAAGCCCTTTCTCTATGGATGATTTTATTTGTAAACCAATATAGCCTATGGTTCACAGCAGCCATTTTACTAGGGCTTGGAACCGCAATGGTATATCCCACCTTACAAGCTTCAATTAGTGATGTTGCGCAACCAGAATGGAGAGCCTCATCAATGGGGGTTTATCGTTTTTGGAGAGATAGTGGATATGCATTTGGAGCATTATTTGCAGGAATGTTAACAGACATACTAAACGTTAATTGGGCAATTGGATTAGTAGCTCTGTTGCCATTGAGTGCAGGTCTATTATCAGCTATTAGATTAAATGAAACTTTGCCAGCCCTCAAAAAACAACCCCAAAAGTAACACTATAAATATCACGTAAAAACGCTTGGATTGCACCCAAGCGTTTTCGTCCTGTTAATGGATTATACCTGTCAGCTGGAGCAGGAAATTATTGAAATCCTCCAGTGTCTTTATTATCCCCCATCATATAGTTCGAACGATCTCCTGGCTTAGCATTCGGATTTGTTGGTGTATGAGGGTTATTATTATTCTTCCTTCGTCTCCAATCAATAAATAAAGCAAATGTAAAAATCAAAAGGATAAAAATGAATAAAAACCAAATCATCATGCCCGCTCTCCTTTAAATTTTCAATTCACAAGATGTACTTCCAACTCTTTTTTCATTCATAGCTACGCATTCATACCGTTAATGAACAAAATTATGTAAAAAAGCTAAAAAGGCAAATCATCCTTTATAACCGGCTGAATCTTTTTCACCTCTTCCGTAATATCATGCTGATTATTCCAGGTAACCTTTTCAATGATGGTTTCTCTGAAGCCGGTCTCCTTCCGCTGCTGCTGAATCCATTCATAAGCAACGATACTAACAGCAAAATCTGCATGGTCTTTATAGTCTTGATCACGAACGTAAAACTCGCCTCGCCGCATCCCCCTGCTTCCTTCAATGTTAAGAATTGTTTCAATGACTACCTTCATGACACACCTCGAAAATATGATTTACCCTTATTATAGAACAAACATTCGCCTCTAATGCAATAAAATCCTCCTGCAGACTTGCTGATTAATAAAAATGGCTGCTCAAGCCAAATAAAAATGATTGCAAGGATTCTGTTTTTCACTTCCTTAAAAGGATATAACATAAAAAGAAAAAGCCAATTGCAAAAGCCAATAAGGTAAGTGGTACGATTATATTGGCAATCATTTTTCAGCCCCCTTAAGAAAATTTGCATTCATTCAATAGTGTTCAAGCACGAAGGATTTATCGAGATGTTTGACTAACTCAGACACATTGCAGTTAAAATCAAAAAGCCTCAATATGACTCATGAGGCTTTTTGATTTTGCCCATTTTAGTTTGAATGGTGTTCTTCTTCCGCAGCCAATGCTTCCGCTTTCGTTTTATGAACGGTTCCAAATGGATGCTGAGGCGGTGCATAGATTGAGTAGAGCTTAAGCGGCTGGTAGCCTGAATTAATGAGATTATGCCATTTGCCTGCAGGGATGATGATGGCGAAGTCTTCAGACACTTTTTCTTCAAAATCTAATTGATCCTTGCTATCTCCCATTCGAATAATCCCTTGGCCTTCTTCTACACGTAAAAATTGATCCAGTTCCGGATGAATTTCCAAACCAATGTCTTCTCCAACACCGATACTCATCAAGGTCAACTGCAAATGTTCTCCAGTCCATAGAGCGGTGCGGAAATTATTGTTTTTCGTAGTCGCATCCTCGATATCCACCACAAACGGTTCTGGTCCAAAGTCTGTTTGCCTCTTTGCTATTTCCTCATTTAAAGAACAAAAACGAACAGCATTTTCCTGTTCACCACTTAAAGCCCATAAAAATACATTTCTGATTTGCGGGTGTTCTGTAAGTATACTGCTCTTGTGATATTCCTGATATCCTTCCACTTCTGATTGATAAGCTTTTTGCAAGCCCTCTCTATAGTTTTGAAATGGAACTTGATCGATTTGATAGTCTGGCTGAGTTCCCGTTAAGCTGATAAAAAGATTCGTAAATTGTGTCAAATGTGCTACTTTACCTGCTATAGCTTGGTGAATTTCATTAAAATGCTGCTGGTTTGGAGCTTCATTTGCTAATTGTCGACAAAGCTCAATGGCTGAAGCTTCTCTTTTTATCGCTCCAAGTATCGCTTCACATACTTGTTGATGATCTTGTTGATTTCTTGGCATATAGTTTGTGTAATACATGTGTGTGTTCACCTGGGGATAATATGGATAGGAATACGATTTAGGATCATGATGCATTTTAGTCATTCCTTTCACAGGTTTCTAAAAGCATCATATGCCTATGTGCTGAGAATGTACGTTGGTTTATATAGCCTATCAAAAGATGGGCTTATAGCACCGAAAAAAACTGCAAAAATCAGCAGCTTTTTCTTAAAGCTATTCTCTTGCCTGTGACTGTTTAACCTTCTTTATATTATATTTAAAGGCTCTGTTAAAGGTTAATGTTGTTTTGTAGCACCCTGTTGATTGGAGCGGAAGGCACGAGATCCTCGAAAATGCATTCGCATTTTCTTCGTGCGGTGTTTACTCAGAGAAGCTGATTCAAAGTCCTGCGGGAGTG
>JAGGRA010000100.1 GCA_018613035.1 Pseudomonas sp. ISL-84 | reverse complement strand
AACGGTACGTACGGTGGTGTGAGAGGTCGGGGGTTAGTCACCCCCTCCTACTCGATTTATTTATTTCACCTGCTTCAAAATGGTATCCCAGTTATTAGCGCCATGCTTAATATAAAATAGCGGCCGAAACACCCTCGACCGCCCTCTGATGTTATTCCACCGCCTGAAGCTGCTCTTTTGCTTTTAAAAGCTGAATATAAATTCCCGTTATCGTTTGGGTGAACAAAAAGATCGGGAATGAGTGTGCTAGCCTGTAACCTCCTTGCAGAGTTATTATTCCTGCCTTCGTTAAGACCCACTGAATTGCTACACCAAATAAAGCCCAAATCAGTACGTAAATAATAAATGTTTTTTTATTAATCTTAAACCGTTCATACAGGTAGAAAAAGAAATAGCCAAAAGGAGCAAATAAAACATAGTACATCACATCTGTAACTTCATAATTGTTTAAATCATTTACCTTATAGAAATCTGTCTGTCCCCCGCCTATTGTAAAATCATATAGCACCCCAATAGACAGACCCCAAAGTAAACTTAGTACTCTTATTTGAGGAGCGAGCCGGTCCGGCTTTCTGATTAACAGAAAATACACCAAATAGGCTGCCACAACCATCACGAGTAGAATAATTTCGTTTTTGTCAAAACTCTCCCATAATTTCATGATGCCTTCACCTCTTTTGTTTGGAGGCTTTCAAAGTATTTCAGGGAGTAATAAGCAACAAAATGAAGTAAAAATAAATAAATAACCTCATAAATCATCTTCCACTTCTTATATTCCACCACTTCAAAATAGCGGGCTATGTATATGGAAATCACAAGAAATAATACAGACAGAAAGGTTTTTACGAATTTAGAACCAAAGCCATTGGCTGTCCGATAAAGATTCAGAGTAATAACGACCACCAAAGGAAGGGTTATGCTCCGATGAAGTAAAAATGCGCTATTATTCAATGCCTGTTCAGAGATCTTAGCCATATTCAGCTCTTCATATACAATCCATGTATAATTAATATTTATGACCAGCGTCACCAGATAAACGAAGGTATTTTCCATAAACGTTAGCTTCTTATTCATCACTGTATACAGTAGAATTAAAAGCCAAGCCAGAAAAACCAAAAGAACAAAACCCAAAACACATCATCCCCACATTTTTTTGTTATTATTTGCCCATAAACTGACAGTTATTCTTTTGCATATGACCTGATCCTAATGTAAGGGAATAAAAAAACGGCAGATTCCCGCCGTTAATACGTTCAATTGGTTTAGTTAAGTTGTACTGTTTTTTAATGTTTTTCCATAAAACCTCTGCTTATAGTCAAGCACATTCTGGTCTTATTGCTGAACCCTGATTGTACATATAAATTCATGGAAAACCAGCCTATATTTTTTGGGATTTCGGATGTATAGTAACATGTATCACAGTTTGAGAGGATGGATTTTTTTGTTTATAAAACTTACAAAAGAACAGCAGCAAAAAATGATTTCGGATATTCAAACCTTTTTTTCTCAAGAAAGAGGGGAGGAAATATCGGAATTTAGTGCGGAAAGAGTCTTGGACTTTGCTAAGGAATCACTCGCACCGCATTTCTACAATGCTGCTATTGCTGATGTAAAACATGTAGTTGAGCAGCAATATGCATCAATGGAAGATGAAATCTTAACGCTGGAACGCCCGATTAAATAAAAGCAACTCCCTTTTCCTTGCCAATGGATATTTTAAGGAAAATGATCATCATTCCATAGTGTTATTGGCAGATGGTACTGTGGAATGATGATTATTATCCTTTTTTGCAAACAAAAAGCCGCCAAATTGGCAGCCTGATCTAGGGACCTTCCTTACACTTTTGTCTCTTTGTTTCTTCCAAATAAGCCGTGTGCTACCCATTCTGATCTTAAGCAGAATCATATTGGGTAAGCCTTTTCTTCAGGAACTTTATCTGCACCCACACTTTCTATTTAGTCCATTTTTCACTTTTCCTCCTATTTGAATCCTCTAGCACTTCACCATTATGATTCCTTTCTTCCTATAAGCTGAGGCCGCCATTGCAGCGCCGCCAGCAGAAACCAGTGAACCATTGTTGGTTTTTTCATCTCAAACCCCTCCAATTAAATGTTTTCCCTTATGTCTTTAATACCTGTTTCTTAAAGAACTACTCATGTATCCAATAACTGTAAGATCTTGAAACAAAGTTGTTACGCAGTAAAAAGACTTTAATATTCTGTCATCTATCTGTTCTTTTTCTGAAATAAATCAGTGGTATGATAATTCTGACTGCAATACCCTTGTAACCTGAGATTATTCATAAAGAGAGTGAAAATAGATGCTGAATGTAATGGAAGCTGCAGAACAATTAAAGGGTGCTGGCATTTTTGCCAGTGACCAGGATGTCGTACGCTTGATTGAGGAAGGAAAAATCAAGGCGGAACGCAATCAGAGAAGGAAAACAGCCTACAAAATTAAAATAAAAGATCTTACAGATTTCATTATCCAAAAACAAGCCGAAGAGCATCAGCGGCAATTGGAATGCATCCTTCAGGAAGTTAAAAACCTTAAAGGCCAAATCGAAATCCTGCAGACCCGCATAAATATCGAGGAATCTAAGGTGCGCTCCTTAAAGAAAATGATACATAAACAACATGCCATTTCCGGCTCAGACTTTCACCCTGCCGTGCTTTTGGGCTTAAACACTGAAACCGATGAGCAATTAATCAAAAAAGAATTTAAGAAACTGTTAAAAGCCCTCCATCCCGACCGGGGCGGAGACGAAAGGCTTTTTAAAGTGTTTAATGAACATTACAGTAAGATGCAGTTATAGTTATCAGTATAACTGTTAATAATCATTGGCTTTCATTTCATTTTTCATAGGTAATAATTGCTCCATTTCAAATAAAAACTGCAGCACGTTTTCATAATCTCGTGTTTGGAATAGTAATTCTTTATCGTTAAACACATAGATGGCTGGTTCCGCCTTGCCATCGTCTAATTTAAGTGACTTTTGGATGGTAATATTATCTGCTAATTTAAAGTCAGCTTTATGCGGAGATTTGAAAGGCTTGGTAAAAGATGAATCACCGATTGCCAGGATCGAGAATTTATCTCTTTCCTTTGATAGCCATTTCTTGTCCAGGAAAGTGCGGTCAGGTTCTTTTAATACTTTTATATTCTCTATTTTATGATAGAAGGGAATTTCTTTATTTAAATCAGTCACATCCAGACTGATTTTTTGGCCTGTCCGAAGAGAAGTAACATCTTCTGCTGATAAGGGCTGATCGTCCACCATTATGAACCTAAACTCGCGATCTATACGAGTAACAATTCCTTCAACAGTCCTTTTGCGAACATAAGAATTTTCTTTTATATAATTCTTCAATTCTTCCAAAGTATTTGTCCGGAATATTTCCTTTTCCTGATCAAATAAAATATAACTTGGATCTTTTTCAACGTTCAATTCTGAATGATGCTTATTAGCTGTTTCAGTATCTATGTACCCATGCGTTTCTAACAAGTAGGCTGGGTATTCTTCGTGAAGCTCATCTATTATTGACTGCCCATCCGATTCTGCATCTCCTATAAGAAGCAGTGAATGATACCCTCTACTGTGAGCCAGATATTCTTTTTCAGGATTAACCTGCCGAATATTTAAAGGAATAATATATTCAGCTCTTTTACCACCTTCCCAATAAGCGTGAAGTGAAGGAGTTTCTATACTTGAATAATTACTTAAATAATAATCATCTTCGCCAAAATGACTAGAATAAGGATTTACATATAGTTTGTTATTATGATAGTTTCCTTTAGCCACAAAAATGGGCTGCTCATCATCTGGGAAATCAATTGTTAATTTATCGCGATACTCCAAATTCTTATAGTCAAGCGACCCTGTTAGGTCCGTTAATTCCTTTTCCACTTTTTCACCATGCCATTTATATGTTCCCAAAACTGGCTGTATTTCTTGTTCCCCCACCGATACTATTGGCATGGGAGGCTTTTCTTCCTTATATACCTTTTGCTTGTCAAAAAGGAGCATAACAAGTAAGACTGTCAAGAAACCCATTCCCCATCGTAACTTTTTCTTAAACTGCTCCCTCTTTTCTTCTATTTCCATGAAATCCCTCCCCTCACAACAAACACGTTCTCATCTTATACAAATTAAGTACCTTTTTTTAAGGATCACTTACCTTTGCTCAAATCCGTAAAGCATTGGAAATGATATTTAGTTAATTCAAAGATTTTATTTATATAGGATGTTTTCCTTACCCTATTAAAAAACTGTTCGGCATAACCATTCTATTTACTAGTTCTTCGATGGATAGCTTCCCTTTTCCAGTTCACTATCATCCTATTATTAAATTCCAACTACATTACTTCTTCTTTCCAGCAGGATTGTGTCCCGCCAGACACCATCCATTTTGCCTATGCGCTCCCGCCTTCCGACTTCGCGAAAACCACATTTCTTATGTAATTGAAGACTGGCAGCATTTTCGGGAAAAATTCCAGCTTGTAATGTCCAATATCCGTTTCGTTCACTTTCACTAATTAGGGATTTTAAAAGCAAACCGCCAATTCCTTTTCCCTTGCTGTCTTGTTTTACATATACACTTACTTCTGCAACCCCTTCATAAACACACCGGCTTGAAACTGGACTTAAAGCTGCCCAGCCTAACACTTTTCCTTCTGAACGGGCAGCCAACCGGCAATCCCGTGAATGTCCCGCATCCCACTCTCCCCAGGAAGGAGCACCCTTTTGAAAAGTTGCATGCCCGGTAGCTATACCTACCAGATAGATTGCCCGAGCATCTTCCCAATCTTCCGCCTGCAAGAAATCAATTAATATATTCATTTGGCCACCTTCTTTATCGCTCTCTCCTTTCTTTTATTTCAATAAATGGACGTATTTTTCCTTTATCATTTTAAGTGCCGAATGCTGGCTGCTCATCCGCATTAGCAATTTTGCCTGGTTGATGATATATTCTGCCTAGTTGACTATATATGGACGAAGTTGATGATATATAGCCGAAGCTGATGATAAAATTTGTAAAGTTGACGATATATTGCGTTTTCAAAAGTCAAGTCCTGATTATT
>JAGGRA010000099.1 GCA_018613035.1 Pseudomonas sp. ISL-84 | reverse complement strand
AATAGCGGTTGATTTCCATTGAAGCGCCAATTTTCTTCGTAAAATAGTGGCCTGGCTCCAGCTTATGGATTCCTTCTGACATCGTATTTGGCTCAGGCACAAACTGATAGGTTAAATAGTGCTGCAAGGAATCATAATTCAATACATCATTCTGCAGCGCCAATAGGATGCTCTTCTTTTCTGAACCAAAGAAGGTACGGTCCCCTTTGTCATAGTAAAAGAAAGGTTTGATCCCGAATGGATCTCTTGCTCCGTATAATGACTGCTCCTGTTTATCCCAAATTACAAAAGCGAACATGCCGCGGAGCTTTTCAACAGCTTTTTCTTTTAAATGGCTGTAAAGGGCGATAATAACCTCTGTATCAGAGCTAGTTTCAAAGCTCAAGCCTGCTTTGAGTAGTTCTTCACGCAATTCCACATAGTTGTAGATTTCACCATTAAAAATAATCCAATAACGCTCATTTTCATAAGTCAGCGGCTGATGTCCACTTTCAATATCGATAATACTCAAACGGCGGAACCCGAATTGGATATGTTCATCAAAATAATATCCCGAATCATCCGGACCGCGATGGGTAATGATATCATTCATATTTTCAAATTGCTCTTTATCTGCGTCACAGTAATTTCGTGTCTTATCATGTACACAACCAATAAAACCACACATGCTTATTCATCTGCTCCATTTCTCTCTAAAGGTAAGAAAATAATATATAATTAACTATTGTAGAAACAAATTTCCTCGGATAAATCTATTAAAGACTCCAGTACGTAATGGTATCGAGTACTCCAATTATAAGCATTATGATACCTGTAATTTTTTGAACAATTGCCCCTATTCTTCGCCCCTTTTTCATAAACTTCCCTCCTAGCTCTAGATACCAAATAAGAAATACAGCAATAATTAAAGGCAGAGAAGTACCTATTGCAAAGATTGGAGGCAGTATCATCCCATAATTTACTGAGATTGCCATTGGCATCAGAGTGACAAAGAATAATACAAACATAGTGGGACAAAAACCAAGGCTAAAACTCATTCCCATAAAGAAGGCTCCCAATCTCCCTTCTTTTTGAAATCTCTCAAAAAAGTCCCCTAGTGAAATTGTTTTGCTGAATTTAATGAACCCCAGTAAAAATAAACCGATCATTATAAACATTGGACCAATAATTCTCCTTATCCAAGGAAAATAAACAGTCAAAGAAGTCTTAATATCACTTCCGAAGATCCAAACTAATAAACCAAAACCGGAAAATACAGCTATTTTACCCAACGTAAAATACATAACTTCTTTCCAGGCGGTACTTTTTTGCATAGACCTGCTGCCGTATAATGTAATGGCTCCCAAATTCCCTGTGAATTGACAGGGTGCCAATGCTCCAACAAGTCCTAATATAAAGGAAGATAATATGGGAATGTTTTTAGTGCTCAACCCTATATTAATTAGAGGCTGGCTAAAGAAATTGCTTATTGTGCTGAAAAACTCATACATTTTTAAGACCCCTATTCTTGTAGCTAACTCAGTTATTTGGTATGTAAAAGCAATCGGTTTGCTAAGAATGAAAATTTTATTTTCTTCACTCATCATTCATAACATTTATTTATGAAGATTTTATGAAGAAATACAAAATTTAAGGTATTTATAGAAAAAGGGAGGTTACCCTCAGTTGTCATTCAAAGCATATTATTTTTACTAATAGAGTGGAGCTTGTGTGTTGAAAAATAAATAAAATACCGTGTTTTAATTAAAAAAGCCGATCTTTGAATGTTCAAAAATCAGCTTCATTTATTTTAAAAGATATGTGTAGATGAAAAAATGCAGTCTATCACCAGTAAAGGATGCTAATTATCCTTCATTTCCACTTACTTCCTCAGCATCCCAATAATATTCACTGAAAATCTCCGCGAACGCCTCAATAGAATGATCAAGTTCAGTGTTATTATTTTCTACTCCTCCAAACTCAAGCAGCATGGACTGGCTGGAAAGGTCTTGGTTATAAACTCCGTTCCCATCGTCTTTTGTTTTAATAAATACACCTCTGCTAATCCCTGGATACTTATCTTCTAGTTTTTTATTCAACTCTTTAGCTAATGCAAGATTCCTTTCGTAGTTTATATTCTCCTTCCCGACTATAAAAAATAATCTTGCAAATGGCTTACCGTTTATCATGGTGGTCGTAAGTTTCTTTGGCTGGGAGTCTCTGTGAATATCAATAAGATAGTTAATGGAAGAGTTTTGGGCCATTACCTCTTTTACAGTTTCTCTTGATAGAGCATAGGAATAATTATAATTCCAGTTTTTCTTTTTCAATTCTTCTGTAACATTAGATGTACTATGGCTTGCTCCGATACCTCGTTTCATTAATTCATCTTTAAGCTTTTTACCTACGGCTATTATATTTTTGCTTTCATTTAAACTTACAGCTTCATTAGCCGTTTTTTTTCCTGGAAGTGAAGGCAAAAAGGCCTCCCAGCTGTGTGAATGATAAATAAACGCAACATCTTTTCCGGTTTTAGGGATTGGTGAAGCTTCCTTTTCTTGTGTCCCTTTTGGTTGGGCTTGGTCTTTTTCTGCCAGCTCTTTCTCTTTCAAAAGGACCTCCAAGGGGGGAGCTGATTCTATAGGCAACGTGGTAAGGTCTGTTCCAAGACCTGCAATGGCAATTTCGGTGTTAAAGGTAGAGAAACCTGGAATTTCTCTGCCAAGAAAAGTCCGAATGTCTTCCGGCCAGATATTTGTAAAGGTGAGAAATACAGCTTGGGAGATGGAGGGCTGTTCTTCATCCTTAATACTTGATTTAAGCGGACCTATCTCAGTAGACATTAGACTTAGAAAAAAATTAGCAGGCACTTCTTCACTAGTAGCTGCTATTATGGAAGAATTAAATCTTTCTTTTAAATCAAGAAAGTTTAAAAAAAATATAATACTAAAAATCAAGAAAAAAAGGGCTAGATAAATCCAGTGAACTCGTATAAACAAAATAGAAGTATGATTCCTTTCTTTCATTAGTTTCCTCCGTTCTATTATTCTCCTCTGTACTCTTGAATATATGAACAAAAGAAAAATAATAGAATAGAAACTGATTTTAATCCTATTAAAAATATAATAGAGCCATTTTTTTATAAAATAATGCGATGAATATCACATTTTAGACTCTCTTAATACATTAAGGAGCATATTAAAATTTAAAAATGGCTATACTGTACTTTTATTATTGAGAAGAATATTAGAATTAAGCCCTCAAGAAAAGATCAGCAATTTCATTTCTCAGCTTTTGATTATCTATTTTAAATTGCTTAGTTTATTATTTAATTTATGAGAAGCATGAAATTGATGCTTGTAATTCCCCCCTAGATGTTTTAAACATAGGAACATCATTGCAAGAAAAAGCAAAATCAGTAAAAAAGAGAACCATTCCATTTCTATTAACTCTTTTTTATCACTTTAAAAATAAAAATTGGAGTTTTTTGAAGCTAGCAATAAAAAAGAGTTTTTAATTAATATCTCTAAATTCCTTTCTATGGCAAACAAAAAACAGACACCAACGTGCCTGTTTTTTTGCTTATTATACCATTTGGCGGCAAGCATCTGCGCATTTAAAACATGCATCTGCACATTTTTGACAGTGTTCATGTTGATGTTTCTTGCATTCGTTGCCGCAAGCCTCACAAATGTCCGCACATAATTGGCATATCTGTTTTGCGAAGGGACTGTTTGATTGCATAGATTTCACAGCAAAAGCACAAATATCGGCACATTCACGGTCCATTCGTATGCAGTCTGCCATCATTTTCAAGTCTTCTTCATGAAAGCATGCATCATAACAAACGTTACAAGCCTCCATACATTCAAGGCATGCCTGAATGCATTGTTCGTAAGTTTGGCTGTACATAGAATCATCCTTTCTGGGTTTTTCTTTACTTTAGATAGGTTACCCCGGCATTAAGTAAATAAACTGCATATAAAATGCATATTTTTCACATAGACTCCTAAGAAAAGGTGCTTGTTATTTGTTTGGCCTTAAAGTCAGTTTTCGGACTACTTTACCTACTAATGGAATATTACCTACGAGTACTAGTCCTGATAAATCTACATTATTTAATATATCGGCACCCAAAACCCTGACCGTTAGTGGATTATGCAGGTCCATAAACACTCCTGCAACAGTGTTGCTACTCCTCATATGTTCAATCATAAAAACTTCCCACCCGGCTTACATACTCTATTCAATTCCTTCAACTCTCTTAACAGGATCAGGCACAGAGCAAAAGTAAAAGAAAATTGAATAGGGATTTCAGGATGAGTGAAAGCCTACGGGGGCCTGAAAAATCAATTTATAATCAGGATATTATTAATTTACAATATTTTCAAAACCGTCTCTAATAGGGCATGCACTATTACCTATAATAAAAAAGCCGAATATATACAATAAAAAGGACTGTATACATCGGCTTTCCTAAAAAGTTTTTAAAATCTAATACCTTTTATTCAATAGGTGATAATTCACCTTCAATGATCCATTTGTGGTCTTCTACTTTTTCCCCTGTTGTAGTAGTAAAGTCCAGCATATAGACGGTAGTTTCTACCGCTGATTCAACAACTGCTGTTGCTTCATCCATACCTTCCATATGATCTGCCTTAAGGGTAATTTCTGTACCAGGTTCAAGAGGCTCTTCACCGGCGTTTTCTATTTCTTCATGGATGACCCATTTATGATCTTTTACCGGCTCCCCTCCAGTTGTCGGATAATACGTAACAGAGTAAGCTATAGTCTCATATGCCCCTGAAATGGTTGCTACCGCACCTTTCATGCCTGGCATATGGTCTGCTTCAATTATGGCCTGACTGCCGATTTCAAAAGCTGGATTCTCAGCTTCTTTAAGTTCATCAGGAACTTCACCTGAACTTGACATAGTCTCAGCAAAATGAGCTTCAATTGTTTCTTTGACCTGCAAAGCATTAAGGTGCACCTTATTAATCAGTTCTTCGATCTCTTCTGCGGAAGCATTTGGTTTTTCTGGATTTTTAGTTAAGCCCTCTAAATGGTTTTCCGCAGCGTTTAAACGATTAAGTATATCGCCAATTTCTTCTTTATATTCCTTGTATCTTTCTACCTCTTCAGCAGTTAAGGGAGGTTCTTTAAGGGATGCTTTAATTTCCTTTATTTTAACGTTAATAGCATTCAATTTTTTCTTAATTTTATCTAAATTTCTCTCAACTTTCGATTCCTCTTTTACTTGAGCACTGGTTTGCATTTTGACTCCCGTATTGTGGGCATCTGCAGAAACTCCCCCAGCTGAAAAAGCGAGTACTAGGGATACCAAACCTAACCCTGAAATTTTTAAAATTTTGCTGGTCATTTTCTTCCTCCTTTAAATTATTTCACATGGGTATATACCTCCTAAAAGGTTATTAAAACCTCTAAACGTTCCCCAAACCAGAATTTAAAAAGAGAAGCACATTGTTACCTAAATATTTACTCTGTGGTTTTATATGCCAAACCCCAACAACTATTTATGTAATAAAGAGAGAACAGCCTAAATCACTCTGCGATTAGGCTGTTAATTGTTAAAGATTTTTATGTTTCATTACAATAATGGAACTAAATAGGAAAGCCTTTATCAAACAATGTTTGATAAACATTATTTACTGTTTAATGCTTGTTTTAATGTTTCAATATTCTTATTCATTAAACTTATATAATCCTCATTGTTTTGAATATCTTCTTCTGTTAATGATTCTAAATTGTGAAGTGTCAGAGTATCTGCACCAAGTTCTCTTTTAATAACCTCAGCAACCCGATTCTCGACATTTTGTTCGAAAAGGATATATTTTAATTCAGCATTTTCAGCGGTCTTAACGATTTCTTCAAGCTGTTTTTGAGAAGGTTCAGCACTTGGAGAAAGACCGCTAATTCCTATTTGCTTTAAGCCATATGCATCTTCCCAATAACCGTAGGCAGAGTGGGCAACGATGAAGGTTTTAGTTTGTGCTTCGTTGGCCATGCTTTCAAATTTAGAATCTACTTTTTCTAAATTATCCTTAAGAGCCTGATAGTTTTTCTCAAAGTAATCCTGCTGGCTGGGATCAATTTTGATTAATGCATTCTTTATATTTTCAGCAAGCTGCACGGATCTGCCTGGATCAAGCCAAACATGAGGATCAACATCTCCATCTTCACCGGCATGCTCCTCATCATTTTCTTCTTCATGTTCATCTTCAGAAGATTCCGGAACTCCAATTAAAGGGGTGCCTTCTGATGCTTTTACAATTGCTGTATCTTCATTTTTCACCGCACTAATAACTGCATCGGTGAACCCTTCGATTCCCGTTCCTAGATAGATAAATGCATCCCCTTCCGCGATTTGGACCATGGTTTTAGTAGTAGGTTCAAAGGAATGAGCATCAGATCCTGCTGGAACAATATTTTCTACTTCTACAAATTCCCCTCCAATTTTCTCTGAAAAATTCTGAAGTGGAAAAATAGTCGTGTAAATTTTTATCTTCTCATCAGCTGTTTGAATACTTTTGTCCTCTTGAGCTGCTTGACTGCATCCCCCAAGGGCTAAAATGCCAATAGCAAACAGAATTAGCCACATTGATTTAAACAAAGTGTTTCCTCCTCAATTTCTTTAAATAGTAATCATTACGATTTAAAGTGTATAAAAACTTACCTAAAAAGGCAATATATATTCTAAAATATGCAGAAAGTATGAATATAAAAAGGGGGATCAATCCCCCTTGAAAACTATTTCTGCACATCATTCCAATCTTCATTGAAATGCTCGGCTTTTGTATAATCTAATTTTGTTTTCTCCGTAGTCTTAATTCCGCTTAGTTTGTGAAAACGAAGCAAATCCCCATATACTACCTTATCAGATAACTCCAATTCATTTTTAACAAGATCTGAATATTTTTGATAAGGTGTAGTATCCTCTACGATTTGTCCTGTTTGATTATCATAGATTTTACCTTTAACTGATGTCACCTGTTCCGTAATATAGTCCCCATTTCTAAATGCGACAATTTCCTCCCTTTCTTTAGATAATAAGTCTGTTCCAAATGCTACCTGATGTGTTGTGTCAATGCCAAGCAAACGCAAGACAGTCGGGCGTACATCAATTTCTCCCCCATATGTTTCATTAACAAATCCCTTCAGGCCTGGTGCATAGATGAAAAGCGGCACCCTTTGCAGCTGAGTTTGCTCAAAGTCATCTATTTCCTTGTTCATGACCTTTGACATTGCCTCTTTGCGGTTTTCTGAAATACCATAATGGTCCCCGTACATAACGATCATAGTATTTTTATCAAGACCAGAAACCTTTAAATCCTCAAAAAACTGCTTAAGTGCTTCATCTAAATATCGGGCGGTCTGGAAATAACCGTCAACCGTTTTGTCGCCTGTTTCTGCAGGTTCAATCGACTGATCTTCCTCATCTATTGGATATGGAAAATGATTAGACAGCGTGATTAACTTCGTGTAAAACGGCTGAGGAATCGATTGTAAATAAGGAATTGTCTCTTTAAAAAACGGTTTATCCTCCAGCCCGTAGTTAATAACGTTTTCCTCTCTCATATTATAATAAGTGGCATCATAAAACATATCGTAACCTAATGACTTGTACATTTCTTCCCGATTCCAAAACGATTTGTAGTTTCCATGGAAAACCGCAGAATAATACCCTTTATCTTTTAAGATAGCTGGTAATCCCTGATACGTATTTTGAGCTTTAGTCGTAAATACCGACCCTTGAGGAAGGGGATACAAAGAATTTCCCATTAGGAATTCGGCATCAGACGTTTTGCCTTGTGCGGTCTGATGAAAAAAATTCGGAAAATAGATCGTGTTTGGATTTTTTGCCAATGCATTTAAAAATGGTGTTACCTCTTCGCCATGAAGCTTATATCCGATTAGGAAGTTTTGAAATGATTCCATGGAGATGTAAATAACGTTCATACCTTTGGCTGCCCCAAAATAATCTGGATTAGGCTTTGTATACTTTGATGATGTGTAGTTTTCCACTATTGCAATATCACTGCTGTCAGCCATGACTCTTTGGGCTGAGGACCTTGTGTTCTGGATAATATCATATATGGCAAAATTATAAGCTCCAAGATACTTTACAAGATAATTTCTATCAAAGCTTCGAGTCAGTAATTGCGGCCTATCTGCTTCTGCCAGTCCGATATTTACTCCAAGTATCAATAGCCCCGCAAGATACACCTTACTTAGAGATCTTCTCGATAATCGGGCGGGCATTTTCAGGCTCTTGGAAAGAATCAAAGCGAGCAGCAAGATGGTATCTAAGAAATACAGGATATCAGTTTGCTCTAGAAGAGCAGCCGCACTGCCGCCTACTTTTCCAAAATTCTGTGTCTGGAAGAGAACCGGAACAGTAATAAAGTCATTAAAGAAACGGTAATAGGCAACATTAGCATATAAGAAGAAAGTTAGTACAAAATTCATGGCCAGCAGCACCCAATGCTGTTTTCTTCCTTTAAATAATAGAGCAATACCTAAGAATAACAGTGTTGAACTTACCGGGTTGAGCAACAGTAAAAACTGCTGCATCCCATTGTTTACGCCAAGATTAAATTCGATTTTGTAAATTGAATACGTTTTTAGCCAAAATAATATAACTGCAAAATAAAAAAGGACTAGCTTTTTGTTTAAAAGTGATTTTATAAGATTAACACCAAGCATATTAACACTCCTAACTTTACAAAACTTTTTCGCTGTTCATTAGTTTAATATAATCATCCTAAAACATTATTCAGGAAGGTAGGTCACTGCCTGACTCCCCATTTGCCTCCAGGCTCTAAGAAAGTCTTCTTTGTTCATAACCTTATTTTTTATCCCGGTTATAGGGTCGTTAAAATATATACTTTTTTCATCATATCCAGTTATTAGTACCGAGTGCTCTTTATAGGTTATATCTATATCACCATCAGGTGTATTCCATTTTTCAAAAGCTGATTCCGGCAATTCTCTATAGGTCGTATTCGTAATAATCCAGACTGGAATGTCCAGCGAAAGAAAAATCATAAGCTCGGAAAACTCTTTGCCTGTTAAATCTATTACTTGTCCAGGCAAATACTTTTCAGCTAGTTCCTTTATGGGCTTATGATATACCCCTAATCCGGGATTGTCATATGAATACATATCCCCAATAAATCCATCATTTGGATGCCCCCAAAAAATATTGCCTCCTTCTTTCTTCAAAGGTATAGTATTCTTTTTGATTTCTTCTGCAAGAGTCATTTTATTCGTGTCAATCCCTTTATATTGCAGCAGCATAGCAAGGCTCGTCACCTCACACCCTCTTGGAAGTTCGGGAAACTGCTTAACTACGGGGGCATTGAGTAGAACTCGATCCTTTATCTTTACAATTTCATTTTTATATTCTTGCACCTCACCAGGGTTCTGGAAGACTTCTTTAGGAGCTTCTGAAACTATCAAACTTCGGATTTTTGAGAGTTCTTCTTTTCCTAATAAGAGAATTAGCGTTAGAGCTGCTGCAGCCAAACTATTAAAAATCAATAATAATTTCATTTTTTGTTTCCTCAGTTGGTTTTTCTTAAGTATCCCATTTCAAAACCCCCGGCCTACTGTTTTCTTTTTTTGCTTTTTAGGACAGTTTGAATAAAAACAATCCATTGCAACGCGAAAACAACTGTTACAGTTACTAGAAAAGGCTTTTGCACCCAGTTATTATTGCCTAATCTAAAAAAGAAGAGAAAGAATGCCGTGTGTAATACAATTAAAATATACAGAGTTCCGCTTTTTTGCTGGAGGTAGTCCCATCCTCTTTTTCCTAGTACTTCAATTGCTTTATTATTTGAAATCAAAGCCAATAAAAGCAAATACGCCAGACCCACAGTACCTACAAGGTTTGCAAGAGTGAAACCGGGATCAAATGAAAGCTGGCCTGTTTCTTGATTTACGCCAATGATTAATCTGATCGGTTCCCAGTAAAACCAGCCCTTGAAAAGTATATATACATGCAGTAAAGCCATAATGGCAGACCAAATCCCCAGTTCTCTTCTCCAAGGTAAAAAGCGGGCAAAAAGGGTATGAAATCGGCTTAACGGTCCAATCATAATGGTTATAACGAGAAAAAGAAGCGATACATCAGCAAAGGCCCGGTTCCAAGCATGCATAGCACTCCATTCAGAACGGCTTAATAGAAATATATAGATCAAAAATATTGCCACCGATCCAATAAGCAAATGCCTTATTAGTAATCCCATGGAAAACAATCCCTCTTTTCATTATTCTTTGTACTGCTAATAAGGTCATTTTGATAGAAAAAAACAGAAAATCTATGGGTCTATTCAAAATATATACGTTGAGATAAAAGACTAGAAAGTATTATCGCATATTTTTATCAAGAAAATGTGCAGTTAACAATAAAAAAGTACGATAGCCCATTGTATTAAAATAGGCTTTCGTACATTAATAAAATCTGATTTCATAAGAAATCCACTGGTTATTCATGCAGTTCTTACTTGAAAATCACTTAAACTTTAGAAGTATTATAACTCTTTGAAAATAAATATTTGATCGTTCCTGCATCGTTATCGGCAGGAATCTCAAACTCCTGCTCATACGGTTCAGGTCCTTTGCCGGTTATAACTATATGATCCCCTTTTTCTGAGTTTTTCCACGCATATTCAATGGCTCTTGTCCGATCTATTATCAAATGGGTTTTTCTCGCTCCAAGGTATTTTGCTGATTTTTCTAAATCTGATATCATTACTTCTTTCGAAACACCATTTAAGTCATCGAGCGTTAATATAATTTCATCACAATATTTAGCAGAAGTGTCAAGCATCGCCAACCTTTTGGTCACATCTTTGTTCCCTCTAAATCCAAATATGTGTACAATTCTTTTATGTTTCATGCTTTTGACGGTCTGTAAAAGGTTTTCCAAACCATCAGGGGTATGCGCGTAGTCTAAGACAAAGTTAACTCCTTGGCAACGATATACTTCAAACCGACCAGAAACACCAGGAAAACTTTCTACTGCTTTTTTTATTTCCTGGATATTTACTCCTGCACGCAACGCACAAAGTATCGCCGCAAGTGCATTTTGCAGGTTGTGATGCCCCGGCATTGGCATTTTGATCGCCAATTTTACATTAGATCCCTTTATTCTTATTTTTGAAACTCCAGATTCAGTCCTTAATAATTGAAGATCGTCATTTTCCGAAGTCCCAAAAGAAAATACGGATTGTTGTTTGCTCTTCAATTGATTAATTAATTTCTTGCCCCATGGACAGCTTGAATTCACTATAGCTTCTCCATTGTCTTTTATAAGGCTGAATAATCCCGCTTTTGTATTAAAATATTCATCCATATTTTGATGATAGTCCAAATGATCATGAGTAAGATTAGTGAAAATCCCATAATTAAATGCCAAGCCCTCTACTCTTTTTTGATGAAGTCCATGTGATGAAACCTCCATCACCACATTTTTATCCGTACTCACCCTCAGCATTTTATTTAATTCCAGTATATCAGGTGTTGTTGCAGTAGACATAAGCTCAGTTCCGTTTACAAAATTTGAAACGGTGCTGAAGAGTGAACAGGACTCCTGAGCAGTTTGAAATATGTGTTTTAACATATAGGCTGTTGTAGTCTTCCCATTTGTTCCAGTAATCCCTATCATGTTATGCATCAATGAAGGATCACTATATAGTGTTTTGGCCAGCTTCCCAAGAGCTTTTCTTGTATCTTGAACCCTGATGTAGGGAACAGGAAGAGGATAATAATCTTCTTCACCTACAACAGCGACAGCTCCTTTCGAAATTGCTTCATTTATGAAGCTGTGGCCATCATGCTTTAATCCCTTTATAGCAACAAAAACATCTCCTTTTTTTACATCTCTTGATTTGAATTGAATTTGATTTACTTTAATGTCAGGTACATATTCCACTGATTCAGCAAGGACTGAAATAAGATTCTTAAGCTTCATTTGTTGCCTCCGTTTATTCAAAAATAAAGAAGCTGTCTGAATACAGACAGCAAAGTATTTACAAAATAACTGATCTTTCAATTCTTAAACGAATTCACGTTATCAATTTTCTTCTTCTAATTCCATATTTTCATAATCCATACCATCTAGACCCATCTCCATATATTTACCCTCTAAACCTGAACATCTGATGAGACTAGGAATATATTTAAAATGGAAGGATTCCTTTTTAAATTTTTTCAAAATAAACTTCACTTTCTTACTTTATTTATATTTACTTATCCTCAATTCTACCCATTCAACCTATTAATAAACTCCACAAAAACTGCAAACTTAGTCAGTACGTTTATCAACAATGAAATTCAATTGGCACCAATACAGTATACTTGAGCGGGTTTTGCAGATTAATTAATCCCATCAGCATAGCCATGACCAGCTTTCCCAAATTTTCTTCTTAAGAAAATTAAGATAGCAGCTCCTATAATGAGACTTATGGACAGGACTTGAGCTATCCTTAAAGATTCTGTAAGCATCAGACTATCCGTTCTGAGCCCTTCTACAAAAAATCTGCCGATAGAATACCAGATAATATATGAAAGAAAAACTTCTCCGCGTTTTAAAGGAAGTTTCCTGATCATGATCAAAATGACAAATCCGGTTATATTCCATAAGGACTCATATAAGAATGTTGGATGATAATAGGCTCCTTCAATATACATTTGGTTAATGATAAATTCTGGCAGGAAAAGGTCTTCGAGATACCAACGGGTAACCTCCCCCCCATGCGCTTCCTGGTTCATAAAATTACCCCATCTTCCAATTGCCTGGCCAAGAATAAGGCTCGGTGCCGCAATGTCAGCAAGTTTCCAAAACGAAACACCTCTTTTTTTTGCAAAAACGATAGCTGTTAATACTGCACCGATTAATGCTCCATGAATGGCAATGCCCCCTTCCCATATCGCAAAAATCTCGCTGGGATCAGCAACATAATGTTCCCATTCGAAAACTACATAATATACTCTTGCACTCAAAATAGATACAGGAATTGCCCACAATAATAGATCAGCAAAAATATCTTTATCCAGTCCAAGTTTCTTTGATTCTCTTGTCGCAAGAAGCCAGCCTAAAAACAACCCTGTTCCTATGATTAGTCCATACCAATAGACCGTAATCGGCCCTAATTCAAAGGCTATGCGATCAATTGCCTCAATTTTTTCCATTGGGTTTTCACCTCTTAATCCTATTTGTAATTAGCAGTTTAACCGGATAATATCGAGAAAATATGCAAGAATGATTAATTTTTTGAAAAAATACTGTAACAAACATGGTGTGGAAGACAATAATGTTATTTATTTTAAAAGCTCAAACAAGGATAACCCCGCCCTAACTTTAGGACGGGGCTAAAAATAGAGTTATTTAAATTTTTGATGTCAGAAAACTTAACTACGCTTAGAATTATAACAATAAAGTCGTTTAAGCTTTATTCTACAATAGCGTCCGATTTTGGAATAAATACTTTATTGTAGAAAAGCACCCTTTAGCATTCCTGTAGTGCGT
>JAGGRA010000009.1 GCA_018613035.1 Pseudomonas sp. ISL-84 | reverse complement strand
TTTAGAGTCCAAAAACAACAACAATCTATACGAAAAGAGCCTATATTAATAAGCTGCTAAACAGCTCAGACAGCCTTTTCTTTAAAACATACCTTCACTTAATAATGAATATTTCGTGTGTACTTTAACAAACTAAACTAAGCACATTAGCCTCTTCAGAAATGGAGTTTCATAAATATGAGCATTATTTTAGCATTACTGGCTGCATTATTTGCTTCCTTTACTGCCATTCTTGCGAAAATCGGAATCGAGGATGTCGATTCTAATTTAGCGACAGCAGTCAGAACTGTAGTCGTTGTCGTAATGGCATTTTTGATGGTGGTTATAACGGGACAAACTGGCAGCATCTTGACGGTATCCATGAATTCTTACATATTCCTCGTCCTTTCAGGTTTGACAACTGGGTTATCGTGGATCTGTTTTTTCAAGGCCATCCAAATTGGTGATGTGTCTAAAGTGGTTCCGATTGATAAAGCAAGTGTGGTCCTAACCATTAGCTTATCATTCATTATTCTCAAGGAACCGGCTACGGCTTTAGTCGTTTCAGGGGGCATTGTTATATCAATTGGAACCTTTGTTTTAATAGGAAAAGATAAAAAGAAAGATACGAAGAAGAAAGTCTTTAATACTAAATCCTATATATTTCTCGCAGTGCTTTCCGCAGTCTTTGCTGCGGCAACCAATATTTTAGCCAAGATCGGGATTGAAGATGTGGATTCCAATGTGGCTACCTTTATCCGTACAGTGGTAATTATACTATTTGCCTGGGGCATTGTTTTCTTTCAGGGAACCTTTAAAGAACTCAAACAGATCTCCAAAAAGGCTTACTTATTTCTCATCCTATCAGGCGCAGCTACAGGCCTTTCGTGGTTATGCTACTTTGGAGCGCTTGCACTCGGAAAGGTTAGTGTTGTCAATCCAATTGATAAGTTCAGTGTAGTGTTAACCATGATTTTAAGCTTTATTATTTTAAAAGAGAAGCCAACAAAGAATACAATTGCAGGAGCTATTTTGGTTACCATTGGGACAGCGCTGCTGGTTATTTAGAGTGCAATTGACTGCTGGGAGAGGATTTTAACTTTTAGATGGCACTATGCCTTCAAATTTTGCTGAAGAATAGAAAAAAAGATGCATCCCCATATGAAATGCATCGTTAATTAATACTTTATAAAGTAATATTAGCTGATCAAAAGGAACCAATCCTTAATCTTCCTCATTTTCAATATACACATGGTGCCTTGTATAATAGCTTTTATATCGGTAAAGCACTTCCAGGATGACTTCCTGTTCTTGATCACAAAGTATATAGCTTGCTTTGGTTGGATGGTTATTTTTCTTAATGACTATGTTCTTTTTCTTTACCTCTTTCTCGAGGTAGTCTTCCAGCTCTCTTCTTTTTAATATTTGCGACCCGCTCTTACCTAAGGACGCTTTTTTCAGCTTTACCAGGTTATCTGCCCAAGACATTAATTCATTTTTAGTAATGGTATACACACCCTCCTCCTAAAAAATGGGAATAAAAAAAGGCCAGAAAAGGGTTTAAACCTTTTCTGACCTATGTTTGGTTCCTTGCCCAACCATCTAATCAGTAATTAATTTATTTTAAATTGTTTTTAAGCGTTTTATGATTTCAAGTCCTGTATTTTCAGATGGATGTCCGGTACCATGCCCATTCACTTTTGATCCGAAAAACAGAAAAAAATTTACCTACCATATAATAACACCTTCCAATGCATGTAACAAGGTTATTTTAGGATAAATAATATATAACTCTTATCTCCATCAAAATCCCAATCAATAAAATAATCTGTAACATCTGTGTTTAAGTAACTTTCTAATGCAGTAATATGTTCTCCGATCAGTCTCTTCTCTTGGTTTCTTTTGGCAATTCTGAGTGTCTCTTCGTATCCAAGCTTAATTAATTCCTTTTCAATACTGACAAGGATCCCTTTTCTTACAACAATCAGTTTCCGATCATCTATCTTGAATGAATAAATAACTTCCGGAGATTTTTCAGCTTCTATGCTGACCTCATCAATAATACCATTAACCTTTTTGCTATCTTTATAGTTGTTTTCATTTGCGTTATGGTCCGATATTAACGCCAGAACCATTCCTGATTGGCCATCCAGATTCCAGTCGTAATAAACTTCCTTCACTTCTTGGTTTATATATTCTCCCAGCTGGGCTTGAATTTCTCCTTTTAAGTTTTCCATTAAAAGATCCCTGGTCCGCTGGATATGGTCAATCTTTTGATGTTCCATTAACGATTTCTCAAGTGGTGTCAGAAACCCGGTTATGTAAATGGCGATCAACGAGTCTGATACAGAACAAAAAATATTGCCTGGCCCTCGCCCAAACTTTTCCCGAAACAGGCGGCCCATATAACTATTAATTTCCTTCTCTAATACAGCTGTTTCCATATTATCCCTCACAACTTAATTTATTCCTATCTTTCCCTTTGGGGGTAAATGTAAACCCTTTGAATAAAGTCGATAAACTGTTACCTCAAGTGATTATTGACACATTGTTTACTGCTATTATTTCGAGGCCCCAAGCAGTTTTAAAAAGAATTCATTAGAATTTTTTGTTGAATTCATTCAATGGCTTCTACTTAAACGAATGAAATACATGGGATCATCATAACATTTGGGGTATAGGCTGATTGATAACGGACACAAGGCCGGCTACATTTCTAATCCATTCATCTATTGGTTAAATGATAATAAGATCCCTGGCTTATTTTTCAGACAGTTTGGTTATTCAATTTCATATTCTACTGGAAGGAAGGGGTAATCTTGAAATCTAAACAAGAAAATAGGTTTATTCAGGCAGTAGACATTCCTCAAGAGTTGTATCAGTCATTAAAAGGAAAGTATTTTATAGGCTATGCGGATGAATTGAGCTTTGGAAGAGGCACGAGCGCATGGGCGAGGCTGTATAATCCCCCTAACTCTGGCGTAAATTTGCATGTTAATGTATGGACAGTTACGGATGTAGCCAATTCAACCTTCCGGGCCCAATTCTGGTTCAACGCGGAACCGCCCGGGACTCCAATTTACTCAGAGTTAGTAACACCTGCGAATACCGCAATAACTCCTCTGCCAAAACCCAAGGTAAAACTGCAATATGCAAATAATGTGTCTGGTGAGCCAACCGGAGGAATAAAAGCCTTTGTTCGCAGAGCGGAGCCTGAAATGACACTCGTTGATGTAGAAAATGGAAAGTTTATTTTCCCTCCTGGCGGTTCCTTTCTTGTATTCTTATCGAACCCTGAATCACCTAGAGTCGCGACATCAGGAAGGGTGGCTTTTGGATGGTGGGAAGATAAGATAAAAGATAAATAAGTTGATGAATTTAAAAAGGAACTCACTGTGAGCTAACGGGTTCCGATACCTGTCACTTTTTATAAAAATACGTTTGAAAATCTGTTTATTTTTGTTATACATTTTGTCCTGCAAAATGCAGGGCATTTTGTTATGTAAGAATATTACAAAGTGCCATTTAATGTATAATGCATTTTATAGCCAAAGTACTGTTATAAAACTAAATGTTGATTTCACTGTGTTTAATAAATAACCGGAAAAATTCCGTTTAAAATGGGAAACACCCCTATTTCCTTAAGAATAAGCGGAGTTTTTTCGCTTATATGATCCAAATCTTTGAATTTTGGCTTATTTAGAGCATTTAACCGGAATTCCTCCGCTTGTCTCTGCTCCTTAAGCTTCCTCTATATACTTTAGGCGGAAATTCTTCGCCTATTAATTCTCATACCTATACGAAAATCATCAATGAATAAACACAGAGCTAAAGAGAAACTTAGTTTTGTAACTAAAAAACACAGCATTTTGCAATCCAATTTGCGAGGTAACAGAAATCTCTGTAACATTACATTTCGAAATACAAATTGGACCACATTTTCAAGCCTATTTTTATAATTATTCGCGTTATATCAATAAAAAATGACCATCAAATTCACATACAAATTGATGGTCATTTTAATATACATATTGGATTTTTGTGACAGGTAAAAGAACCCGTTACTGATGAGCTCCTTTTGTTTTTTTATTTTGGCTGTTTTCTAAAAGATGGTTGTTATTGATCAGATTAGTGAATAAAAACTTGATAAATAATGTTGGTTGATTGGAGCGGAAGGTGCGAGACTCCTGCGGGAGGAGTGGGACAGGTGAGACCCCACAGGCACTGCGCGCCGAGGAGGCTCACCGCCCGCCCCTTGGTTCGCTGAGAATCCTGGAGCGGAAATCAACCACTCCTCACTACTTGTTTAAAAAGCAAACATTATTTTTCATAAAGCCCCATAAAGATGGGTGCGATTCTGCAAGGCTTTACTTCGATTTTCTGCCATACGTTTTCGGTGACATAAGGCTCCACTTTGAGCCATTGATCCAATTCCTCTCTTGATGGGTACTCCACCACCATCATGGAACCAATCATTTTTCCTTCATCATCAAGAATAGCACCACCATATAGGTGCTCTCCTTCTTTAAATCTTTTCTCCAGCCCTTGCAAATGTTCTTCCCTTGCCGCTAATCTTCTTTCCAAAGCGTTCTCATCGGTACCGTCATAGGCTGTGATAATAAATTGCATATCTCTGTATCCCCTTTTCCTCATGATATTATTTTGGCATTTCCTGTTTCGATAAAGCAGCAACCGCTTCGATCTCCACTAACTGATTCTCATAACCCAAAACGGTGACTCCCGACAAAGTACTTGGCACATCGTGAGAGCCAAATGCTTCTCTAACTGTGTTCCACACTGTCACCAAATCAGGCTGCTCGGTGGATGCTACAAGCACTCTCGTATAAGCTACATCCCTTAGGTCAGCACCACATTCCTTCAGCGCCGCTCTTAAATTTTCAACACAGAGCTTTGCCTGTTCTTCATATCCGCTTGCTTCAGGTACACTGCCTTCATCATCAAGCGGACAAGCCCCTGCCATAAAGTATAAGTCCATGCCAGAAGGTACATGAGATGCGTAAGCGTAATCTACTGAAGGCAGGTTATTGGAATGAATTAAGGTAATTTTTTTGCTCATTTCAAAATTCCTTCCTAATCATCCGTTTTGGTTTCCTATTAAACTTCCACGCAGGTGTTTATTTTTCCTTTAAAAAGGCTCTCTATTTTATCTTTTAGTTCTCCGTCTACTAAAAGCTCAACAATTCGATCTATTACTTGCTAGGAAAGAGCTCTTTCATTAGGTCTGGGAAAAATCATTTTCATTTCCCCTCCATCCAGTAGAAAAGTGGCTGCTCTCTGGAACAGCCACTTTGTGAAGGTTATAGCGTTTTTTGTTTCGAGTTGCTGCCGCTTCAAGTCTTTTCGGGATTGCTTCAGGGTGAAAAAACGCCTTCAATCATGAATCCTTCTGGTTCTTTTTGGAACTCAAACAATTTTTCAAGTGCTTCAGAGAATTTATTTATATTTTCGCCTATAAGAAGGAAGAATCTTTTTGTTTCCTTTTCTTATGGTGTCCTTTTTCACTCTTGTATTATGTGATGGGAGCCGGATTGAATAGGCTCAAAGAGTTTTGTATACCCCAGTGTTCAGCCCAGGTCTTTTTTCGCCCACTTGCAACGTCAAGAATAAAATGAAATAGTTCCCAGCCTTTGGTTTCGATCGTTTCTTCCCCTGTTGCGATTGTGCCTGCATTGATATCGATCAAGTCCTTCCATTTTTCCTGCAATGAATTCTGTGTTGAGACTTTAATAACTGGTGCCATTGCTAATCCGTAAGGCGTCCCGCGGCCAGTGGTAAATACCTGCATATGAATCCCCGATGCCAGCTGCAATGTCCCGCATACAAAGTCGCTTGCCGGAGTTGCGGCAAAAATCAATCCTTTCGCTGCTGCTTTCTCCCCTGGAGCCAGCACTCCGGATATGGGGCTGGTGCCCGATTTTGCAATCGATCCAAGTGACTTTTCCACGACGTTGGAAAGTCCGCCTTTTTTATTTCCGGGTGATGGATTGGCACTCCGGTCTGCATCACCTTTTTGCAGGTATTCATCGTACCATTTCATCTCTCTTATCAGTGCTTGCCCTACCTCCTCATTGACTGCCCTTGGGGTTAAAAGGTGAATCGCATCACGGACTTCCGTTACTTCTGAAAATAAAACGGTTGCCCCGGCTCGAACAAGCAAATCGGCTGCAAACCCGACAGCAGGATTAGCCGTTACTCCTGAAAAAGCGTCGCTTCCTCCGCACTGTAAACCAATCACTAAATCAGACACAGGACAGGTTTCTCTTTTTCGTCGGTTTAGTCTTTCAAGTTTCTCCTCAGCCGTCTCCATAATTTCAGCAACCATGTTCGTGAATCCATTCTGATCCTGGAGTCTGACAATATCCTTTTTGTTTGCCTTTGCTGAAATGGTTTCAGGCACTAACTTTTCACAGCCCAACCCAACGACCATTACCTCACCGCCGAAATTGGGATGGGAAGACAGGCTTTGAATCGTTCGGATCGGAACTTTAGCTTCCGGAGCATGGATAGCAACACCACAGCCATATGTATGGTTTAATGCCACCACGTCATCGACATTCGGATACTTTGGGAGCAGCTCCTCCTTCACTTTTTTCACAGCATAATCAAGCACCCCTGCAACACATTGCACACTTGTCGTGATGCCAAGGATATTTTTGATGCCTGCACTTCCGTCTTTATTTCGATAACCTTCAAACGTAAATCCTTCCAGAGGCTGGGCAGGTTCAGGAACTTTCGTAGCGATTGGCAATTTATCAAGCTGTGGCGGCAGGGGCAGGGTGAGGGAGGATTCATTTACCCAACTTCCCTTTTTAAGCGCTTTCTTGGCGTATCCGATTATTTCTCCATAGCGGATAATGGCTTCATCTTGTTGAATATCTGTCAATGCTGCCTTATGTCCTGGAGGAACATAATCCACCAGCTTCAGGCCGCATGGAAAAATAGTGCCTGCTTTCAAACCGCCTGGATTGACAATAATGCCAACATTATCATTTTGATGGACTTTTATATAATGGGGCACAATGGCTATCCCTTTAGTCATGCGATCTCTCCATTTCATTTACATATTCATCGGCAAAAAACATTTTAGCCGGTTTTGACAGGACATCTATTTCTTCTATTTCCATTGCTTCTGGCAGTAAGCTCTCTGAAATCCAAATTTCTTTCACATCAAGCGTATTTTTAATCCTCACAACTCGGACCTGGTTTAGGTCTGCCACATTTGACGTTTTGATACCTGCCTGAACGGCCAGCTTTTCGTTAGGCAGAAACATCGGTACTTTTACGGCATTTACAACTGTACTTGTTACCGCATTAAAATACCCCTTTTCCCACTCAATCGCATCAAAGACTTTTCTCGTGATGATATCTGCAAAGCCTATTCCATTTGCATTGCCATGCGTTTTATTTGTCAATCCGAGGATAACGACCCGGCCTGCTTCAGTTCCGGTTGTATTCTTTTTGAACGGAGTGGGATATCTGCCGGTCATTTGGGGATCCATTCCGCTGCCTGATATGTCTTTTCCCACTTCGTCCACTACCAGCACATCCATTTTATTTATAAGAAGACGGGGCATCAGGGCTTTTGCCTCGAGCAGCAGCTCCTGTTCGGTCTCTTCTATTTTTTCTGCAGGGATGGCTATAATCTTGGCCGGCCGGTCATATGCATTTTCAATCGTGGCCAAACCAAAAATGATCGGGGCTTTGGAAAGGATCATTCTTGCCATTTCAGGAACATGCTTGGCCATATGGCCAAAGCCATATTTATGGGCTGAATCTGCCCCCTTCCTCTTTCCCAGTCCAATTGTGATCATTTTCATCAAACCGCTCTCAACCGGTCCATCAAAGGCGGTATGCTGTTTAATGCGGTTAATGACAATAATCTTATCTGCATGAAAAGCATAGCTGTCAACAAAAACTCCAAGCCCATTGTCCAATTTGCCTATTTCCTCAACACTCATGCTTGAATGGATCGGCGCTAGAACGGATTCCTCTGTGATACCAAGGTCCTTCAGTACCTGGATTTGCCCCTCCGAATTTGCTCCGCCATGGCTCCCCATAGCAGGAACAATAAATGGAAAAGCAGAAACCGTTTTTACGGCTTTAACAGTTTCTTTAACAATAATAGGGATATCCGCCACTCCCCGGCTGCCAACTGCGATGGCAACCCGGTCTCCTTCTTTTATCCTGGATAAAACACCTGCTTCAAGAATGGCATGTCTCACAGCCTCGGCTGTATCCTTAATTTCCGGCGCTTTGAAGTTCTGTCTGATTTTTATCATTCTGGGAACCGGAGTATCTTTTAATAGATCTTCGATTTTCTCCATATACACGCTCCTTATCTTTTAAAATGACTCTGTTAAATGTGCCTGCTGATGTCCGCATCAATCAACAGGGTGCCAAAAAGCAATAGGTCGCTTTAACACAGCCTTTAAAATAGAAAGTGCTTATCCATCCATCTCGCTGAATAAGCACTTTTTACTGGAATCACAGACAGAGCCGGAAATTCTTTTCTACCTAACAAGACTAGGTTTTTTAGGGTCAAACTTCCAGCCGGAAATGAGGAATTGCATCGCAGCTGAATCATCTCTGGCTCCAAGTCCTTTGGATAAATAAAGCTGGTGTGCCTTTTCAATCTGATCCCTATCAATCTCAATTCCCAAACCAGGCTGATCAGGCACTTTTATCTTCCCGTTTTTAATTTTTAACGGTTCCTTTGTAAGTCTTTGTCCATCCTGCCAAATCCAATGTGTGTCAATGGCCGTAATATTCCCAGGTGCTGCAGCTGCCACATGTGTGAACATGGCAAGTGAAATATCAAAATGATTGTTGGAATGCGAGCCCCATGTGAGTCCCCATTCATGGCACATTTGGGCTACACGAACGGATCCTTGCATTGTCCAGAAATGCGGATCTGCCAAAGGAATATCGACTGATTGAAGCTGGATGGCATGGCCCAATTGCCTCCAATCGGTTGCGATCATGTTGGTTGCGGTTGGAAGCCCGGTCTCGCGCCTGAATTCTGCCATTACTTCTCTTCCGGAATAAACGCCTTCCGCTCCGCATGGATCTTCGGCATAAGCCAATACATGATGCTGGTCCCTGCACAGCCTGATCGCATCTTTCAATAGCCACGCGCCATTCGGGTCGAGGGTGACGCGTGCGCTTGGGAACCTTTCAGCAATAGCCGTCACTGCTTCCATTTCCTCTTCTCCCCTCAGCACACCGCCTTTTAATTTAAAATCATTGAAGCCATAGCGGTTATAAGCTGCCTCCGCTAGCCGGACAATGGCCTCAGGTGTCATCGCTTCTTCATGACGCAAGCGAAACCAGTCATCATCCACGTTTTTACCGCTTAAGTAAGGAAGATCCGTTTTGTTCCGATCCCCTATATAGAAAAGATAGCCAAGCATCTCTACTTCATCGCGCTGCTGCCCTTCACCCAATAAAGCAGCAGCGGGCACATCCAGGTATTTGCCTGCTAAATCGAGCAGTGCCGCTTCAAGTGCAGTAACGGCATGTATCATTATCCGCAGATCAAAGGTCTGAATCCCCCTTCCCCCGGCATCTCGATCAGCGAATTGTTTGCGGACAGAATTTAATAGATTATTGTACCTTCCGATCGGCTGGCCAAGGACAAGTGGCTTTGCTTCCTCCAGAGTCTTCCGGATTGCTTCCCCGCCAGGCACTTCTCCAATGCCCTCATTTCCTGCATTGTCTTTTAGAATGAGGATATTGCGGGTAAAGTAGGGGCCGTGTGCACCACTAAGATTTAAAAGCATACTATCATGTCCGGCAACCGGAATAACGATCATTTCTTTAATAACAGGTGTATGGGTTTTGACGCCTTCAGATTCTCCCAGCTCAGTGATACCCTTAGCACTCATACAAACACTCCTTCTCTCAATCAAATCTTCGTCTGACGCCCCAGTGACAGGATTTTCCCCCTCCCGTTTCCAGCTGATCTTATCCGTTTCCCGCCCAAGTTAGCAGGATTAGCCCTTTGTGCTGCCTTTTAGCTATCTGAAATTAAATGTTTCGATTTGAGTTTGTGTACTTAATTTATTTCCTCCTATCCTATAATCCCTGATTACGATCGGATACTCTCTTTGCTTTCAATTGGATATCTTTCCAATGTAGCCTTAATAACAGATTCCAGATCTCGGTAATCATCCTCAGAAAGCGGTACAATAGGAGGCCGTACCGTGTTGGCAACACCTAATCCCATGATTTCCATACCAGCTTTGATCAGGGAGACAGCATACCCCTTTTTGGATTTGCGTATTTTGTTTAATGGAAGCAAAACATTGACATATATATCACGAACTAGTTCCTGGTTTCCTTTTTGTAGAGCATCGAAATAAAGCCTTGAAATATGTGGAATGTAGTTTGACATGGCTGATGAGTAGCTTCTAAAACCAATATTTAAATACGCAGGCATCGTAATTTCGGCAAATGGCATTCCATTTAAGTATTCCAATCGATCTCCGAGAGTTTGCGTGATTTCCAGATTTAATTCCATATCTCCATGTCCATCTTTTATCCCTACTATTTGAGGAAACTCATCTACTAATCTCTGTAATGTTGGTAAATTTAAAATCGCATTGTCTCTCTGGTATAGAATGGCATTCAATTCACTGTGTTCCAAAATCGTTTTATAATAGTGATAAAGACCCTCCTGTTCCCCTGTTATTAAATAGGGAGGAAGAATTAAATACCCTTCCACGCCCAAATCTTCTGACAGCTGCACTAATTCAAGCGCTGATGAAATATTCCCTCCTACTCCCGAATATACCGGAACCTTCCCGTCAGCAGCTTTTAAAGCTGTTTCAATCATCACCTGGTACTCACCTTTGCTAATGGCATGAAACTCTCCGGAACCACAAGCGATGAAAATAGAACTCAAACCTTCTTTAACTAAAAATTGAATATTTGCTGTTAGTGCAGGTACATCCAAGGAACCGTCTTCTTTATACGGAGCAGTCGGAAATCCCAAAATGCCTGTTGGCGCTTTTCTTACAATTGACATAAATACAGCCTTCTTTCTATTGGATTTTTATTCTTTTAAATTTTTTTACGCAACCCCTAAATAATGTTGAAAGATAACTAAATTCAACTGCCAGTTCAGACAAAACCTTTGAATTATTTGAACGTATTCTCTATTTATCAATTGGTTAGACCTTTGATCGGCCGCTATCAAAGATTTAAAAAAAAGCATCCTAAGGGATGCAAAATATGAGTTATTTGTGCCTGAAAGAGTTTTACAAAAGATTAGCCGACAGGCCCCTTAACTCCTCAATCGTCTTTGTAACCGAAATTTGCTGAGGGTCCGTTAACACCTCAATTAAAAAAGGACTATTTGCAGAAAGAGCTCTTTGTAAAGCCGGGACAAAATCTTTATTCCTTTCAACCGTTACACCCTGCCCGCCCATCACTCTCATTAATTCTGCAAAATCCGGATTGGTTAAATTTGTTCCTATAACTCGTTTAGGATATCTTCCTTCCTGATGCATCCGGATTGTACCGTACATATTATTATTAACCACGATTAAAATCACGGGAATATTGTATTGCACACATGTTTCCAGCTCTTGTACTGTCATCATGGTCCCGCCATCACCAGAAATGGCAATAACCGGCCGGTCAGGATGTGCAAGCTTAGCCCCTATTGCTGCAGGAAGGCCATAACCCATAGCTCCAGATGTTGGCCCTATATAGGTTCCTTCTTTATTAAATGAGAAGTACCTGGATACCCATCCAAAAAAATTGCCCGCATCACTTGTAAGAATGGTATCCTCAGCAAGTTCATTTCTTAAGTCGTTCATTACGCCTTCTAAATCAACAAAGTCCTCTCTGTTAATTGGCTTCGGGGTTGAAAAATCAACATAGCATCTCCTGGCATTTGCCGCATAGTTTTGGTCTATTAAGCCGCTTTCAAAATGATTCTTAACGGCACTTAAAAGATCGTCCAAAAAGCTCTTCACATCACTTACAATTCCGAGAGCAGGCTGGTAAACTTTATTCAGCTCACCCTCTGAAATATCAACATGAATCAGTTTTGTATCACGGTTAATTAATGTATAATCCTGCGTTGTCACTTGGGAAAAACGGGTTCCTAATGCCAGAATCACATCAGCATTTTGGATTAAGTCTTTTAAGTATTTCGGAATGCCAAAGCCTAATGATCCTGCATACAGGGAGTGATTATTTGGAAAAGCATCAAACCTCCGGAACGCAGTGACTACAGGAATCTTTAATGTTTCAGCCACCTTAATAAGCTCAGGAGTGCATTTTGTATGGGTTACTCCGCCTCCAGCGAGAATCACCGGCCGCTTTGCCTTTTCCAGCAATGCCTTTGTCTCTTCAATAGCCTCGGCTGATGGACGTGGTTTTGTCTTAACAGAGAATGAATTAAATACCATTTCTGCTGTTTGATCCAAAATATCAACAGGAAGGGAAATTACGACTGGGCCCGGCCTGCCTGATCTTGCAATGTGAAAGGCACGATGAACAAGCTCAGGCACTCTTGATGGTTCCCTTAATTCAGCAGTCCACTTCACGATATGTTTAAAGTACTCTGCCAAATTAACTTCCTGAAATCCTTCTCTTCCTATAAAATTGCTTTCCACTTGGCCAATAAATGCAACAAGGGGAGTCGAATCCTGATAAGCTGTATGCAGCCCTATTGATAGATTTGTCGCACCTGGGCCACGGGTTGCCAAACATACCCCTACTTTTCCAGTTGCTTTTGCATACCCTTCAGCCATGAAGGCTACGCCGCCCTCTTGTCTGCCGCTTATGAGTGAGATTTCCGGATAATCATACATCGCATCCATTACACTTAGATAACTTTCCCCAGGGACACAGAAAGCTTTCTCTACACCTTCTCTGGACATAACCTCTACAATGGCTTTAGCAGCTGTCATCGTTTCTATCATAATGTTTGCCCCACATTGAAAAGACTCCAGCTTTTTAGTATCTCTGTGACTGCTTTTCTGTCTCCTTCATTTAGTGGGTCGACAGGCTCCCTTGTTACACCGGCATTTAACCCGATCATTTCCATGGCCTCTTTGATAACGACAACGTTATTCCCGTTGTTATATTTAGCTCTTAAATCTTCAAAACCAACAGAGTCTTCCCAAGCTTTCCAAACTGTTCTTGAATCTCCTTCGCGAAGCCCCCTTAACATGGCAAAAGATAAATCCGGATTGATATTCACAATACCGGATGTAAAGCCTTGGGCACCTGCATTCCAGAAAAATGGAGCCCATTTTTCTGCAGTTCCGCAAATCCATGCTAAATGGTGCTCATCCGGAACCTCACTAACGACCTTTCTAAAGCGGGGCAGATCATTAATCGCATATTTAACTCCGATGAATTTTTCCAATGGAGCCAATTCCTTAATGACATCATCACTTAAGTTAGGGTCTTTAAAATAAATAATGGAGGGAATATCTAATGCCTCAATGATTCTCTTAAAATATGAAATTGCACCTCTCGTTGTTACATATGGCTGAATGGGCTGATGGATCATGACACAATCAGCACCTGCTTCCTGTGCATCTCTTCCCAATTCAATCGCTGTTTCAGCTGAATAGCCGACTCCTGCCACGACGGTGGCCTTACCATTAACCAATTCTATTACTCTTCTTGTTTCTTTTTTTGCTTCTTCCAAGGTTAACGTGTAGAATTCACCTGTATTTCCATTCGGTACGATTACTTCCGTTCCATTCTTCAATAGAAATTGAATATTTTCTTCTAATGCATCCCAGTTAATGTCCTTTGTATCATCATAAAAAGGGGTAATATTAATGGCGCAAATGGTTTCCAATTTTCTTGCTAACTCTTTAAAATTCATATTTTTTCTCTCCTGTCCTTTAATTTTTTACAGTCGTTTCTTTAGCACCTTTAATATAATCTGAAAAAGATTGATTAAGCAGAGAAGTTACAGTTAGGCAAACATAGTCTGCTCCCCATTCCTTTCTGCTTCTTGCCCCTCTGCTGTCCTTGGTATGAATGCCTACTTTTACTCCGTGATTTTGTGCAGTAACCTGGATGGAGTCAATCGCTTTCAGCACTTCCGGATGATCAATGCTTCCTTCATAGCCAAGAGAAACAGATAAATCTGTTGGGCCTATATAAGCCATATCAATTCCAGGAACACTTAAAATGTCATCTAAGTTATTTAATGCTTCCTTGCTTTCAATATGAATACACACGAGTGACTGTTCGTTTGCATGTTTTAGATAATCAGCAACCGGAACAGTCCCATACCGTGCCGCTCTCATTGAAAAAGCGGCTCCTCTTTTGCCGGCCGGCGGATATTTTACAGCATTCACAACCTGCTGCGCTTCTTCTTTTGAATTTACTTGCGGTACATGAACACCATGAGCACCGCGGTCCATTACTTTTAGAATTTCAGCCGGGTCGCTATTTACAACTCTGACAATAGGAGTAACCCCGGCCAGCTCTGCAGCAATCACCATATGTTCAATGTTTTCTGCAGAAAGCATTCCATGCTCGTTATCAATAACCACTACATCAAAGCCATTATATCCAGCGATTTCAACCAGCTGTGTAGAAGGAATGCCGATAAATACACCAAATGCGGTGTCCGGGCTTGAAATCCCATTTAACTTCGCTTTTAATTGATTCCTAAACATTTAATCATCTCTCCCTTTTTTGCCTTTATAAATAGGCTTTGTTTAAAGCTAATTGTTGTTTTAGCACCCTGTTGATTGGAGCGGAAGGTGCGAGCTCCTCGTAAATGCTATCGCATTTCCTTCGTGCGGTGTTTACTCAGGGATGTTTAGTCAAAGTCCTACGGGAGAAGCGTGTCAGCGGGAGACCCCGCAGGTGCGAATGCACCGAGGAGGCTCCCGGACCGCCCGCGGAAAGTGAGTGCCTGCAGCGGAAATCAACAGGCAAAATTAATAGAGCCTATAAATTCATCTCTTTTGTAAACAGATGTTTATTAACACAATTTCGCGGATGTTCTCCACTTAGAACATTTATAATTTCCTTTGCTGCACCGGATGCCATCGCCTCAAGTGAATCTTTTGTATGGGCAGCCATATGCGGTGTCACAATGATATTTTCCAATTCCCATAAAAAATGATCCTTTTTTGGTGGCTCTTCTTCAAACACATCCAGGCCTGCCCCTGAAATTCTTGCATTTTTAATGGCATCATACAGAGCTTTTTCGTCTACCAGCCCGCCTCTTGCACAATTAATCAGAAAAGCACTGGATTTCATTTTATTTAACTCTTTTTCCCCGATAAAATGGTGGAGATCTGAACTATAAGGAAGATGCAGAGAAACAAAATCCGATTCACTTAATAGGAGATCAATGGAGCTGACAAACTCCACATAATCAAACTCTTCTTCATTCTTAAAATAGGGATCGTAAGCCATAACGTTCATATCCAAGCCTAATCCGCATTTTTTAGCTGTTAATTGACCGATGCTGCCAAAACCGATTAAACCCAATGTCTTGCCTTTCAGCTCTGATCCAATGTACAAATCCCGAACGCCAAATTGATTCATTCTTAATGCTTTGTCAGCCTTCAGAATCTGATGAGCTAAAGAAATCATCATTCCAACCACTTGTTCAGCTACTGAGTTTGAATTTGACTGCGGAACATTACAAACATATATCCCTCTTTGAGCGGCAGCTTGAATGTCGACATTATCGTATCCTACCCCTGAGCGGGCAATCACTTTTAGCTTTTTTGCTTTCTCTATTAATCCCCGGGGAATATTTCTGGTTCTAACAAGCATTCCATCACATTCAGCTGCTAATTCTTCCAGTGTTTCATCCTCCAGGTTTTCTGGGATCACAACTTCAAAGCCGGCTTCCTTTAACATTTTATATCCTATTTCCGGAATATTCTGAACAACTAAGACTTTAAATGGCCTCATCTTTAAACCTCTTTCCTTTAATGGCTGGTTTTAGAACCCTGGTTCTTCTCCATTGCATAAAGACAACGATTAATAGAAGTGATATACCAATAACATCAGTAACTGGACCTGCTTTAATGAGGGTCAGTGAACTGGCAAGCAACATGAGTCTTTCGATGGCATTTGTACGATCGAGCAAATAACCCACAACTGCTGTTCCTAAAGCAAACACACCTATAAGTGCTGTTGCCAATGCAAGTCCCGCCGCTAAATAGTCATTTGTCTGCAAAAGCAAAACTGGAGAATAGACAAAGATAAACGGAACGATAAATCCTGTAATCCCCAATCTAAATCCAGTCCAGCCCACTTTTGAAGGACTTTCTCCGGAAAGGCCTGCAGCGGCATATGAAGCTAATGCAACAGGAGGTGTAATCGCAGACAAACAGGCAAAATAAAGAACAAAGAAATGGGCAACAATCGGTTCAACACCCAGCTGAGTTAAGGCTGGTGCTGCAACAGTGGCTCCTACGATATAACAGGCAGCGGTAGGAAGGCCCATGCCCAAAATGATGCATGTTATCATTGTTAAGAGCAATGTAAGTAATAATTGGCCTCCTGAAAAGACTAAAATGAGATTTGCCAGTTTTAATCCAATTCCGGTTAATGAAACAACGCCAATAATAAAACCTACAACCGCAGTCGCGATTGAAACGGTAATGGCTCCTTTTGCTCCCTGCTCCAGCGTTCTCAGTAATGTTTTGAAATCCATTCGTGTTGATTTCCGCAAAAAGCTGACTGCGTAAGTTGCTATGATAGAAAAGAACGCTGAATAGATGGGCGTATAACCCGCCAATAACATATAGAGAAGCAGGGCAATCGGCAGCAGCAAGTGAGCTCTTTCTAAGAATACCTTCTTTATGTCAGGCAGCTGATCTTTTGGAATACCGGATAATCCAGTTTTCAAAGCTTCGTAATGGACCATCACCCATAAAGAAACATAATAAAGGAGGGCCGGAATAATCGCAGCAATGATGATATCTTTGTATGGAACTCCTAAAAATTCAGCCATAATAAAAGCGGCAGTACCCATGATTGGCGGAGTAAACTGTCCGCCTGTTGAGGCAGTTGCCTCAATGCCTCCAGCAAACCTTCTTGAATACCCTACCTTCCTCATTAAAGGAATCGTGAATACCCCTGTTGATGCCACATTTGCGACTGCACTTCCATTAATCATCCCTAATGCCCCACTGGTAATAATGGAAACCTTTGCCGGACCGCCTACTTTATGTCCTGCCCCAGCCATCGCAGCATTTGTAAAAAAGCCTGACAATCCAGTTCCATTCAGAAAAGCTCCAAATAAAATAAAGAGGAAAATATAGGCCGCTGATGTTCCGAGTGCAATTCCAAATATTCCTTCACTGCCTATGTACATATGCTCAATCAAGGTAGTTAGGTCATAGCCGCGATGTGTCATATCCCCCGGTAAATACGGTCCAAGGTAAGCATATCCGAGGAAAAGCAATGCTAATATCGGCAATTCGATGCCGATAGAGCGTCGGGTAGCTTCCAAGACAACAACCATGGTAATAAAGCCCATAATTAAATCCATTGTTGTAGTGGACATGCCTCTTATAGCAATGGTGTCGAACATGACGACTAAATAGCCTGTTGAAATGGCTGCAATAATCGCAAAGAGATAATCAAAGATGGTTGGCTTTTCCTGGCTGGATTTCTTTCTTCCGGGATACAGCAAAAAGATGAGAACTAAGGCAAAAGCTAAATGAAGGGCTCGGTGTTTTGTTGAAACCATTGGTACGCCTGCCGTAAACAAATGAAAAGCGGACATCGCTACTGCAATGGAAGCAACTAGTAAACCTGCTTTCCCCTTGATATTTCGGTATCTTGTTTCAACATCGTATTTTTTCGCTATTTCGTCAGCATTTATTTTTTCATCCAATTCTGTAGGGACCTCTTTCACATCAGTACCCTTATCTTTAGAATTCTCGTTTTCCCGCTCATTCTTTGGCTCTTTTTTCATATGGATCACCTCTTTCAATCAAGTCTTTACGGAGCAGAAAGATTCTGCCCCGCTTAGCAACCGATACCCTTACAGCCAATTAATCTACTTCAATTCCTTTTTCCTTATAGAATTTAATAGCTCCATCATGGAGAGGGATGGTTTTTCCGTCCACAGCATTTTCTAATTTAATATTTTCAGCTACATTATGAGTATCTATTAAAAAGTCCACGTTATCATATAACGTTGTCAGCAGTTCATAAACAAAGTCTTCCGAAAGGTCGGCACTTCCATGCAGCCAGTTGGCAACTGCAAAAGTTTCAATTGGCTCCGGCTGATTCGGATAAGTATCTGCTGGAATGGTGAAAGGATAATACGCTGCGTTGACCTCTTCCGCAAGTGTTTTAACCGTTTCTTCTTTAATGGGAATAATTTCATATTCCCCTGTGCTTAGAATGTCAAGCATATTGGAACTGCCTAACGCTGCAATCATATTTGCCCCGGCAGCCTGCCGATTTCTCAGTAATTCTACTGCTTGGGCTTCGCTGACATATTCAGGAGTAATATCGTCGTACTTCAGCCCCGCTGCTTTTACAAGATCCTGGCTGTTAAGCTCTGTCGCACTGCCGGCAGCTCCCACAGCTATTTTTTTCCCTTCAATATCTTTGATTTCAGCAATTCCTGCATCTTTTCGTACTACAAATTGCATAACATTCGGATAAAAATAAGTGAGCTGGCGGATTTTCTCCAATTTTTTTCCTTCAAATTGTCCAGTGCCATTAAATGCTTCCTGAGCTACACCAGCCTGTGCAATCCCCAGCTCTGCCTTCCCCTTATCAATGTTTTCAAGAATGACAGGGCTTCCTGGAGTTGATTGGGCATTTGTATCAATTTCAGGAAATTCATTCCCAAGGAGCTGTGCTATTGCATTTGCCATGAGGAAATAGGTCCCTCCGCTAGTTGCACCTGCAACTGTTAAGAATTTAGGATAATCCTTTGACTTGGAATCGCTTTCATTATTACCCTCACCCTTTGTGCTTTCTGCACCGCATGCAGATAAAATCATCGCTAACCCAAGAACTAAACTGATCAAAATGCCTTTATATTTCCTCATTAATTCCACCCTCTCAATAAATTAGTTAGACGATTGCTTAATGAATCACCTAAATACAGATCATATTTTCTCTAATGAAATGCGTTTTTGTTCCCTTGCAAAAGCGACGGCAACCCGAATATTGCTTTACAGTAGTACTATGCTGATCCTTTTTTATAGTATTGCTCTGTTAAATTAGCCTGTTGATTTCCGTTCCAGGGACTCAGCGAACCGCGGGCGGTCCGGAAGCCTCCTCGGCGCATTCGCGCCTGCGGGGTCTCCCTTTGACTCGCTCTCCCGCAGGACTTTGACTAAACATCCCTGAGTAAACAACGCACGAAGGAAATGCGATAGCATTTACGAGGAGCTCGCGCCTTCCACTCCAATCAACAGGGTGCCAAGATCAATATTTTCTTTACACAGCCTATTTTATTAAAAGAATCATATCCCTAATATTTTGGAGAGATAGAAAGATTGCTAGCTTTCTTGAAAGACATTTAAACATACAAGAAATCTTTTTCATTAACCGCCCCCTTGGATAAGATTTTCTGAAGAAGAAACCCCTTTATTAAGTACATCTACTGCAGTTCTCATAATATGATCTTTCATCAATTTTTCAGAAAGGTCAGGATTTCTGCTTTTTATTGCTTGAAAGATCTGATTATGTTCATTAAAGCCTTCAATCACTTCCATATTGTGCTTCAAAGCTCTCTTTCTAAAGGCATTGTCAAAAGCGATTACATTATTCAGCGTTTGAAACATAATAGGATTCTTGGCTGCTTCCCTAATAATTAAATGGAACTTTAAATTGGCAGCAACAAGCTGTTCATAGTCCTTTGCTTCCGAGAGGTTTTTCATAATAAGAATCTGTTTTTCCAGTAATTCCAATTCCTTGGCTGAAATCTTAATAGCTGCAAGCTTCGCAGCCAGGCCTTCGAGCACCGCTTTTACCATCATAAATTCTTCAATGGAGGTATCAACAAGCTGGGATACATACGTTCCTTTACGCGGGATTGTTTCGACTAAACCATCATGGGATAAAACCCTTAAAGCCTCTTTGATCGGTGTAGTGCTTATTCCCAAAAGATCGGATAACTCTCTTTCAATTAATTGATCACCTGGCTTGTAGTGGCCGATAAAAATAGCTTCTCTTAAAAACTCTATAACCACATCCCTTAAAGACTTAATACTTTTTGTTTTTGTCGTAGCTTCTGTCAAAATTTCATTTATGTCCATATTGTCAGCCTCTTTTCCTACTAAGGATTTAGATGTGTTAGTCATCTGATATCTGATATATCACAAAACCCCAAAAAATTTTTGCCTTTCTTCGCTATATAAAATCTGAGAAGAAGGTTTACTCTTTAAACAGTTGTGCTGTCTGTCATAAACTCTTCAATAGCAAGCCCGTGATCTTCCCCTAACTTTTTAAGCTCGGAATAAACAGCCTCACTAATGTTCAAGCCTTCTGATTGTGCAGCTTCTTTCTTTAATTGTTCAATATCCCCTGGCATGAAAACCCTTTCAAATCCTTGGGCAGGAGGACTTTCAATTGTCTGTCTGATTCTTTCATCCATTCTTTCCTTAAAGGTTTCCAATTCTATAAAATGACTAATATTTATGACGATAAATAAATGTCCCAGCTGCTGAGGCGAATCACCATCATACATTAATGGAATGTCTTCACCAAATAATGCACCAGTCATAACCCCTGACATAATATCAACCATCATGCCAAGTCCTGAACCTTTTGCACCAAACGGAAGCAGAAATCCTTTAAGAGCCTCTTCCGCATTCGTTGTATCATTTCCGTCTTCAGTAATTGCCCATCCTTGAGGAATCGTTTGTTTGTTTTTAGCAGCTAAAGTAATTTTGCCCCTGGCAACGGTGCTAGTTGCCATATCAAGCACAACTGGATGCTGATTTGTCGGTACGGCGATACATACAGGATTCGTTCCCAATGTTGGTTTTTTTGAACCCCACGCTACCATTAAAGGAGACGCATTGGTTGTGACAAACCCTAAACACCCTTCTTCTGCCGCCATCTTGGCAAAGTAAGCTGCAGTGCCAAAATGATTCGAATTTCTAACGGCTGTGACAGCACATCCATATTTTTTAGCTTTTTCTATCGCCTTTTCCATTGCTACTTTTCCTGCGAATTGCCCCCACCCATTGTTTGCATCGTATAATGCCGTAGACGGGGCGTCCCGAACTAAACTTAAATTTGTTTTATTTTCAATTAAGCCCTTTCTTAGCCGGGTTATGTAATCTGATAGTCTCGTAACTCCATGTGAGTCGACACCGATCTCATTTGCCTCGACCAGACTCTCAGCGATGATCTCAGCCTCTTCCTCAGGCAAACCTTCCTGAATTAAGATCCTTTTGCAATACAATTTTAAATTTTCAACTTGTATTTTATACAATTCCTATCAACTCCCTTTATAGTATTTATGCTATTGATATCTGATATATCACAGACTATACATTAAATTCATAATTTACACAATAGTCTGAATAAAATTTATTTTAATTTAGTCATATTTTCCCAAGTTTATATTCAACATTGAATAGCTGTTCCTCTTTATTCCATAAATGAGATACATTCAATTCCTCCAGCCCGCCCCATAGTATGGTGCGCTGATCTTCCTGGAGGGTAAATCAAACTCTCTTCACTACTTGTTTAAAAAGCAAAGTTTACGAAAACAGCCTAATAAAAAGCATTACCCCCGGTATTTAATCATACCTATATGATGGGGTTTCCTATATATATTAAAAGGAGTGTTTTTATTGAATCCTTATTATTATCCATATTACCCATATCGAGTAAATAACTGGGGACAAATTTTGAATGTTTTGCGGCAAAGTTTATATGCCGAAGAAATGGTATGTTCGATGAGTTCTGAACTTTTCCATATACCCGAAACCAAAGATTTAAAAGGGAATGCCGAGATGCATGATCATCTTGTTCCAGCCTCCTATCACCGCGTTACTGCGGTAGGGTGCGCACAAAGACTCGTGAATGGAGAGCAGCGTCAATCCATCATAGACACCATGGCTGCTTGTATTATAAATGCCGAAAATCAAGATCGAAAAGTACGGGAAGGTTTAATAACGATGGAGGAAAATTCACCGCCTGAATATAAAGCGTTTATGAATTTGATTATTAAATGGCAGGACCAGGCAGAAAATTATTTAGCACAAGCAAAAGATTCTTTGCGGACGATGGGTGTTGCCTTTCCTTCTGCAGGAAGCGGACAGCAGGATGGGGGATACAATCTGTATTGATGGGCTTGACTATAAACACAGAAATAACCCCAACAGACTTCGAGTCATCGTTGAAGGAAGCGAGAATGTAGTTATGATCAAACGAGTGCAATACGTTGCACTCGTTTTATTTTATTTAACCTTACAACATTATCTCTGCACTATTAACCAAAGTCGCTCTAAATATCTGTATATTCCCTCATAAGTACCACAAAATAATGGCAATATAAAGAAGAATCGTTCATAATTTGGGGGTTTATGTATTGGGTATTTTTGAGAAAAAGAAAGAAACCTTAAATGCAGCGGATATATCCGCTCTATGGCTGCAGTACATGGGCGATAGTATGGCCATATGTGTTTATAAATATTTTATTAAAATCGTTGAAGAAAAAAAGATAAAATCGATTTTAGAATACTCTTTGCGCTTGTCAGAGAGCCATATCGCTAAAATTAAAGAGTTTTTTATAAGTGCTGATTTCCAAGTTCCAAAAGGCTTTACAGAAGATGATGTAAACCTTGATGCCCCGCGTCTTTTTTCTGATGAATTTTTACTTTTTTATTCCAAAATTATGACGATACATGGGGTAACTGCTTATAGCTTAGCAATGACCACCGCGGAACGGCAAGATGTCCAAAATTATTTTTATGAATGTTTAGTAACCTCAAAAGATTTATTCCAAAGAATTATGGAGCTGGCTAGAAGACAGGCGAAATTTACAAGTTTACCTACCATTCCTTCTCCAAAAGGGATAGAATTTACAGAAACTACAGGCATACTTGCCAATTTGGCTGGAGAGAAAAGACCGCTTAATATTGCTGAAATCACGAACATTTTCTTTAATTCAAAGAAGACTGGCTTAGTTAGATCACTAAGTTTAGCTTTCAGTCAGGTGGCTGATCTGGAGGAAGTCCGTAAATTCATGTCTAAGAATGCCAAATTAGCTGGGAAAGATGCCGAAAGCTTTGACGCACTATTGCGGGAAGATCATCTTTCAATCCCAGAGAAATGGGATGCTGACATCACGGATTCAACTGTAAGTCCATTTTCGGATAAATTGATGATGTTTCACGCAGCATTATTAGTAAATGCCGCTCTTTCTTATTATGGTGCTGCTTTAGGTTCCAGTCTAAGATCGGATATCACTTTAAATTATCAGAAAGTATCGCTTCATGCGATGCAAGCTGGTGGTCTTTGTTATAAAATACTGGTTAAACACGGATGGATGGAAAAACTCCCGGAAGCGGTGGATAGAAAATCCCTGGTGCAGCGTCCAGGAAAATAAGCGTTAGAATTCCCTATCATATATGACTTCGTCGACTTAAAATTTTTACGTAAAATCCTCACTGCATCACGATCAATTACAATAAAAAAATGCTCCAAGCATTAGCTTCGAGCATTTTTTTAAGTTGCCTTACTCCGTTTATGCCTTCTCCTTATTTCAGCAATCATCCAGGTAAAGACAGGAATAAAGAAGGAAATCAAAACAGTTAAAGGATAATACTTAGATATATAAACCGAAATAAAATGGTTATAATTCTTAATCCCGAAAACTGTGAAAAACACAACCAATGCAACAGCAGTAACGTGTATCCCCCATTTACCTCTTCCTTTGAACCATAGCTCAAGACCTTTTCCAATCGATCTGTGCAGGACAGAAATCCGGATGATTCCGCCAAATACAATCACGGCAATTCCGTATATATCAAACCGTTCCACAAACCCGAATGAAACCAGCCTTACGATACTTTGTGCGGGATATTCAAGTGTTTTAACAAACTGCTCTCCAAAAACAGCCAAAGTGCCAGTGACTGTTCCTAAAAACATAATCGCAATAAGGAGGACTAAAATGCTGTTTGTAAACAATAGGGATTGTGATCTTTCATATTGCCTTCTCAACTGGACCATTAACAGCAAGGTCATTTCCCCATATAGGCCAACAGTTAAAATAATGGCGTCAAAGAGAGAAAAAAAACCCTTTTCAAAAATAGGCAGCAAATTTTTAAAATCCTTTTCTCCCAATGTGGTTATGGCTATCGCAAAACCTGTAATGACAATGAATGGCAAGAGGGCTTCGCTGATTCTTGTAACATTTTCAATTCCTACAAATAAGGCATAAAAAACAATCAGGTAAAAAACTGTACCGATTACCCACCTCGGTGTCTCTGGCAGAAAAATCACTTGCACAAAGTCAACGATTCCATAAAAGGTAATGATAATTAAATATAAAAAGTAAACAGCTAAAGGCAAGATCATTAACTTTCCGGCCATCTTGCCAAAGGTTTGCCGAAGCATCCCACCAAATGTGGAATCAGGATAAATCGTATGCAGCCTGAAAATAATAAAACCCAGAAAAAATCCAAGAGGCATTGCGAGGATGATGGCTACCCATGCCTCATGTCCAGCCATGGAAAAGATCGTCGGCAACAAAAGAAAGTGGCCAGTAACAGGCATGATCATGGACAAAAGGAAGACGGATTGCCGGTAAGAAACAACTTCCACACTATCTGCCCCCTTCATAGTTTAATAAGCCGTTTGCCGGCAAATCTGTGCTGACTTTTACAACCACTTTTAATGAAGGGTAAATTTCCTCCCACTGCTCTTTATGTTGTTTCCAGTAGTCATTTTCTTTCCTGCGAATAATTTCAGCAAAATCAAAGGTATTTGCCTTTAGTTCTTTTTGAATCTTATCCACCGTATTCTTAACTTCTTTTTTTACAGCTTTTTCGTATAATTGATTGATTTTCTTGATATTTTCATTCGTTAATCTTACAGCCTTCGAGGTTTCACCAATAAATCCCGTTTCTTGAATGAGTATCTCGATAACTGGCTGTCCATTTTTTAAAATAGTATTGATAGAAGTCTTTGAGTCTTTAATTTCGATTGATACGTTAACGGTTTCTTCTTCAGAGAGAGGCATATGAATAACCTGAATACCCCCTTTTAACTCCCCCTGTACTCTCAGCATTCCCCTCGTTTCAACTGCATCTAGCTCCCCCACCAATTTATCTCCTTTAAAAATCGCGGTTCCATAATTCTCAAAATCATTAACTCTCTTATGAATGATGGGCATATAAGGGTCTTGATAGGGTTCAATTAAACGCTGGTAAAAATTATGCAATTCCACATAAGGGGCTTTCGATAATGCTTTTTGCTCCACGAGAGAGTTTCTCATCGCTCTTGCTGGAATATCAAACAATTCAGTATTCACGATCTCTAAAATTTCCTTTGCATTTTCTTCTGCCAAGAAAACGGACATGTTAAATCGAGGTTCATGATCGCGTAAAAAGAAATCAAAGGCAGGGGTCACTCCGTCTTCAGCTGCTGTCTTTCCGATAATGAGCGAATCAATATGCTGATGGATTTCCTTCCTTTTTGCCTCAATGATAAAATTCCTGATCGCTTCAAACACCGTAGCTCCGTGGGCAGTATGAACAATTGCCGTACTGGGGAGATCACTATTGGGGCTGCCCGTTTTAATTGTTTGGGCAGTAACATCAAATCCCGATTCGTCTCCTTTATCAATTCCTATACCCGATACAATTCCGACATCCCTTAATTCTGTACTTCCCCAGCAGCCAGTCAGTATGATCATCGTAAAAGGAAGAAGAAGTAGTGCCAAGTATCTCAAAGTTCTTCTCCTCCTTCTTGCTTCTTGCCCGATCTTGGTTTGTTGCCTTTCACCTGGCGCACTTCATTCACAGTCTGAAGGGCTTCTGGACGGCGATTCAATTGCCAAAATGGCGCTCTGATTAAAAAATCCTTCCAGCCCGCCCACGTAATCGGGAACCATGGAGACATGTATGGCACGCCAAATGAGCGCAAAGAAGCAACATGTAGCAGGAAAAAGGTAAGAGCCAGCATAACCCCATAGATCCCTAAAATTCCGGCCGCAAATAAATACATGAATCGGAGTATAGAGATCGAATCATTCAATGGGGTAATAATGAAGCTGGTAATCGCTGAAATCGCCACAACGATGACGGTAGGAGCACCAACAAAGCCAGCATTCACTGCAGATTCCCCGAGAACCAAAGCCCCTACAATGGAAACAGCTTGTCCAACATGCCTGGGCATGCGTATTCCTGCTTCCCTCAGCCATTCAAAACTAATGATCATGATATAAACTTCTATAAAGAGAGGGAAAGGCACGCCCTGTCTTGATGCCGAAAGACTGATTAATAGCTCAGTAGGAAAGGTTTCTTTATGAAAATTTTGAAACGCCACATAAGCTGCAGGCGCCAAGGTAGATACCAAAAACCCAACGAGCCTTAATATCCTTAAGAATGATGCATAGTAAGGTCTTGAATAATAATCTTCAGCAGCCTGGAATGACTCCATCATCAGATACGGGACGACTAAAACGGTGGATGTCCCATCTACCATAATCGCAATTCTTCCTTCCAATAATCTTGCCGAAACAACGTCCGGCCTCTCTGTATTGGAGACAGTAGGAAATGGAGAATAAGGCGCATCCTCGATAAATTCTTCAATATACCCCGATTCCATTATGGCGTCTGTGTTTATTCTCTTCAGCCTATTTTTTACTTCTTCCAATATATCCGGATTCACCAAATGATCAATATACGCAATTGCCACATCTGTTTGTGATAAGGTACCAAGCGTCATTTGCTCAATGATTAGATTCTGGTTATGAATTTTTCGTCTAAGCATGGACGTATTGGTTCTTAAGGTTTCAACAAAGCCTTCCCTCGGTCCCCTTACAACCGTTTCCGTTACGGGCTCCTGAATGCCTCTCATTTCCCAAGCTCTTGAACCAAGAATATATACCTTCTCCATTCCATCAATTAACAAAATCGGATCTCCCTTTAATAATTGAGAAACACTCTTTTTCATCATACTTTCTGTAGAAATGTCGGATATACTCAGCAAATCCTGCTCGATCGTCTCCAGCCTTTGTAAAATAGGATGATCCTCCGTTTCAAGCTCCATAAGCGGCTTGATAATGTTCTCATTGATGGCTGTTTTGTCATATAACCCCTCTATTGCAACAATTAAAGCATCTGCTTTTTGCTGGCGCCCAATCGTAAAACGCCTAAACACAATATCCGAGTTCTTCCCCAAAAGGTCCGAAATATAGGTAATATTTTGGCTTAAGATCTTAGATACCGGCTGGTCAGGAATACTAAAATCCTCTTTGCGGTCCAGTTTCGAATATTCAACTTTGCGTTTGATCCATCCCAGCATATTGTTCACCCGTTCAATCCTTTAATCTTATGTATGGCAATCTTATCCTTTGAAGAACTGCTGGAATTTATACCCCATTTATACCTGCCTAGCCCCTGGATGTAATTCACCTTGAAAAGGCTCTAAATGAATAGCAACTCTAACATAAAACCGATCAACGATTCATATTTTAACTAAGCTACAATTCCTATGCTCCCATAATGTCTAAGGAGGAAATATGCAATGATAGCAGCACAGTATAAAATTACTTTACCAAGTGATTATGATATGCAAATCATTAAAGCACGGGTAAAAAAGAATGCTTATAAAACGGACGGATTTCAGGATCTGAAATTCAAACTATATTTGATAACAGAAAAAGGAATAAACGATAATAACCAAAATAGCTATTGCCCTTTATATCTATGGAAAGACAGCAGCGGCCTAAACAAATTTTTATTTGATGGATTCTACGACAATATTTTAAACTCATTTGGATGGCAGCGGGTTAATGTAGGAATACCGCTCATTGACACCACTTCATCGAACTTCACGGAGAGCAACTACCTGTATCACATTACAGGAAGAATCCAGCCGCAGGAAAGCCTTCTTAACCTAAAAGCTAAGATAGCACAAGAACTTCCAGTATTGGAGAATACCTATTATTTAGTTACATATAATCCCGATAAATGGGAGTATGAGGCGTTTTACTTTTTAACCGATTTAGATATCTCAAAAGAAGTGAATGGAGTCATCTATAAGATCCTTCATATATCCCAATAACATTATGTATGCTTGAGCGTTCAACACGCCCAAGAACGAGTATAGCTACTCGCCATAGCAAACTTTAACGCAAACATAACCAATACAATAATATACGCAGTTCTCGTCTGGAGTGTCGCCTATATCACTTCTGGGTATTATTTCGATCAGCGGTACTATTGATTTAACAGTTCGGCGGGAGCAACGGCTTATTTGATTTTCGTTTGAATGATTTAACATATCCTTATCACCCCCTTCATAATATGCTATTCAGGAATAGGGACAAGTGTATGGTTGATGTGCAGAGAATTAAGAATTTGTGTAGGAATCATATAAATTAGCACCTAGCTTTGTATTTGGGCCTGTTAAAGCCAAATATTGATTTTAGCACCCTGTTGATTGGAGCGGAAGGCACGAGACTCCTGCGGGAGAAGCGTGTCAACGGGAGACCCCGCAGGCGCGAATGCGCCGAGGAGGCTCCCGGACCGCCCGCGGAAAGCGAGTGCCTGGAGCGGAAATCAACAGGCAAGTTTAACAGAGCTGTAATTTTATGAAGTTGGCTAAAAAGGAAGTATATACAATAAAACAGCCTCAGCAATACGCTGAGGCCATTTTATGTATATACTGCCAATTCCTAAATAGCTTTTTGATCACCTGCAATAATTGCCTCTTCCGCTTCCTCTTTGCTAAGTTTATAGACTCCTATCCCGGCAAAGGCTAATATGAAAGCTATGATCGGTGTAAGATAAGTCATAACGGCCCATATTCCATAACCGCCAGCTCCATAGATCGGCACCCCTAAAGTGCTGATATAAAATGCACCGGATGTTCCCCATGGGACAAGAGCTGCGACCATAGTGCCTACGTCTTCAATGCTCCTTGATAAAGTTCTGGCTGCCATCCCCGCTTTAAGGAATGGTTTCTTGAACATTTCCGGAAGCATGATTGCCACCGTGTAGGAAGTACCGGAAAAGACCAGCAATACCAATCCGGTGAATAAAGTAGTGATCATCAGCGGCCCGCGCGTCCTCACTCTGTTTGCAAGCGGAGCAATGGCCACCTCTAAAAATCCTGCCTTGCTAATGATCGCCGTATAGGCATATCCGCAATAAATAATGATAACAACACCGACCATGGAAACAATTCCCCCGCGATTTAGCAGGGTAAGGACACTTTCAGCTAAATTGGCTGGATCCGCTCCAGGAACCATACTGACATTAAACCCTCTTAACGAAGCAAATATCCCAGATTCCAGCGTATACCCCTGATACAGGACTCCAATGGCAATAGCTGATAAGCAGGCAACAAGCATCGTCGGCACAGGTGGCTTTTTCGTAATGGCCCCTGCAAGGATAATAATAAATGGCAAAATCAGCAGCGGGCTCCAATTAAATAGCTCAGCCAATCCAGCCTGCATCGCTAATGCTTCTTCCGGCACCCCTTCTCCGGTAATCTCCAGATTGAGACCAACGATGTAAAAAAACACAAGGGTTATGAGGGCTGCAGGAAATGTTGTCCACATCATGGACCTTATATGGTCATATAAATCCACACCTGAAGTAGCGGCTGCAAGATTCGTTGTCTCAGAGAGCGGTGACATTTTATCGCCAAAGATCGAGCCGCAAATAACCGCTGCTGCTGTAATATGAAGCGGCACGCCAAACCCGGCCGCGATGCTCATACATGCCAGGCCGGCAGTTCCTGCTGAGCCCCAAGAAGTACCCGTAATGGTTGAGAAAACAACACACAATAAAAAGGTTGTTACAAGGAGATATTGGGGAGTGACGATATCAATTCCGAAGAAAATCAGCATAGGAATGGAACCGCTGAAGATGAAAGTCGAAATGACCATTCCGATTACCCAAATGATCAGAATCGCCGGTGTCGCACCTGCAATACGGCTGCTGATGGCTTTTTCCAGTTCGCTCCATGAATAGCCAAGCCTCCATGCCAGGATCCCGGCACAACCTGCCGCTGCAACCATCATTAATTCCACTCTTAAACCAAAAGCCAGAAACCCCACAAAGACGAATACGAACATAAATAATAGGGCTAATATCGATTCACCATATGTCGCTTTTCTTTTTTCCATAAACAGCCTCCTCTAAATTTTTCGTACGATACCTTAAACAGAACCCTCTCTAATAAAACGTGCTGGTGAAAACGGTTCAATGTGATAATCCGTTTTTCCATATAGCGCAAGCTCTGCGCCGATTTTGCCCATGACAGGCGCAAGCTTAAAGCCATGCCCCGAGAAACCGGTTAAGTAGATAATACGGTCCTGGCCAGTACTGGTCCCAATCACTGGATGCCGATCTGCTGTATAAATCTCCATATATGAATTGACTCTTGAGGGATCAGGGTACAAGCCTGGCAGATCTTTTTCAATGATCTCCGCAAAGGCAGCCAGCTCTTTTAGATCGACCGCCCGATCAAGCGAATCAGGACTGGAAATCCGGCTCTTCTCTGTGGTAAACATGCCGATTTTCACCATATTGCCATCAACAGAAGGAAATCCATAATAATAGAAGCCTTCCCTTTCCCTTGTAAATACAGGGAAATTCTCTTCACAAAAGTGATTGGCTTTTCTTGGAAGGAACCAGGCATTAACAAGCCGGCGGACATCCATGAAATCAGCAAACTCCTGCATGAAATTCACTGCCCATGGTCCAGCTGTAACAAGAACCTTCCGAACCTTAAAGGTTTTGCCTCCAGCAAATATCGTCACGCCATCTCTTTCACTTTTAATATGATCGACAGCCGTGTGACTATGAATCTCTGCTCCCAGGTCGCGGGCCCGCTGAACAGCAGAAACAATGGAAAGCTGCGGGCGAAGATAGCCTGATAGTTTATCAATAATGATTTGTTCACCCTTCTGCAAACGATGCTGCGGGTACCTTTTCCCGGCTTCTTCCCAGTTCAGTACCTCATGATCCAAATGATATTCTTGTATACTTTTATAAACGTTTTTCATATCAGCTGTCTCTGGATGGCCAATGATTAAGCCGCTGGTTAAGGTTAATAAAGGATTGCCTGACTCCTCTTCCAGGTTCCGCCATAGCTTATATGCATCCTTGAGCAATGGAACATAATGAGTCCCTTCTTTATAGGCTGTCCGGAAAATCCTTGATTCACCGCCTGCAGCGGACCGGTCATGTCCGACGCCAAATTGTTCAAAACCGATGACAGAAGCTCCTGACTTAGCCAATTGCCACATCGCCATGCTTCCCATTGTTCCCAAGCCTATAATTCCAACATCTGCGTCCATCTTCAACCCTCTCTCTAAATATTTTGAATATTATAATTATAGTTGAGAATAATAACTGGAACAATGGAACTTAAGAACATGGTTTAGGTTAAAAATGATGTAAATTTGTGCATTTCGCACATTTTTAAGTTTGCTATGTTAGAAACTCTGGAAGCTATTTGTCTATTTTGCTGTGTGTTACATTCCTATAAACTTCCATTCCATTAGCGAAATACCCAAATACAAATACAGCATCCTCCGGAAATCCTTTTTATGAATTCCTGTAATCTCTTCTATTTTTTCCAGTCGATTTTGCAGGGTATTTCTATGTATGTGAAGGGAATGGGCGGTATCCACTTTGCTGAAGCCTGAATCACACCAAGCCTTTATGGTCTGTGATAGATCCTCCCAGTCATCTGACACAAGCAGCTGCTTCATTTCCCTTTTCAACATCCCCATAGAATCTGGATCCATACTCTGAAGCAAGGTCTCCAGCTGATAATCATTCACATGAAACACTCTTTCAGTTCCTCTATGTTTTTTGCCAATCTCTATCACTTTCCAGGCTTCCCGATTTGATCGTTTGATTTCCGGAATCGTGTCTGCAGCACCTCCTATGCCAATGATCCCTTTAATGCTTTTCGCATCCAAACGCTTTACAAGCTGCTTGCATCCTGCAGACAATTCGCCATAGGAATGACTACTGTCCCCTCCTTTATGCAAAATGATAAACTTGTCATCTCCCATATAAGTGGAAAGATCTTTATGGGTAAAAACAAATTGAATCTCTTTTAATATCGTTAGTTTAATGCGCTGAATACGGACTTCCAGTGATTCATCATGATACCGGGAATCAGAAAATCCCCTGATGATATCGTCCATATTCAGGACTTCGACAGCCACACAGATAAATGGCGGCTTTAATTCAAAACCAAGCTCGAAGCTTCGGGTTTTCAGCAGGTTTTCACTAGATTGATTTGCTTCAAAAGCCAGGATTTCTTTTATAAATTGCTGATGGGCTTGCTGAGAAATAAGACTGGACTCCACAAGAATTTCTTCCCTCAGCATAATTTCAGCATGCTTTTTGACTAAGAGGCCGTACTTCTCTACATTCCTTCTCTCTCCTGTAATCGCAATCGTTCCAATGATATTGCCATGTATTTCGATCGGGAGGGTGAAACCGGGTTTTGTCCCTTCAAAATGATCGATATAGCCGGGCCTGATGGTTAATGGCCTTTTATTTTTAATAACCGGTATAGAAGCTTCATGAACGATCCCCAATCTATCCTTATCGCTGGCAGCAATAATCGTACCGGTTTCATCGGTTATAATGACGTCATATCCGATGATTTCACTCGTGGACGCAGCAATATTTGTGGCGACTTTCTTTAGCATTTCATTCATCCCCTTCAACTGGGCTAGCATAATATATGAGCCATTCTTTCATTCTATCTTTATATAAACTCTATGAATATAAGACGTAAAATGCAAGCCCAAGGTTAAAGGACAGTAGATTGATGGCTGCTATATGATTAAAATGAAAAACACCATTGACTTTAATACTTAAAAGCGTTTAAGATATAAAGCATCATATCCATACTTAAATGCTTTGAAGGAATTGAAGTAATGGTATCCTCCCTGTTGCAGAGAGCTGGTGGTTGCTGTGAACCAGTACAAAGGAAATCATGAATTACGTTTCTGGAGCTTCTTATTTCTTTGGCTCAGTTAAAATTAAGTGTTGATTTACGCTGCAGGCACTCAGCGAATCGCGGACTTCCGGGACCCTCCTCATCGTTTTACGCCTGTGGGGTCTCCCATTGGTACACTACTCCCGCAGGACTTTGAATATGCTTCCTCGAATCCGCACTAAGAAAGTGCGAATGCATTTTCGAGGATCTCGCGCCTTCCGCTCCAATCAACACGATGCTAAATCAACATTTAGTTTTAACACGCCATTTCTTTACAAAGAAATAAGACGGTTTAACCGTTATTCTCTTAAGTGGTAAGTTCTTTACTTACAATCAGGGTGGTACCGCGAGTAAAATCGTCCCTGCTGAATGAAAATTCGGCAGGGATTTTTTATGTATATAACTTCCGCACTTAAAAGCGTTTAAGGGATAAAACTTTATGCAGGGAGATAGACTTTATGAAAAAATCCATACCAGCACACTTACGCCCATTTACAGCCCAACAGCATTACAACAAATACACCCCCATTGACCATGCGGTTTGGCGTTATGTGATGAGACAAAATCATCATTTCCTTCAAGACATCGCTCATGATGCATTCACATCTGGTTTAAAATCGTCAGGTATTAATATAGACAGCATTCCGCGAGTGTCCGAAATGAACGACCAATTAGGAAAGATCGGCTGGGGGGCTGTCATTGTTGACGGACTGATTCCAGGAACAGCCTTTTTCGATTTTCAAGCACATGGCATCCTCCCGATCGCAACGGATATTCGTCAAAAAACCAATATTGAATACACACCTGCCCCCGATATTCTCCATGAAGCAGCGGGGCACGCGCCGATCTTATTCGATGAAACATATTCCAACTTTGTTAGATTGATAGGAAACATTGGGGCCAATGCTTTTGCAACAAAAGAAGAACATGAGGTATTTGAAGCGACAAGGCATTTATCAATTATTATGGAAAATCCGAACTCTACGGAAGCCGAAATGGAAGCTGCCAAAAAGCATTTAAAGGAAAAGCAGCAGCTTGTAAAGGGACTTTCGGAAGCGGAACAAATCTCCCGAATCTTTTGGTGGACGGTTGAATTTGGCCTGATTGGGGATCTCCATAATCCAAAAATCTTTGGAGCAGGTCTTCTGTCTTCTGTTGGTGAAAGCAAGTATTGCCTGTCTGATAAAGTGATAAAACGGCAATTTTCCATAGAGGATGCGATAGCGACCAGCTACGATGTTACGTCCATGCAAACCCAGCTATTTGTTTGCGAAAGCTTTGAACAATTGATTGAGAAAGTGAATCATTTCGGTGAAACGATGGCCTTTCGCCAAGGAGGCACGGAAGCCATTGAGAAAGCGATTGCTTCGAGCCAAGTTTCGCATATTGAATACAATTCAGGCATTCAGATTACAGGTCTGTTTACGGATATCTTAAAAGATCTGGACGGAGAAGCAATCTATCTAAAAACAACAGGTCCCAGTGCCCTTTCAATCCAAAACAAACAAATCGATCATCATGGTCCAGATGTTCACATTGATGGATTTGGCGCACCTATTGGAAGGCTTGCAGGTGGCATTCAGCTTGAGGAACAGTCGGAACAGAGCCTGAAGAAACTGGGCATCGAAATGAATAAAATGATGCAAATAACATACGAAAGCGGAATAGAAATCTCCGGTCATGTGACCAGCTTACTAATTCATCAAGATTCACTTGTCTTGATCACGTTAGAAGAATGTCTTGTTAAAAAAGGAGATGACGTCTTGTTCGATCCGGCCTGGGGCACATATGATTTAGCAGTTGGCAGTCAAATTGTATCCGCACGCCCAATTGCAGCCGATTACGCATCATTCCACGGGGAACCGATTATAAATGAAGACGCCCAAAAAGAAGGAAAGACCCTTACCCCTCTAGAACAATTATATGAAGAAGTAAGGCAAATCCGGGAATCCAATTTCTCTAAAGACGTACTTCTTCACAGCATTGTTGGAAAAATACTCAATGAATTCCCAGAAGAGTGGCTGCTTCAGCTGGAAATCCTTGAATTAGTGGAAAGGTATGACAAAGAATCACCACTGAAAAAATTGCTGCTTGATCAGCTAGAAAAATTAAGTGAAGAGGAACGCTACATCCGGCTGATTCAAAATGGATTGGATGTCATCTTCGATCGGAGGCATGTAACCGTATGACGCAATTAAGTGAAGAAGAAGTAACCCAACAATTAACCTCACTGCCTGAGTGGAAAAGAAAAGATAGCAAATGGATCGAACGCCGTTTTCGCTTTAAAGAATACTTGGACGGAATTGATTTCGTGAACAAAATCGCCGCAATAGCTGAAAAAGAAAATCATCATCCTTTTATTAACATTCAATACAAAATGGTGATTGTCTCCCTCACCTCCTGGAGTGAGAATGGCCTATCGGAGCTGGATTTTAAGCTTGCCCGGCAGATGGAGGATTTGTTTGATTCAGAGTCCTTGTAAAAAGGGGCACTTTCAAGAAGAAAAGGCACAGAAGCTCAGAGTGGTCGAGCTTTCTAAATATAAAAGGCTCTTTTTCTAAAAGATTGTTGTTTTTAAATAGATATTGTGATTAAAAACCTTGAAAAATAAGGTTGGTTGATTGTAGCGGAAGGTGCTAATCCCGCGAAAATGCATCCGCATTTCCTTCGTGCGGTGATGATTCGAGGATGCTTATTCAAAGTCCTGCGGGAGGAGTGGGACAGGTGAGACCTCACAGGCGCTGCGCGCCGAGGAGGCTCACCACCGCCCGCCCCGCAGTTCGCTGAGCATCCTGGAGCGGAAATCAACCACTCCTCACTACTTGATTAAAAAGCAACAAAGTTTGCGCAAACAGTCATTTAAAAACACTTTGAAGATATTCTTTCCATTAATAGTGAGTACTAAAAAAAGGGCCAATCCATAGCTTTAAACAGCATGGATTGGCCCTTTTATGCCTGAAATAATGAAGTCTGGACTAATTATTGTTCAACACGAATGCCGTTGTTAATACTGCCAGCAGCTTTCTTCTTCACTCTAAACCAGGAATACACAATCGCTGCAATCAGCGTAAATCCAAGATACCCCATCAGTGGATAAACCGTGCCGACCAATGTGATGAAGCCCACAAAGCTTGCACCAAATGCCGCTGCTCCAAATAAAACAACATAAAGGCTGAACTTCGGATTCTCCCTTTTTACCACACGTGCCGTGAACGCATAAAGCATTCCAACCGCTGTGTTATAAATCATGCCAAGCAGCACGACGAACATTAATAAGCCAAACGCCGGTGAAATTTCATTTGCCAGCGCGAGAATCGGCATGTCCGATCCGCCAACGACATCCATTTTAACAAGCATGCCCACATTGATAATTAAAATAAGAACGCCCAGCCCGACACCGCCAAGGATTCCTCCCAGTCCAGCCTGTTTCTCATCCTTCGTTGTGCCACCCATAACGGCCAGCATCGCAGCACCTGCCGCTATATTGTAAGAAACATATAATAAAGCACCCATAAACCAATTAGAAGCGGCTGGCGTTTGACTCTCCGCCAACTTCTGAACTTCTGCGAAATCAATCCCCATTGTACTTAATGCATAGCCGCCGATAATGATGACCATTAAGAGCAAGAATGGCGTTACAAGAGAGATAATCGATATTACTTTCTGGACATTCAGGCAAACCGTCAGGATCGCCAACACGGCCATAATGATATTCCCCGCCATACTCGGTATGCCGAACTGTTCTTCAAAAATGGAGCCCGAACCTGCAAGCATGACAACGGCCACTCCGAAAAGGAAGAAGGTAATGATAAAATCAACTGCCATTCCAAGGTATTTGCCGCAAATATGGTAAATCACATCTTTATGGGAGTCTGTCTGCAGCCGGCTTCCAAGCTGTGTTAAGTTCATGCCCAGGAACGCAAACAAGAAGGTTGCCACAGCGGCTCCAATCAACCCCATCCACCCGAAGCTTGTGAAGAACTGCAAAATCTCCTGGCCGGAAGCAAATCCTGCGCCAACGATGACACCAATAAAAGCCCCGGCAATCTGTATACTTTTTTTCATCATTTTCTCCCCCTTTTAATATTAGAATTTTGCGACAATTATTAGTAAAAGAGAAAGAGAGAATCCTCTCTCCTCTTTAAGAAAAGCTTTTTTCGGAAACAGTAAACTGCTTGATAGTTTCCAGATTAGGCTCATAGCCGAGACCTGTTTTTTCTGGTACTCGAATCATTCCATTGTCAACGGTCACTTCCGGTTCAATTAGATCCTTTTCCCAGTAGCGGGATGACGCTGCAGTATCGCCTGGCATCACAAAGTTTGATAGAGTCGTAAGGGCGATGTTGTGTGCGCGGCCGATTCCTGATTCAAGCATCCCGCCGCACCATACCGGAATGCCGCGCTCCTTGCATAGATCGTGAATTTTCTTGGATTCTGTTAATCCGCCAACCCGGCCAATTTTGATATTAATAATCCTGCAGCTTCCAAGCTCAATCGCTTTTCTGGCATCCTCATAGGAATGGATGCTCTCATCCAGGCATACCGGTGTTTTAAGCTCTCTTTGCAGAGTCGCATGGTCGATAATATCGTCTGATGCCAGCGGCTGTTCGATCATCATTAAATCGAATTCATCCAGCTGTTTTAACAGTTCAATATCCTCCAGCCTGTAGGCAGAGTTTGCATCAGCCATCAGCTGCACATCCGGAAAATGCTTGCGGACTTCCCTCATAACCTCAACATCCCAGCCTGGCTTGATTTTGACTTTGATCCGCTTATAGCCTTCATTCACATGCTCTTCAATAAGCTTCAGCAAATCATCAACCGTATCCTGAATGCCAATGCTGATTCCTACCTCTATTTCATTGGCCGTCCCGCCAATCGCTTTCGCCAGCGGAATCCCCTGCTGCTTGGCATATAAATCCCAAACGGCACCTTCGAAAGCTGACTTAGCCATATTGTTTTTGCGTATGTAAGATAGTGTTTCTGAAACTTCATCAGGATGAAGGATCTCTTTATTTAATAGGTTCGGAATAATAAAGTCCTCCAGCATATGCCAATTCGTTTTCAACGTTTCTTCATTGTACCAGGGAGAATGAAAAGCAACGGATTCCCCCCACCCGCTTAAGCCGTTTTCATCCTTTGCTTCCAGCAGAAGAAACTCTTTATCCTGAAACGTTCCGAAGCTTGTTGTAAATGGAGCTTTCATTCTCATTTTCATATGACGCAAAACGACTTCTGTCACTTTCATTTCTCTTCCCGCCTTTTCGTGTTAGTTAAGCTGCAGTTCGTCTCTTTGAACCAGTACATAGTAATGCACGAGTCCTTCTTGTCCTTTTATAACACTGGCTATCGCATATCCCTGAGCGAATAAACGTTGCAAAATCTCTCTCGTTTTAAAGCGCCAATCCATGGCCAGTTCGTAATTATGGGTTTTAATTGCCTGGAAATTTGTTGGAATTGGGACGAGCACTGGCCCCCATGTCTTCTCCCACTCTGTATTTAATAGAACCGGAAAGTCGTCCTCAGACACGCCCCATTCAAACGGATCCAATGCAGAGTCCGCATCAATCCTTACAGGTTCCTCCACATGTGAACTATTAATCCACCATTCTACCTTTAAACGGTCTGTCGGCAGGCCATGATTCAAACTGTCATCCATATCTCCATAGCAATTTTCTACATAGGTAGAGCAGACTGCATGGAGCTTGGAAAGATTCAGATAGGCATTCCGGCTTTCAAGCGGATCGAATGTCCACGTGATCAAGTCGTACCCCATCTCGGAAGCCATCTCCTTCTGCTTCTGTTTAAGAAGGGCACCCAGCCCTTTATCCTGATGATCGGGATGAATGCCAAGCATGTGGGAGCAAAGATAGCTTTTGCCCTTGTTAAAACCGGCAAACCCATAACTGAATCCAATCAGTTCATCTTGGTAAAAGGCACCAAGCAGCAGGCCTCCATTCTGGGCAGCTGTGATGGTTTGATGAACAGGAAGCGGATCCATGCTCCAGATGTCATGCTCCAACTTTTGAACAAGATTCATATCGGAGGCTGTATGAAGAACTCGCAATTCCATACTCTTAGTTGCTGTTACGCCCATTTTCCTCTCCCCCCAATGTATGCAATAATGTTCTGGCTAAAATTTCAATCCCTGAATAAATGGCATCCCGATTGAACGTCATCTTCGGATGATGAAGCCCCGGCTGCAAATCACAGCCCAATCCGAGCATGGTCGCCTTGATGTTCGGTTTCTTCAGGGTATAAAAATGAAAATCTTCCCCCCCTGAGGTAACAATCGGCTCCCTTAATTGATCCGCACCAAGCACATCCACAACGGCTTTCTCCATAAAATGCTGCGCCTCTTCGTCTACCTCGGCTGCAGCCACATCTGCTTTTGTTTCTAACGTGATCTTTACTCCGTATAATTTCGATAAGTACTCGGTAATCGTCTCAATTTTTTCAGACAATGCGGCAATCACTTCATTCGTTTGAGCCCGCAGATCCAGGCTAAAGGAAGCTTTCCCTGGAATAATGTTGCCTGAATCACTGCCTGCATGGAACTTAGTCATCTTCGCTGTATAAGGAACCATTGGATCCAAATGAATGCTTTTAATTTCATTTACAAGAGATGCGCCAATTTCAATCGCATTCTGGCCTAAATGCGGACGTGCGCCGTGTGCATCCTCACCGATAATTTCACCCGTGAGGAATCGGGCTGCACCATGATAAATGGCTGCGGATGCCTCTCCATCCCGAATCTCCTGAATCGGCCGGAGGTGAACGCCGTATAAGTAATCCACATCATCCAATACACCCTGCTCAATCATCTTCAAGGCGCCAGTTCCCTTTTCCTCAGCCGGCTGAAAAATAAATTTCAGTTTCCCTTTTGAAGGAAAGCCTGCTTTTTGAAGCAGCAGCATGGCTCCAAGTCCCATGCTCATATGGGCATCATGCCCGCAGGAATGATTGGCCTGAAACTTGCCATCTACCTCCTGCCATAGCGCATCCATATCCGCTCGCAGCGCCACACATGGGCTGCCTTCCCCAACCTCAGCAACCAGACCGGTTGAATCGCCAAACACCTGAACATCAAATCCCCGGCACTCGAGGAAGGTCTTCAAATACTCCGTCGTTTTGTATTCCTTCCAGCTGATCTCCGGATTTTCATGCAAATGGTTAAACACACAATCAATCGTCGGTTTTAATTCTTCTATATATTCTCTCAATCCAACTTCCCTCCCGGCTGAATAAAAAAGTGGTTGCTATCCAATTTCTCATATTGTTCTCTTCGCTTTGCAAATCGCTCCCTGTCCTTAATGGAAACACCTGCAATCACCGCATTTAAAAATGAAAATAGCGCTGGTGCCGCATCAATCGTCGACTTTTCCGATGAATGAATGTGAAAAAGCAAATCCGCATGCTCCTTAATCGGGGCAATACTCGAATCCGTTATTCCAATTACAAAAGCACCCTGCTTTTTTGCCAATTCCGCCAGCTTGATCGTATCCTTCATATAGCGGTCAAACGAAATCGCAACAAAGGTCGAGCTCTCATCCATATCGCTGATCGTCAGCAGCAAATCATCCGTATCCGGCCGGATCAGCTTGGTATTACCGCGAACCACTCCGAGTGTAAAGGCCAGCCAGCTTGCTGCTGAAAAGGAAGACCGCAAACCTGTAACATAGACCTTCTCAGAATCTATTAAACGGTTAACCATCCGATCAAAATCTTGCTCACAAATTTTTTGTATGGTTTCCCGAATATGCAGGAGATCCTTTTCCATTACATTGGCAAAGAATTGAGGCTTCTCCGCCAGCTCCACCTTGCTCGTAAAATACTGGCCAAGCGTGCTATTGGTTTGCAGCAGCTGCTCGCGAACCATTTTCTGCAGCTCTGAATAACCCGAAAGATGAATGGAGTAACAAAATCGAATCACCGTTGTTTCACTGACACCGATTCTCTTTCCAATCTCCCCTGCTGACTTCACGGCAAAATCCTTGGGATGATCCAGCAGATACATCGCTGCCTTTTGCTGGCCTTTGGAGAGGTTATTAAACTCTTTTTCTATCGTTTCTTTTAAGATCATGTAGGTTCACCTTCAAGAATGAAGTTTATGCTGTATTTTTATAATTTTTGAAGTTCCGACTTCATTTTTATAAAATTAACACAATTTTCACTTGAAAACAACAATAATTCTGAAAATTTTAAAATAAAAAAGGACACCCAATCGGGTGTCCACTACCATCTTCCGGTACAAATACATTCGGAGAAACATCTTCCTTAAATATCTCTGTTGTGCCTTATCCTACACTCCTATTTTATAACCCTAAGTAAAGTAACTGTTCCTTGTTCCATAGAGCTGCTAACAATATTTTTTAGGGATAGAAATTAGTTTTAATAATTAACCTTCTCAGTTGTTCGCAGTTCAACTTCCTTTTTAATATAGTGTAAACCTTTTGCATAAAAAAATTCAGGCTACAAACATTATGCTTATTACAATTAAAATTAGGAGTGGTTAATGTGGTAAATATATTGGAAACATTCGTGGACACCATGAAATCACTGACTGTTCAAGACGAAGACCAACCTCTTCATGTCGGAGAAGTGATGGCATGCTGGATTTACTTAGCGGGACTTGAATTAGCTAAAGTATCTGTTCAATCCGCTATAAATACAACGTCAGATGAAGAGCTACGAACACTGCTTGAAGAAGATATGAAACTTGGCACCAGCCAAAGGAAACGACTCCATGATTTTATGATTAAGGAAGGAATCACGTTACCTCCGGCCCCTGAAGAGATGCCAACATCAGATCCTAATAGTATTCCTCTTGGTGTTAAATTAACTGATGACGTCATTGCAAATGAATTATCTTTAAAAATCGTTAGTTTGATTATGCGTGCTGCAGGTGCTGCTTCCGAATCGGTTCGTACAGATGTTAGTGTATTGTTTGTTCAGTTTCAAGCAGAAAAATTGGCCTTCGCTGCGAGATTAAAACAGGTAATGCGCAAGCGTGGGTGGATTAAAGTCCCACCATTTTACGTTCCTCCTGGTCTCAACAGCCATTAAGTTAAAACCTTCAAAAATAAAAGGGGTTAAAGACAAATTAGTCTTTAACCCACACTAGTACAGCAAAACCTGCTTTGAAGGCGGTTTTTTTTTGATTCAGCTTTATAAATAACCGATAAAATCTGCTTCGCAGCGGCTGCTATGAATTTTACTACCTGCAACATTAACGTTTGGCCGGTAAATCATACAGAGTGGCCGGTATTTTACTGAAATTGGCCGGTAAATGTATGATTTTGGCCGGTAAATTCTTTTATTTGGCCGGTAAAAGTTATTTCTGCCTGTACTCTTTCTCTAAAAGTTTGGCTAAAACCGCATTTGGCCTATAAATTTTGAATCTGGCCAATAAAATCAGGAAAGTAAAAACGTATGAAGCTTTAGTATGCCTTTATCTCTAAAGTTAAGTCCTTTTTTACATGGTAATTAAGGCAGTGGTCAAATGATTAAGCTTTTTCTATCTAAAATATGAGTAAAGTCCATAATCTTGCATTGCGGTCTAATTGGCTGCTGCAAAAGCAAAGCAGTGACTCTTCCTGGCTTCCAGTTATATTTTTTTATCTTTTCTAATTGCAACACCTTTTACTCTCTTCATTAATTATTGGGAATGAAAATGCTGCGATGGCTGGTTTGATGATCGAAAGCTGCAGCCAGATGTTTATGCTTGCATAAAGTTATAATTAAACTATAACAAAGCGTAGGTGAAATTTGTTGATTCGTTTGCTTCTTATTATAGTTATATCTATTCTTGTAATAGGCTGCACTAACATTGGTAATAAAGCATTTGAACAGGGAAAGAAAATATCTCCTATTCAAACAGAAAGTCAGACCTCACCTAAAATTATTCTTCTTGTTATCGATTCAATTATGGATGAGCCGTTAAAAAAGGCTATCCAAGAGAAAAAAGCTCCTGCTCTGGCCTTCTTTTTAAAACATGGACAATATAGTAAAAATTTAGTAAGTTCCTATCCAACCATGTCGGTTACAATCGACAGCTCTTTAATAACTGGTACTTACCCGGATAAGAGTAAGATTCCTGGACTCGTTTGGTTTGATCATGATAAGAAGCAAATTATCACTTATGGAAATGGTTTTTTTGAGATCATGAAACTCGGAGTTTCCCAATTTGCTGAAAATATCATGCATCAATATAATAATGTTGACCTCAGTCCAAATGTAAGAACCATCCATGAAGATTTAAACAATATTAAAAAGGAATCAGCATCCATTAACGCATTAATTTATCGTGGAAATTATCCTCATACCCTTAAAGTACCTAAGTTGATAACGAAAGTGAGTAATTTACCTGAGGAATATGAAACCGTTGGGCCGAAAATGCTGTCTTTAGGTGCATTTATTCACCAGGACTCTAAGAATAATCACCTTGTGAATCGTATAGGGCTTAATGATGCCTTCGCGGTTCAGGAATTAAAATATCTTTTGGAAAATAATATTCTTCCTGAATTTACAATCCTGTACATTTCAGAAAATGACTTCACCGTACATAGGAAAGGTCCAAATACCACAAAAGGAATTGAAAAACTTGATAAGCATCTCCAAGAGGTCTTGAATACTTTTCCCAAATGGGAGGATGCCCTTCATAATAATATCTGGGTTATTATTGGAGACAGTAATCAGTCCCCTGTCAATGAACGGAAAAAAGAAGCTCTAATAGATCTAAAAGAAATCCTCTCTAAATACAGAATTTTAAAGCTCAGTAAGCCTGTTGCAAAAGACGATGAAATTGTCATTACAGCTAATGAACGGATGGCATATATCTATAAAATTAACGAAAGTGTTTCTGTAAAAAATCTCGCCGGAAAATTGCAAACTGATCCTCGGATTGCCTGGATTGCATGGAAAGAAAAAGAGATGATACATGTGATATCTGGAGATCATAAGGGATCCACTATTTTCAAACCCGGTGGAACCTATAAGGATATTTATAATCAATCCTGGACTATAAAAGGAAATACCTCCATTCTCGATTTAACCTTAAAGAACAAGAATATTCATTATGGGGATTATCCTGATGGATTAGCAAGGTTATATGGAGCTATGCATTCTCAGGAAGGTGAATTTCTTATTGTTGACGCAAAACCTGGGTATGAATTCATCGGAGAAAGTTCACCTGAACATTCCGGTGGCGGTGCCCATGGTTCAATGCATAAAGATGATTCACTAATCCCCATCATTGTTACAGGAACCAATAAAAGTATCGATCATATGCGGATTGTAGATTTGAAAAAATGGATATTGAATTTTTGGAATGATTGAAATTTACGGATCAGATTTTTATATTGGGAGTAATTTTTCATTATTTATCACGTTGGCCCATTGTATAAAGATTTTGAATTTCGGAAGAAAATAAGAACAAATTTGGACGTGGCTTTATTGTTAAAGGAAAATCATGATTTCCAATAATTATTTTATCTTATTCAACAATCTTGCCCGATTGTTGAATAAGGTGACGGCGTTCTTTGGTTTAATTGTGAGTTCTTTAGTTGATGTTAATGCAAGCTTTTGTTATAACACATGGAAAATTTTCGAAGTGAAGAAAGCAGAATTAAGCGCGATATTGGTATTATTGGGAGTTTATCCTGCAGCAACTATTACAGGTTATATCGTCTCTTGTGCTTAAAAAACTTAATTGATAAAAAATCCTCAAATTCCTGCCGCTGTACCTCATTAAATACAAATTCTTCATTAACCTTAGTTGAAGTTTACTTACTAATTTCCTTTTATTTCAAAGCAGATGCACTTTTATCCTCTTATGTGGCTTCTTCCAGCGTTCTTGGTGCAAAGCAATCTCCTATTTGCCAAGCGAGACATTATCAACAGTCCTTATTCAAAAATCTGCTCCAGCTGATGTTCACCTGCTCCCAGCCACCGAAATTTTCCAAAATGTCTTTCATATTTTTAAATCATCAATTGTTGTCGTCACACAAATACTGTATGACACATAGTATAAACCATATAGTGTATGACATATAGTATTAAAAAAGTGAGGTGGGTGAATGAGTTCTTTACTGAATTCGTTAACGACTGAGCTGCGGAGAGGTACGCTGACATTAGCTGTATTGAGCCAGCTGCGGACACCACAGTATGGATATTCTCTTGTTCAGTTACTGGAAGACTCAGGAATTAATATTGATCAAAGCACCTTGTATCCGTTGCTTCGCCGTTTAGAAAAACAGGAGTTAGTAACAAGCAGCTGGGACACATCGGAGAGCAGGCCGCGTAAGTATTATGTGTTAAGTGAGTTTGGCTTAGAGACCTTTTTGCAGTTAAGAAAGGAATGGATGAATAACTCAAAGCAACTTTTTGAGCTATTAAAAGGGGATGAGGAAGATGAATTTAATTGAGATTTATATTCAGGAAGTGATTCGCCGGCTGCCTGAGAAAAGCCGTGCGGATATCGCACTCGAGCTGCGGTCAACGATTGAGGATATGCTTCCGGATGAACACAATGATGAGGATATAAAAGACGTTCTAAAGAAATTGGGAAATCCTGCAGCATTAGCGAGCGGATATCGGGATCAGCCGATGCATCTGATAGGCCCGCGCTATTTTGATGTATATGTATCCTTATTAAAAATGATATTTCCCATTGCAGCGGCAATCGCATTAATTTCCATTGCAGCTGAATTAATTATTGGTTTTAGCGGAGAAGAAACGGTTATGAACCTAGTCCTCCACTTAATGGGTGAAGGAATTTGGAGAGTCATCGAAGTGGGAATTCAAACCTTCTTCTGGCTAACGGTCGTCTTCGCCATTATGGAACGGGTTGATAAAGGAAAAGAACAGCAGCCCTTATCAGCAAGTTTAAAACCCTGGACTCCTGAGGATTTAAAAAACATCCCCTACATCCCTAAGAAAAAGGCCATTGCAAAATTTGAGGTATCCGGAAGTTTAATGTGGACAGCCATATGGGCAACCTTCTATTTTTATGCCGACCGCCTGATTGGTATTTATGAAGGTGACAGAGACGGATTAGATTTTGTGGTAGCAGCATTAAATCAAGAAGTCTTACTTGGATTTTGGCCAATTGTTGTCTTGATCATCGCACTTGAAGTCGGGTTAGCCCTCTACAAATTAATCCAGGGACAATGGACCAAAAAAATGGCTATCTACAACACATTTCTCGAAGTGATGGCAACCGTGGTTTTCATCGTTATCCTTTTAACTCCAAATCTGCTGCAGCCCGAATTTATCAACTATATGGCTGATTTATTCTCCATAACAGCCACAAAATTTGAGACCTGGTTCATTGGCAGTATCATGATCACATTTATTATTTTTGCGGGTATAAGTATTTTTGATGGGATACGGAAGGCCAGGATCCATCAAGATAATTAGTTTGCATCGTGCCTGCTCCCTGGTTTATTCAAATGAAAGAACAGGCACGATTTTTAGGAAATTCGTTGGTCCGGAAGGTAATGATGCTATTTGGTAGATAAGTTATAAAAGATTACCAGGCTAAATTCAACCTTAACCCTTTATTTTTTAAATGATGATTCTACCGGAATTATGTATAATAAAATAAAGGAGGTGAAATACAATGGAACAAATACTTAAAGCTATACAGCAGCTTGAAAACCAAATGAATAACCGCTTCGATAATGTCGATCAAAGGTTCATTGAGGTTGATCACCGCTTTGATAAAGTCGATCAAAAGTTCATTGAGGTTGATCAGCGCTTTGATAAAGTTGATCAAAAGTTCATTGAGGTTGATCAGCGTTTTGATAAAGTCGAACAAAAATTGGTAGAGGTTGACCACCGTTTCGATGAAGTTAACCAGAAATTAGCAGAAAATGATAAACAGTTTGGAGAAATGGATCAGAAGCTTGACCGCATAGAAACAACTTTGAATACAATTGCACAAACCTCAACCGATGATACAGTCTCCATCCTAAAGAGAATTGATATGAACACCAAGAATATGAATAGAGATATTGAATACCTATCCAAACAAGTAGGAAAGCATGAACTATACTTCAATAGAATTAATAAGAACTGAGTTCCTTTAATTTTCTATACTTAATCTACGCTTCGTTTCTTCGGAAGTCTTCTTTTTATTTTTCGTAATATGACCCAGTAAAGCTTCAGGGATAATTTTTATTAGTCTTTAGCCAGGCCTTTAATATAAGTATTTTAGTCTGTGTAAAAAGTACCTGCCCCCTAGTCCGGTAAAGCTATTCAAAACTTGGGGACAGGCACTCGTTTTTGCGGGATGTCTAGGAGCATTCATTAAGCCATTACTTGTTCAGGTCAGCGGCATTTCCTTTTGCGGCGCAATCTGTTCCTTTTTCTTAAAATACAATTGTTTTGTTTTCATGAACAATAATTCGGTCTTCTAAATGCCATTTAACCGCTCTGGCAAGAACACTCCGTTCAATCGAACGTCCGCTCTTTTTTAGATCATCTATCTGATCCCGGTGGTCAACACGCTTGATATCCTGTTCAATGATGGGTCCTTCGTCCAGATCGTTTGTAACATAATGAGACGTTGCCCCAATTATCTTTACTCCGCGCTGATAAGCTCGATCATATGGCCTTGCACCAACAAATGCAGGAAGGAAAGAGTGATGAATATTAATGATCTTGAATGGATGAGCCTCAACAAAGGCTGGCGTCAAAATCTGCATATATCTTGCCAATATGATTAAATCAATATCAAATTCTTTTAAAAGCTGCAGCTGTCTTTCTTCCACTTCCTGTCTATTTTCTTTGCTTGCAGGTATGTAAAAGAATGGAATTTGCATGGATTCTGCAATTTGTCTTGATTCCTCGTGATTGCTCACAATAAGAGCGATGTCGGTAAGCAAATCACCGCTTTGCCATTCCCATAACAGTTCACGTAAACAATGAAGTTCTTTTGATACAAAAATAGCTGTCTTCTTCAATTCATACACAAATGCCAGTTTCCATTCCATTGAGAAGGTTTCTGCGATTTCCTTAAATTGACTTCTCATCTCTTCTTCCTTCGCCTGTAAACCAGGACATTCAAACTCGATTCGGATAAAAAAGGTGCCACCCTCCGGATTTGTCGAATATTGACTCGATTCGATAATATTAGCCTTATGCTGGAACAGAAACTGGGATACAGCAGCCACAATACCCGGCTGATCGGGACAATTGATAAGCAGGCGCCCCCTGTTTTTTTGGCTTTCTCTAAATGCTTGAAGTTGATCTTGAATAGCTGAGTTCATATGAATCTCCTTTTTTAATTTTAATAACTATAATAGACTTTTTGTTATGGTTTTGAAAGCATATTTTTATAAGTTTATTGGATTTTAATGGATAGTAAGCTTAGAGTAAAGCTTAAAACCCTGGTTCCAGCACTTTCAATGGGATGGACAGAGCGGCGTTTCTTTGAGAGGAATGTATACTAGAAAGAGCTGCTCGCATAAACGGCAGCTCTTTTTAAAATTTGGCTATTTTCTAAAAAATTGTTTTTTTATGGTTTTGTGATTAAAAAACAAAGTGTGTAGAGGTTGATTTCCGCTCCAGGATGCTCGCTTTCCGCGGGGCGGGCGGTGAGCCTCCTCGGCGCGCAGCGCCTGTGGGGTCTCACCTGTCCCACTCCTCCCGCAGGAGTCTCGCACCTTCCGCTCCAATCAACCAACCTTATTTTTCTTTGTAAAAAAACAACAAAATTTGCGAATAAAGTTAAATAGGTTCATGATTGGATTCGACCTTTCAGAAAAGGAATCGTGTCTATCCTGCAAATAATAAAGGTACCCTCCGACGGCGAGTTAATTCTTAATCGCACCGTCGGAGGGCACCTCTTTGGCAGTCCCTTTTATTGCAGAATACAGGGCAGGAACATCCCCGCTGATGAAGATTTCATTTTATTTCGCAATAGTTGGTTTTTCATCCTTTTGCAGCTGGCTATCCTGGATGCCCAGTTTTAATGAAATCATCATTCCTTCATATGTGGCTTCTTCCAGTGTTCTAGGTGCCAAACAATCTCCTATTTGATAAACTTCTGGAGCTAATCCTTTGATTTGTTCATATAACTCCACATTCGGCACACGGCCTAGCGATAGGACAATAGAGTCCCAATTTTTCAACCTCTCTTTTTCATAGGAGAATAAGTTACGAATAACCACTTCGTCAGCCTTTATTTCGCCTAAATCATAGTGAGAGATCATTTTAACTTTTAATTGATACAACTTCTTTAGGTACTCATTTCGCAAGTACTGATGGACTTCCTCCCCAATGTGAAGTTTGGAAGAAATCATCGTTACCTGATGGCCTTTTTCTGCTAAGTCGATTGCTGCTTCAATTGCTGGCCAATCCCCTGTAAAGTCAAATACTAATACATTTTTTCCGATTTCTTTCCTACTATCGTTGAATAATTGATCTACCGTCATGACTCTAGGATCATTAATTCCAGGGATGTTCGGAATATAGGGTCTCGAACCAACCGCACTGATAATCAGATCAGGGCCGAGCTTCATGATATCAGAAGGCTGTATGCTGCTGCCAAGGTTCAATTTTACATTACTTGCAGAAAGACTTCTGGTGAAGTTATCAAGCATGCTTTCAGCAAGTTCATGTCTCATCGGAGCACGTCTTAATGTACGCAATAAACCACCAATTTCCTCTGCTTTTTCTGCTAAAATAACCTCGTGGCCTAATTCATCAAGTGTGATGGCCGCTTTTAAACCCGCCGGACCGGCACCAATGACGAGAACTTTCTTTTTCTCTCTTGGAGCCTTCTTCAGAGCTTCAACTTCCCTTTCTTTGCCTGTTGATGGATTCTGGACACAGCCAATAACCAATCCTTTATGATAATGGCCAATGCATGCTTGAAGACAGCCGATACAAGCATCAATTTTTTGATGGTTTCCTGATTTCGCTTTATTAGGCATTTCCGGATCAACGATTAAGGAACGAGTCATCCCCACAACATCCGCTTTTCCCGCTCCGATAATCTGCTCTGCTTCCACAGGATCGACAATTCTGGAGCCAACAAAGACCGGCACGGCACCCGCCATGCGGATTTTAAATGCTTGTGGGGTAAGGTAAGCATGCTTAATGGGGGATGGCGGCACAATATGGGTGGAACCTGCATATGTACTGGAATCCCCGGCAGTAACATCTATAAAGTCCACCCGGACACGATCCACCAAATATTCAACAATTTTAACGGCATCCTTTACATCCGTACCATCCATCGTCATTTCATCTGCGCTCATTCGAATCCCGACCGTGAAATCCTCTCCTACCTCCTCCCACACTCGTTCCATGATTTCAACAATAAATCTCATTCGATTTTGGAAGGTTCCCCCGTATTCATCCGTGCGAAGATTGGTATGCTCCGACCAGAACTGTGCTGGGAGATAGCCGTGTGAACAGCATATTTCTACCCCATCCAGTCCCCCGGCCTTTGCTAATTTCGCAGATAACGCAAACCCTTCAATCACTTCTTTAATTTCTTCCACACTCATAGGTCTTGGCATGGTGCCGAATCGCAGACTTGGAACAGCAGACGGAGCCCAGGCTGCTCCCTTATATTCACTTGAGACAACTTCCCTTCCTCCATGAAACAATTGCTGAAACACTTTTGTTCCGTATGAATGGACTTCATTAGCCAATTCCAAATAAGCAGGTACGACCTTCTCATCATATCCTGCTATTGTATTCGTTGTCAGCATGCCCGATGGATGAACTGCCGCAGCTTCGAGGATCAGCAATCCAGCTCCCCCTTTTGCCCTTTCAACATGGTAGGCTGTCATATCAGGGGTTGGAATTCCGTCGATTACATGATTGGTTTGATGGGCTGTACTTAAGATTCTATTGTTTAATTCCGTATTTCCAATCGATACCGGGCTAAATAAGTGCTTAAATTGTGACATGATTTAACACTCCTTCGAAAGCTTTTAATTATATAACAAGCAAAAATCATGCCAAACATTTTCCAATCCTGTTCCTTTCAGGTAAATTGGTAAAAATGCATCATTTAAATAAAATTCTTAATTTTCACATAAATAATGTTATACAATAATCTAGAGAACGAACCTTTTTTGCATCAACTGTTGCAAAAAAGGTTCATGTCTATTCAGCACTTGCCGCATCTAAGTTTAAATTCATCATTCAAGAAATACATAAGTCTTTCCGATGCAAAATGTGTTCAAATTTTTATAAAAGGAAGTGCAAAAATGATTGATCATAAAAATAAAGCAGTACCTGTTTTAGATCATGTCCAAATAAAAGAATTGGAAAAATGGCTCCCTTTTCAAAAGCACCCCATTGTAATTGTAGATAAGGATTTTAGAATAATGGGTGTCTTGGACAAAGAACGTTTTTGGAGAAAAGCAGCAGAAGGAGGAAATGAAGCAATCAAAACATGCACGAACTTCCGCTTCTTAAGCATTCCATCACTGTCTGACACAGCGGAAGAGGATCCCCAGAAATATGATTATTTTGTCGTGCAAGAAGACCATCACTTTTTCTGCTATACCGCAAATGAACTAACGGCATGGCACTATTCGCAGAAAATAAATGGGCTGATGAATATCAATCAATCTCTGCAAGAGGAATTGGATCGAGCACTCAGAAAAAATAGAGATCTGAAACAAATCCTTAATTCTTCTTATGATGAAATTTTTGTAACAGACGCAGAGGGAAATGTTTTATTTGTCAGTGATTCCTGCAAACATTTTACCGGACTTCCTCCTGAAGCTTATACGCATAAAAATATCCGGGAGCTGGTACATAAGGGAATCATCAAAGATTCGGTCACATTGAAAACGATGAAAACACTAACGGTTCAAACAGCTGAGCAAAAATATCCGAATGGAAAGACCGTTCTGGCAACCGCCAAACCCGTATACGATGACGAAGGAAAGTTATATCGAATTGTGACCAATTCCCGGGACATATCAGAGCTTGCAGAAATGAAAAGAAAGTTGTTAGAAAGCCAATCCATACAGCAGGAAATACAACCCGTCATTCAGCATACGATCGGAGATAAAAGGTTTATTACGCAGTCAGCAAATATGATTTCCGCATTGAGATTAGCGGAAAAAATAGCTCCTTTGGATTCTTCCGTCTTTATTCATGGTGAATCCGGTGTCGGGAAAGGAGTCTTAGCCAGAATGATTCACGAGCATAGTCCGAGAAAGGCAAAGCCGTTTATTCAAGTGAACTGCGGTGCGATTCCTGAAAGCTTAATCGAATCAGAATTATTTGGCTATGAAGCGGGAGCCTTTACAGGTGCAAACAAACGCGGAAAGGCCGGGATGGTTGAGATGGCTGACGGCGGTACCCTTTTTTTAGATGAAATTGGGGAAATGCCACTGGAACTGCAGGTTAAGATCTTGCATTTGGTTCAGGACAAAACGTACAAAAAAGTGGGCGGTACAGCAGAAAAGAGAGTCGATATCAGGATCATATCTGCGACTAATAAAGATCTCCTTCAGATGATAGAAGAGAAAACATTCCGCCAGGATCTGTATTACCGTTTGCACGTTGTCCCTCTCCGCATTCCTCCTTTACGGGATCGCAAGCAGGATATCTTATTATTAACCGATTATTTCCTTGATCAATTCAACAGAAAATACGGCCAGTATGTTGAATTGGACCTAAATGCAAAACTATTAATACAACTGCAGGAATGGCGCGGGAATGTAAGGGAATTAGAAAATTTTATTGAACAAATAGTTGTCACAGCTCAAAAACAAATGATAAACGTCGAAGATTTGCCATTAGCTATGAATCAGCATACTCACCACGAGTTTAACTCCCGCACTCATCTGATGCCTTTAAAACAAGCGGTTGAAGAAACAGAAAAACAAATCCTTTCCTATGCATTAACGAAATACAGATCAACAAGGAAAATAGCCAAAGCCCTTGGTGTGAATCAAACGACCATCATGCGGAAGCTCCATAAATACCAATTGGCCCAAATTAAGACCAATGAATCATAAATTAACAGAATTTTTAGAATTGGCATGGAATTTGCATTGTATTTGATTGAGTAAATAGATGAAAGGGAGTGAAATGAATGGGTGAATTACTATTTTCTTTTGGCTATGGAGGGTCACTAATCGTTCTAGGCTTTATTACAAAGGTTTTCGTTCGAAAAATGGAAGCAGATATCGTTTCCAAACACACAGAAATAAAGGAAGAAAAGGTGGGGATGTAATTGATTTTTACCATTGGTATTATTGTTTCATTTATTCTGTATGTCCTTATCGGAATTGTCCTATCTAAAAAAGTAAAAACCTCTGAGGAATATTATGTATCCGGAAGACAAGGATCTACCTTAATGGTTACGGGAATGCTCGTTGCTTCGTTTTTGAGTACTGTTTCCTTCATGGGAGAAGCGGGATTTTCGTATGAAGGCTATCCTATTCTTCTGCTGATCCTGGTTATATTCAATGCAACTGGTTATGTTATTGGGGTCTTCTTTTTTGGACGGTACCTGCGAAGAAGCAAATCGTTAACGGTTCCTGAATATTTTGGTAACCGCTTTCAATCTAATAAAGTGCGGATGGCTGCTGCGATTACAACGATCCTTGGCATAACGGCATATTTAGTGGCTGTAACCCAGGGAGGCGCTTTGCTTCTATCTGAAATCTCAGGCGTCTCATACACCGTCGCTTTACTCATTATGTGGCTCGTCTATGCTTCCTTCACCATTCTGTCTGGAGCAAAAGGGGTTATGGTGAATGACACCATTATGTTTTTCCTGTTTTCATTAGCTACTTATATTTCCTTCCCTTTTATCATTAACAATGCCGGGGGATTCCCGGAGGCGATTGTGAAAGCAGCCACCAATCCGGAGCGGCCAGATTTATTAAGCTGGCATGGCATCACGGGTCCAAACGCTTATATGGGTGAACCATGGGAAGCATTGATTTGGGCCATCATATTAGGGTTAGTGTGGTCAGCTGTCATTGCCATTAGCCCTTGGCAAAGCAGCCGTTACTTAATGGCTAAGAATGAACATGTAGCTATACGATCTGGTGTTTTGGCAACGGTTTCCATTATAGCGATTTACCTCTTCCTTCATCTCAGTATTTCAACTATTACAACAGTTAAAGCGGATATAAATCCGACTGAAAAAGTATTTATCTGGGCTGCCATGAATATGGTGCCGAAATGGTTGGGGATTATCATCGTGAGTGGCATCATGGCTGCAGCCTTATCATCCTGTGCAAGCTTCCTTCAACTAATTGGCAGCAGCATTACCAGAGATATAATGGAACAATCCAGGAATAAAAAATACTCAGACCAAAAACTGCTTCGCATAAGCCGAATTTCCATGATTATCACCAGTATTGTCATCTTACTAATCGGGCTTTGGCAGCCGCCGTCCATCATGTGGATTGGCTATTTCGCAGCCACCCTATTTGCGGCTTCGTGGGGACCCGTCGCATTTGCAAGTGTCTTCTCGAAAAAAGTAACCAAAACAGGTGCACTATGGAGTATTATAGCTGGATTTTTAGGTGTTGTACTCGGAGAAACGGTGAAAAAATTCGGAGTCGTTCTTCCAGTCTATTTTAACCCTGTCATAATTGGTGTGATTCTAAGTTTACTTGCTTTATATCTCGGATCCAAATTCGGCGATATATCCATAGAAGAACGAAATTTTCAGGAAAATATTTTGACTCGTCCATTAGAAGATAATGAAAAGGAAGAGATGAGGATAACGAAAAGATATCCTTCGATTTTAATAGGAAGCGGGATAGCTATAATTATACTTACGTTTGTGTTTTATTATTGGCCGTTGACTCTGGCTATGTAAGAAATGTTAATAAAAGAAATTACTTAACAGCATCTAGTGTGTGGGTGTGGACATCCCTTTCAAGTACAGATTCCCTAAATAAGGCTATACAGCCAGTGTGAGTCGGTATTCAACCGACTCACACTGGTTTTGTTTTTTTAGAACACTTTATAGTTACAGATGTACCTATATCTGGAGTACCTGAATCGATTCTTTTTCTGTCTAAAACTGTGAGCAGTGCATCTTCTATGACTTTAGTTGAAAAAGTCACTCAAAAACGTGTGTACATAAATTACCAAAGCGAGGTTAAAACTATTTGAGCAGTCATAAAAGAAGTCATAGGTGATCGAATGAATCAAAAGGTAATTCAATCTTTTCATATATATATTTTACAAATCATTTCTACAGGATTTCTGGTGCATGTTCTCATTCTCCCGATCCTATTATCAACGTCTAAAAGGGACTCTTGGTTAAGTGTTCTTTTTAGTTTATTGCCAATCATTCTTTGGAGCATGATCATTTTTTACATATATAAAAAAATGGATCATCAAAATGATCTGATCACTTTCATGAAGAGAAAAGGGTCACCTTCATGGATTTATTCCATTTTTGCCTTTTTGTTTGGACTTTATTTCTTATTTTCAGCTTTTATAACCCTTAAGTTTACTTTTTTTTGGGCGAAAGGAAATTACTCTTTTGAAGTCCCAAATTTGATGATTATCATCCTTTTCTCACTTGTTTGTTTTTATTCATCTTCTAAAGGAATCAGGACGATAAGCACCATTGCTATGCTTATCCTTCCGCTTGTTTCATTTTTTGGCTTTTTTGTCGCGGCAGGGAATATTCCAAACAAGAATTACGAATTGCTATTTCCCCTCTATGAGGATGGCATTCAGGATTTATTTGAAGGAATATTCTATTCTTGTGCTGGCCTGTTTGATATGACGACCATTTTGTTTTTGACACCATTCCTTAAAGACAAACTCAAGATGAAGTGGGTTGTATTAGTTGGAGTCATACTTACCCTGTTAACATTTGGTCCATTAATAGGAGCTATTTCGGAATTTGGCGTAGAGGAAGCAGCAAAAATGAGAAATCCAGCTTATGAGCAGTGGAGGTTATTAAAAATAGGTAACCAATTTACACGTCTTGATTTCCTTTCAATCTTCCAATGGCTATCAGGTGCATTTGTTCGGATAAGCTTGTCATTATTTATTGCAAATAAATTATTATCGTTCAAAAAGAAGAGAAAGTGGGTCCTCCCCATCCTGTATCTCCTATTAATTGTAAGTGCATGTGTGAATTGGGATTCAACGTCCTTCTTTTATTTTCTGCAAACATATTTTTTTCCTTATAGCCTCATTTTTCAAGTTTGTGCACTATTATTTGTCCTACTATTAATAAAATTAGGGGGTGATAGACATGAGAAAAGTTCAAACGCAAAAAGCTGATCAATTAAAAGAATGGTTTAAGGATTCAGCTGATGTTGTGATTAAGGAAAAAAACTATCCGGAAAGCAAAATGACCCATTCCCTAGTTTTTCTGTATTGTCCTAATTTAGCGGATATAAAATATATGAACGAAGTGATTTTCCCAACCATAAAGAAGGTCATGGAAGAGAACGGACAGCTGAACATAAATGATTTGTTAAATCTCTTAGAGGTAAATCAGCTTGAAGAGCAGGATCATAATAAGACGGAGATAGAGCAAAAGCTTTTTTCAGGTGATCTGCTTATTTTTAATAACGAAACGAATGAAATCTTCTTTTTATCAGTATCCAATTTTCCCAAAAGAAGTCCAGAGGAGTCCAACATTGAAACCTCCATTCGTGGGCCAAGAGATGGATTGGTTGAAAACATTTCGGATAATATGGCATTAATCCGACAAAGGCTAAAAACATCCTCACTAAAAAGTATCGAATACTCGGTCGGCGAAGTCAGCAGGACAAAAATGATCTTACTTTATCTGGATGATAAAATAAATTCAACCGTCCTTGAAGAAGCAAAAAAAAGATTGGATGCCATTAAGATTGATATTGTGGCAAGCACCGTCGAGATTGAAGAACTATTGTATGATAAAACATTCTCCCTGTTTCCCTTAATGGACAACTCCGGCAGACCTGATTTCGCAGTTTATTCATTAACGCAAGGGAAATTTGTCATTTTAGTGGACGGAAACCCGAACTGTTTGGTTGGCCCCATTACTTTTAATCATTTGCTGTATTCTCCTGAAGATCTTCACGATAGTTTTTTTTACATAAGTATTATACGGATCTTAAGGCTAATGGCCTTCTTTACTACGATTTTTTTACCCGGGTTTTATATCTCATTAATCGCTTTTCAGCTGGACCAAATTCCTTATCCACTAATCGCAACGATAGCTGTATCCAGAATAGGGCTGCCTTTATCAGCCGCTGTTGAAACATTTATCATGCTTGTTTTATTCGAGTTATTTAAAGAAGCTGGGGTACGCCTTCCAAAAGCAGTTGGACAGACTGTCGCTGTCTTAGGCGGATTATTTATCGGCGATGCCGCTATTCGGGCCGGATTGACTTCTCCTTCCTGTCTGGTCATTATCGCCATAACCGTCATTTCAGGCTATACCCTTGTAAATCAAAACATTTCCGGCAATATCGTTATCCTGCGATATTTTGTTTTAATCATTTCTTCCATTTTTGGTTTGTACGGCTTTTTTATTTCCCTGTTTCTTATCCTGACATGGGTTGTTTCCTTAGAAAGCTTTGGTCAGCCTTATATATCTTACCTAATCAAACCTAATTTAGCTGATCGAATCAAGTGCAGCATCAGGCAGCCTTTTCAGCTTGTGACCAGAAAAAATCGAGCAAACAAACTCTTCGGTAATGATAGTCAAAAGGAGTAAAGTATGAAAAAGATTTTGTTGATGTTGATGATCATTGGATTACTTTTTACATTGACGGGGTGCTGGGGCAAGAAAGAAATTCAGAGCCAAATTTATGTTACTGGCATAGGAATTGATTACGATAAAGATGAATTTACAGTTTATATCCAAGCTATGAATTTTGCCAATATCGCTAAGCAAGAAGGTGCTTCTTCTTTGCAGGAATCTGTCCCTGTTTTTATTGGGGAATCTAAAGGAAAAACCATTCAGGCAGCCATTAGCAAGTTAGAACAAAAAGCAGCCTACCCTCTTTATTTCGGTCATGCAGAAACCATTCTTCTAAGTGAAAATGCGATTAAGGAAAAAGTAAAATCTGTCATTGAATATATTGGTCAGGACCCTTTCCTGAGATACAATTCCAATTTCTTTGGAACCACTCAAGCTATTAAAGACGTTTTTAATAGTGAAAGCTTTTTTAATTATCCATCTTTATATACAGTCATCTATAACCCGGAAGTTTTGAACCGAAATAACTTTATCATACCTGTGCAAAGGTACAATAAATTTATCGCAACCTATTACGAGCCGGTTGGGTCGTTTATTATTCCTGGCATAGAAATAAATCAAACTCATTATTCTGAGGGGAAAGATTCCAAACAAATTCCTGCTATTACCGGAGGTTTTGTCATTTCCAACCAGGAAAACAAAGGATGGATCGATAAAAACGATTTATCTGGCATTAAATGGACCTCAAATGAGGCCACCATCATCCCCCTTACTCTATTTGATGAAAAAGTAAGCGTCTTAATCATAAAACCCAATAAAGTCATTAGAGTTTTAAAAGGAAATAAACCCACTTATGAGTTAATGGTAAGAGGACGAGCAGAATTAATTCAAAATGAAGACAATATAGGCATAGATAAAATTGAAAAAGAATTAAGCAAGAAGGTAAAAAGTGATATCCAAAAAACGCTGGAGATGGGCGATGAAGTAAAGGCTGATTTACTAAATATTAGTGAAAAAGCTTATCGATATCATCTTAATGAATGGGATGCTGCTGAAATAAAATCATTTGATTTAACGTCTATTGAAAATATTGATGTTAAGATTAAGATTGAAAAAAGTGTTAATTATAAACGATAAAAGTTACATTTCGCCCCTTCTGCAGATGATAGGCATGTTTCATTTTCTAAAAAAATGCCTGCCTTTATTAAGGCGGGCATTTAGGTTTAATGGGGAAATCCTAGGGCTTTTTTAACAAGGCTTATCATTTTTTCTGACATTTTACCATTGTAAATTTAAATGGAGGTTTCGTTTCATTATCCTTATGCGGCTCCACAATTTCCGAGATTTCGATCAGTCCATATTTTCCAAATTCCTGTTTAATTGAGTCGGAATCATAGAAAAACATTTTTACACCTTCCATGATCTCAAAATAGTCTTTACCTAATTGTTTACCCTTTCCATACATTGGGGCTTCTTTTGAAATCGCAGTAAAAATCATATATCCGTCTGGCTTTAACTGATTATAGCAAGAGTGAATGAACTTCTCTCTTTCACTCTTATTCAATAAGTGAATAAGTGCATAACAAAATATCCCAGCATAAAGCTTGTCATCAAAAGGCATATCAGTTACGGAACCATGATAAATATCCATATTAAGCCCATTATCTCTTGCCAATTCAATCGCTGTTTTTGAAATCTCAATTCCTGTTACATCTATTCCATTCTCAATAAAAACCTTCGCATTTCTGCCATATCCAAAACCAGGAATTAAAATATCCTTTACTTTCTTTTCAAGGAAAAAGTCCTTAGTCTGGATTGCTGAGTCTGAAGGTTCAAATCCCCACATCGTCTGCTTTTCTATAAAATTTGATTCCCAGAATTCTGTCATCCTTCAATCTCCTTCTGTTTGACTCTATTTCTTAAGAATAGTCTGTTCCTCTATAAGCCTTGGCTCTAATTCGTTCTTCTAATTTTGCGATGAAAAATTTACCTCATTCACACAAGAAATCGTAATTGTTACGATTTACATAATAATTTAATCACATATTAATCATTCATGCAACAACAAGAACTATTTATGAAAACACAGGGACCGCGCTTTTATATCATTTTCAGAAATGATCCAGCACTTTTTCCTTCTCAGGCAGTGAGAATATAGTCCCCTTCTCCACTTAAATGCACCTCATTAGTCCAAGGAGACTAGCTAACCACTCCCATTTCATATTTTTTAATACTGCATTTAGAAAAAAATATCAATAACAACAAATAATATAAAACAATATTAATTTATTGTAAATCGATAAATCGTTGTGTTATAGTCATTTTATTATTAAATCAGTGAGGTGCTTTAAATGAGTGTTAAACTAGGTTCAACCACTTTCTTAAAAGTAATTATTTTTCTGATTGGAATTGCGGTATTTGCTTTGTGTATCTTTTGGTTACCTGAGATAGCCATTAAAGATGCAAAGGTACATCCAGATACGGCTTATTTCCTAATCCCCTTTTTAGTATGTGCATATGGATTCTGTATCACGTTTTCCGTTGCGTTATACCAAGCATTTAAACTATTAACTTATATCGAAAGGAACAATGCTTTCTCCGAGTTATCACTTAAATCTTTAAATGTTATAAAAAAATGTGCTTTTACAGTCATTTTCCTCATTCTGTTAGGAATAGTAAGCTTAAAGGTGCTTGTAAAAGTTACAGGTGACGATGCAGCAGGTCCAATTTCACTAAGTCTAATGGGCATTTTGGCAACAAGTATCATCGTAGGCACTATGGATGTACTTCAAAAGCCATTAAAAAATTTCCTAGACAAAAATAAAAAAGATGTATTTTAAAAATGAAAAATGCATCCACATTGTTTTTAAAATTAGCGATTATTCTTATAGGAATTGCAATTCTTTCATTGTGCAAATTTTTAGCGCCTAAGTTCGGAAATTTTGCTGGAGAATTGTATCCAGATTTGGCTTATATGAAAAACACAGGGACGGTTCCGGCGTATCAGGGTGAATCGCCGGAACTGTCCCTAAGTTTATTTGTTTATTATTAGGCACGCCATTTCTTTTCTATTAGGATTCGTCCCCTGCCTCATCCATCGCGTCAGGATAAACGATTTCATCAAATACAAAATATAACTCCCCTTCCATTTTCTTACCAATTATTTGGTACATATCAATCATAACAAGGAGGGTGCACAAAAAATCGGCTGGGTAGGAAAAGAAAAACAGCATACTTTTTTGCATGCTGCAGAAAGCTAAATTATTTTTTATGAAGGCTGTTTTCTAATGGATTGCTGCTTTTGATTAGTTGGTAAACATACATCTTTACAGGCCCGTTCTCAACAAAAAGAGGGTTCGTGAGTAATAGCTATCATAAAGAATTGATGGAGACATAGCAGATATTTTTTCTTTCTCGAGCATAAACATCAGTATTGAGCAACAGGAAAGAGGGATAGCCATGTCCTTTATCGGATTTGAACTGATAGCCAAAAGAGCATGGACGATTTTGCCTGGCCACACTTTTTCGATGTCCATTTTATGGAACAAAAAAAAGATCCCTTCCTCCATCGGAAGAGATATCTATAACGAATCTGGACTGATTCTCCCTGATAAAAGAATTGCAGCTACCGGGAGGATTCATCATTTGTCTGATCATACAATAAATCACTATGAACCCTTACAAACAGCACCTTGTAAGCTTATTTGCCGGCCTGACTTTCCCCTGGATGATCTTAAGATTGAACTTCTTGCGCCGATGAAAGGGATAATGGAACCCATTAATCAAACAGCCGTTCTGTTCTTATGGAGCAAGGAAAACAATCTTTTAAGAAAAACAGAGCTCCACCTGGATCCCCAATCATTTGAAAGGATCCCTCAAGATAAATATTTTATCGATCTTTCTTTTATACTGGGTAAAATATAGTTCTTAAAAGCAAGGACTGCCTTAAAGCAACTTTTTCACCTTCGCTCCGAGCATTAAACTAATATCGGCGTTAAGAAATAAACAATCAAAAAGGCTGTCAATATACGCATAACGATTCCTAGTACAGCCGCTCCCATTGCCTCCTTTTCACTAAGGTCAGAATTAGCTGCCCATATAACCGGAACTTGACCAAAGATAGTAGACAAAGGCAGACCAGATGAAGCTAAAACAAATGATCCAATGACCAATCGCGGATCCAAAGAACCAGCAACTTCTGATAATTGGGCCATGGCCAGCGTCGGGCTAGCCAATATGGAAAGAATACCTGTCTCAGGATGAATATTTAGAGTTAACAATACTGCTGATAAGCCGGATTCAAATTTTGACCAAATTCCGATGTAGTCCAGAACACCAATAGCAGCAAACACGACAGCTGCAGCCGGAATAATGAGAAGGAATAAAAGCTCTGCTCCCTCCCTGGCTGCATTAAACAGAGTGGGTAAAAAGCCTGTCTTCGGCGTAAATTGAGGGAGCTTTGCAATTTGGACAGCTTTCGTATCCCGGTAAATGGTTTTAGAAAGCAGGAACGGGACAACAATGACAGGCATAAAAACCGCTAACACAACAACGACAAAGGCATTAGCTCCAACAGCGGTTAAAGCAACCATACCTAACATGAATGTAGCAAAGGATTGCTGCGATTGAACCATGGTTGCTACCGCTATTTTTTGCTCTGCTTTTGTTGCTCCCGAACGGATTAAAATCGGTCCGGCAATTTTTCCGGCAGCATTAATATCACCAAGAATATTATATATACTTGGAATGATAACAGCCGAATTCACTTTCATCAGCTTTGTAACAGGGATAAAGATCCGAATCAAAGCATCAGTAAACCCAAGCCTTTCCAGTACCCGGCCAATAATGACACTAACCATAATTGAAACTCCAACAGTGCCGGTTAAAAATACCTCTACGATAATGGGGAAAACGTTATCGACAATGGAAGTAAATAAACCAGCTAATGTTCCAGGCGTGAGCAGCAATACTAAAAGTGAGATTATGACTAAGCCAAGACCTACTACTTCAATTCGGGTCCATCTTCTAGTTAAAGGAATCGGGGCACTGTTCTCTTCTATTTCTAATTTTTTTTGTACTAACGATTTAACCTCACTCATCTACCTGCACTCCTTTTTTTATAGTGTATTGACCGCCGTTTTTTTCAAAAGATAACCAGTTGCCATTTCTTCTGCATATTCCTTTAATTGAGGAGATCCCATTTCATTTAGAGATATGCTTGTCACCCGCTCTCGAAAAACAACAACCTCTACACCAGGCAGCAGTATGTCCAAGGCATAAGCTAAAGGTAAACCATTTTCGAGTATTTCTAACACATGGCAGTTTCCAATAATAAAATTAAGTCCTAATTCCTTAGCCGTTTCAATAAGAGGATGACCATCATAAACCCGGCTAATCGAAGCGAGAACAGTATCAGCTTCCGGGTGCTCTTTGATGACTTGACGTAAATGATCAGGGGAAAATCCCGTATGCGGAAAAATGTGGACAATATTGTTCACAGGGCTGGTTTCTTCTCCACAAACGATTCGCCCACGTGTCACTGTGCTTGTTTCAATCATAGATGAACTATTGCGTATTTCTTTTTCTGTATGTAATAGAGCCTCTTCGTCCTCTAGACCCATAAAATTATCCAACCGGTTTAAAATATCTCCGAGTGTGTTTACCTCTGGACGTACTTTTCCCACATATAAAATATTTCCGTGTACGCCTCCATAAGAAACTTCTGTCCTGTATACATGATGGCCGTGCAAAAAAGGGATGCCAGGATGTAATCCATGGAAAGCTTCATGTAATTCAAATGCAGCTACATTATATAAATCCAGATAGTTTTTCAAAATTACCCCACCTGAATTAGCCGCTTCAGCGATCGGATGATGAGCAACAATGGCATCGACATCAGTAGCGCCGGCAAGTTCGATGCATCCTTCTGTCATTGTCATAGCAACGGCTATTTTTTTCACTTCTTTTTTCATATCACCATAGACAAGACCAGGCGTTTCAATGATCTCTTTCCCGGGAATGTTGGAAGACTTCATGATGACAAAGGGGTGCTCACCTCTCGTAATGTCATTTAAAGATTTAATCACTCTTCCTCCTGTTAGCTCATCCAGCGCAATCAATACATCTTCTACTGTTTTCATAATGTTGTTGCCTCCTCTATTTTTTTATAAAAAAAACCGTCAGCACAAATCAAACAGACGCTAGTCTGAAAGCTTGTACTGACGGTTTTTATGCACTCTAAAGAGTTCAATGGACCAGTCACCAGTATTTAGTTACCTGGAAATATAGGCACTTGTATCCCGATCCAGGGTAATGATAGTACCTGAAAGTTCAGTAATGGGATCATAATCCTTCAAAATAGAAAGTACCTTCATCCCGTATTTTTCTTCAAGGACTTTCCTTAAATGTTCCTTATAACTATCTATGATGGCAATGTCAGTCATTCGGATTACAAAGCGATTAATCTCGTCCAAATGCTTAAGAGATGGAATTCTCTTATGATAGGCGAAAATTAATATCTTATCCCCCAAAAACTCGACTCTTTGACTTTTGACACCAATGTTAAACAAAAGAAGGTTGATATTATTATAATCCTTGATAAGTTCCTGTTTAAATGGGCCAGCAGTCCAACTCATTTACTCACACCATCTTTTTGAAATTTCAGAATCATTCGATAAATAGAATTTAACATAGTTAATACTATCTGTAAAGTGTTTATATTAAGTATATGTTTTACAACAACGTTTAATAGAATCCATAGCTATTAGGATTTCATGCAATACCTCTGTTTCAAGGTGATACAACTGCATATTTTATCATTTAATAACATAATTAACCCTATATGAATACATACATTATGATTAAAAGACATTCCTCAAAAGTGTCTTTTAATCATAGAATATTGATAACCAGTTTATCTGTAATCCATAATAATTTCTTATTTCTTCCCGCCGATAATCAGCTTAAGTTCCGGCTTCCCTCTATTATTAATTCTCTTCAGTAGCTCATTAGCAAACTTATCGGGGTTCTTTCTGATTTCTTCTCTAGAAACTCTTTTCACTGTCTTCTTTCTCCCTCTTGTTCAAATTGATAATGCATCAGGTATTCAAAGATCTTCCTGGTTCACTGAAAAGGATTCTGTTCTCTTTTATAACACAAACTCTCATACCATCCCCAAAAATGACAACCATTAAGAACTGATGCTCCAGAGAGGCTCCTGTTTACTGCTTATTCTTCGACCTCGTTTAAAAAGATCTTCTCCTTAAAGCCTCCCCGTTTTTCAGCTTTATGTTTTCTCAGTTCTTCTACCTTCTCAATCGATGCATCGTGGGTTTCGGCGAGTGTATGAATAATCTCAAGCAAATCAGCTAATTCCTCCAGCGCCTCTTCATGATTCTTCGCGTTTATATATTCTTCCAGCTCTTCAAAGCTCTTTTTCTTGAGTTCTTTGATAAATTCTGACTGGTCAAGAATTTTTGTTTCATACTTCTTACCTGTTCTTTCAATAATTTCAGGAATGCGGTCACGAACTAGTTTGTTGTATATAGGCATTTATAATCCTCACCTTTATATGATTCACAGCATAGAATTTTCTAATGAGCCCTGTCTAACATATCAATTAATTCTCTAAAAACAGAGGGTGTATTTTTTCGTAATGTATCTAAGGATACAGTTTTTTGATCACTCTCCCCTACCAGATAAACTTCTTTATTTTCTTTATTAATCTTTATCAAGATATCTTTGATCCTATATTCCTCAACCTTAGTAGCCATATCAAGATTAGCTGAGTTCAGTTCAATGGATATTCTGTCGGAGATCCTTCTTAGCATTCTCCATAACGTTTTTTCTTCCTTCGACTTCATAAACAGCTCTGGAAGCTCTGTGGACTCTTTCAAATTGCTCAATGTTGTATGCATATATTCGGCAATACCATAACCAACTGGCTTAATGATATGGTTACAGTTGATCCAATGTTCAACTACAAATTGCATATATTCAGTGGTTCCTAATTTCTCTGGCATAATTTCCTTAACTCTGCCATAACAAATAACACCATTTTGCTTTGTTACGCCATTCTTCACATAAAGGGCAATATACTTTGTCTCTTGCCATCCGGTTTTTAGTTTCTCAACCGGAATACGATAGCAGCCGGTCTGTTTATAGCTGACATATTCTTCTCGACTTCTAACAAGCCCGACAAGAACCTTCTCATCTAGACCGGATTCCCACTCCTCCAATGTACCCCTAGGCAAAATTCCTTCCTCCTGGATTTCCTCAGGGCTTTTTTCAATAAGTCTCTCCACGAATCTTTCGACTATGTCCGTTGCATTCGGCAGAAATGGCAGCCCTCCGATATTGACTTTATCGATGCTTTTATAGAAGTGATGTTCCTGGTAAAGCTCTTCATAAGACCAAGGAAAAAGTACATAAGCTCCAAAAGCTGTTCTTTCATATGGGCCATTATTATAGGCCACAATTGAATCTCGATATCGATGCATGGTGTTGATATCATCTTCAAGCGGGCCGGGGTGCTTATAACGATTTTGATAATAGCTTCCTTCCTGGGCGTAATCGATTCGATACTTGGCATCAAATACATAATTATAGGTAAAGTCTTTCCCCTTTTTAGCGATGCTGAGCATTGTATCCGGTTTCTGAGGAATTGTAGGCAAACCACTTTCATACTTTTGGTAAGCCAGTATAATTTCTTCTTTGGTATAAGGGTGCTTATATTTTCTTGTCGCTGATTTGTTGGTTCGAAGATTTACGAATAGTCCTTCACGGTTAACTTGAATAATGTCCTGGCTGACGAGCTGATATTTTTTATCAAGAATTTGTCCGAGCTTCAAGAAAGTCCAATATTCATAGAGTGTTGCTACATCTTTCACAGACATTTGATAAAGCTTTCCTTGAAGCATTAACCCTTTGGAAACCGTCAGATAGATCTGAAAAGCATCTCGATAGCCTGGTGCCATTTGCAAAACCAAGCTAAGGATTGAGCGATCCAGTTTTTTTATTCCCCTCCAAAAAGGACTCTTTTGCTTCCCCTCTAACTGCTTAATCATCTCGATAAGTTTATCTAAAAGATCAGCGTCAGGTTCTGTTTCCCATCTCGATGTTTTATTCCTCAATGTCTTGAGTAAATCATAAAGCTTATGTGTAACCCGCTCCATCATCCATTTCACATATCGATTTTCAAATGTATCAAAGGTAAGCTCCTTTTTAACTCGGAGACCTTCGGTTGGCATAAGTGTTTTGTTATTGATATGGATGCCATTTGAAACCTCTGTAAATAGATGAGGTCTTTTTTGCAAATAGCTCCTGCTTCTAGTGTCCAGCTTATTTAATTGGTCTCCCCTAACCTTTTCATACGTTTTCTGGAGAAGGTGATGAGGCTGCCGTTCAATACGGTTAATTGCCTGCAGAAACTGGTCAAAATGCTTGCTAATTAATCGGTAAAATTCACTCCTGGAAGGCTTGCCATCCAGTTTTACTCTAGCTCCTAAATAGGTTTTCCGTATAAAATGAAAGGCGAGATTATAAATTTCGTCGTTAACTTCTTCTAATAATTTTTTATAATCGTCTTTATAATCAAGCTTTGCGGGAAAAACCTCTAACGTTACCTCTAAGAGCTTTTCGCTGCCTTCTCTAATTTCGAAGGTTGTTAACCCTACTTCATTCTGAAACTGTAAATTCCCCATTAACATATAAGTGTTTGCAATTTCTACTCTGGCGACGGATTGCCTTAAGCCAGGATGCTCATGATAAAAGGCTAAGTCTCTGCTTGTTTTAGGTATTACAATAACCTGATAAACACCATTTTCGAAAAATATCGGTCTTAATTGAGTAGATTCCTGGAGTAACTGTGCTTCAATATCATAGATTAGTATCTGATTTACCATATCCCCTTGAACAGAAAACTGCATGATATCATGCCTATCCATTGCGCGATATTGTTTTAACCCTTCATACCTCTCATGATAAGGCTTTCCTTTTACCACGAGAGAAAAATCTTCTGTTTCGATTTTAACTAGTTCAACATCATCACGAGATCCAGAAGGACGTAAAGCCATCTGCTTGTAACCTCCTAAGCATCTCAATCACTTTTCGAGCGCTCTTGGGATAAATAGCACTTTCTTCATCGATCGGAGAATCTTCATCCTCCTGATACTCAGTATTAGTAAATAGCAGATATAACTCCCTTAGCAGCTGATCAATTCTTGAGTCACTTCCAGACAGACGCGGCAGGATCTTTTGAAGTATACAATGATCAAATGCTTCCTCAAAAATCATTAGATCACCTTCTTTGTTATAGGCAAGATAGAAGGTGATTTCATCCCTAACCCGATAACCGATATGTGCATTAATAAGTTGAAGTGACTTATTAATCTTTACCAGCTCACTTGTAGCCTTTTCGATAATCTCTTTATCTACTTTGTATAGATCCTTCAAATGCAAATATTTTGAAGCAAGCTGACCTTGTCCTATTTCTAATGGATCTATGTCCTCAAGATCCTGGAGAAAAGTTAAATTATCCAACTCCACTCGATTAAACTCAATCGTATTGGCACGGTCTAAAACCTTCTTACTAAATGGGTGCGTCGTTTCATCCATATTAACGGTTCCAATAACAAAAAGATTATTAGGAAGTGTGACCTCTTCTTTTGCGACCTCCTCCGATAATAAAGTGGAAGAAACAACCTTCCCATCCTCCCACCTTCTACTCTCCATCACACTGAGAATATCACTGAAGTAATATTCAACTCGCGCCAAGTTCATCTCATCTAAAAGAACAAAGTAAGGCAAATCAGGATGCTCTTGGGCAGCTTTAATAGCTTTAGTTAATGGTCCCTCTTTAAAATCTCCTTTAATATCTACATAACCTAATAGATCAGATCCGTCACTCCAATCAGGACGAACAGGAATTAAAGTAAACTGCCCATTTTTCTCTGTAACCCCTAAACTCTCGGCAAACCATTGAACCATTTTGGTTTTACCTGTTCCAGAGATACCTGATAGGATCACAAAGGGTTTGGTTTTTAGAGATAGAAATAAGTTGATGACTTCTTCTTTTGGGTAATAGAAGCCTTTACTAGCTATGTATTGATTTATGTGTTCGATTATTTCATTTAAAGAATATATTTTAGACTTATCTTCTCTCACCATTGATAAACTTGATAAAAAGGTGTATTTCGCATCTAACTTATCATCTAATACATCCCACTCCTCATTCACCAAACCTGTTTCTCTAAGCCAATTCAGAATATTTCTTGTCCTATACTGGGAAACAGAGGGTTCCATTAAATTAGAGCCCTTGGAATTTCTGACAATTATCATCCCAATTTCTGAAAGTAATGAAAGCTTATCTGTTTTATTTATTCCTTTTAATAAAGAAAGTATCTGATAAATCACCAAAAAGTATGGATGGTGCAGCATTAGTTTTGAAAGATATTCGTTTTTATTAACAGCATCAATATATCCATTTAAAATACTTTGCTGGATTTGATATTCCCCATTTAAGAAACCCAATAATTTTAGCCCCTGACGAGCACGGAGCTTCAGCCTTTTTATTGAGTCTTCTTTATATTTTTGAGATATTTCTTTTGGGTTTATATCCTGGTTAATAATTTCGTTTAAGAGCTGCATTGTCTGCTCCAAACTTGCTTCTGGTAGCTGGTCTGTAGTAAACTCTTTCAATTTATATACAGTATGTTATTACTTACGATTTTATCAACAAAAGGCAATTCATGAAAAAATGACATGATAAACCCAGACCTGCCTTTTGTCTTAATAAAGTCATTTGATGAAGCTATCCTAACATTTAAAAATTCTTCCCATGCTGTTAACAGGTAATCGTAAGTAATAGTAGCATATGGTTTTTGTTCTTCACCTTGTGAAAACCTCTCTCTTGATGATTCAGTTTCAACAAGTATCTCTTCTTCGTTAAAATTTGTTATCCAATTAAGCTTATTTGTACTTAAAGTTCTAATTTCCGAATTATTTTTGGCTATGGACATAAAAATTGATTTCATTGAGTTATCTGGGGTCTCTGTTTCTCTCAGACCATCGTTATTAACCTTTGATAATAAATCTTCCATTTTTACATATTTAATTGGATTACCTGAACCTTTGTGTATATCTCGAACATTAAGGTCTAGAAGTTTTGACCTAATTGGATCTTCAGCTATTTCGCCAAACAAAATAAAACGGCCTTTATTATCAGGATTATTATCCTTTTCATAATCATTTAGATTATAAATCTCTTTAATTTCGTTATTATAAACCGCACAAAAATATTTCAAATCACCAGAACGGAGTCTATTCTCGCTAATTACCCAGCTAACGCTAGTTGCATGATACAACTCTTCAGGTGTCATTCCTTCTCTATATGAGACTCCAATTTTAATTAAAATAGTATCTTCTTTGCTCACTTTATTGCTCCTTAAAATGATTTTTTATAATAGCCTATCGTAACAAGCTCATATTTCCATATCTTCTCAGATTTATTATCACTTTATAAATGCATCATATCAAGAAAAACAATAAAATTATCCTTAGCGGAGTATTAGGAAAAACTCACTTCTCTGTCTCGCAATATAATGGAAGAGCTAGTCCATCACTAGTTGTGAACAGTTCAGTACAACTTTTAGAAACAATAAAAAGCTTACAGGCAATGTCTTTATTAGACATTTCCCTGTAAGCTTAAAATTTCGGGAGTATTAACCTCTTTTGATGTATTTTCACTTTTAACTTCATTGAGTAAAATCTTCTTTAATTTTTCTTCTGCATTTACTCCCATTGACTGCAATAGCGCTTCAGCAATCGCCCTTGCAAGCAGCGGAGGGACCGCATTCCCTATTTGCTGATACTGAGAGTCCTTTGACCCAAAAAATTTATAAGAATCCTGGAAAGATTGCAGCCTAGCAGCTTCCCTAATACTTATAGCTCTGTCTTTAGCAGGATGCACCCACATCGATTTTCTTGCATTAAGTACTGTATCAGAAGGTTCATTATAAGCAAGTCTTCTATAGATAGTATTCTGTGTTCTGCTATGATCTGTGTAGGTAGTTTTTAAAGACTCGTCCAAATCATGAAAGTTTTGACCCTCTTTAAGAGACTGAAATCTTTTCAAAGCTACCTCACGAGTTTCTGTTCTTACATGATTAAAGATTTTATCACTGTTGTTAAGGTATGCATTTAATGGACTGCCGATTAATGTACGATGAGAATCCTTACAGATTTCATCTCTTTTTACGTCAACTTCCGGCGAAATGTTCTCTAAGTCACCAATCGCATCATAGATTTTGTTGTACTCTTCCCTGTTTTGAAATAATGGCTCTGGTGTCACTACCGCTGCAGCTTTCAAACAATCTTTTCTGATGCCCATCAGAATTAATCTTCTTCTTTCCTGTGCAACACCGTATTGACCAGCATTGAAAATATATTTGTCTTCATTAAAGACATAGCCTAAGTTAGACAGCTTTCTTTTTATATAGTTAAACACATTGAAGGATTTGGTGGTGATTTCAAGTTCATGCTGTTTCACCTGTATATCAAAGAGTTTAACTTTGTTGTCAATAACCTCTGAAATCTTATAAATGACTTTTTGTGCTTCTATGATATTCTCGAGTTTTTCTTTAAATGAACTGTTATCTTGATCATTTCCGTCCATTAAATTTTTCAATGTTTCGCCTAGATCTGCCCAGTCTAATTGATACAGGCTGTCCCAGTATTCACTGTGCTGATCAAGCCATTGCTGGTTTACTGTCTTTAATAAATATTTTTGGTTTGTTTCTTTCTGTATGAAGTTCAGTAGATCTTTGTTTGATTGCTTCTTAGAATGTTTTAGTAGTGAAGTTAATTTGGACATTAAGTCCTTATTTATCATGAATGGTGTTAATTCTATTCCCTCTGTGTAAGCATTTAGAAGGAATTCTCTTAATTTATCAGCGTATGATGTGCTTTTGCCAATTTTAATATGTTCTTCTGCCGGCTCAATTCCCAGCTTAACGAGTTCATCTTCGTCACTTTCATTCAGAAAGAACTTATGTTTCTCGGATTCCAATGTCCTTACATTTTCCATTACAAAAGCTTTCGGACGAATCTCTTCAATCGCACGCAGATATTCTTTTACAAGCTGATTGTTCGATGAGATGAGAGTATTCTGCTGGCGGTTGGCATTGGAAAACCCCTGGCATGGAGGGCCGCCGATTACCACATCAATATCTCGGAATTCATCAATCTTTTCACCATCGTCATTTACATACTTAAGCTTTGTAATATCTTTATGTAAAATAACGTCTCCATGGTTCATTTCGTAGGTTTTTCTTGCGTTCTCATTTATTTCGACAGCGACTTTCACTTTGAATTTCCCGGTCTGTTCAAAGCCGCTGCTGAGACCGCCTGCCCCTGCAAAAAGATCCATTACTTTAAGTTTCTCCATCTTAAAACCTCACTTCTATTAGAAGTAATCTTTCTATCTATATTTTAAACCAGAACATTCGTTCGTTCAATTGTTTTAGTCAACTTTTCAATTATAACATAATTATTTTTCTTCGATTCATGTCAAATGGTGTAATGTTCGGCACTCCTGGGTAAGATTCCAATATAAACTGAAAACCGGACGTGATTCCATGCCTGAAAAAATAACAAAAGAACAGCGTTCCAATAACATGAGAGCCATCAAATCTCAGTCTATGCTGGAAAATGCCATCACAAAGGCTCTCTGGAGGCGAGGCTTTCGGTTCCGTAAAAATGCGAAAATGTTCGGCAAACCCGATATCTCCATTAAGAAGTATAAAATTGTCATCTTTATAGACTCTTGTTTCTGGCATTGCTGCCCGATTCACGGCAATATGCCAAAGTCCAATCAGGAGTATTGGACAAAAAAACTGGCTCGCAATGTAAGCAGAGATCAAGAAGTGAATCAGTATTATCAGGATAACGGCTGGAAAGTGATGCGCATCTGGGAGCATGAGTTCAAACAGGACTTTGATACTGCAGTTGACTCCATAGCTGAATTTATTAAAAGCAATTCAGTTTTAAAGGAAAAACACCCTGAATCTTTATCAGAAGATTAGGGTGTTTTTCTGTTAAATTAAGTTTTTCAGTTCCTGGGAGCAGGTTTCTTTAAACTGTATCCAGCAAGCTTCCTGTTTTGCCCACTGCGTCACGTTCCGCTCACCAGCAGATTCTTTCAGATAGAACAAAGTCTTATCTGCAATCGTACGTACAATATCATCCCATTTCTCTGATAGCGCCTGTTCTTCCCATACACCAACCAAATCAATTTGCTCGCTGTAGAGGTGGTGAAGCATTGCCACTGTATAGTAAATGACATTTGCCTTGTAGCCTCTCAGCTTCATTTCATCAACGATTTCTTTGACGCGCTGATTAATGATGGCTCTGGCAATTAATTTCTGATACACGGATAGAGTAATCTTATCCTGTGTGCTGCCGCTCCAGAAGCTCTTGTTCAGGTCCATGAACTTCTTGAATGCTTCCTCTCCGCCCTTACTTGAAACGTGAGGATAACCTTCCCAAGACATAAAGTATTTAGCCAAATCGACTTTTGTAAGGACCTTATCTTTCGGATACTGCTTTTTGAAATCTGTCTGCTCTTTTCCTCGCTTGCGGCGGTTGATGTCCACCATATACTGGCCTCTGGCACGTTCGAAGTACCATTTGCTTTCTGGCCTTCTTCCGTCTTTTGCCGGAATCCAGATATTGCGCGAGAATTTCTCCAGATCGGACATGAAGCGTGTATTGGCTAATAGATCAGATTTATTGATCTTGTTTTGCGTATTGGCATATTGTGAAATGCGGGAGATCATTTCATCTTCCAGCAGGTGCTGATCCTTCGAAACGAATTCATTAACTTGAAGGATTGTCAGTTTTGCTTGGACGTAGACATCCTTCAGGCTGATTCCTTCCTTATAAGCCTTGTGAATGGAGGCTGTTGTCTGGCCGCCATTCACAATTTGCCAGCCGCTGAGGCCTTTGATTTTATATTGATTCACTCCATCTTTTACAGGCTCAAATTCACCTGTACGCGCCACGGTTGAAATCCCATTGTTATAGGCCACAAACATCTTGCGCTGGAATGGATCATTTAGCGTATCGCGAATTCCTTTGTTGGTTCCGCCCCTTGCCTGAAGGAAAGAACGAACATTTCGCTCAACCAGCTTTTGACCCCATTCATCATAGGCTTTAGCAAGCAATTCAGCTGAAATATAGCCAACATAGCAGTCAAATTCCTTTACTCCGCTAGATGGATCCGGAACAAACATCATCTCGAATGTTTCACCATAGTCTCTATCAAAATCAATGTAATCTGTCTCGACAGCCTGCTCGGAAGTGATCAGCTGCTGGACCCGGTCAATATCCCAAACCTGGACGTTTACCGTTTCGATGCCTGGAATTGTCATCTCTACCGGCTTATTTGAAGAATAGTACAGGTTTGTCACTACAAAGATATTGATCTCATTAATATTCTCCATCTCTTCATCTATGACTTTTGCAAGATCATAAGCTTCTAATGAATGGTCAATGGTCTGAAGAAGAGACTTTGCATTTGTGACAAAGCGCTTTACCCGATTGGCAATTTCCGTGACAGCAGTCATATTGATAGTAAGCAGATCTTCTTCGTTCTGCTCAAAATTGTAATCGGCCACATACAGGTCTAAAACTTGGTTCTCATCATCATAAGAATAGGCATTTACGGCAATATTTTTTGCCGTATCTTTATAAGGAGGAATAAGGATTTCCGGATCGTCAGGCCTGTCCATAAAGGAAATCATTTTCTCCAGGAATGGAACCTGATAGCTGCCCGTTTTTATTGCTTTTTCTTCCAGTTCTTCCATGAAATCGAGGAGAAATTCTTTTCTTTGTCTAGTTTCTATCATCTTTTACCCTTCCACTCTAAACATTTGATATATGGTTTCCGGATCTTTCTCATATTCCGTACAATGAGTCAGATCAATATTATAGCTAACATGGGAAATTCCCTTTGGCAGATGCTCTTTTAACAGCCGAGGAAAATCTTCCCCTGCTTCATAAACCTCTGTTTTTTCCACAAAAAACAATGTATCCCCATATTCTTCTTCCCTAAAGCCGAGATCAGTCATTAAATCGCTGTATATAAGTGCAATTCGTTCAGATCGTTTTGCAAGCTTGGCACGGACCTGTCCTGCCAGCTCCTGAAGACTCATGCCATGTGTCCGGCTTTGTTCAAGAAAGCAGACATATAGATAAATTGAAGAAACGGCTTCACTTAACTTAAGCTGGTTCTCATTTGATATTTTAATGGTTTTGGATAATTTATCAATCACTGTTTTGATTTCAAGCCCGCACCTGGAACCTTTGAAGTCAATCCGCCCCTTGGTCGGCCCCTCCCATTGCTCAATAATGAGAGGGGGCTGGCCTGGGTGGTTGTCCAGCCATTCATTGATAAACCATAATTCCCCAAATAGCCCCCGCTGCTGTTCATCAGAAAGCCGTTTAAATCCGCCTCGCTGAAAGAAAGTCCTCCATCTGTCAAGTACCTTATATACAGTAGAAAATAGCGAATCTTCTTTTTCCGCAATTAAATGTTCAGCGAGATTCTGGAGGACCACATCGAAAATTTCAGGGCTTTGTTCATCCTCTTGACGGATTACAAGAAAATAATGCTCTTTTAAGAGAAATATCTTTTCAAAGTATTCCACTTTGACAGACATGCCCCGCCATTTTGGAAGGGCTCTTTCCTGGCTGTCGTCCCATGCTTCCGTTCCGAGATCAATGTAAAGCTGACGGTGATGATTCGCAGGATCGATTCCTGCAAACATAACAGGGCTCTCGTATGTCAGGACATTCAGCTTATATACCTCACTATCGTCCTGATTATTAAGCTCTTGGATCATTTGTTCAAACTCTATTTTTAGGTTCAACACAGCTACTCTCCTTAAATAAAGTTATTCAGACTGTTTTATTAGTCTGGTAGACGCTTGTATCGTCAATTTCGGTACCCGGAAAAGAAAAGGCGATTCCAATTGGCACTAGTTTTGACGAGAATTCAACATCCAGACTGCTAAAGATCTCGACTTCTGGATGCAGCGGATAAATCAGCATTAAACCTTTTTCTTTGTCACGCATTCTGCGTTTTTCTGTACGGTCTTTGATTCCTTTTATTTCTTCATAGTCAAGGTCCATGTACTCATGGTTTGGAGACACAATGGCCCCAATGTCCCTGATTTGATGCTTGCTCTCCGGCGCTTTCACTTTCTTACCAAGAGGGGCTGCAGATTTCAAGCGAATCTTTCCTAATTCAACAGGATAATCTGATAAACCAGAAGATGCTGAAGGATTCCCTTCTACTATTGCAACTGTCCAATCCGTCAGCTCACCCTCATGATTAGCGCGATCAATATAATCAGCAATTAAAGCTGAATTGACAATATTGCTGTCCGCTGTCTGATATTCAGACAAAAATTCTTTGATCATGTCTGATTTCACACCAGAAGCCGTATAAAAGTTTGTCTTTCTGTAGGCAGTCTTTTCTAGGGGAAGCTTGTTTGCCACCTTTACAGCAGCTTCCATATTCCCTTTTAGAATTTCTTCACTTGGATCAAATAGCCTGGTCTGCTGAAGAGTTCCTGCATAAATGACATTAGTCGATACTGCGTTTCTCATTTTCAGCGGACTGGTAAGCATCATTGTTGGATGGCTCAGCATCTTCACAGCATATTCAGAAGGAGTTTTTTTCAAGGCAGCAAGCCTGTCGAATTCCTGGCGCAACTGAATCATGGCAATGGCCAGATGTTCAAAATTCGAAGCAATCTCATCTGATGTATAGATGCGGCAAAGATCCATATAGCCCTTCCTGTAACCAAACCAGCGCCCCATCTGCATGAGCGTGTCATACATTAGCGTGTTCCGGAAGTAATAGGTGATGCTTAAGCCTTCAAGTGTAAGACCGCGGGATAATTTGTCTCCGCCTACGGCTATTACATTCAGACCATCTTCTTTATATTGATGGTAATCCAGCGCATCCCGGCTGTTTCCATTGATTTCAAATACCTGAATCGTCTCGCAGCATTTTCTCAGTTCTTCATATACTTCATTCCAGCCGTATTCCTTGTGGTTTTCGTTAGGCCAATCCCTGCTCACAGGGAGGATGTCATTTTCATAAAGCTCCTGCATCTCTGCTATCACAGTGCTTTCAGGATTATATTGCAGCTGTTTTGAGATGGAATCAAAAGTGCGTGAAACTTCATCTTTTACACTCGATTGAACGTCTTTAAAGCGTGATGTATGAATAAGCATGGAATTATGCTTCTTTCTTTGCCCTCTCAAATTGCGGATGGCAATCACAAGAAGGAATTCAAGCATGGCTTCACGCATCTGCGGTGGCACTTCCTCAAATTTATCTGCATCGGATTTCTTTTTAATCGTCGTAAACACTTCAAGATCTTCCTGCCGCAGATGGCGGATCAGACTTGGACGAGTGTCTTCTGCATCTTCTTCCACATTGAAATATTCTTCAGGACCGCAATATTCCTTAGGCTTTGGCAGGCCGACGAGGAAATCTTTCGGATACAGGTCATCTCCTTCCTCATCTGTCCTTCCTTCTTTGCTGATCAGAAGATTGGCAAACGGTGTTGCCGTGTAGCCCACAAAAGCTTTTCGATTAAACACTTCAAGTATCTGCCGGATTAAACGATTAATCGTCTTTGGATCTTCATTTTTATCTGGATTGGAAGTGTCAACGGACGCCTGGTCTGCCTCGTCATCAACAATTAAGACGGGGATATCCAGATTATATAAATCACGGTGATTGATTAATTGATCTCTGAGCGACTCCAGAACCGTTTTGTTTTTCTTTACAACCATCAGGGTTGGCGAGTTCAGGTTGCTGGTTCCTCTTTGGCTGGACTTGATATCATTTACTTCTGTTGTCCATGATGAAATGATATGCTCAGCGGTATTCGCATAAATTTGTGCAACTCCGATTGGATTGCCATCCTTATCTGTCCGGTTTCCAATTACCTCTTCATTCAAACGTATCTGTGTCTGGGCTCTTAAATCATTATGAATACCTGACAGTACAATGATCAGCTTATAGCCGACATCATAAGCTTTATTGATCAAGCCTGTGAAGTTGGCTGTTTTACCTGACTGGACATAACCCAATACAAGGCCGCGCTTATCGAATGGCTCCAAGGACTTTGGATTTCCAATCGATGCCATAATCTGATTGGTTGTTTCATCAATGGCGGTAACTGCCTCAAGCGGCCAATTTTTTGCTTCGGACAGATATCTGCGGTACCTGGTCCAGAAAAATCCGCTTGCTGCCATTTTAGGCTCAAACCAGCTTTTTTCTTTGGAGTTCCTCATGACATAATCCTTGGGAACCTCCAAGTCAATTTTGTATTTCATGAACATTTCAAGAGACCATTTTTGGAATTGTGCATCATCAATTGGACCAAACCCAGATGCCAATACTCTCGCTAATTCAAGTGCTTTTTCTGCAGCTTCCTCTGAATTTGCAGAGTGGGCTTTTAACATATAATAGTTATTCGTAAAGGCCTGTTCGAACAGGCTCTTATTATCAATTACTGACAATCAAATTCGCCTCCGTTGTGATTGCTTTTATGGTTGCCCGGTTCAGGCCGTCAAAGGCCGGCTGTGTTAACAGAATGTTAAACAGCTGCTCTTCATTTTCAGCCACATTCAGCTTCAGCATGGAAGAAGCAAATTGGATAACCAGCTCTTTCTGGCTGTCCGGCACATCCTGCACTTCTTCTTCCGGGACCTTTGGAGAATCTATAATATTGCTTGGGGAACCAAGCTGAACAAATTTAAGATACAAGTTTAATAGCTTTGCATTTTCATCATCCAGATTTTTTAGAAGTTCAGATAGAATGGGATGGTTTCTGTTTAAAATAAATTGCGGGCCATCCTCGCTCCCGGATTGTTCCCATGTATTCAGGCTGCCTTTTATGGAAGGATTCCTCGGACCTGGCTGGGTACGGAAATAGAATATATCTCTAGAGACTTTGCGCGCAATGGAGGAAATGGCCTCTAATCTTCTTTTCGCATCTTCCGGCAGGTTAATGCCTGACTTTTTGATATCCACCTGCCAGTCTGAGTCGGCTGCATTTGGAAGATCTATTCGGACCCTGGCAAGCTGTGAAGCTGCATCTTTCGGAAACAGCCCCATCCAATCGCCAAAATAAAGAAGGCGATTCTCACGGTAAATATATAGCCCCTGGTGATCACGCCAGCCTTTATAGCCGCCAGCCTTTTTGTATTCCGGCTCTGTTAAATGAGATGCATGCGGCAAAATAAAGTACTGTACTTTAATTCGGTTCTCATTGATCCTAAGCATCTGCATTTCGCCTTCCATGGTATTTGGGTGATACCGCATGAAAGGATCCCATGGCATAATTTCCTTGCCGTTTATGAACATCTCGACTTCGCTCTTTTCAAGGATAGAATGGAATACGAATTCGAGATGCCTATTAATCCGGGCCACTTTATTATAGAAGCTGGTTTCTTTCAGCTTGCGCTTTCCTCCATACCCCATAAAGCGGTCAAGCTTATCAATGCAGACAATTGTTCCGCTTTCGGATTCAATTTCACCCATTTTAGTCCTGACATCTGCAGGAATTTTGGTATACAGCTGCCATTCATTGCATTCTGATACATGATCCAGGTCCCAGCATCTCTCGTTATAAACTCCATCTTTCTTGGATAGCACACTTAACCGTTTCCCCAGCGAAAAGGATGCAGTTTTTAAACCCATTCCAAATCGTCCGAGTTCATTCGCTCCCCTTTTTGCTCTCGGATCCTTGGATCCAATATTCATGGCTGTCTGAAGCATCTCTTCATCCATGCCCGTGCCATTATCAGAAATTGTGATCATCCCATCCCTGTCGCCATAAGCGAAATTAATATATATATTGACAGACTGCGCATCCAGGCTGTTGTCCACCAAATCAGCAATCGCTGTACTTGCATTATAGCCAATTGAACGAAGCGCTTGAATTACAGGCGCAGCAGAAGGTCTCGTTAATACTGTTTCCATACTATTACTCCGTTTCATTACAAGGTTTGTAACAATTATAACAAAAATTCAACATATAAATAGGTAGCAATAGGTATTTACTGATATTTACAATATAAAAAAATAAAAATTTCAATCTCAATGATATTATAATTTCGAGCCCGATCAAATTTTTTATAGGGGTATTTAAATAGAAAAAGAAACTGCAGTATACACAGTTTCTTTTTCTATGAACATACTTGATTTGGAATGAAGTTTTAATTTTCTTTTACTAGTTTAGAGATAATTAGTTAGCAAAATGCAATTTATCTTTTTCCCTTCCTGTCAAAGTTCTCCTCAGCTCCCGTGCCCTCTCAAATATCGCCTCCACCAGCTTCACCGTACAGGGAAAAGGGGCCTGTCCCCTCACTAAACTATTTTGTGGGCAATTGAACCACCATTTGCCAACACAATTCTATAAAGTATAATATGAGGAAAGAAAAATACAGCCAAAGGAAGAACTCTTGATTATTTTTAAACAAAAGTCACCAGTCCCTTTTATAGTTGAAAAAGGTTAAGTTAAATAGTAAGTCGAACTTCTTAACAGGAGGGGAAAGATGAAAATTTATGTGGATGCAGATGCTTGTCCGGTGAAAGATATTATTATTTCTGAAGCAAGGAATTTTGAAATTCCGGTTATCCTTGTTACAAGCTTTTCTCATTTTTCTAATGCAAAACAGCCATCCGGAGTGAAAAACATTTATGTTGATTCTGGAGCAGATGCTGCAGATTATCGGATTGTGAAGTTAGTGGAAAAAGGAGATATTATCGTGACGCAAGATTATGGTCTTGCGTCACTAGGTTTAGCAAAAGGAATTATCGTACTCCACCATAAAGGATTTAGATATACAAATGAAAATATTGACCAATTATTACAAACACGTTATTTAAGTGCAATGGCTAGAAAAAGCGGACAGCGAACAAAGGGACCAAAGCCTTTTACAGCAGAAGACCGGGAGCAATTTAGGGATCTTTTTAAACAGGTTATTTCTATTAAAAATTAGGCTAAACTCAGAGATTCAGAAAGGAGATAAATATTTTGAAGTATTTAAAATCGCAAATGCAACAACTAATTAAGGAAAATAAAGAACTGCATACACGCTTTAAAGAACTGAAGGCTGAACATGGTCTTGAAAAAAACAATGCCCTCAAGGCCTTGTACCATTCAGAAGTTACAGATGGAGGAAAGTATCAGGTAGCTTACCAAGCACTTGATCAGCCCAAAAAGTAGACTCTTATATCTTATTTATACTTACTAAAAATTCTGTTATAAATGTTGGATGGTTTTTAGTGGATTCAAGTTAGTGACAAAAATATGAAGTGGGTTGCTGCGCTGTACAACCATACTATTCAATAGCAAATGAAACTCCAGAATCGGGCGCAATGCGAAAACCATACGACTAATTCCACTGTAAAATACGAAAGAATAGGCTTTTTCACTTCAAACCCTTGATGTTTTACTATTGGTCAACGCATTGGCGGCAATTGGTAAAATTCGTGGCAACAGCTGGTAAAAAGTATGGCAGAGATGGTACATTCTTGTGGCTGTAATAAACGAGTTTTAAATATACAAAAGATGAGCATGAGAAAGAAAATTACAGCGGTTTGACTTTGCGGTATAAAATCATCCTTAACATATTATTTAGTTGCTTTAAGAAAAATAGCTCCACCTGATTACCACGGCAGTTGTGATTTCTGGTGGAACTATTACCTATTCTACAGTAAAACTGTGCCTTAACTGCAACAATATAATATTCTTTAATTAGATATGGTTCTTCATCAGTTCCGTAAAGGATTACATTCTAAAACCTTTAAATTCTAAATCTTCAACTGATTTCTCACATTTGATTTCATTTAGAACTCTATAAACTTCCATATAGTTTCTATACATAAACGTTTCATAGGGCTACGAGAAAGTATGAACAGTTATATAAAACTCATTTTCCTTTCGTAGGACTTGTTGATAAAAGAATTTTAAAGCTGCTCCTATCTTGATCTTTAATACGTAAGAAATTAACGGTCGTATCACCTTTCTCCTCTTGTAGAGAGTTTAGCTTGTTAACAAATTCTAATTCATGTTCTTTTATGTTTAACTCTAAAAGTAAGGTTTCGTTAGCATCACTAACAGTAGTCAAGATCAGATTGACATCTCTATTTTTCATTATCCTCGTATGGCTCGGTTACAATTTCACTAAAGGCAATAACACCTCCAGTGTTTTTATTGCCACCATCTGATCTCCAAATGAACACCTTATCCCCAACTTGTACCTCATCCAAAAATTGCTTTTGCCGTATATTCCAATCGACGTTTTCATTTTTTTCTATATATGTAGCTTCGTCCCATTGCATTTCGGTCATTTGTTCCTGAATCAATCGGAAGCTTTTTGTTGCTTTACTTATACTAGAAATTCAGGAACAAATTCTTCTAAAAAGCTTCTCAATTTTTCCTTTTTGATTATTGGCTAAGAATTAAACATTCTAGTGAAAGACAGGGACAGTTCTCATGTTTCTCTTTCAGAGTATAAACACGCGAACCGGCCCCTAATTTCCTAGTCTAGAGAAACCAATAATTAGTTAGCAAAATGCAATTTAATTCTTTCCCTTCCTCTCAAAGCTCTCCTCAGCTCCCGTGCCCTCTCAAAAACCGCGTCCACCAGCTTCACCGTATTATAACAACCCTCCACATCCAGCATCTCATCACTGGTGTGCTCATTAAAATAACCAACAGATAAATTAACACTCTGTATCCCAAGTGAAGCCCAAACCCTAGTGTCACTGCTTCCGCCATTCGTGCATTTCCAGTTCGTTAAACCTGCCTTTATTGCTGTAGACTTAATAAACTGGCCATATTTTTCATCGCAGAACGGAATGAAGCCACCACATGAGACTACGATATCACCAGTGCCGCGGCGATCAAGGACAATAGCAGCATCTACGTCCCTGAGGAAGTAATCATCAACATGCTGAGCTCCCACTAGTCCTATTTCTTCTTCAACGGTTAAAATGAATTTTACAGTACCGCTGAATCTGCTTTTTTCCAAGTTTTTGGCCATTTGCAGCAATACCGCTACACCCGCACGGTCATCTGCACCAAGAATCCCGGAGCTGCTGGTCCAGAAGTTTTTTTCTTTTAATATTGTTCTGCCTGGATCGATGGGAAGTACAGTATCCAAATGGGCATTTAATAGAATAGTCGGTCCGTTGCCGCCTCGATAGCGTTTTTGAGCCAGGATGTTGCCTTTGCTGTCAAAAGTTAGATGATCAACTAGCGGAGCAAGAATCTTTTCTGCATGATTTCGGATTTTGCCCTCGTTTCCGCTTTCTCCGTTGATGTTAAGGAGTTCCTCCAGCTGGTCAAAAAACAGCTGTTTGTCGATTTCTCGTTTCCAGTTCCAAGGTGGCTGCATCTATTTTCAAGGCTTTTTCAGCTAATTCTAAAAGTTCCTCTCTGGAATGTGGCAGAATCAATCGCTGGTTTCTGACTCTGACTTTTTTATCAGAAATGATGCTGAAAAGTTTTGCTGCTTTATCCATAGATACACCAGGGCGAAATTGGATGGAAGCATATCTTTTTTCATGGCCATCGCAGCTTCCCATAGTAAATAATTCTAGACGATTTAATTGTCGGACCAAGCCGCTGATATATAGATCCAATTCCCTGACTTTCGGCTCTTCTTTTTCAGCATGGAACCAAAGCCCTTCTCCATACCCTCTATGAGGAAAATCAGCTGCTGCTAGCCATTCTTTTTCAGTAACAGGCTCAGAGTGAATAGTAAGAAAAAAATGCTGACGTGTGAAGTCTGCACCTGCTTTTTGAAGGCACTCCATTAAAAACTCAATATTTTCTTCGGTTTCATGAAAGAGATCAAACTCATTTTCCGAGTACTCCCTCACAGCAAATCCTTGACGAATGAATAATGTATTCCAGCTTCTCATTTAACATCATCTCCCTTTCGTGAATGTAGCTTTATTATCACAAAAAGGCGATGACAGCCCTGTCATCAGCTTACATAGTCGTTCGCAAAAGCGTCATCAACTCTGAACAGAACAATATATTGAACCGTTTCGTTGAAATAATAAGCTGTTTCTCCCCTATACTGTTTAACATCGATAATGTCAGGCATATCTAATGTTTTCATACGAGCTCTAAGACGTTCTATTGATTTAATGAAGGTATTCTTCTTAACTTCTCCGTCAGTCCCAGTCTTTCCAAAAAAGTCCTTCATCGTCATTCTAGTGGATGGATTTTCTTCATTGGAGGACAGCAGAAAATGCCTGATCATATTTGCCTGCCCTGGGGTAATAATGGCCTCTTCTCCATTAAAGAAAAGGATATTTTCGCGGTCATTAAAATAAACAACAAGCACATTCTTTTCCCCATTTTCTGCAAGTTCTTCGCAGGCATCTTTCGAACAGGTCTCAATATGTCCTTTTGTTATTTTATAAAAGGCATGATTTTGCAAAAACTGCTCATTATCCGATAAAGTTTCATATAAGGGTGAAAGTGATAGATTAGGCAGCTGGTCTGCTGACGTGTATGAAAGCTCATCCATCGCTTCATAAGTTGAACTTGCCACATATAATGCACTATTTGCCAGATACATATGAGCATGAAATTCCTGCTGCTGATTTAGACTAAAGGTTGGATTATCCCCGAATTTATGATAATTCAATGCTTCTTGAAAATAGCGTACTGCTTGGTTGTAATCACTTTGCTTATAAGATAAAAATCCTAATCTATAATAGGCAATGGGAATATTTTTCTCATAACTTAGTGCTTTTCTTATAGATGAAATAGCATCTCGATCATCCTTAAAGTTGTTCATCTTTAAATATGTACCGTATTTAATCAGATAGGAAACAAGCAGTTTTTTTGTATACTTCAGCGAATATTCGTGCATGGCTCGATCTTTTCTTACTAGGGGAACCAACCTTTTATACATCTCTTCATAGACATTTACTAGTTTAGCGTAATAACCGTAATTACTCTTTTCTCCGTTTTCATGCAATTCTTGTTCATAGTCCTCAAGTTCTTCAAGAGTTAAGTCTTTTAATCTCATTCTTAGCTCACTTCCCATAAACTGATATATAAGCTGAATTATTGGTTGACACTTTGAGAGCATTCTCGCGTTCCTTCACACACATCTGGCACCATCCGTCCTCGTTTACAGCCTGAACTTTTTTCGCGCACTGTGAGCAGACCTCGGTTCTCTTTTTCTTAGTTGAATATTTCAGCCGTTTTTTCATGGTGCTGCGATTTATGCACGCATCACAAGTCTCTTTTTTTCCCATAGAGAATTCTGCTGAACTTTTAATCTGAAAACATACCAGACAACGTTGTTTGCTAATTGTATTCTCCTCCTATTCCCTTGAATAAAGGAAGAAGTTGTGCTCTTCACCTCAATATTGTAATACATCCTCCCTTCACCAAACAGACAGAATATAAAGAATTATCATCTTCACCTTCTTCTCCTCACCTCTTTAGTTATATAATAAAACTTTCGAAACCAAAGAAAGGTGAGACATCATGAAGAAAGTTCTATCAAATTACAAGCTAACGATATTCCTGCTTGTTTCGATTTTAATTGGCGGAGTAGCCGGCGTCGTCTTTGGGCCAAAGACAGCGGTCGTGAAGCCTTTTGGGGATTTATTCTTAAATTTATTGTTTATGATTATTGTGCCGCTTGTCTTCTTTAGCATTGCTTCGAGCCTTGCGAATATGGGCGGGATGAAGAGGTTAGGAAAGATTATGGGCGGGATGTTTACAGTCTTTTTCATTACGGCTGTGATTTCTGCCATTTTGGGATTTATCGGGATTTCGATTTTCGAACCGCTTAAGGATGCGGATATTTCCTCCATTAAAAGCATTATGACGGATGCCACAGTGGATCCGGAGGCTGAAGAGGTTACATTCCTTGGGCAGCTTGTTCAGGCGTTTACGGTACCTGATTTCCAGATGCTGTTCTCGAAGAATAACATGCTGCAGCTGATTGTCTTTTCGATTTTATTTGGATTGGGTACGGCGATGGCTGGAGAGAAAGGAAAGCCGATTGCTAACCTGCTGTCATCCGGTTCAGCCGTAATGATGAAGATTGTCGGCTTTGTGATGTATTATGCTCCGATCGGGCTTGGCTGTTATTTTGCCACGATCATTGGTGAGCTTGGGCCGCAGATTTTGGGCGGGTATGTACGAGTGTTTGTGCTTTATCTTGTGTTAACGCTCATTTACTTTTTTGGGTTCTTCACGCTTTATGCTTTTGCGGCTGGCGGGAAAGATGGTGTCAAAGTATTTTGGAAAAATGCCATCACGCCTTCTGTCAGTGCCATTGCGACGTGTTCCAGTGCAGCATGCATTCCAATCAACCTTGCAGCTGTAAGAAAGATGGGTGTTCCTCAGGATATTGCGGAAACGATTATCCCGCTTGGAGCCAACACGCATAAAGATGGATCTGTTCTTGGCGGTGTCTTTAAAATTGTGTTCTTGTTCAGCTTGTTTGGCAAAGACATGACGAGCATAACAAGCATTCTGAGCATCCTGGCCGTATCCTTTCTAGTTGGAGCTGTAATGGGTGCGATCCCTGGTGGCGGTATGATTGGCGAAATGCTTATCTTGAGTGTATTTGGTTTCCCACCGGAAGTGCTTCCGATTATCGCGGTTATCAGTACCATTATCGATGCTCCTGCAACACTGCTGAACTCAGCCGGCAACACCGTTTCAGCGATGATGGTCAGCCGTCTTGTAGAGGGGAAAAATTGGCTGAAGGAATCTCTATTAGCGAAATAAATATGTGTAAGAAGTAAAAGACCTTTGATTCGGAAGGTCTTTTTACTTTGCATTCCGTTTCTTCGGAACTTATCGAACCAGTGGACAAGCCCCATGTTCTATTAAAAGGTCAAACTAGAAGCGATTTCCTTCAAATGCGCCTGGTCTGCCCATAAGATGAAATAATTGTAGGTTTCTCCTTGAATTATAACGGGAGTTGGATACCTTACGATTAAAGCGGATTGATTCAACATTTCTGCTGGCTGGTCCGCAGAGGGGAAATATAAACCGCTAGACCTTTCATCAAATGACAAATGGTATTCTTTCTTATAATAGGTTAACTGAATTCATGCGATAAATTAAAAATCGAACTCCTAATTCAAAACAACAAATTTTTAAATTTATTATTTTGAGAAGCCGATTTACCTATAATCATGAAATCGGCTTTTTGTTCTCCCTCTCATTTTTATGATCTTCAGGGAATGTTTTAGATTGTTTGTTTTAACTATCAATTGACCTATTGGTTACCGGCGGCTCATTAAGCCAATCTTTCCTTACCAATAACTTAAATCCCTTCTCTGAATAGCTTTCTACCTGATCAATTAATTCCTTCAGTATTTTCACGTGACTTTTTTTATAACTGGAAACCACAGCAGTTTGCAGATGGCCGATTCCGATGGGATTTAAGAACATGATTAAGTTAGCCATTAGTTTATCTGAAAATGGGGATTTATTCACCTTATGAACGTGAGCCTCTAATCCGGTGGTTGTCGGAACTCCGTTATCTCTATATATTTCGGATAAAACATCAACTTGATGATATGACAATTTGATCCCATCCTGCAAAAAACCCTTTGTATCTTTATCCTTTGCAACATCCGAAAAAGCAGTACATAGAGCTACACCAACATTATTACATTGAAATGAACCAAACATACTTGCTAATTCAAAAGCATTAAGCGGCCTCTGCTGGGTTGATGCCACTTTAAATAACTTGCTTTCTCTGTCTTCAGCATTTTTGTATGAAAATGACCTGTTTTGCAGTAAACCTTTGTGCTCCAGCAAATTTAAAATAGAAATGTCAATTTGAATTATCTTATTGAGTATTTCTTTAAAAAAACTCTTAACCTTTGGGACGGTTAAATCTGTATATTGAAAAGAAAGTACACCCAGTCCATTACTGGTAATATGCTTAAGAATTTCTATCATTAATTGATCAGAAAATATCTTTTCTGAGGGGCTATGTAAATCATTTTCACTAAAAAACGGTGTAATATTTAATCCATTATCAGCTAAGAATTGCAAAGCCTCTTGTTCCTGGAATGTTGAAAGTGTTTTAATCTCAGTTAAAACATCTTTCAAATCAGGATCTTCAGCAGTTTCAATAAGATTCCCCAAAAAAACATTGACCATATTTGAACTTGAATGTAAGTACCAAAGAAAGCCTAATTCGTTTAAATTCATATAAAAGGCCCCTCCACAATTTATTTTCTATTCTTAGTTTGTAATCAAAATTGGTAATTATTCATTATATTCTATTACATTTTAATATCTTACATGGCATCTCAATAAAGGGCTTAACAATAAATGTGCCTTTTTTAAAAGTGTTCAATGTGTTTTTTCCTCAGTATCTTCATTAAAAAAAATCCCACACTGACACCTGGTATTACACACAATATTGGCAGCCAAATAGGTCCTAATAATATCCCAAAAAGCTTAAAGGTAGAGGAATATATACACCCCACAGTAACAAAGTAAGCAGAAGACACAAACGGAAGAAAAGAATAACTGTTTTTCCCTCCTCCCGCATCTTTAAAAGAATCCCACATAGCAAAGAAATACAAACAAGGGTAAAACATCAGCCACAAATAATCGGTTTCTGCAATTGCCTTTTCAATATTTCCATGAAAACTTGAAATAATGACCCCGTTGAAATTCGCTTGTACATTAATAAGGAACTCTAAAAATACAATAACCATTCCCTTTATCAGTTTTCCATTTAAAAATTGACCAAAACCAGGAAGTGCAATACTCCATAATAACCTTTCTATAGATGTCGCCATTCTATTCAAGCCCCTTACCATTTCTCTTATATGTGTTCACATTCACTTTATATAATCCCCTTTTAAAGGGCAGCAAACGATTTGCCATCTATCAATTGCCTGAAGATAACATTCACTATTACTCAACACCACACTTAATATTATGTAAGCACTCTTCTCAAACTAAACTCCCTTTTAATAGGAAAAAAAAGCTGCCAAACTGGCAGCTGGATTTTAAAGCACTCTTGATTAGGTTAGAAGAGCTCAGTAATAGATTATGGATATATTGAGATAATGCCTTAATTATATGTCCGAATAATTGCGATTATATTTGACGGAATACAGCAGTACATATATAACAATAAATGCTGCAAACAGGTTCAGCACGATCAGCGAATGGTTCAAACTGAAAAATTGAGTAAGCGCTCCGACACCAATTACGGGAACGATAAATCCTGAGTACGCGCACAAATAGAAAACCGAAATGACTCGTGGCCGTTCTTTTGTTTCCGGTAACTGTCCGGCAAGTCGCAGGGCAATTTGAAAAGTCCACCCGCCGCCGATAGACTGGATGAAAATGCCTGCCCAGAGCAGCGGCAGACTTGATGCTAAACCAGAAGAAACAATTATCCATGACCCTATCACAAGAAGCAGGATGCCGAATCTCATACGTGTAATGGGGTGACTCGGCCATGGAATGAACTGAGCCAAAGCTGCTCCACTGAGAAGCACGAAAATGATTAATCCAGAAACGGATAGGTTGGACGTATGAATGACATTCTGGACGAAATTAGGAATAAGAGTAAACGCGATTCCTTGTATTGTGAAAACTGTGAAGATAGGCAATCCGGCCATTGAGAAAAATGGAGAACGAATATTGCTCGGCACACCAAGCGATATCTTCGTTTTTACGCGTTTTTGTTCAATGGAAACAGAATCTTTAGGAATAGTTTCCAGCACGATTAGTGAGATGATAAGCAGGACGAGCAGAATCCAAAATGGCAGGTGGAGTGGAAGGTAATGTATATATTGTAGGATAAAACCCGCTATAGCTGGTCCCAGCCCGAAACCAATGAGAATTGTAACACCTGATAATTTGAGAGCTGCACCTATTTGGCTGGGAGAAGTTTGCTTCATTAGAAAAGCAGCAGCTGTACCTGTAAAGGCTCCGTATGCGATTCCTTCCAATGACCTGGCGACATAGAGCATCCAGAAATGATTAACTGCCAGAAAGAACACAGTAGATGCGATGGAGATCCATATACTGATGCGAACAACCCTTTTTAATCCCCACCTGCTGCCTTTTTCTCCTGCAATAAACAAAGTCGGCAACAAGAATGCAGCATAAATGGCAAACAAGATCGTGATTTGCAGACTGTTCAACAGGTAAGCCTCACTATATATAGGGAATAACGGGGTAATAAAGGTAGCCCCACATGACATCAATAGAGAAACCAATAGCATTCTTTTCACTACGGAAATCCCCACTTTCTATAATAAATTCTTCAAGATAAAATTACTTACTAGAAGGTAAGTATTGATAATAGTACATCCGATTTTTCAAATCTACTGGCACTTATTTATATTTCAATCCAGAAAAAAAGCTTTTAATAACGTAGAAATACACCTTATATTTTCTTAACGATATTGAAGTATTCTTCCAATGTCCATTTCTTTTCAAAGATTACTTTGGCAGCCTCGGAACCTACATAGCGGAAATGCCAGGGTTCATATTGGTATCCAGTGATGGTTTCCTTTCCTTTGGGATATCGGAGAATAAAGCCGTAGCGGTGTGCATTTTCAGCAAGCCACTTACCTTCGTTTGTTTCTCCGAATTTCTCAGATAGTTCTAAATTGGCGCTTCTGCTTGAGATATCCATCGATAGACCTGTCTGATGTTCACTGCTGCCTGGTATAGCAACAGCTTGGACAGCTTGTTCTTTCCCTGTTCTGTTAACCTCCGCTTCAAATACTTGTGATTGCCGGTCATATGAACGATAGCCAGAAACAACAAACAATTCTACTCCTTCATTCAACGCTCCTGCAAAAAGATTTTCCAGCGCTTTGGCAGCATCCTGGCGCATATAGCTTTTTTCCAAATCTAATTTTCCAAATGAAAAGGCAACTTCAGGAATCACCAATTGCAGCGGTTCATAGCCATCTGGCAGCCTGAATTGTTTATTCACAAGAACCAGTACATTCTCGGGATTCTGAATGACATTACGGCCATTGACCACTTTTACTTCATTGAAATAGGAAGCCCCCAATGAAAGGGGATCCTTTTCGGCAGACATTTCGTTTTTGCTTTCCGTGCCTTCATTCTGTGAAACACCTTCTTTATCTTCTTCACTTCCGTCAGGAACAGCTTCTTTCTCCGAATTGCCCTCCAAACTCTTTTCCTCTTGCAGAAATGGGATTTTGTCCATTAGCGGTTTAACTTTATCCAAATATGGATCGATCTGGCTGCAGCCAGAGAGAAGGAAACCTAGTGTTCCCGCGAAAATTAGTATCTTTATCAATTACAGTCACCCCCTCCGTCAACGATAAAACCAACCTATAAAAATGAAGCATATTATTTACTTACTAGAAGGTAAGTATCTCTCCTTAAAAAAACCGTTTCTACGGTTTTTTTAAGGAGAGATTTAACTGATTTAGGACTTCGGCTAATACATCATCACCCAGAACACGTCTGTATAATAATGCTCCTTTAACGCTTGATAATATCGCTACCGCTACTTGATGGACATCTTCAGAGCTGTTTATGATATTTTCAGCTTGTGCCTCTGCAACAAATTCTTTCATTACACTGAGCTCCAGTCTGCTGACTTCCACAATCTTTTCTTGTACGGTAGTTGGCAAAGATTCATAATCCGTCTGCAGCGAAGAAATAGGACAAATTTCAGTATACTCAAATCTTTGAGCCTGCTGCTGGATGAACTGCTTCAGCTTCTCTTCAGCAGAAACCGGCGAATTTTTAATTAACATCAAAGATTCTTGCAGTCTCAATAAAATACGTTCTGTAACTGCGACTCCTAAATCCTCCTTTTTCTCAAAGTGATAGTGAATACTTGCTTTGGTCACCCCAAGCTGTTTAGAGATGTCATCATAGCTAAACGCCACATACCCTTTTTGCTGTATCAATTTAATTGCTAAGTCTACAATTTGTTTTTTTCTGTTTTCCATGCCCCAATAGTAACTTACTAATAGGTAAGTGTCAAGATGAAAGATGCAGAGTCAATATCCCCGCAAAACGTAAATCCTTTTGATAGGTTTAATATAATTCTATTAACACTGGCGGGGTGTCCCCCCATTTTCTTATTTCACTTATCATTCGTAGACGGTCACAAATACTCCATCTATATTGTTGCCTGAAATCTCAAAATAGCTATTATCCGGTACGTTAATCGTCCTGGTTTGAGGAATCGGGTAATAAGTAATCGTGTATTCTTCCCCATTTATACTAACAGAGATTTGTTTTTCTTCTTTTAGATAATCTAAATATTCCTCTAAAGCAAAATTTTTTTCCTTCATAATCGCACTATGCGGCAGACCAACATAGCGGATATGCCAGGGTTCATATTGAATTCCTGTTACATCTGTCTTGTCCTTTGGATAGCGCAAAATGAACCCGTATTTCCAGGCATTTTCTTCTATCCACTTTCCTTCAGGTGCATCGGCCATCTTCATTTGAGCAGAGCCTACATCAAGCGATAAGCCCAAATTATGTTCGCTATAACCAGCTGGCAAGGCATAGTCAGAACCCATCTCTTGATAAAGCACACTTTGCTCTTCAAAGCCTCGAAAGCCGCTAGTTATAGAGAAATTTCGAACTCCTTCTTTTTCTGCTGTTGCGATCATCTCTGAAAATTCACGTGCAACGTCCTCTGACAAATAAATTCCGCTGTTTAACAATCCATATCCCCTTGTCCATTCATTGCGCTCAGATAGATTGATGACATCCGATTTAATACTTTCCGGGTGAACCGGGTGTTCACTGTTGACCAAAAGCAAATTTCCTTGATAGATTTGTTCTTCTGCAATTTCTTTTTGGATATATTCAGAAGTCCTTCTATCCACTATGTCATTTTCTTGTTGATCATCATTTTGTATTTTTACTTTTGGTTCAAAAAAAGGTTCCATATTTATGAAAGTTAACCCCAAGCAAACTAATAGTAAAAAACCCCACTTCTTCATTTTTCAGCTTCCTCCTTTTTCTTCCTTGCTTAAAGAATAGGAAAAACTATTTAAAAAAAGAGTAGGGTAATTTTTAAATTTTTCTTAAATCCTGTACATACAGCTAATCTTCATTCATTAGTTCACTTTCCTTCGGTAAACGAACTTCAAAAATTGTCCTGATGACATTGCTTTCTACCGTAATGGTGCCATTATGCTGCTCTACTATATTCTTCGCAATGAACAAGCCAAGACCGGTGCTATCTTCTTGATGCATTCTTGCTTTGTCACCGGTATAGAACATATCAAAGAGATGCGGGAGTTCCTCCGGAGGAATGCTGTCTCCATAATTCACAACTTGAACGACCACTTCATCCCCATCAATAGAGCCGTTAATATCGACATACTGGCCTTCATTTCCATAACGGATGGCGTTGGTTAGAAGATTTTCAAATACACGTGCTATCAATTCTCCATCACCCAAAATGGGTAAATGGGAGGTGCTATCCATACGGGCAGCCAAATGATTCTTTTTGAATGCAGGGTACAATTCTTCCTTTAATTGATTAAGCAGGTCCGTTAAATTTAGTCTCTTTTTTTCAACTGGAAGCATACCATAATTCATTCTGGTTATTTCGAATAATTCATCAATCAGCCTTTCTAAACGTTGCGATTTCGTAAAGGCAATGGTTAAAAAATGCCTGACTTGTTCTTTCGTCAAGCTCTCATCCATAAGGATCAAATCCAAATATCCTAACACAGAGGTAAGCGGAGTCCGCAAATCATGAGCTAGATTTACGACCAATTGATCCTTGCTGCTTTCCGAAAAATCTCCTCTTTCTACAGCTTGTTTCAATTTTTCACTTGCCAAATTAATATCATGTGCAATATCTCGAAATTCATCATTTGACCCTATTTGAACTTGATGTGAAAAGTCTCCCCGGGAGAGATAATGGATTCCGGTTGAAATTTCATTAAAATAGCTGGAATATCGTTTCGTGAGTAAATAAAAGAACATGAACGAAAGCGGGATGAACAGCAGTAAAAAGACGTTAATATCGCCAAATTGTTTCATCATTTTCCGATAATATTCCAGCCGGTCACCAAACTGGACATTCGCGTGATAATAGAATTGGAGTGATTTAAAGACTATAAACGTTATAAGTCCAGAAAATATCATACTTAAACCAAATAATAGCACCATCTTTGAACGAAAGCTGCGCACCAGTTTAACCATTGAAGGAATACCCGACGCCCCACACGGTTTTTATCCATTTGTGGTTCTGTTTGCCTTCCTCAAGTTTTTTCCGCAGCGTGCGAATATGTACCATGACCGTATTGCCGCTTTCAAAGTAAGCTTCTCCCCACACATGCTGAAAAATATTTTCCACACTATACACCTTCTTTGGATGACTCGCAAGTAAATACAATATGTCAAACTCTTTCGGCGTAAGCTCGATGCTTTCACCATATAGGGTTACTGTACGCTGATCAGGAGTAATCACTAACCCGCCATATTCCAGCCAGGTTTTATGATCTGTTTTCGGCTGATTTAGCTTCATAAAACGCCGGAGCTGAGCATTTACGCGGGCAACCAATTCGATCGGCGTGAATGGTTTAGTCATATAATCATCTGCTCCAATGACCAGTCCCTGTACTTTATCGAAATCAGATGTTTTAGCACTCAAAAAGATGATGGGCATATTATGCCGTTCGCGAATGCGGCGGGTTACTTCGTATCCATCCATTTTCGGCATCATAATATCCAAAATCAGCAAATCAATCGATTGAGTCCCGACGACCCGAACAGCCTCTTGTCCATCCGAAACTTTTATAACATGATACCCTTCTTTTTCTAAATGGATGGCAATCAGATCAGCAATGTCCTCCTCATCATCCGCAATTAAGATCGAAATATCTCTCATCTTTCCACTCCTAAATAAAATGATCATAAAGCAAGTATATCAAGAGCTATTCATTTTCTATTATTTCCGTTTCTTTTTCAAAGATATGGTCACATTGTTCATATAAATATAGCTCTTCTGCTAAAATGCCCCGTTATGCTTATTAAAATGAAATGACTTAAGTAAAGCTTTATATGTATATCTATTTAGCGCAGCCTTTTTCCGTTTATCCTTTTGTCTTTAGCCATAATAAAAATGATAAAGTGCATACAATTTTTGATAGGAATAATAATAAGTAGTAACACATGTTAGGAGTACATTTGTTTATGAAAAAGGAAAAAAATAATCTGAATCCTGCAGAAAATCAAACACCTGCCGAGATAGTAAAAAGAGCCAAAAAATCATCTGATTTTAAAGAGATTAAAAAAAATGTTTCCGGAGTCCGGATAGTCATTTTATACTTCACTTCACTAATCGATCACAAGACGATGGAACATGTATTTCTTCCATATATTAATGAATGCGAAAAAAAGACTGACCTGCCTTTTGATATGAATCAATTTAAAAACAGCCTTCCGCTTGAAGATGTTATTAGAACAAAGGAAGCAAAAGAAATCGAAGAAAAAATTCATCAAGGATATGTCCTAATTAAATTTGAGAATACCTCTGAAGATTGTCTATTAGTGAATATAAGCAATTTATCTAAAGGGATAAGAGAATCTAACGAAACTGAGAATGAATTTAATGTTATCGGCCCAAAATTAGGGTTTGTTGAGAGTCTTGATACCAATATTCTTTTACTTCGAACTAAGGTAAAGTCTCCTTTATTAACGACTGAAGAGATCGTGCTGGGCACGCTGTCAAAAACAAGAATAATGATTGTTTATTTAGATGGCATTACAAATGAACAACATATAGAAAACGTAAAAAAAAGGCTCTCTGAAATAGATTTTGATATCATTTTTGATACTTCTGCTTTAGTCCAGCTAATTAAGGAAAATTCTTATACTCCTTTTCCACTTTACTTTTCTTCAGAGAGGCTGGATCGAATTTCTTATTCACTCACTTCCGGCCAAGTCGTTATCTTTAGTGATGGTTCACCATACGCAGTATCCGGACCTACTACCATATTCGATTTTTTTCTCTCATCCGAAGATTATTATTATAACTGGATTATTGGGTCTTTCTTCCGTTTTACACGAATACTTGCGATCATCTTTTCAATCTTTTCTTCCGCCATTTATGTTGCGGTTATGACGTTTCATTATGAGGTAGTGCCTGCGGATTTACTGGGTCCGCTAATAGAGTCCAGAGCAAACGTTCCATTTCCGCCGCTGCTGGAGGTTCTTTTTTTAGAAATGACCATTGAATTATTAAGAGAGGCAGGAGCCCGATTGCCTACTAAAGTAGGACAGACATTGGGCATTGTTGGCGGTATTGTCATTGGACAGGCAGCTGTAATGGCAGCACTGACAAGTAATATTTTATTAATCATTGTCGCTTTAGCAGCCTTAGCTTCATTCACAACACCAGCTATCGTTATGTCCAACACAATTAGAATATTAAGATTTCCCTTTATCATCATGTCATCATTCCTGGGCGGGCTAGGTATCATGATAGGTTTTGCCGTGCTGCTATGTCATTTGTTTAAATTAAAATCATTTGATACTCCTTACATGGTTCCTTTGCACCCGTTTCGAAGCAATAGTCTTGCGGATAGTATCATAAGGTCCCCTTATAATAAATTAAACAAAAGGCCAGATTTTTTGAGACCTAAAGATAAAATTAAATATTCACCAAAAGAGAGTAACAAAAAGAAGGAAGATATTAATGACGAATAACACATTAGTTAAAATGGGTATTGTTGTTCTAACTCTAATTCTGGCTGGATGTGTACCTCACAATATTATTAATGAAGTCTCTCTGATGCATAATGTAGGATATGACAAAGAAGATGAGATGCTAAAGGCAAGTGTTGTTTATCCAAATTATGCCGAGAGTGATAATCCTGCTTTAATCACAGCTGCTGCTAAAAATCCATCTAGTCTGCAGGAAGAACTTAGCCATAAGTCTCAATTTCCATTTGAAATAGGTCAAGTAAGGGTAATAATATTTGGGGATAAACTAAGCAGAGATGGTTTAGCTTCCATATTAGACCCCATCTGTAAGGAACCAAAAATTGGCATAGTAAGAATTGTCATTACAGATGGAACTCCAGATTTAATACTAAGTAAAACACTTAATGAGAGTCCGCTATTCTTAATGAATTTGATTGATAAAAGTATTGAAAATGAAGGAATTCCTGAATCTAACTCCCATGTCATGTATGACCAGTTTTTTGGAAGTGGAATTGATATGTCCTTTCCTAATCTTACAGTTGATTCTAAAGGGAAAATTAAAGTCGATGGTATGGGGATTTTCAAAGGTGAAAAATTAGCATTTAGGATTTCCGAAAAAGAAACCTTCTTATTAAAATTAATGACCGATAAAAACAAAAGGGGAGTATACAGTTTTGACCTTAACATGCATGGACACAAAGCTAATATTGGGGTCAGAACGAACTATGGAAAACACAAGGTGAAATTCATCAAGGAGAACCTCAGGGAACAAGTTAGGGTAAGCCTAAGTTTAGATGTAGAACTTGATGCTTTGCCTGAATGGATCAATTTAGAAGATGAAAAGGATCTTAAATTATTTAAAACCGCCTTACAGAAATCAATTTCAAACGATGCTGAATTACTTCTAAAGGATTTTCAAACAAATGGTGTAGATCCTTTAGGTATAGCAAGAGTGTATAAAGCAAATCACAGAAATTATTCTGAACAGAGTTTTTACGATCGGATATATCCTAATATGACATATGAGGTAAATACCAAAATTGCAGTTAGGCAAACTGGGGTGGGAAATTAGTGAACGTAAAAGTAGAAAAACAATTTCAAGTTTCGGCTTTTTTCACATTTTTTCTCATTCACTCTTCACAAACCGGAGTTGGTATCCTAAATTTTCAAAGCCAGGTTATTAAACATGCTGAGCAGGACGCCTGGATTTCTTTAATTATAACCTGGGCTGTAACCCATATCATACTCTATATTATTTTTAAGCTATTAGGCGGGGGAACTAATGATTTAGTAGCTGTTCATCAGTATTGCTTTGGAAAAGCGATTGGCAGCATAATGTCTGTCATGGCATTGGTTTATTTCTGGCTGGCTTCTTTGACAGTCCTCCGTGCATATATTGAGGTCATCCAAATATGGGTATATCCTTCAATAAAAACATGGCAGCTATGTTTCGTTTTCGGACTCACATTTTATTATATTATCTCAAGCGGCTTCCGCAGTTTAACCGGCTTTAGCTTCTGGGGAGTTATATTGCCTTCTTTTTTGTTCTTTTTAATCTACTTCCCATTGATGCATGCGAATTATATTTACCTGCTCCCAGCCTTTAGTCATTCCCTCAGTGAGCTACTTTTATCTTCTAAAGGGTATGCCCTGCTTTTTCTTGGTTTCGAGTGGATCCTGATGTATTATCCCTTCCTTAGGAGTTCAAATAACAGAGATATTTCAAAATGGGCGTATCTTGGCAATATATATACTCTCATTGTGTACCTAATTATAACGTTAATATCATTCTTATACTTTAATCAAGAGGTATTACAGCATTTACCTTGGCCCACTCTTATGATGGTTAAGATCGTTAAATTCTCTTTCCTGGAAAGATTTGAATATGTATTCATCTTTATTTGGCTGTTAGTGATCATATCCCCTATATGTATTTCTTTGTGGGCATGTACAAGAATCGTAAAAAGAACTTTCTCAATTCCTCCTAAAGCGACTTTGCTATTCTTGCTTATTGCAGAGATGATTGTTTCTGTATACCTTCAGGAATTTAAGAGTATTGATTATCTTGTCAATTTTACTTCTAATGTGGGAATTGGTTTTGTATATGTGTATCTGCCGCTCCTTCTTATTATAAAATGGATTAAGAATCATTTTATGAAAAATAAGTTAAACAAAATCTAGTTACGGGTTTTTTAAAGGGCAATCTTGCTTTTGAAAAGAAAAAAGTGCTGATAAATGTTGTTCTGCAAAAAAGAGTGCCTATCTTGTTAAAGATAGGCACGGTATGAAAATCGAGAAGCTGATTAACCAACAACGTTTGATATTACTTCGATATTACCTTGAGTTGCTCTGGCATAAGGGCAAACCTTATGAGCTTCCTCAACGACTTCTTCTGCCACGCTAGTTTCTACGCCCTTTACAGTGATATCCATTGTAATTGCCAGAACATAGCCATCGTTCGCATCCTTGCCAAGCGTAACATGTGAAGCAATATTTATACCGTCTGTTTTAATGTTCTTTTTCCTAAGGACAGTGCCCATCGCTCCCTGGAAACATGCGGCAAACCCTGCAGCGAACAGCTGTTCCGGATTGGTTCCAGCTCCGTCCCCTCCTAATTCCTTTGGATATTTCAAGTCTACATTAAGATTGTTATCGCTGGATACCGCTTTGCCATCTCTTCCGCCTTGAACATTTACTGTAGCCGTGTACAATTTCTTTTCTATTTTCATCATTTTAAAACTCCCCTTTTTTTAATGGATTATTATTTTTACACCTTGTGAACTAATTAACCAACAACGTCTCTTCCGCCGTGAAGGTTTACTATACCTGTTTCTAATTCCTTTTTACTTACTAGAAGGTAAGTTTATCTTAAAAAAAAGATCTTAGGAGACTAAGCCAATCAAGGTTAAATTGGACAAATTAAAATGGCATGAACTGTTGGATAAATTATTTTTCAGTTGCTACATTCCCCATTGCAATTGAAATTCTATTCCAGCTGTTGATTTGATTGATGATTAGAACAAGGTCAATATATTGTTTCTCATCAGAATGTTCACGTACTCGCTGATAAAGCTCATCTGGCACACGTTTTGTCGGGATTAAAGTTATGTGCTCTGTTAACTCAAGAGCTGCTTTTTCTGCTTCAGTGTAAAATGTGCACTCTCTCCATGCACTAATACAATATAAACGCTGTTCCGTTTCTCCCATTTTTCTAGCATCAGCTGTATGCATGTTAATGCAATATGCACAGCCATTTATTTGAGAAGCCCGAATTTTTATAAGTTCACGAAGTTTACGGTCTAAACCTGTAGTTTTCGTATACTTCTCCATTTCCATCATTATTTTCATTGCTTCTGGTGCTAGCTTGTAATAATCAATTCGTTGTTCCAATATCAATTCCTCCTTATAAGCTGATTCAAAAAATAATTGAACCGCATTTTGAAATTTCAATTGTGGATAGCGTCAATCACCGATTGATATTATCTATAATAAGTTGTACACTTTATTATGTCAAACCTCTTTTCATTTTAATTGATTCCAAATGATCATGATTGACAAAGAAATAAAAAATTTTTAAGATAAATTAATCTCATTTATGAAGAGGTGATATTAATGCAGTATAGTATTGGAGTTGAATATGCACTTCACTGCCTCGTATATTTAATTGATAATCCAGAGGATTCACCCATTGGCATTAAGGAACTTTCCCATTTTCAAGGGATTTCAGAAACATACCTATCAAAGATTTTCAGTAAATTATCTAAGGATGGCATAGTAAGTTCAGTGCCTGGAGTTAAGGGTGGCTATAAACTTGCTAAATCTCCAGATGAAATTTCCTTTTGGAATGTAATTGAAGCAGTTGAAGGTCCTAAGCCTATTTTTCAATGTAAAAACATTAAAGATAATGGTTATTTGTATAGAGATAATATCTGCTCTTCAGGTACCTCTTCTTGCACAATCAATTTAGTTATGCTCTCTGCGGAAGAAACGATGCGTGATTTCTTGCGCGGCAAAACGCTTTCATGGTTAAAGGATGAGCTTGAGCGTGTCTTACCTAAACAAATACGTGAAGAAACTCGGAAATATTTTTCGAAGAGCAGCCTATAAAACAAATCTCTCATGAAATTCCTTAATTAAGAGGAATTTGGAGAGGTTTGTTCTTTTTTCACGAAAAACGTTTCTTCCGATTGTCTATTGATAAATACAATTAACCCCCTACTCCCTCAGTTTAATACGATTTTCTCACGCTAATAAATTTTACCCTTATTAGTTGTCCATCCTTTATATCGTACATCCCAAAGTATTACATTGTTCAAAACTTTTTCAATGAACGCTACCAGAGATGGTGCTGTTACTAATTATCAATACTTATAATACGGTTCGCCGTAATATATCTAAATGAGGTTTTTTGGCTTACCTAATAGAACTGAGTTATTTTTTAATATTATTGTAAAAAGAAGCATTGTATTGTTCATTATCTTTTTTACTCAAGTTATCTAAGATCAATAACGCATCCTTATCTGTTACTTTTTAAAATTTAAAATAAAAGCCGTTTTGTCCCGCACTTTTCAAGTATAATGAACCATATTCAGATAATGCATATAATAATTCTTGGAGAGAATTCTATACATATGACGAAAAAACAAAAAACGAGGTTTAAAAATGAGTAATAGAAGTTTTGAGGACTATCATGTAAGCGAAGAAATAAAAAGAGCACTAGCTGTGTTAAAATACGAAACTCCAACAGAAGTTCAAAGAGAAGTCATACCATTAGCAATGAAAAATCAAGATCTTGTCGTAAAAGCCCAAACAGGAAGTGGAAAGACTGCCTCCTTTGGTATTCCTGTTTCCGATATGATTGAATGGGAAGAAAAAAAACCACAGGCCTTAATTCTTACGCCAACTAGGGAGCTTGCGGTTCAAGTCCGCGAAGACATTACGAATATCGGAAGGTTTAAACGCATTAAAGCAGTGGCCGTCTATGGAAAAGAACCTTTTTCGAAACAAAAGGATGAATTGAAACAAAAAACTCATGTAGTCGTTGGTACCCCTGGACGAGTCATGGACCATATTGAACGAGAAACCTTAGTTTTGGATCAAATAAAGTATCTTATCATAGATGAAGCTGATGAGATGCTTAATAAAGGTTTCATCGATGAAGTGGAAGCGATCATCAAAGAACTGCCTTCAAACCGAGTAACAATGGTTTTTTCTGCAACTCTGCCTAAAGATGTTGAAAATCTTTGCCATAAATATATGAAAGATCCTATTCAGATTGAGATTGAATCGACCAGGGTGACAGCCGATACCATTGAACATTCTTTAATTGAAGTGAGAGAAGAAGAAAAGATCTCACTCCTTAAAGACGTCACGATTGTAGAAAATCCAGACAGCTGCCTTATTTTCTGCCGAACCAAAGAACACGTTGATACTGTGTATAGTGAACTAGATAGATCAGGATATCCTTGTGAGAGACTCCATGGGGGTTTAGAACAAGAAGACCGGTTCTCTGTTATGGAAGGTTTCAAACTGGGGAACTTCCGCTATCTCGTGGCCACTGATGTAGCTGCCAGAGGTATTGATATTGATAATGTGACACTTGTCATCAACTATGACGTTCCTATGGAAAAAGAGAGCTATGTACACCGAACCGGAAGAACAGGCCGTGCTGGAAATAAAGGAAAGGCCATTACGTTTTCGACACCTTTTGAAGGAAAATTCATTAAAGCCATTGAAAGATACATCGGCTTTGAGCTACCTGCTATAGAAGCTCCCAGCCATCTGGAAGTGGCTGGTGGAAAAGCTGCTTTCGAAGAAAAACTTAGCGGCAGGCGAATTGTAAGAAATAATAAAACAGCCCGAATCAACCAAGATATTATGAAACTCCATTTCAGCGGTGGTAAAAAGAAGAAAATTCGTGCTGTAGACTTTGTTGGAACGATTGCAAAAATTCCTGGAGTCACAGCAGAGGATATCGGCATTATAACCCTCCATGATCAAATGTCCTATGTTGATATTCTGAATGGCAAGGGCTCACTAGTTTTACAAGCCATGGCGAATGCGACTATCAAAGGAAAGAAGTTAAAAGTGAGTAAAGCCATTAAATAAAAAAGCACAAGCGCCCGTTTAGCCCCGACAGGCAAATGTTCCAAAGAAAAAAAGGGTGGTCTTTCCCTTTAATTCTCTTTGGGTTATTTGATCCCGAGGGTCCGTTCCAATTGGTACGGACCCTCGGGCGCTTGCGCTTGAGCCGGATTCAGAACCGCCTCCAATTTCCGAACCACAATTTTTTATACTTTTTAAAACCTTAAATCCCCTTCACTTTAAAAATTGAGGGGGATACTTGCTTCCATTAGAATTTAATGTCAACAGAAACCAAAGATTCTAATGACATTACACTATTTATGACAAGCCCTTCACTGGCACCCGGAAAAAATTAAATTATCCAATTATTGCTCAACTTCTTCCTCTTCTTGATCTTCCGCAACGTTCCATTCCTTAAAACAACAAAAGCCCAAAATGGAAAGCCAAATATAATTGGGTGTTTATAAAAAAGTTAAACTCGAAGCGATCTCCTTCAAATGCCCCTGATCTGCCCATAAGATAAAGTAATTGTAAGTTTCACCTTGGATCGTAACAGGAGTTGGATACCTTACAATTAAAGCGGATTGATTCATCATTTCTGCTGGCTGGTCCGCAGAGGGGAAAATATAGCAAGCTTCCTGGTGTTGAACTCGAGCCTTCAAGATGCTTGGCGTGGATCCATAGGGCATTAATGGATGGAAAGCTTCACCTCGGCACACCTCATCCAGGTTTTCACCAGCTGAAATCGCTGATATTTGAAAAAAGCCGTCAGCACCTTCGTATCTTTCCTCGTTCACTTTTCGCCAGTGTGATGGATATTGGAACCGAACCTGGTAGGCAGTGTTCGTATACGTGTTCATTTGGGTACCACCCAATATGGGAGTCGGTGACCATTGGAATGACTGAATGTTAACTCCTTTAATTAGTCGAATGGGTACGGGATGCTGGAGGTCGATAACCCACATTTCGCTGGCAAATTCCTGTTCCGTACACCCGCTAAGATAGACTATTTTCCTTCCGTCTGTTGACCACGTGACAGGCGATGCAAAACAATTGGATATAGCCCAAATTCGATCCTCTTCTCCTCGCCTCCCCACAGTTCGAACCTGTGAAAAATATCCTCTATCTTCAAAGGCGGTAGCGCTATAGGCAATTCTCAAAGAATCAGGAGACCATATCGGATAATAATTTTTTGCAAGGGGCCCGCCTTTTACTTCAAACACATTGCCTATTGAAAGCTCGACGGTGTGAATGATGGAGATACTGACGCCTGGTGTTGTGTAAAGGACAAAGCTTCCATTGGGTGATAGCTGTGCATTATTAAGCCGCCCTCCTGTGTTTCGTGTAATTTGCTGTTTCCCGGATCCGTCTGTTTGAATTCGGAAAAGCTGGCTAATCCCTGATGCATCCGGTGCCTGAAATAGCAGTTCCCTGCCACTCGGAAACCATTGAACATCTGTTGAGTCAGGCTGTTGGATGCTTTGTGCTTGATGAGACAGAACGTTGTACATAATAATACGCCCTTGCTTCGTATAAGCAATTTGGCTGCTGCCAGGCGACCAATCCAATTTGAATTCTGCCTCAGCATCCACCTGGTCGATTTGAGCAATGGAACCTGTTGCAACATCCACAACATTTATAATTCTGTTCTTTCCGACAAACGCAATTCTCCTGCTATTCGGCGACCATTCAGGACTTGAGAAGGATTCACCCAATCCACTGGTGAGCTGCACGTTCCCTCCTGTTCGGGGATTATATAACCAAATGTCATATTGCCCTCCCCGATCAGAGGTATAGGCAATCAGGCCTTGGCCGCCAGGAGGGGCGTATGGAATCCTTAGCTTCATTCCGGGAACTATTTGCGAGGATGGAAGCTGGTTAACATTCCGAATAAGCTCAAAATTTGGCTCCCCGTTCGTAATGACATTAAAACGTACTGCAAGCTGATAAAGTGTATCCCCTGGCTGGACGACATAATAAGGAACACCTGGCGGAACCTTTAATAATTGACCGGGCTGTATGACATAGGGTGGTTGAAGCTGATTCGCCTCTATGATCACTGAAGGCGGAACTTTGTATAATTGTGAAATTCGATACACTGAATCTCCTTGCCTTACACGCACAACGTCAACCCCAGGTGGAACGGACAGCTGCTGCCCTATATAAATCGTATAAGGAGGCTTCAAATTATTTGCCGCAATAAGGGAATCTGCCGGAATCCCCCACCTGCTTGAAATTCCGTAGACCGTATCACCTGAACGCACTGTATAAAAAGTCTGCATGTTCTTCACTTCCCATAAGATAAAATTCCCACGAGCAAAATGGAGGTAATAATTAGGTACACTCTCTCTGCCCATATACTATTCAATAGGAAGTGCGAGGTTCAATGAAAACGGGGAAGAATGAGATAACAAAAAAATTCATTCTTCAAAAGATAGCTCTATTGCAAATCTGTATAGCATCATTTTGATTTAGGAAAAGCCTATTCCGTTACTTCTTAAAATTTCCAAGGGGAGTTTCTGACATCGCCTGTTTTTAACTTTTCTCTTTTTTCGAAGTCCATATAATGGATGATCTCAGAAAGGATCTTACATCCCTCTGCTTTCTCAAACACTGCTCTTGTTTCATCCTAAAAAGTGTGTTGGGCCTGTCCCCCAAGTACGGTAACAATTTAACGAACCGGGGGACAGGCCCCCATGTTTTGTTGCATCTCATAAACTGATTTCTTCACCTACTCTGGCATATTTTTGCTATTAGTCAGCATACTAGGTATAGCTCAACCTATTCATTTACTTTTTCTAGAGCCTTAAACTTTAATTTACTTCAGTGGGGGATTTTCATGTTTTGGAAAAAGGAAAAAAAGCAGACACTTCAAAAAGGACAGCAAAACCTCTCACTGGGACTTTTAAAGGAGATTTTAGCCCATCTGGAAGACGCTGAAATCGTTGAGAGGCAAAAACCAAAAGGTCAATGTTTCACCTTCATTTACATAAGAACTTTGATAAATCAGGAAAGAATGAATGAAGCTTTATTCGAACCAGTGCTCCATTGTACAAATGAGTCAATCCAAGATTGTATTTCAACTTCTAAGGCAGAAGAAATTTTCACTTTGGGGGAAGCAGAAAAACAATTACTGGCTGGGTCCGTTATTATTTTTGATTCGCTTAAGAAACAATGGTGGAGTGTCCTTCTCACGAATAATCTGGGACGTTCAATTGAAACTTCAGACACGGAAACAATATTATACGGGGCGAAAGACAGCTTTAGTGAGCAGCTGGATACGAATATCACCCTTATTCGCAGAAGGCTTCCGGTTACTGAATTAAAGTCGGAAAAGTTACAGGTAGGTACGTTAAGTGAAACGACGGTTGTCCTCATGTATATGGAGGGCGTAACAAATCCCGAGTTTGTATCGATTGCCAAGGAAAAAATTAATAAAATCGATTTCGATCTTTTTTTTGATTCTTCTCAGATTGCTGCTTTTATGGAGGATCATCAGAACAGTATATTTCCACAGTTCCAGCAGACCGACCGGCCGGATGTTTGTGCTTATTCTTTAGGAATTGGCAAGCTGATTATTCTTGTGGATAATACTCCTTTCGTTTTGATTGGCCCAGTAACATTCTTTCATCTGTTCCAATCACCGGAGGACTATATTAACCGCTGGCCTGTCGCCAGTTTCTTACGCTTAATCCGTTATATCAGCTTTATTTTATCGATAACACTTATCCCGCTCTATGTAGCACTGACTACCCATCACTATCAAATGCTGCCCCTGCAAATTCTATTTGTTTTAGTAGAATCCAGAAGTAAATTGCCGTTTACACCATTTTGGGAAGCATTGCTCATGCTGATTATTCTCGAAATTATCAAAGAAGCCAGCTTGCGGATGCCGACTAAATCCAGTCAGACACTTGGCGTAATCGGAGGAATTGTCATTGGACAGGCGGCCGTAGAGGCTGGCTTTGCCAGCAAAGTACTGATTGTGCTGGTAGGTGTATCAGCAATTGCCTCCTTCCTAGTCCCTAATTATCTCGTGACAAAAGCGAACACGATGATTCAATTTGTATTTTTGCTCCTCTCTTCCTTTCTCGGAGTATTTGGAATAGCCCTGGGGATGATCATCATTTTGGCACATCTGAACAGTCTTACATCACTTAGGCAGCCCTATTTTGCCCCTGTGGCTCCTTTATACTGGAAAGATTGGATTGACCTATTTATTCGTGGCCCTTTAACAAAAATGAAAACCAGGCCCGACCATTTGCACCCTTTCCAGAAATGGCGTTACAGCAAAAGGAGATGATCTTATGACTTCTATTTCTATAGAAAATAACACGTCTTCATTTAGTGGCATTTATGTGTTTTTTATCGCGAATCGGCTTCAGCTGCTTTATTTTTTATATGTAATGCCAACTGTTTTAACCCACCCATATATGATATGGGGTATTATTTTGGTGGGCATATTCTCTCAATTAAATTTAATCCTGTTATCAAAATGGTTATCATCAGAGCATGCTTCAAAAGGATATCCAGGTTTTGTACATCTATTCGGACAATGGATGATTCGTGTTTTTGCAGCAGTCGGCATGGTTGTGATTGGAATTAAAGTAACGGTTGTCACATTAGGATACGTTGAAATTATTCATCAATTTGTTTTTCCCTCTATGAGTCCAAATTGGCTGATTGTATTTGTCATGGCAGTTTGCTGCTATACAGCATCACTGGGAATGAGTAATGCCATTCGTTTTTCCGTAATCGCCTTTCTCTGTTCCATATGGATGATCTTGCTTTTTTATACTTTTTTCATGCCGCCCATTGCTTCACTTCCCGACCTATATCCTTTAATTCCTGAAGATTGGTCAAATATTTCCTGGAAGGGCTTGCTGCTCATATGGTCATCTTTGTCCGGTCCGGAATATATCGTTTGTATCGCTCATTTACTGAACCCAAGAGGCAGCTTTCTTAAATATTTTACATTTGCCAATACATTATCAGTGTTAGAATACCTGGTTTTATTTATAGCTTCTCTATTCTTTTTTGGATCCAAGTTCTTAAGCTTAAGCAAATTTCCTATTGTTACGATGGCTAGATACCTTCAATCGCCAATATTTGAAAGAGTTGATATCATTTTGATATGTTTGAATATCTTCAATTTAGTGTTTGGGGTTTCAATCTTTTTGCTATGTTTTTATGGGGCTCTGCGCATTTTAGGGAAAAAGCTGCAAACCAGTCATTCCAAATGGGGAATTCAAATCATCTGCATCATCGCCTCAGTATGGCTAATTGCCGCAAACAAATGGATCTGGAGAGAAGAACATCAAAGCTTATTCCTTAATCTTGAAATATGGTGCAGTTCCCTTACGTACCTTCTGGTCCCCTTATTCCTTCTTATTTTCAGCAGAAAAAAGAGGGGCTTATAGAATATGGCATATTTAAAAAAGTCTTTATGGATGACTATAGTATACTGTGTGATCTTGATCACTGGATGTTCTCCTTATCTGGAAAATAACGAAATTGAAGAAATTGCTCCAGTGATTTTTTGGTCACTGAATGCCACCGAAGAGGGAAAGCTTGAGGCAACCACAGTCGTACCTCCTTTAGTTCAGGAAAAAAAACGCATCCTGACCATGCAGGTAGACCTGCTGAAACAAAGCGGAAAAGGCTTTAACCTAAGGTATTACAGAGAGTTGAAGGTTGGGCAGCTTCGGGTTCTGTTAATTAATGAAGAACTTGCAAAAAAAGGATTGAGGCCAATTATTAATACCATATTTACGGATCCTGACATTTCTCAGCGACTCTATCTCGTTATCGTTCAGGGAGATGTTAAAGATTATATTAAGGAAGAAATAGAAAGCCAGGAAAACCTGGATTACTTCCTTTATCGCATGTTAAAACATTACGAGAGAAAGCGGCAAGGCCAGCTGTCGATTGTAAATCTGCATCAATTCATGCAAAAGCTGTATTCCCCCTTTTCTGATCCAATCCTGCCAGTGTTCAAGGCAGAGAATGGAAATCTCAATTATGAAGGTACAGCTATTTTTCAAAATGACAAGCTAATCTCTGTCGTTACTGATTCAGATGATGAAATCTACCAGCTTATAGGGAATGATTATTATTTAAAATACCTTCCCATACCAAAACTATCTGTCGTATTAGGCCATGTGCGCACAAATGTAGATGTCACCTTCAACCAGGACTTAACAGAAATGAATATAAAAGTAGAGCTGAAAGGCAGAATAGATGAGTATCAGGGTGAAAAGAATCTTAATGATTTGGATGATTTAGCAGAGATCACTAATGAAATTAAATCCTATCTTGAAACCCAAACCAAAGCATTTCTGCAAAAAAACCAGGAGTGGCAAACCGACCCGTTAAACATTGGAGCCAGAACATTAACCCCTTTCTCAAGGCCGATAGAGAAAAAAGAATGGAGGGAAAAATGGAGAAATCTGCAGATCAAGGTTAACTACCAGATGGATTTAGAACCGTTAATTAATATTCAGGAATGAAAAAGACCGCGGCCGGCAAAGTGAATGCTGGCTGCGGTTATTTTCTTTTAATATTTTTCAGCAACAAAATGAACGAATGTTGCTTTCCAAAAATCATTGTTGCGGGACAGCCAGGGTATCAAAGCCAGCTGGCTTGCTGGGAGGTCATAAACGGTTTTAAAGACTCTGATGAAATAGGAAGCTACCCTTTTATTTTAAAAGATACTGACATCCCTTCATCCGCTTATATAATCATCCCCAATAGCATCATCCACCATGAACAGGACAGTATATGGAATGGGCTCATTAAAATAATAACCAGTCTCTCCCCTGTACTGGGTAACATCAATAATCTCAGGCATTTCTAAAGATCTTAAGCGGACTCTAAGCCTTTCAATGGATTTGATAAAGGTGTTCTTCTTTACCTCCCCATTACTTCCAGTCCTTCCAAAATAATCACGCATGGTGGTTCGCGTGCATGGATTCTCCTTGCTGGAGGATAGCAGGAAGTGTCTGATCATGTTTGCCTGGGTTGGGGTGATGATGGCTTCTTCTCCATTAAATAATAGAATATTTTGGCGGTCATTAAAGTACAGAACTAGTTCATTGATTTCGGAGTTTTTATTGAGCTCTTCGCAAGTTTCCTTTGAACATGTTTCCGTTTTATTTTTAGAAATTTGGGTTTCGTATTGTTTGATGAGTGAATGAATCGATTCAGTATTATTTGGAGGAAGGATCGTTTAAATAGTGTGGGGGGCCTGTTCCCCAAGTACGGTAACAATTTAACGAACCGGGGGCCAGGCCCCCATGCTCCGCAGGTGGAACGGACAGCTGTTGACCTATATAAATCGTGTAAGGAGGCTTCAAATGATTTGCAGCAATAAGGGAATCGGCCGGAATTCCCCACCTGCTGGAGATCCCGTACAACGTATCACCTGAACGCACTGTATAAAAATTCTGCATGATCTTCACTTCCCAAAAGATAAAATTCCCACGAGTAAAGTTAGGTACACTCTCTCTGCCCATATACTATTCAGGATGAAGTCTGAGGTTCAACGAAAACGGGCAAGAATTAGATTTAAAAACTCATTCCTCTAACGATAGCTCTATGACAATCCTGTATAGCTCCTGTTAATATCCCGGCAATACGACAAACCTTTCCTTGTTGAGGATATATAAGATTTTGTTCTGATTAAATCAAATACATTTGTTGTTTAAATTGTCTAAATATTTTTATAAATTAACTTAAATACGATATAATAGAATGGCAGAAAAAGTATTTATATAGGAGGTGACACAATGACCCAACTTTCTTCCAAAACACTAGAATTCAACCTAGCACAGGAGGCAGTAGACCACTTTTTCGAAAAGGGCTGGACTGATGGTCTACCGATTATCCCCCCTACCCCTGAGAGAGTCCAAGCAATGCTTGATTATGTGAAAGCTCAGCCATCAGACATTGTAGGAACGATCCCTGAGAGAAACCGGTTCATTACCGCTGAAAAAATGGCCATTAATGCCGTAATGGCGGGCTGCATTCCTGCCTATATGCCTGTTGTCATGGCAGCAATGGAAGCGGTGCTGGATCCGCAGTTTGGAGTCCACGGTCCTACAGCAAGTACAGGGGGCGCTTCGATCCTTTTGATTGTGAACGGTCCGATTATTCATCAAATTGGGCTCAATACCGGGAAAAATCTCATGGGAGGCGCCCATCGCGCCAACGCAACGATTGGGCGGGCGATTGGCCTGATCATGAAGAATGCAGGCGGCTCCTCTCAATTCGACCAAACGACAATCGGGCATCCAGGAAAAATCAGCTTTTGCATGGGGGAAGCGGATGTTCCTGAATGGGATCCCCTTCATGTAGAGAGGGGCTTTAATCGAAGTGATAGCACAGTGACTGCTTTTGCTTCCGAAGGGCCTCACCAGATTAATAACCATGTCGCACATACGCCGGAAGGGATTCTTATGTCTATTGCGGACATGATGACAAATCTGGCAACCTTCCATATGCAAAGAAGCACGCAATGTGCGCTTGTGCTTTGCCCGGAACATGTAGCCACTTTATTGGAAAATGGATGGGATAAAGCCAAAGTAAAGGATTTTCTTTTCGAACATGCCAGAAGAAAAAAATCGGAGTTTTATCCATTTGGTTTGAGACTGGAACCAGTGGCTGATGGAGAAGACGAATGGGTACCAGCCTTCCCTTCCCCGGATGATCTCCTGCTGGTAACCGGAGGCGGTCCTGCCGGAAGATTCTCTTCTTTCATCCCAGGATGGGGAAGTGTCAGTCAATCCATTGCGGTTACGAAGCCGGTTCGTTTGTCAGGCTTTACATGAAGTGATTGCTAATACGGGTCAGTTTGACTCGCAGCGGATAGAAAATTGCGAAAGGAGGAAAAGAATTGATTCTGACAGATAAGGTTATTGTACTTGATCCCACCGAAGGTCCTGTGGAAACAGAAAACCATTTGGCTCCCAGGCTATCCGATGTAAGCGGAAAAAGAGTTGCCTTTATCAACAACGGAAAAAGAAATTCGGATGTATTCCTATTAGCATTGGCTGAAGAGTTTCGGGAAAACCATCATGCGGAGGTCGTCTGGTTCGATAAGAAGAACCCTTCCCTGCCGTTTCCGGACGCTATGCTCGATCAATTGAAGTCATGCCATGCCGTTGTAGCTGGTGTCGGCGACTGAGGGTCATGCAGCTCAAGCAGTGTGCTTGATGGAATCTATTCAGAAAAACTCGGCATCCCTTCTGCAGCGATCTGTACCGATAAGTTTATGGTACAGGGAACAACTGCTGCCCAGGTACAGGGATTCAAGGACTATAGTATCGTAGAAGTGTTTCACCCAATCGCTACGGCCCTTCCCGCTGCATTGAAGACAGAAGCGCAAAGAATCACCGGTGAAGTTCTGGCTGTTCTGACGAAAGAATGAGTACAGACAAAAAGCCTTTCATCGCTTGATGGAAGGTTTTTTATCTCTCTTTATCCATTGCCAAAAAGGCCATTCACATTTCAGAGTTTCATAACATCTAAAAACAAAAGGACAAAACATATTAGTCATATATACTATGTTTTGTCCTTTATTTATTTGAGATTTCTTAAATTAAGCCCACTGGTTATAAAAAATGGTTTATGGATTGTTTTTGTTTCTGAATATATAGTGACTCCACTGCCGATCCCATGCGGTAAAGTAACTTTTCCGAGAACGGCGCTCCAAAAAATTGTATTCCTACTGGAATTTTTCCTACTGGCAATCCTGGGACAGATAAAGCTGGGAATCCAGTTGTATTCATCGGTCCAGTTAGTCTATTATATAATTTTGGATGCTCCTTATTTCCTTGAACATCAATTTCTCTATTATCAATCAGATCAGGTAAAGCTGGAAGAGTTGGTGTCATAAAAATATCAACATCGTTAAATAGTTTTGTAAATGTACTTATTGCAAGATTTTTAATCTTTAATGCTTGTAAATAATCACTGGCAGACACGCCCATGCCAAGTGCTATTCTTGATCGAAGTTCTTCTTCAATCCTTTCAGGCTGCTGCCGGAAATCTTTTTCAAGTACAGAAAATGCTTCAGCTGTTAAGATTACCTGCTGGGCGGTGAGTAATTCTTCCATATGTGGTATTTCAATATACTCTACTGTAACTCCGCAATTCTCTATATCCTGAACAGTTTGCTTAAATGATAAATAAACTTCATCTTGAATAATGTCAAAATAAAAGTTTTTTGGGATTCCAATCGTCAATCCCTTTAATGACTTTCCTATATCTTTTGTGTAATCTTCATCTTTTGTTTTTATGGAATATGGATCCTGTGAATCATGACCCACAATAGCATTTAGCATTAATGCATTATCTTTTACAGTTCTGGTCATTGGACCTAAATGATCCAGAGTCCAGCACAAAGGGAAAGCCCCGCGTTTACTCACGATCCCAAAGGTTGGTTTCATACCAACTATTCCACAACAGGAAGCAGGAATCCGAATAGACCCGCCTGTATCAGAACCAATAGAACCATAAATAAAATTCGCTGCTACAGCAGCACCCGAGCCCGCACTTGATCCGCCTGTAACCCTGGTTGGATCATGCGGATTTTTTACTGGGCCAAAAAAAGAACGATCTCCTGTTGTCCCATAAGCAAACTGATGCATATTTAATTTTCCAAGATTAATTGCCCCGCTATTTCTAAGTTTATTTACTATTTCCGCATCTTCATTTGGGATATAATCTTTATAAATTTCTGAACCAACGGTTGTGGGTACACCTTTCACATTTATCAAGTCTTTAAGACCAATCGGAATGCCATGAAGCGGTCCTTTATATATACCTTTTTGTATACTGCTTTCTGCTACCTGTGCTTCCTCAATCGCTTTATCTTCTGTTAATGTAATGAAAGAGTTGATTTCCACATCCCTATTTTTGACTTCATCAATCGCAGCTTTAACAACATCTACAGGTGATACAGATCTATTTTTAATCTGTTTTGACACTTCCGATAGACTCATTTTTAAGATTTCAGAAGTCATATTAATCCCCTTTCTGGATATGGCTAAAAATAGGCTGATAATTTTCAATGCCTGAGATCGTATAGATTTCTCTAACTCTTTTATTTAAGGCTTCTTGCTGTTGTCTTAAAACATTTAAATCGATTAATTGGTTTAACTTTTTTTCATTATAACCATATTTAGCTAAGTATTGGTTTGTGGTCATTAGTCTTCTCCTTTTATAAAGCTCCCTGTTTGTAGTACTTCTTTGCATGTTCCTCGGATATCAAGCCGTTTTTCAAATCATGCCAAACTGTTCTTTCTCCCAATTCATTGCTCCGTTGTTAATAAAGCTGTTTTGCCACCTTTTCGCTCTTCTATTTTCTTTTTTGTTTTTACATTAGGCTCTTTTTGAATAGATTGTGTTTTTGGACCATTAAGCTTGCCCGTTGCCTTCCTCTCCAGTCACTTGCTTTCCGCNNTCCCGCTCCCTCTCTTCCCGCAGGAGTCAAGTGCCTCCCGCTCCAATCAACTCAGTAATTAAAACTAGTTAGTAAGCAACAAACTTTGCGAAAACAGCCTTACATTAACGTTACTTTACTCTAATGGGGGCATTAACTCGACCAGATTATAGAAAGAGCTTATTTTTCGGTTTAAAATGGGATCCGCAATCTCATATTCAAACTTTTCACCAAATAATAAATTCCTTTCAATAGTGGCAACCGTTCCTGTTAAGACAACAACTCCCGACTCCAGTACGTTTAATTCTACTAATCTTTTTTTCCAAAACTCCAAAGGCAAGATATCTGCAAATGTTCCAGACTGATAATGCTTGCGTTCACCATTGTCTGTAATCCATGAATTTATTTGTATTTGATCCCAGTGCTCCATTACATCTTCAACCTTCCAAACTTCATTAGCCATGAAATTTGGGTAAGCTTGCTTGGAATGAGGGATGGCATAGGATTCTAAATAACGGTCAGTATGATCACTGCTAACTCCTACATACCAATTATTGTCTTGATAAAGTAGAACAAACTCAACCTCCCCATTTGTTTTACCATGTTGAACCTGAACAAGCTTTTCTGTCGTGATCAGATGATTACTAAGCGGAAAAACGGTTGGCACAACACCAGGTACTGGTAAATTTAATTCTTTTACCTCATCTATATGGGCTTGAATCTGACTGCTATCACGTCCTCCATATCCAAAATTGATTAGAGTAAGAACCTCAAAAGATAGCTCCTCTGTTTTTTCTAATCCCATTATCTTTAACGATAAAATATTTTTCATTTTTATTCCCCTCTCAATTTTTTTGTTTTATTGGATAGTATTTGTAAACAATTAGTGAGTTTTCCTTTTCCTTCTTTTTCAAATACATAATAAATGAATGTACCAGCCACAATGGCCCAAAAGGAAGAGTGGATTTGCAAATAAAAAGTGTTCGTCATGGATAGAGAAAGAGTAAAAATCACTGAAAAGAAAGAGCTGCTTTTTGAAAAACTAATATCCATGGCAATTGCTAAAACAGGTAACATAGCGATCCCAGTAAGCAAAAAGATATACTCGATATGAATAACAGTTACAATAGATATTAAAAATGGGCTTAATAAGGCAAAGAGCACCATTAATATAGAGACAATGATCGAAGCACGATATCTTTGATGTTTTTCACCTGCTTCGTCAGAAGAGCACAAAGTTGTCAATGCTCCAGCAGTATTAGCTCCATGACTGCCGAGAAAGGAAGCAAGAACAATAGCAATCCCAGAAAATGTTACCATTTGATTCGCTGGTGTATGATAGCCTTGAAAGTGGATCGATTCCATTCCTTGAAAGAGTTCGGTAAATAGAATTAAACAAATCATAGGTAACAATAAGGGAAGTATGGCTTCCAGGTTAAACTCTGGTTTAATTATTTTAGGTAAAAAATGTATATGATCAAATTTAGGCCTTGGAAAACCATAAAAAAGGATATAAGCAATAGTACTTGGAATAATCGCACCTAACATAGCCGGAATATTCCTAAAATAAGATTTGGTTATTAAAAACCCACTCACTGTAAATAGAGCCAGTAGAAAATTAAATGAAAAACCTCTATATATTTGAAACATGTACTGGAATATTAGCCCTGCTGTCATGGCCATTACAACTTCATATGGAATAAGTTTTAGAATATATTTAAATATTTTGGTGAAACCAATTAATATAACCAAAAGTCCTGAAAGCAAATATAATGCAGCTGCCTCGTTTATAGATAACCCGTTCAATGCTGTCCCTAAAAATACTGCCGCTGGAACAGATGGAGACCCGCAAATAGGTAATTTAAAATAGATAGAAAAAATAAGCCCCAATACACCTGCCATCAAATATGAGCCAAAAATCCATGAAGAAATTTCAAATGTGTTAAGGTTATTTTGAATGGCGGATTGGGATATTATTAATACGGGTACTGAACAAGCCAGAGTAGACGCAGTTAACCCTGTCGACCACGAACTTCTCCACTCGCTGTACATTTTACGTAAATAGCTCCACTCCAAATAATACGAGCGACGGTATATAAGTTACTAAGCCAAGAACTAGAATTAAGACACAGATAAAGATCCATAAATCCTTTGATAATACCATTTCCTTAATTGAAATCTTACCAATGCTGCAGGCTACAAAAAGACAAACTCCCAGAGGAGGTGTCACCATACCAATACTCAGGTTCATTGTCATTAATACGCCAAAATGAACCGGATCCAGACCAAATGATTGCACGACTGGCATGAAAATTGGTGTGAAAACGACAATTGCACTAGTAGTATCAATAAAAGTGCCTGCAATTAATAGAATTATGTTAATAACCAATAAGAAAATACCTGGTGAATCTGCAAATGAAAGAATGAAATCAGATACTTTTTGAGGAACCTGGTTGATCGTAAGTAATCGTGTAAACAGCCCAGCCGCAGAAACGATAATTAGTATTTGTCCAGTTAAAATCGCCGAACTTTTAAATGTTTCATACAAATCCTTAATTTTTAATTCCCTATAAATAAACATACTGATTATCCAAGCGTAAAATACAGCAATTACCGCTGACTCTGTAGCAGTGAAGCTGCCGCTAATAATACCACCTATAATAATAAGCGGTGTCAATAGGGCTAAGACGGCATCTTTACCAGTTATAAGAACAACTTTTAGTTCTGCTCTCTTATCTCTGCCCTTATAACGCCTTGCTTTGCCTATTATAAAACTTGCAATGATAAGCCCAATCCCCATTAATATTCCTGGTATAATTCCACCAATAAATAACTCCGCGATCGATACATTTGCTGATGTTCCATAAATTAATAAAGGAATACTTGGTGGAATAATAGGGCCAATTGTACCTGCACAAGCTAGCAATGGGGCCACAAACTTAACATCGTAGCCTTCTTTTTTCATGATGGGAATCATTATTCCGCCAACAGCAGCGGTTGCTGCAATAGCAGAACCTGTAATCGCAGCAAATAATATACATGCAAGAACACTAACAATAGCAAGACCGCTAGGAAAATGACCAACTAATGAGTTGGCAAAATCAATTAATCTTCTAGTCATCCCCCCTTTAGCCATTAATTCACCAGCCAGAATGAATAGAGGGATAGCAATTAAGGGAAATGAGTCTATACCTGTAAACATCCCCTGCGCAATCTGGGTAATGGGACTGCCGTCTAATAAGATACTAATTGAAGAAATTCCCCCAAGTGCAAATGCGATTGGGATTCCCAAAAGCAAAAAAATTAATAAAATGAAAATAAACCAACCTGGCAAAGTATACACCTCACTTTTTGAATTTCACCATGTTTTACTCAGTTTTTAAAAAAAGCTGCTTCAGCTCTTTGACTAATAGTAAGATTGTTGAGAGGATCACTAATAAGCTTGAAAAAGGGATAACTGCATAAACATAAAACATGGTTATTCTAAGATAAGGCATGAACTGGCTCCCTGAATTCAGCATGAATTGATAACCTGATATGCATAAAACGATCGCAAAAAATAATATAAATAAAAGGATGGCAATCTCTAAATACTTGGTGACTTTTTTTGGCAGTACACTGAGCAGGATATCAATAGAGATATGTTCTTTTTTACTCATTAAGAGAGGCATGGAAATAAAAATGATATAGAAAAAAGAAATTCTTATCACATCGGTCGACCAAGGCAGCGGTAAATCAAATACAAACCTAGAGAAAACTTGTAAGAAAGTTGAAATTGTTAATACAATTATAGAGATACTAAGCAGGAAGGATAATATCTTTTGTATGGTGTTATCAACCCATTGCATGATTTGCCCCCTTATTAGGATTGTAAGAAGATATCCTGACACCTTTCAAATCGTTCAGTGTCGGATATCTTCACTATTTTCTTACTTACTTGGTGTTAACTACTTTATCTATTAAATCCTTTGGTACAATGTCTGAAATCTCCCCTGGTATTTCTTTCGTTGCTTCTCTAAATTTTTCTAAATCCGGCTTTGAAATGACCATTCCTTTCTCTTTAAGTTCTGAGACAAGCTGTTCTTCCTGTTCAACAATCCAATTTCGAATATATGGTGTTGTTTCATCAACTGCCTTCTGAACTAACTTTTTTTGCTCATCTGTCAAGCTGGCCCATTTTTTCTGACTGATAAGAACAAACGCCGGAGTATAAGTGTGTCCATCAAGTGATAAATATTTTTGTACTTCATAAAATTTTTGCGCAGCAATTGTAGGCAATGGGTTTTCTTGCCCATCAACTACCCCTTGGCTTAATGCAGAATATAATTCATTAAAAGCAATAGGTGTTGGAGTTGCCTTTAATGCGTTAATCAGGGAAAACCAAACTCTTGACTCCTGAACACGCATTTTTAGTCCTTCTAAATCTTCTGGACTTTCTACAGGTCCTACATTATTTGTAAAATGTCTAACCCCTAATTCCCAGTAGCCCAGATTCTCCCATCCCTCTTCATTTGCTCTTTTTGTTAACAATTGACCTACTTCTCCCTCTAAAACTTTATATGCATGCTCCCTGTCACGAATAATGTACGGAACTGTAAAAACTTGAGTCTCTGGAATCCATGCAGGCATAGCTCCATCAACTGTTACTACTGTCATATCTAAACTGCCCATACGAACTGATTCGGCCGTCTCCCTTTCTCCGCCAAGCTGTGAATTAGGAAAAATCTTAACATCAAAAGCTCCTCCACCGGCATCATCCAAAACCTCTTTAAATTTATTAGCAGCTACCGTAAATGGATGATCTTCAGCACCTGGCAGACCAATTGATAATTCTACGGCTTTATCACTGTTAGATGAGCCATCGTCTTCCCCTTTAGGTGTTTGATTAGAAGTATTATTAGACCCACAAGCAGACACAAGTAACATCAGCACCGAAAGCAAAATTAATGAAAAAAACCTTTTTTTCATAAATTAAAATACCCCCTAAATTATTAAACTGCATTAAACTAATAATATTCTTTTATGAGTGTTTTCAATGTGCCTATTAACCTTGTTAATAACTTCTTTTAAATCTTCTTTCCTCAAAGCCTCTAATATTTCATCATGTTCTTTGTTTGATTCAAAGTTAACGTTTTTAGATGATGACAGGATTTTCGTCCCGATTAATAGGATTTGGTCACGAATATTTTCCATATTGGCTAAAATCAAACTATTTCCAGTTAGTTCAATTACTTTTTTATGAAACAGGTGATCTATTTTCATAATTGTCAGAGCATCAAGACTTGTATTCTTCAATGAGGTTTGTATTTCAGTTAACTGGGTATAAGCCTCCTTCACTTTATTTTGCGCAAATAGTTGTTCGTACACATGTTTTTCCAGCACATACCTAAATTCAAATAAATCCTGTATTTCCTTTGCTGTCATTTGTTTTATTACTACACCCTTATTTGGATGGCTTTTCAATAGATTTTCAATCGTTAACTTGTGCAATGCCTGCCTAATTGGTGTTCTGCTCATCTCCAATTCGTCAACTAGCTGATGCTCAGTTAATGTTTGTCCTGGTTCATAAGAACCAGTTAAAATTTTTTCCTTAATTGCTTCATAAGCTCTTTGAGCATTGGACATATTCTATCACCTGTTATTTTATTTCATAGCAATCTTTATTTATTGAGTATTGTTTATATTGCAAATATTCAAGATGAAAGACTGGCTGTCATTTAAATATATGAGTGGTAGACATTAAATATACAAATTGTATACAATTTGTTTTAAAAAATAGATAACTTTTTTCTAAATTATTGTTCACCCTGCATTTCAATATTTAGGGATACGGGAATTGACCTAGGTGAGGTATTTAATAACCATATTATTGCATCTGCAACGTCTGCTGGCTGAAGCATTTTTGCCTTCTGGCTGGAACTCATTGGAGCCCTTTCCGTCATATTATCGCGAAATTCGGTATCAACTTGAGAAGGGGATAATAATGTGACTTTTACATTGTGCTGTTTTGCTTCTGCATACAAGCATTTTGTAAATGCATCTACTGCTGCCTTCGAGGAGATATACGCAGCCAGGTTTTGAACACTGCGAGTAGTCATTACGGAAGAAATGTTAATGATATGGCCTTGCTTTTTCTTATACATATGCGGCAACAAAAGCTTACACATCAGAAATGTTGATCTGCAGTTTACATTCATTACCTGGTCCCATATTTCTATAGAGGTATCATCTATTTTTGACCAGTGGCCCATACCAGCATTATTAATTAGAACATCTACATCTCCCACTTGGTGTAAAATTGTATTTATATTATTTTGAATTGAGATTTCATCCTGTAAGTCAAATACAAAATATTGCGCCTTTCCTCCTTTCATCTGTATGTCTTGACATACTGCTTCTAATTTTTCAGTATTTCTCCCAGTTAAAATTACATTGGCACCTTGACTTGAGCATGCCAGGGCTATAGCTTTCCCAATTCCACGGCTCGCTCCAGTTATCAATATGCATTTATCTTTTAAAGTATTACTTTCCATTTTCTCTTGCCTCCTGCTCCTGATATTATTTCTGGCAAATAGTTTCATCTTTATAAATTGCTAGTTTTGATAATAAATTTATATGGGGATTCCCATATAATAGGCTAAAAACCCATGAGTAAAAGTTTAATTCAGGCAAAATTATAGATACTATATTTAGTTAATTTATATTCATAAAAAATAATCTCATGCTAAGACGGTGTAAATACTTCTATTTTTCACACTCAAATCACTTTTTTGCTTAAAGGTAGAGTTCCACCAGGTGAATATCATGATTTTACATACCTAGGCAAGAGCATAAGAACATTTTTAGGGCTACAATAACTTGAGAGGCTAATAATCTGAAGGAGTAAAATGGGATATTCTAGCTTACATGACACTCAGTTTCCGAAGCCGGCTACAACGACATGCAATCTGTTTCCGTCAATTTCTTCGTACAAGGAATAACTGCCACCCAGGTACAGGGATTCAAGAATTACCATATCGTTGAAGTATTTCACCCGATCGCTACCGCCCTTCCCGCTGCATTAGAGCAGGAAGCGCAAAGAATCACCGATGAAGTTCTGTCTGTTCTGACGAAAGAGTGATTACATACAAAAAGCCTTTCATCGCTGGATGAATAGGCTTTTTGTCTTTATATCCAACTTATGTGAACCTCAAGAACGCTGTAACTTCCAGCTACTATGCCTTCTCCTTTATAATAAAAATCTATGAGTTAATTGTCTCCTGAAAAGCCTATCTCGTTAGAAATAAAAAGCTTAAGGCTTCCAAACGTTGATTCATTTTCATCCTCGTTCAAAACATTTAATTTCACTTCAAAATCAACAGCATCTTTTGGTATTTTAACTATTTTTGAGTTCTTGCCATCGAGGTCATCGAAAATGAGTCCGCTAACTATATCATCATCTTCATATAAACGCATGCCTATTTCGAGTGTTATAGAGGAATCAAAATTCCATGTCCAGTCGTAATCAATAAAGATTTGGACTTCATCCGTCGTAAAAATGCCAATAGCATAAGCTTCATGCGTTTTCAAAGGTCCAAGCTTTTCTACAAAGGGCTTAATGATATGGGTTTCTGTATCAGCTGCATGAGCATCAAATATAGATGAATCATCGTCCCTGATAAATAAACTGCCCCGCACATGAATGTTCCTGAACATATCTGAAGGCGGCGACCACTCTTTTAAAAGCGGACTGTCATTCACAATTACACATTGTCTCTCCTTTATATTAATACCTTTTATTGCTTTATTCATTAAATTACATGGATCCGTGTTGTGGATCTTATCAGCTGGATCCGGATTAATGGGATCATCATACTTTCCATTTTCACGAACCAATAGAGCATGTCCAAGTTCATGAGCTAAATGATCGGAAGTGGCGCCATTTGTTAATAATACTGAGAATCGCTTCTGGTTATCGACTTCTTGGAAGTAAAAACAAGAGGTTGATACGCCATCTTCGAAAGTATCTCCCCCGATATAATAGACAGCAATTTCATCTTCCGTGCATTCTTTCCGAACAGCCAATAATTGTTTAAGCTTAGCATTTGCTGCCGTATCCGGAGCATTCGATAGAGTGCCGCAAAATGTGATTTCTTTGTTTTGAAAAGAAACGTTCAGATCTGGTAACTGTATAGGTGTAAACCTGTTTTTGATCCTGTATTCAACCCCGCATTGAGTCCAAATGGCTGAAGCTTTACGTACGTCTTCCAGAATGTCTTTATCACTCTTGCTGACACCGCGAGTTATATAGATACAAAGTTTTACACACTTGTTACTCAATTTTCTAACCTCCTTATGGGTTCGGGTCTATATCGTTAGAAATAAATAACTCTAAATACCCAATATCATCAACTTCATCTTCTTCTACATTAATAACATTCGATTCAACCGCAAAATTTTGAGCATCCTTAGGAATGATATCCGTTGATAATTGAAGCCCATCAAGATCATCGGTCGTCTTGCCATTGACCCCTTCATATAGGAATAAGAAAGAATTAAGAGTGATGGAGGAATTCATACTCCAGCAAAACTCTAGTATCACCTTGACCCGAACTTCATCGACAACATGTGTGAACTCCCAAGTATTCACTATATTGAAGGGATTCACCTTCAACTCTTTATGGGGTAAGACAAAGGTTTTAGAGTCATCATCATCAGGCCAATCATAGTCGTTAATAAACAAAGTACCATCGATTTTAATTAATCGAAACAGGTCAGCAGGTGGCATCGGTTCCTTTAATAGGGTGCTTTTATTCGCAAGTACACATTGTGGTTGAGTGATTTTAATCCCGCCTACCGGAACGTGCATCAAGTAACATTGATCAGTATTGTGAATTTTATCTGCTGGATCCCTTTTCGGATCAGGATCATCATAGTTGCCATTAGGACGAACAAATAATGCGTGTCCAAGCTCATGGGCAAGATAATCTGTATTTATCGCACCGGTTGTTAATACAATAGAGAACAGCTTTTTTCCAGCGACTTGTTGAGGGTAGAAACAGGAGGTTGTGGTTCCATCTGAAAACGTTTTTCCGCTCACATAATAGACAGCAACATCCGTTTCATCACATTCCGGACGAAATGCTAACATTTTTTCAAGCCTTATATTCACTGCCGTATTTGGAGCATTTGTTAAGTCTCCACAATGGGTTATTTCTTTATCAGCAAATGAAAAATTTGCCAAATCCGGCAAGTCAATTGATGTAAACTTCTTCTTAACCTTGAATTCGATTCCGCATTGATTCCAAATTAACGATGCCCTTTTTACATCATTTTCAATGTCAATACTTTCGACCCCATCTCTGGGCGTAAAATATATACATAAATTTACAATCTTATTTGCCAATACTTCACACCTCCGTAGGATCATGGATTGGTTTAGGATATGAGCTATATATCCACGTTTCATTTAATAAGGGTTAAGGTTTCCAAAATTGGACAATTGAATTCATTTTTCCATATAAAGGCTCAGGTAAATTTAAAAGTAATGTATGCAATTCACACTTCAATTCCTATGACATATGTAAAAGAAACTTTAATCAAATTTGCTGAAGTCTTATTCCCTTATAACTCAAAAACCTTTTTAATTTCCTGTACTCTCGCCCCGGATCAAGGTGATACTCATAACTTGAATGAAAACGGAAGTGTTTCACCCGATCGCTACGGCCCTTCCCGCTGCATTTAAGCAGGAAGCGCAAAGTATTACCGGTGAAGTTCTGTCTGTTCTGACGAAAGAATGAGTACAGACAAAAAGCCTTTCATCGCTTGATGGAAGGCTTTTGTCTTTATATCCAACTATTTTAAACCGCTAAACTAGGAGATAGAACTTCTGGCTTGTGTGCTCTCTCCTTTATCTGCTAATTATTTTGAGTATTAAGCCTGGCACCTTGGCAGCACCAATTAAGTCCTTTCTCTTATCATCCAGCATTGGGAAGGAACTTCGAATTAAACTTGTCTCTCTATTATCCTTTCACAGAGTAATTAACTGTGTTGGGCCTGTCCCCTATCTATTTTGTACCAGGGCATTTCTGCAAGAACTTAATAGGGAGAAATTAGAATCAGGTTATTCAATAAACCAGCTTCCATAAGGGACAAATGTGGCTGCATCAGCAATTCGCAGTCCATGTGCAGGAAGATCTGTAAGCGTTCTTCCTGTGCCGGCAACTACGCTAATCTCCAGTTTACCACCTGCTGGTCTTCCTTCAATTGCTTCATAGTCACCCTTGGGGAAGTCACTTTAATAAAAGGAAACGAATTAACGGGTATTGCTACATTATATACTCTGCACTTGTTACCAGGAATCGTTTCTTTAGGAAAAGAAGCTAACGTTCTTTCGTTGATATTACTAGCGGAGGGAAGCATGATTGTGGTGGTTAAATCAGGTCTGCATTCTTCGACGACAACGCTCGCTTGAAATGCTTGGTTGGAGTGATTTTTAATAGTAACAACAAGTCTGTCATTCACAAGGTTCCCTTGATTTAAAGCAGGGATATGAATCGGACCAGAGCTCACAGTTAGTCCTTTCCGATTTTCGCAGCTAAGCATTTTACATTCCTTCTTTCCATTTAAATAAATGATTAAAAACTTCATTAGCTATTGGTTTGTCATTTCTCCAGTAATTTTGACTGTTTATTTTGTGCTGCTAATTTATGTCCGTCCTTTTCTTGATCAATGGCTGCTAAGGAGCCATAATACCTAAATTAAGAGAATAATTTAATTACAACTCCACAAATGATCGTTATCTCTTTTCTGTTACTCTTATTATATTTAATGCAAATATCTATGATTTGTATAAGTCATCTTCCTAGCTGAAAGCAACTTTTTATATTAAACTTTATTTTGCTCGTACCACTTTACTCCATTTTGCATATCTCTAGTGCCGCCAAATGCCCTTGAGCACACAAAAAAGCTGCCTCATAGACAGCTCGATCTTTAATTCTTGCAATCGGATGTTTAAATAAGGTAAGAATTATTTAGACTCTGGCATAATCCAAATGATTTCACTAATACGAACAAAGAATGTAGAATCATGTTGTTGAACCACTACATGGTCAGGTTTTGCATCAGCAATCGTTCCGTCTACTGGACCGCGTGATGTATCAATAACCACTCTCTTTCCAATCAGGCTATGAAGTGCTGCATACACAAAAGGCTCCACTACTACAACTTGCATCAGTCCATTGGGTGAACCCTGTTGATTCATTCCATTACGATACATGTTATTCCTCTCCCTCCAACTTGCTCTATTTTCCCTTGCTCATATTATGTACGCCTAACTTGGTTCGTTCCCACCTGCCATAATATATGGGTGGTTTCAAGGAGCAATCGAATCTGGAATTCGTCCCGCCCCTGAGTGAATAACTTAAAGCGATAATTTGCCAGTTTCCCGTTCAATCGTGATAAAATACTTGATAGATATAATCGAGTAAAGGGCTGAGTAACAATAAATCTATCAGAAAAAGTGAAAAAGCTGCCCTTATCACCGGGCGTTTATCTTATGAAAGATTCCTCTGACCAAATTATTTATGTAGGCAAGGCGAAAAACTTAAAGAATCGGGTTCAAACCTATTTCAGGCATTCGAGTACTCATTCGCCCAAGGTAAAAAAACTGATCCATCACTTAAAGGACTTTGAATATATCCAGACAGATACCGAATTTGAAGCATTCATGCTGGAATGTCAGCTCATTAAGGAATGGCATCCGATGTATAATCGGATGATGAAAAGCCCGCAGTCCTTTGTCTATATAGGAATTGCGGTCAACACTGATTATCGCCAAATCGAAATAACTTATAACCCTGCTGCGCGTGACGGCAAACTATATTTTGGACCCTTTACAAGCAAAAATACTGCGGCAAAAGCCATCCAGGGGATAAAGGACTGCTTTAAACTAAATTGCAGCAATCCTTACCATTCGAACACAGCTTGCTTAAATGTCTCGTTAGGATTGTGTAATGGTCTATGTATGGGAGGTGCTGCGATCCAGCAGTACAATGAAGTCCTGGACAAGTTAATTGCATTTCTTAATGGCCAAGACATGAGGCTAGTCGAGGAAATGGAGCACATGATGATCACCGCAGCTGAGAAATGTGATTTTGAAACTGCCTCAAAATATAGGGATTCGATACAGGCAGTAAACGCCTTGTTAAAAAAAGAAAAAATGATCGAGTTCACAGAAAAAAACCATCTAATCGCCATCATCGAAAAAATAAATGATAGCTTCATTAAATTTTTCCTTATTAAAAGGACAAAGGTCCTTTTTAGCCAAAAGTATTCAATAGAAAACAATCTTGAACAGCTGAGTGAAAACATAAAAACAACGATCTTACCCTATTTAAAAAACCATGATCCTACACCGATCGATGTAAGCAGGCATGAAATTGATCAAGCCCAGATCATTTATAGTTACCTAAATAGCAAAAATTGCTCTTATGTAATCATTCAGGAAGAATGGCTGGAACCAAAAAATCATTCCAATATTGACTTTGCTCTTAACCAATTACTTAGTGATGCCCAACTTAAGCAGCCGGGGTCAGAAACCTTTATTTGAACCCATGAATGAAATAAACCATCTATATTTTGGGTATATAGATGGTTTATTATATCCTAAGGAATTCAGTACCTAATGGGGGACTGACCCCCATAATCTTCTCTTAAAATTTCCAAGGGGGAGTTCTGGCTTTTCCTCTTTTTACCTTTCCTTCTTTTTCAAAGTCCACATAATGGATGATCTCAGAGAGAATCTTACATCCATCTGCCTTTTCAAACTCTACTCTCGCTTCATCCTTGTTATCATACTCAAACATTTTAATGCTGTCTTGTAAAAAAAGGGTTAAAATCCACACGTCAATTCCCTCCCTGGATAGTAAGAGTAGCCGATCTATCTTTCTGTACGAACCAAAAACACGAATGGATTCGATGTTGTATGTATGATCTGGCTGTATGTATCAAGTCTCTTTTAATTCTTTGTTTCTGGGAACCTATGAAAATCTCTCCGTTGAAACCCTTCTCCAATAACTTTTAATCTACAACTTTGCCTTTTACAAACCAAAATTGAACCTACTCTAGAAACAGTTTAAAAGCAATGGAAATCAGCCAGCCAAGAGCAACTGAGACGGATAGATAGGTCCCAATATAAAGGAAAAGCTCCATCCACGTTTCCTCCTTGTATCCTTTTGACACGAATACTACTAATCAATGCAAAATAGCTTTCTCACAAGGTGGTTATGAATCTTGCTGCTAAACTCTAAGGCAATCCGTGACTGCTGCTAGTTTATCTTAAGTCGATTTCCCCCCTCTCCTTCCTAAAACAATGTCATTATAACAAGTCATTCTTAAAAAAATGTCGAACCATCGGAAGTACACCTAATTGTAAATAGACTGTTAACTCCCCTTAATAAACCGCTGTAAAAACTAATAATTGTCTTATAGAAGAAATTTTGCTGCTCCTGAGTTTTCCATGAATTGCAAAAATACATACTAGATTCCTTTGTAAAATTATTTTAAGAACAGCTCTCTGAAAGTTTATTGTTATTTTTTAGCACCCTGTTGATTGGAGCGGAAGGCACGAGCTCCTCGAAAATGCATTCGCATTTCCTTCGTGCGGTGCTTAATCAAGGAAGCTTATTCAAAGTCCTGCGGGAGTGCGGATCAAAGGGAGACACCGCAGGAGCAAAGCGACGAGGAGGCTCCCGGACCGCCCGCGGAAAGGGAGTGCCTCGTGCTGAAATCAACAGGCCAATTTAACAGAGCCTTAAGAATACTAACTTTTGAATTTTCTGTTAATATTAACGAATTTATGCAAATTGGAACGAATATTAATGTACAATCATATAAGGGACATCTTCACTCATTATTAAAAAGAGCTTTCCAAATGGGTGCTGCAAAAGAACAGACTATAACTTTCCCGGGGGAGATGTTTCTTTCTTAAAATTTGGCTGTTTTCTAAAAGTTTGTTGTTTTTATTTTAGATTTGTGAATAAAAACATTGATAAATAAGGTTGGTTGATTGGAGCGTAAGGTGCGAGACTCCAGCGGGAGGAGTGGGACAGGTGAGACCCCACAGGCGCTGCGCGCCGAGGAGGCTCACCGCCCGCCCCGCGGAAAGCGAGCATCCTGGAGCGGAAATCAACCTTTCCGCACAACTTGTTTAAAAAGCAACAAAGTTTATGAAAACAGCCTAAAAATCTTAATAATGGAGGTTATGTATGTATCAGATTAAAGGAAAAGAAAAAATATTTATTTATACCGGCCCTGATGGTTCAGGAAGAAAAACCATTGCTAAAATGGTCGCTACTGCGTTTGATATGCAAACCGTTCTTTCCTACACCACCCGCTCCCCCCGGCATTATGAAAAAGATGGTGAAGACTATCAATTCGTCACTGTAGAAACCTTCAAACTTATGCAAGAACAGCAGGAATTTCTCGAGAGTGTTGAAATCGATGGGTATTATTATGGGATTCGCGAAGAAGATATCGTCAAGGCATTTCAAAAGCATAACCTCATTTATTTGACTTTGAATCCTGAAGGTGCAGAAAAATTAAAAAAGGTGTATGGTGAACGTGTCATGTGCTTCTTTATTTTTGCAGATCGTGATACGGTTATTGAGCGTCAAAAAGAGCGTCAGGATCCTGAAGAAGACATAAAGCGCCACATGGCCCATTACGACGAAACCCTGGGCTATAAAAAGAACTATAAACATGCATTTGAAAATTATGATGCGCCCCAAGTCGCTTTTCAAATTAGTGAGTTAATCGAAACATTTTTAGAAAGAGACGTCATTGTTACGGACTACTAAAGTAATAGGCTGATAAAAGGCTGGATGAATAGTTTCAAAGACGTTCTTTTAAGCCCTTATTACTTTGAACATGGCAAAATGATAACCCAAATGAATGTTAATATTGTGAAGAAATACCTTTTCCCGCACAGAAAAAGCATATCTAAAAATAAGAATAAAAGCAGTGGATTTCGCAAATGAAATTCACTGCTTTTGATCGTTTCTATTATACTTATCATCTTTTATGTATTGGGCAATTAAAAAATGATGTTTATGGCAATATGTTTTATGAATGTAAAAAAGCCTAAATATACATGCAGTGTATAAAAACTTGCGTATTTTAGGCTCCTTTATTTTTATTTCTTATTGTTTCAAAGCACCCATTTGTAATTCTTCACAATCAAAACCATTAAATTGCTGAAATGTATGTTGCAAATCAAAAATTGTTATTTTGGTATTCAAACAATACAAATTTCTAATAGGATAATTATTTGTTCCAATATGCTTTTGCTTCCTCCTCAAGAACTTTTAATCTTTTATAATAATCAGGAAACTCGCTAAGATGAGCCAATGCAATTTTCCCCGTAATTAGTGGGTCATCCCCTGTAACATTCGTTTGGCTGGATTGTTTCCCGTGTTCAAGTTCAGTATTTACCCCCATCCAAAACTCATCTAAATCAAACTTATTTTTGGTAAAGTCAATACCTAAAAGTAAAGCTATTGCTGCTGCTTCCTCTTTTGAAAAGCTAGTTCTGCCCCTATTTAAACTATTCGATGCAAAATTATTAGTTGTAAACCTAGTTTGATAATTGTTAAGTAAATTTCTATTTGATAAATGAGTAAAATTCGTACAATCGTTAAGATAATTAGGGTACTGATTCATATACGGAAAATGATTATGGTAGTACATATATTTCACTCCTAAAACAGTAATTAACCATAAGATATGTTAATTACTGTTTTAGGAGCGTGTATTCCAAAAAATTGAACAAGCAATAAATTCACCAAACATACGACTTGGCTTATTAATCTAAACTGTACCGTTAGTACAACGAGAAAAGCTTTAATCCTTCTTGGACTAACGCACCATAGTAATGCACCCCTGGGTTAAGTGCAATCATTACAATCCAGACCTCTAATGGTCGGATCCCATAGAGTGAATTGGAATGTGTAATCAATTTATTTCATTAAAATAATTGTGGATATCCCTCAAAGGAAGATTATCCACCTCATTTCCTTAAGGCTCCCATAGACTCACAAAGGGAACTATTTTTTCCAAACATCATTTCGGGCTAGGCCTCTTTCGAATGCATCCAAATGGTTCAATGATGCATTTCTTAACTGTGTAAAAACTGTTCTGACATCCGTCGGAAGATTTAAAGAAAGAAATTTATTATACATACTTATATTCTCAATCTCGCCTTGTACTCCAAAGGCAAAAGCGTTTTTTATAGTTTCAGGGGTAGTAACAAACATCCTTGAAATATCTTCTGGAACAGGTACTTGATATCGTTCAAAAAGAGGAAGTAACGCACTAATATGCCTTAATTCAGCTTCTTGGATTCGGGCAAACGCACGTATATAACCAAAGTTTAAAAGAATATTATTATACCTAGCCTGAGCAAGAAATTCGTCTTGTAAAGCATAAGTTAGCATCTGAGGTAAGGTTAATGTTGGGGCATTCAAAGCCCCTTTGGCTCCGTAGTCGTTAGCATTTTGTCTTTCTAATGATTGTTGCAAATTATGATAAGTGGGTTGATTATGGGAGTAAAAATTTTTCGCATACATGGATTGTATTTTCACCTCTTGAATTATTTTCCTGCTGCTGAGCAGTTGTTTTGGCCCATCGCGCTCCTAATTCCAAATTATTCTCCTATTAGACTATATAAAGGGAATTGAAATGTACCTGGGATTGTAAGAGGTCATTTAACATTAATAAGTACATTCCTCTTCTACGTACATAAGATAATTTATTGATAATAAATAATATGAAGGGATGGAGGAAAATGTACTATATGCCCTACACGTATCAAAATCCTTATTATGCAAATGTACCAGCGCATACTTACGGAAATCCTACTGGTTATTGGGCTCTTCCTAATGAGTTGACATTTAGTTCTTATCGGTCTTTTTATGGTGATAACAGAAACGTATTAAAGGATTATGGATCAAACCCATTTGTCATAAATATCAATGAGGCCGCCAAACAAAACAACACGTATCGTACTGCACTATGGACAGGAAATCATTTGCAGGTTACATTAATGAGTCTTAATGTTGGCGAAGATATCGGATTGGAAATTCACCCTGATGTGGATCAGTTCTTACGTATTGAACAAGGTCAGGGGATTGTGCAAATGGGCAAAAGTAAAGATAATTTAAGTTTCCAATGGAGAATCTTTGATGACTCTGCTATTATGATACCGGCTGGAGTGTGGCACAATGTCACAAACACAGGAAATGTTCCTTTGAAACTGTACTCCATATATGCCCCGCCAAACCATCCATTTGGTACCGTTCATAAAACAAAGGCAGATGCAATGGCAATGGAAGAAGGTTTGGCTAATGGAAATGGGAAAACACTAGCTTTCGGAAAGACTCCTGATGAATGGGTAAGACATACGGAGTTTTTGGTAAAAGAAGGCTTGGAGGACGTTAAAAGAGGAATTAATATGACACACATTCTTCAAGAGTTTATTCTAATGGGAGTTCTTGTAGGGAAGGGATATTCTCCTGAAAAAGCATATGAAACAGTAGAAGAATGGGAACGTACAGGAGAATCCAAACTTCTTCAGGAAAGCAAAAATATGTAGAGCAGCCGTAATTAAACAATCAGATGCTTTTGTTAAAAAAGACTATAATATTTCCTGCTGCATTAAAAACTTGCGGATCACGGTAACGTGTTCAGATATCTGTCACTTTTTATAAAAATACGTTTATAAATCTCCTTATATTTGTTATGCACTTTGTCCTGCAAAATGCAGTGCTTTTTGTTATGTAAGAACATTACAAAGAGCAAAATGCATTTTATGGCCAAGGTACATTTTAAAACTGAATGTTGATTTCACTGTGTTTGAAAAATAACAGGAAAAATTCCGTTTAAATTGGGAAATACCCATATTTCCTTAAGAATAAGCGGAGTTTTTCCGCTTATATGAACCAAATTTTAGAAGTTTGGCTTATTTAGAGCAGTTAACCGGAATTCCTCCGCTTATCTCTGCTTCTTAAGCTTTCTCTATATACATTAGCCGGAAATTCTCCGCCTATTAATTCTCATACCTATACGAAAATCATCAATGAATATTAACAGAGCCAAAGCCAAAGAAAAACGTGGTTTTGTAAATAAAAAACACAGCATTTTGCAGTCCAATTTGCGAGGTAACAGAAATCTCTGTAACCTTACATTTTGATATACGATTGGACTGCAATTTCACTTCTATTTTTATAATTATTCGCGTTATATCGATAAAAAATGCCATCAAATTCACTTACAAATTGATGGTCATTTTAATATACATTTTGGATTTTTGTGACTTGATCACGGGGAGTCTTTTTGTATTATTTTTGCGACATTTTAATTGTCTATCCGTGTGTAAATTTAGCTTCAATTTATAAAAATGCACCTCTAATGAAACCCTTAATGGCTGTTACATCGCTTTTCCATGTTCATCTACAGTTAAACATATTACATAACTATTGTTGTTTATTCTTTTCCAAATAAAAAAGAGCAGCATGGAAACTATAATTCTTTCCATGCCAGTCTCTTATTCTCTCTCCCTCTTCACCCATCCATGAAATGCATATACCAGCCCAATAAATACGCAATAGCCCACAAACGTATTCAAGTGGTTCCAATCATCGGCATGAACGAACAGTCCCAGATCCTCTGCCACTTTTTCCATAACCGCCATCGCCAAACTGATGAACAATACCAATAGGACCCTTAACCAGCTTTTACACCTTTGCATGATTTTCAAAAGAAGAATCATGGTGATGGGAAGGACCAGCAGTGTAAATCCTATATTGATAGTAAAAATCGATGGAAGGGGGCGAATCGGAAAGTCGTAAAGCTCCTTTCCGACATAATAGAGATCTAAATAAGTCCCCAGTAAGGAAGCCAGCAGCATGGCGGGTATGTAGCTTTTAATGCCAATTTGTGACGGCTTTTTTTGCAAGGGCTGCGAGCTCGAGTCTTTCAAGTGTTTGACAGTATGCATCCTGAATCTCCCCATTAATGTTATCTTCTAATTCATTAAAATCATTCAGTCCATTGTCGTGATCAAACCAATCCCCTTTTTCCGCTTCTGCATGTCTTACGTTTTCCCATGCGTGTTCAAGGGTGGGACTAAAGATTCTTCTCCCTCCTGGCCTCAGTTTGCACGATTTTAATTGAAATTGATATTTTTCACCTGGAAGCCCTTCATGGATCACATTAAAAATGTTTGGCCAATAATCCTTCCTTGAGCCCGTATGGGGGTGGCGGTTCGCCCACTGTTCCGTGAGTGCCAGCACATCCTTGTTCCTGAAAAGAACAGCATACAGCCTCTTCCCTAATAAGATTCGTTCATGCAATGACTCAAAATGATATAAGGTCTGTCCCCTCAAAAGAGTCGCTCCTCCCTTTTTGTATGGGAAAAGGATGTGATTGAGTGATAGCAGCTCCTGAAGCTTAAATTCAAGCTTTTGAAAAACATCATGTTTATAACTGTGATTCTGAATCACCCTTTTTTCCAGATAGCTTTGTTCATTAATAATCAGGGCTATCGTGAGAAAGTTTGACTGCGGGTTTCTCCAGAAGCAATTCCAGGTTGCTTCCATAAAGACGGAGATATTGAAGAAAGGAAACAGGAAAAATAACGGTCTGTTTCTTTTCAGGCTTTCACGATAAATCAAAAATTGCGGATAGGCATCCTGAAAGATAAGCCAATTCCCTCTTTCCAAAAAAGAAAAAAAGGATTGCTTCTCCTTGTCCGATAATAATCTGGACAGCAGCTCACCCTTAAGATCCGTCATGTTCCAGCCGCCATTCCGGGAAACCATATGCCCGAGAAACGCCCAGTGAACCTCCGGATACTGCCGGTAGAAATCCAGATAAGCTTTTGTTCTTGTGACATTATTTTTATTCCATTCCTGGGTTTCACGTTTAATTTGCTGCAGGATCTTCTTTTCTTCTTCTGATAGATTTACAGCTTTCTGGACTTTTTTCCTTTTCTTTAATTCTTCTTTTATTGCATCCATAGGGGATTTTTCTTGTTTTTTTCGCAAAAAGATTGGGATCCCCTCCTCCATGAATTCTCCCCCTGCCAGATGAATATGTATCAGTATGATGAATTTTACCGGGAGAGGAATGTGCATATCATGACCAACACCATTCATGGCATTCACAGGTTAATCAATAAGCTAAAAAATGAGCAGTCCCATGATGGATCATGGAAATATCCATTTGAAACAGGCATTTCAACAGATGCCTATATGATCATTTTATTAAGGACACTGGAAATACATGATGAAAAATTAATTTGGGGGCTGGTTTCCCGCATATTGAGCAAGCAGAATCAAAATGGCGCCTGGAAGCTTTTTTACGATGAAAGGGATGGAAATGCCACTGCCACGCTGGAGGCTTATTACGCGCTTTTATATTCCGGCTATGTTCAGAAGGAAGACCCGAGGATGATTGCTGCCAAGCAGTTTATCCTGGAGAATGGCGGGATGGAAAATGTAAATCTATTTACGCAAATCATGCTTTCTTCCACCGGACAGTACGAGTGGCCCTCATCCTTTCCAATCCCTGTCGAAGTTATGCTTCTGCCTCTTTCTTTTCCCTTTAACTTCTATCAGTTTTCTGTGTATGGGCGAGTGAATCTTGCGCCAATTCTGATTCTGGCAGAAAATAAATTTAGTTTAATAACGAAAAATAGCCCCGACCTTTCCGATTTAAGACTGTCCCGAGCTGGCATACCGAATTGGGGAATTCAGGAAGAATGGCGGTCTTTATTATCCTCTATCAAAGAGGGCATTGAAGAATTATTGGGTTTGCCCGAGCAGCTGCACTCAATGGCGATGGACCGGGCAAAAAAATATATGCTGGAGCGCATTGAACCGGATGGAACGTTTTATAGTTATTTCAGTTCGACCTTTTTAATGATCTTTGCGTTATTATCCCTGGGTTACTCAAAGAATGACCCAATTATTAAAAATGCCGTGAATGGTCTGAAATCGCTTCAGACAGATATAGACGGCCTCCCGCATATGCAATATGCAGATGCCAGTGTGTGGAACACGTCCCTTATTAACTCCACTCTCCAAATGGCCGGTGTCTCCCCTGAAGACCCCGTTGTTCATAAGGCAAACACCTATCTGCTAAAGCGTCAGCATGATCAGATTGGGGATTGGGTCATTCATAATCCAGGTACCCTGCCGGGCGGATGGGGCTTTTCAGATGTCAATACAGTCAACCCTGATGTGGATGACACGACCGCTTCCCTGCGATCAATTGCCAGAAGCGTTAAAGGCAGTACAGGTTATCAGCAAGCTTGGGACCGGGGCATAAGCTGGCTTTTGTCGATGCAGAATGACGATGGCGGCTGGCCTTCTTTTGAAAGAAATACCGAGAATCCTTGGCTCGATTTTCTTCCGATTGAAAAGGGGGAATATATTTTTGGTGACCCGACCTCCGCGGATTTAACAGGAAGGACATTAGAGTTTTTGAGAAACTATACAGATCTTCCAAAGGACCATCCTGCTTTTAAGAAGGCGATTAACTGGCTCTTGAAAAATCAGGAACACAATGGTTCGTGGTATGGCAGATGGGGAGTTTGCTATATATATGGAACGTGGGCTTCTCTCACAGGGCTGATGGCTTCAGGATTATCTGCAAACCACCCATCCGTCCGGAAGGGCACCGGCTTTTTGAAGAGCACTCAAAACCGTGATGGCGGCTGGGGAGAATCGTGCCTGAGCGACAGCCAAAAGTCATACGTCCCCTTGAATGCGAGCACCATTACAGACACCTCATGGGCAGTGGATGCTTTGATTGCTGTTGAAGAAAAACCGACACCAGCCATTCAAAAAGGAATCCATTATTTGCTTAACTCGATTGATAAAGAAGATTGGACAACAGCCTATCCCAAGGGGCAAGCCATGGCAGGAAGCTTCTACATCCATTATCACAGCTACCAGTACATCTTTCCCCTGATGGCCTTGTCCCATTATCATCGAAAATTCGGACAATAACACATCGGAGGGTGAGTTGGCCCATCCATATTTTAAGTATCCAAGCATAACAAAAGGCGCCTCCCTAATGGCTTCTGGCCAATAGCAGATGGCGCCTTCCTGTGAAAGGCAGTTTAGTAATTTGATAGAGGTATCTCAAATTCACATCCAACAGCATCTTCGCCTTGCCTAGCTAATTAAATTCCCCCGCAACCATGGACGGGCCCGGTAGAAGCCAATCGGGATTTGGATGAGGCTTGTTTTTCCCTGTGAATCTATCCTGTAAATTTCATCACACATTTTCGCATCAAATCCGAGAAGTGGATGCCCGCCCATCCCGAGGGCTGTCGCCGCTAATAGCAGTCGCTGCACAAGCATGCCGGCTTCCATTTGCTGAATGCGATAGCCTCTGTAGCCAAGTGCCTTTTTATAGAAATCTTTATCCCCTGCAACATGCAGGCATAGGGGGACTTGGAACAAATTCACATTACCGGCTGGCATTCCGTATTGCAGAACAAGTCGATGATCTCCGTGATTTATCTCCCGAAGTGAATGAGTATCGCTGTCATAATAATAAGCTCCATTCGGAATGCCCTCCACATTATTCAAACAGGCATAAAGCGTGACACGTGACTTGCGCTTATCAAATGCCCCATCTAAATCGTTTCGGTACGAGCACGAAGCAGTTGCCTCCTGCAGCAGAGCTGCCAGCTGGTTCCCGCTAACCTTTCCTGAAACGAAATCCATGTCCGGTGAATACCGATTTCTGCAGACTGATGCCAGATCATAAGATATCCTTTTTACATGAGGAAGAGCCACCGCCCTCCCCTCACAATGGCTCTCATCCGGTGTGATTTGGTGAAACGATTGAGTTGATTCCAGCATGGATGCTTGATTTATGCTGGTTAACATGGGAAATTCTTTCACTCTATGTGACCTGACGCAGTAATGATTCTGAATCGAGGTCACTTCCTGGCACAAATCGGAGGCTGAGACCACCCCGTCTATGCTGCTTCTGTTCGTAAACCAGCTGGTCGGTTCAACGGACAGCGGGATAACGGCATATACGCTCTCCTCCTGTTCAGGCAGTCCAAGGAGATGGTTGACGGCGCGATCAAGAAATTGGAAGTACACCCCCGCTGCAAAACCAAACCTCTTCGAAACCTCCAACAATTGTCCAATCACCACACCTGCATCCAAGCCTTGCAGACGATAAGCAAAGTTATTGTATTTGAAGAAATTTTTCCAAAACATGGTCGACACAAACACAGTACCAAAACAAGAGGATACATCACAGCGATTGCCAAGTGCCCGGGCTACATATGAATCAAAATTGCCTTCACGCAGCAAGACCAGGCGATGGTGCAGCACATCATAATGGTACAACCCCTCCGGCAAATCCTCCATTTTCAGATACATGTATAATTCGTTGGGGTATAAACCTCCGCCAGAAGGAACAGGCCTCCGAAACGACTGCATAATATTATCCGCTTGTTCATTGGAACCAAATGGAGTGACAGACTGGGAAAATTGATTAAGGCCGAATACATACCAGAGAAAATGACCGATTCTCCGAAGGTCAGGCTTTGCCGGTGCCTCCCATTCTTCAAGAGAAAGGGGAACTTCCAGCGAAAGGGGAATAACCGGCAAACCGCGGTAAAGCTTATAGGCAAGCGGTGCATCTTCCCAATCCACTTCCCAATCTGTTGGGCTTATCTGATCAATATCAAAATGCAAATTGTGCAGGAATGTCTCTAGATTCATCCTTTTACCTCCCAGTCAGCGCTTATGGAAACGGGTGCGGATGTGGATTAAGCTGCTCAAATGTAAGCGGTTCTTTTGCATACCCGAGTTCCATTGGGACCCTTAACACCCTCTCAAGCCCTGAAACGCGTGTTAGGTGATGTCCGAATGTCATAGGCAGCATCCCTGGGATCAGCACTTTGACACAATGTAATCCGTTCCGTCTAACTTCCGGTGTGGTCTGATCCACCACAATGACATCAAGGTTCACTCCGTGTAACACTTGAAGAATGTCCTGCAGATCATCTGTCAGGTCTGCATGTCTCCCCTCCCACTTGAATTCCTCGGAAAACGTACGGAGCGGCCGGTTTTCATCCAGCAGGAACTTTAGGCGCTCTTCCGCTTGCGGTAAACCGTACAGCATCCCATGATCATCCATTTTCCCCACGAGGGATGAATCTTGCAGCATTCGCAAAAATTCCTCCTGGTTCTCTTCAAATTTATTGTCAAGTGTCATCATCATCCCCGCTAACTCGTGAACCGCGCTTTTTACCGCCCGTACGGGGTCAGGATGGGCTCCTGCCGCACAAATGATATTTAATCCCTTTTGCTTCCTGTTTTTCGCCATCGCCCAAATACTTGGAATGCCGTGCTCCATTGTCGCGTTATAGATATACAGATCATATCCTGCTACCGCCTTCACACGATCAATCATTAACTTCAATTCCCGATCATTTGAGGAATACGGATCAAGACGCGGAAGGGCTAGCTTGCTGTACCAAGTCATCAGGAACGAATCACGCTCCACCACTTCTAAAATACCGTAGAAAATCGCCTCCTCCAGGCTCCCGCCAAGTGCACATCCGTTGGACGTTTCATAGACAAATCCCTGCCCGCAGCCCATGCTGTAATAAGCAAGCAGCTCAGGAACCAGAATGGGACGCTCCTGCAAAAACGAATAGCCCCACACCCACTTCATTGGAGTATCAGGATCAAACTTTTTAAATGGAAAATCCGGCCGTGCATACTGTACATCCGCATGCACACCTACTTTAACAGGATTAAGGGCCTGATCTTCCAGGTTGCGGAAACTGTCAAAGACTGCTGTCCTTTTTCCACGCGGCGCCATACCGCAGGATCGCTCAAGCCCCTCCAAAATGGCAGTCAGCTCGCTTACTTTATATGAATGCGTACGGCCTGCTACGCCTTCGTCCCCAGAAAATAACGGCAGGTTTACCACTACATCAGCAAACGGAGGTGTGAAATCATACATTTTACCATTCATTAATCCAGTCTTGGAATCCAGATAATTTTTGACGAGCGTTTTATTTAAATCCTCCAATGAACGGCAGCGGTAACTGTCTGCGCTTATTTTTGGACTTGGCTGCATGGAGATTCGGGCAGCTGCATTCGAGTCTTCAGGCAAGGAACTGCAGACCGGACACAATGAATCTGGTAATATGAAATGGCTAGAGGTTTTAAGTGTTTTCAGGCTGATCAAAAACAGGCGGCCATCCAAGTCGGCCAAGCTGCCCTCAAGAACCCTTTGCACCTCCGACACGACCAGGTAAGCCATTTGTAAAAGTCCTGTTCGCGATGCCCATGCGTCACGCATTAATCCGTTGTTCCCTTCCAGCCCCTGCTGCAGTGCCCACATCTCTTCGCGGTCACGCCCAGCAAAGAGTTTTCGCGTGTCCGCACACTGTGAACACCCCGGCGTTCCCGGGTGAACCAGCGGACCAACCACACCCTCGCCAAATGAAACAAAGCCCCGCAGCCAAGGAATACCGGATGACCGTGACACCTCTTCAGCCTTTTTATGAATGGCAGGAATCCAGGCATCGTTCAGCACCAAAATCAAATCGGTTCCTTCCGGCAGTTCTGGCTCGAAGTTTATATGACGAACTATCTTATATTTGGCGGGCAGTTCTTTGCATACGCTGTCCGCCAGCAGTCCTTCTCCGACAACTACTACGACAGCACTCACTGAGATTCCTCCTCTCGCAGTAGCACCCCAAACACCCCTGCCAGATGCTCTTTTAAAAATGGTTCAAGCGAAAATTCGCAGACTAAGAACTGTTTTTTGTTCCGTTCCAGCACCTGAATAGCAGACTGCAAAACCTGGGGTTGCGCCGTCTCTTCACAAGGAGGGATTACAAGGCTAAGAGGCTCCTTATCTTCCAGAAGCACAGATGATGCCTCCAACGCTGTTGGCTTATGTTTGCTCGTTGAATTTTGCCCCTGTATGAGCGCGTGCTGCAGCGCTTTACGGAGCGCTATTGTTCTATTAAAGCCTGCACTGCCAAACCAGCGATCGTTCGTGCCGACCCAGATCACAGGGAAACCGCACACTTCCCCACCCATGCAGATTGTCGGTGCTCCCTGTATCGTTGTCAATGCCTCCAAATAAAACCTGCAGCGTTCATCCTCTACTGCACTCAAATGCAGCGGAGAAACAGCATTCTGATCCGCTTGACGATTAGCCAGTTCCTCGTCCAAACACCTATCCAAGCCGCGGAAAACACCCTCTGCAAATGTTTCCCCTGCTCCCACACCAACAAAGTCCTTAGAATTTCCTATATCCCCATCTATTTCGCGATGTGGAAGCAGAGCCCCAGCGAGCTGAACAGCCATCCGTGACACATACGCTTCTATCCCGGTCAGACCTGCTTCCCTGCGTGCCTCCTCATGCCTCAAATCTGTACAGACAATGTTTGGCAGCAGCTCAGCCGGACCCTCGGACAACGGGTCCACTGCCTGAACCTCGCACTGCGCTAACGGAAGCTGCTTTAAATCTCCCTCCTCCCATTTATGAAAAACCCCTGATTCTTTGGATGTCAATTGGCTGAAGAAAAGAAACAAACTGTTCGGGTCACTTCTGCTCGAACTCTGTTCGATCTTCAGATCAACATCTTGAATCCATTCGCCGGCTGTATTTCCGGTCAATATCGGATGAGGCAAGAATGAATGCCAATTTCCTTCCAGCGTCTCCAGATTAAGCAGAAAGAACTGATTTCTCTGTTCAGCACTGATCAACCCTGTAGTCTCTTTAAACAGTTGAAACACGATTAAATTAGCCAACATTGCTCCTGCTGTGGAGGAGAAGGTGTGTAATTGCTTGTCTTCGCAAAACGCAGATTGATGTATGCGGTGCCATGCGGACTCCCAGCACCCTTCTGAATCCGGATGAACCAGTGGACCTGCCAGACCAGCCTGTTTGTGGAATATAGCAGGAAGGAACAACTTCTTCTCTGCCCTGCATGCGGCATGTATAACCCGCAGTTCCTCTAGATCGCCCGCATCCGACACATATAAAATGGAATCATACGGCTGGATTATTTCCTCCCAGGAATAATCTTCTTCCTTCTGATGTTTTACCTCCTCTACTGAGACCTCAGGGTCTGTTTGACGGGCATGTGCGATAATATCCTTCAGCCTCTGTCTATTAGTAGATTCCGGGTCCGTAATAAGCATATGGACCTTAGGTAATCCGGACTCAATCAGCGAAGAAACCAGGGAAACAAAAAAAGGGCCTGATCCTGCTGCCAGCACTTTTGCCCGACGATAGGCCTGAAACCGGTAAGCACCCGAATCCCCGAAACTTTCCAGGAATTCAATTTGAGAAGCAAACTTTTCAAGAACACGATCTTGTAATTGATGAGGGTGGTCTTGGCTTACATCCCGAGCAAAGCCATTTCGATAAAGCACTTCCGCAATTTCAAATACCCGATCCCTATGTGGACCCGGCAAACCGGCTGTCAAATCCCCCAATGAAAATTCACCATTAAACATTGGTATCAGCTTTTGAACCCACTGATCGATCATATTGCCTTCCATGCGGAAGGAGCTTAAATTGTTCCGAAAATACACACCCTTGGTTGGATCAGGGAGAAAAAACGTGTCCCTTTTCACCTTCAGCCGCATAGAAGGGGTCAAATTTTTCATTTCGCTCCTCCTTACCCAAACTATTCCTATTTATGAAACATACCTTTCTCTATAATCCTATGTACCGAGATTTGTCTCATATGTCTGCCCCTTAGAAGAAAAGCCCCTGCATGCAGCTGCAGGGACTCCTTTTTTGATTGTCCAGCCAGTTTTATATTAAACTGGCATTATTGTTAAGGCTAGCGACCGCCACAACGTCCGCCGCAGCGTCCCCCGCAACGTCCGCCACAGCGTCCCCCGTGAAAACAGTTAGAGCAGCGAAAACAATTAAAACAGTTAAAACAACTGAAGCAATTAAAGAAAAAGCAGCTAAAGCCAAAGCCAAAACCTATACCACCGCATAACCGGGCCTGATCATTATAGTACTGGTTTTGATCCCAAGGAATCGCCTCGTTCGCATGGAAATCACCAACATTCAACATTTGAAGTTCTCTTTGGAAATCATTCATGTTCATACCTCCGTATTTTTTCATAAGATGTGCCAGCAACATGAAAGGGGCATAAGAAGAACAGCAGAAATCAACAGTAATTAAACGAATCATTACTTTCAATCTCTTCTCATCAAAATATGTGTTAGGATGGGGTATTGTTACTGAATCAAACACCCATATTTATTGGGTTTTGTTTAACCGTGCAGCACAAAAAAATGTCTCTTTCATAAAAGGTACTGCAGAGTACATTTCAACAAGCTCGAGCCATCGCTTAAGAATGCATCTAAATAGGAAAAAGAAGCGTTTGATGGACGCTTCTTTGAATTTGTGGAGGTGTACTTATTTGTTTGCACTTTCTTAATTATTAATAGTACCCTTTCCCAAAGGATGTACCGACAATAATTAAAAGAACGAAAAGCACTACGATCAATGCAAAATTAGAACGTTTACCATCTGACATAATGTATCACCTGCCTTAATTAATAATTAATACAGCGTATGTCCTAACGATTAGTATCGTAATGGACAAACATGGAAATAGGTAAAAATTGAATAAAGTGTGTATGGAACTTATGGAATTAGATCAAGGCGTTTTAAGTTATCTTATTAACCCCCTAACAGAGAGCGAGCATTTTATTTTCCTAATTGCCTAGCAGCAAAAATTTCGGTGCTTCACCCAATACGTTAAGGTTTCAATTATGCGGTCAGCTTCCAGGAATGGACCTTCCTGCCTTGGCTATACTAATTCAGTAATAGCATTTTCATTGGAGGGCAGAATATTGGATCAAACATGGCTTTCTCTCTTACCATTTGTAATCGTCATAGCAATGTCTATCTGGCTTAAAAATATCCTGCCGGGACTTGTTGTTGGTATTTTAGTTGGCTCCATTATCGTTTCGGCAGATTTACTGTCAGGAACCGAGCAATCTGTTACTTACATGGTCAATACCTTGTCCGATGAAACCAACATCAAAATCATCGGGTTTTTATATTTATTTGGCGGCCTTGTCGGCATGATGAATATTTCGGGCGGCATTAAGGGTTTTTCCGAATGGGCCGGTACCCGGATTCATACGGAACGGGGGCTGCTGGGCTTTGTTTGGATTACCCTCCCTTTTACCTTCATGATGCCGATGTTTCGGATCATGATGATTGGCCCGATTATAAAATCCTTGATTAAAAAGATGAACCTGTCCAAGCAAAAGGTCGGCATGACGCTGGATATTTCGACAGAGTCTATTATTGTGCTCCTTCCAGTTGCGACCGCATTTGTAGGGTTCATGGTGTCTCTGGTCGAAGGCGGCATCAGCGGCCTTAACCTGGACATGTCTCCTTATGAAGTGTTTCTATTAAGTATTTTGTTTAACTTCTATGCCATCATCATGCTGATCATAGGGATTGTGCAGACGCTTTGGACTCCTAAAAGAACAAAGCAGCAAGACAAACCGTTACATAAGGACTTGGAAGAAGAAGAGCATGAATTCCATCGCATGGGGATTAAAAGAGAATTATCCCTCGTAAAAGCACAGCCCTGGCATTTGATTGTCCCTGTCTTTTTGCTGCTTGCTTTTTCTCTTTTTCTTTTATGGAAAGACGGCATGGCTCAGGGAGCGGAGACGATCTTTGAAGCCTTCTCCATGGCCGATGCAACCTTTGTGATGCTTCTGGCCGTTTTTATCACATTGGTATTAACGTTTGTTTTCTACGTTTTGAGAAAAGAGAAAATGAACGAAATTCTCTACCATTTTTATGATGGCGGCAATCAGATGATGGAAGCCATCAGCCTCCTCATTTTGATCTGGACATTAACATTGGCGGCAGAAGATCTGGGTTTTTCCAAATTTATCGGCAGTTCCCTTGGAAGCTTTCTGCCTGCTTTTTTGACTCCAGCAGCGATTTTTGTGCTTGGATCTGTTGTTGGTTATTTCATTGGCAGCTCATGGGGAACGTGGGGTCTGTTCATGCCATTGGGTATTACTCTGGCCGTCTCAACCGGCGCCTCTATCCCGCTGACTGTTGGCGCAGTATTTGCAAGCGGTGCATTTGGGGCTTTAACCTCCCCGCTTGGCGATACGACCATAACGACTGCCTCCATTTTGGATATGGATCTTGTGGATTATGCACGTTATAAGTTAAAGATTTCCGTCATTGGCGGTGTAATAGCGACTGGTTTATTTATTATAAGTGGATTTATCATTTCTTAAGAGGACTGCCTTATCCCAGTTTTTTTACTTTCACAGAAGAAAGAGTGCATTTTGCCGGTGATCATCATCCCGGCTCCATGGCTGGATTGAAGGAGCAATCGAATCTGGAATACGTGTTGCCCTCGAAGTGAATGACTTACATCGATAATTTGTCAGATACCTTTTCAAACATCATAAAAAACTAGATAGAAACAATCCAGTAAAGGCCTGAGTGAAATGTAATTAGCACTCTATTCATTGCCATAAAATGAGCACAGACCTAGACCTTGGTCTGTGCTCATAGTCGTGAACCGCAGGCTTTGATTCAATCAAAACGACGAATCCCACTAATGGTGCATCCTACATTCGACTATTCTTTCTTACTATATTTTCTGACTTACGTAAACTTCCCTTAAGTACAATAAGGTAATCTGCAGCAATGACAGCTCTTGCACCGGTTGGTTTAATAATCTATTATAGAGTTTCTTTATTTAGGCTTTTTTAGTTCGATATTCTTTTTGCTAAGTAAGTAAAGGTATGAGGTTCACCACAAAGCTCTTCTATGCGATGTTTCCAAGAATAAAGCTGGTTTGGCTTGATAAATTTCTCAAGAAGCTTATGAAAAACTTCAGAATTCCCGTAAGGACTCGTAACCTTGAACTTATTGCGAATCATTTCTCTTATGGCTAACGCAAAGTTATAATCTTGGAAAAAAGCAGGATTTTCAACATAAAACATCATATTTGCCGGATGGGCCGTTTCACCCTCATAACCAAATACAAACTTATATAATTCATTCGCTATTTCTTGGAAATTACGTTCAGGATTTTTATATATTTCATATTCTACCAAACTAAAATAATGATTTATTTTCACCATTTTCAAATCCATAATTTGATTGATTTCTTCGATTTGTACATACTCATCATCCTGAAGATCAAAATTCTTTATTAAGAACGTTTTATCAGTGATTATTGTTTGAAAAAATTCTGCTATTCCTTCGGCTGCAATACTGGAATAAAATCGATATAGTTCTGGATATTGATAGGAGCCAAAATGTCCGTCGATGGCATGTCCCATCTCATGGATTCCTGATAGAAACACAGAATAGGAGTCACGTTTACTAACAACAAGTTTAATTTCGTTTGGATTTATGTTAATACAAAATCCGCCATAAGGAATTTCAAGGCTCTCGATTGAAAGAGGGATTTCATCTATCGATTTTCCTAGACTGCTTACAGCATCTGTTAAAACCTCTTTCATACGATTAGAATGAAAGGAGTTATTTTCCAGCTGATGGAAATTAAACATTGAAAAATATTGGTCATAATAATGGAGGGTTTCCCATCCGAATTTTTCTTTTATCCTATTTTCCCAATAGCTGGATAAGTTTGCTATTCTCTTTAGTAAAGTATTCATTTCACCAATATAAGAATCCATATCAATTTCTTTTAAGAAGCATCGAAAGTAATAATAATTGGTATAACCTTGATTTCTAGCAAGCTCGTTCCGTTTTTTGACTAATGATCTAAATAAATCCTCATTCACTTCACCAATCTTTTGAGCCCCAAGAAAAAGTTGCTTGCGAAGCTCACGGTCAGGATTTTCTAGTATATTGGAATGAACTGCACCCAAGTTATATTCTTTTCCATCTACCATAAAAGTGGTATTCATAAGGTTTGTTTGCAATCTTTGGTGGATTTTTGCAAGTTCCGGGTGGCTATCAAGTGCTTCTTGACTCATCCTCGATAAGAAAACATCTAGTCTTCTGTGCCAAATGGGATCATCTATTAACGAATCTTTCCATGATGACAACGTCTTTATTAATTGCTGATCAGTCATCAACTCATGCTTTATTCTTTGAATTTCATTGATTCTTTCACTCTCATTCCCATGAGTATACATTCTATAATATAAACGCTCTTCCTCTTGATATAGGTTGTCGAGCTTCTGAATCTCTTCATTATATACTCTTTTCCAATCTTCCAAGTTGGTTATACTTTTTAATCGGTTAAAGTTTAGCATCTATTTATCACTCTTTCGAATTCTGTTACCATTAATCCATACTACAGCGTTATATATTCTTGATTTCCTTTACTAAATGAATGCTTATTACTTAAACAAACCGCCTGAACTGTTCCTAAAATAGAACTCTTTTTATCTTCATCCATTCTTCTATCTCCTTCGCTCCTACTTCTATATTCATTATTCATTAGAAATTAAATGATTCCTGCTTCAACAAAACAGCTAGTTTAATACTAAAAGAAAAAGACCGCTGGGGAGCACACGGGCAGTCTCAACTGGAGCCTCTATTCCCTTAACAGCTGGAGCTGTTTTTGCAAGCGGAGCCTTTGGCGCATTAACCTCCCTGCTTGGTGAAACCACCATTACGACTGCTTCTATTCTTGATATGGATCTTGTTGACTATGAACGGTATGAATTAAGGGTATCGGCTATTGGGGCTGTGTTAGCGGCTGCCTTATTTATTGCAGCCGGGTTCATTATTTCCTAATTTAAAAGCTACCGGAAACTTAATGGGGAATTTTCACATTGATATTAGAGCTATTGGTAGTTAAAAAAGCAAAAACTCGCCAATGTGCGAGTTTTGTTTGTAATAGTAGTCCGAATCCTTCTTTAAGCACCTTTTAATAAGGTAAATACGGCTGATGGCGATTGATGCTCACACCGATCTATTCATTCTTTCACTTAAGCTACCCTTGCTCCTTCAAAACGCGTTTTGTCAGGACCGCCCCCCGGAATAGAACTAAGGGGTGCCAAACCATTAATCTTACCGTCTCTGCCGCTTCTGGCAAGCACCTCAACCGTATCTCCAGCTTGCAGCCGTTGTATAGCAGACACCGTTATGACACCGTCTCCCCCAGGAATCCATTCCGTTTCTGTGGCTACCACGGTCCCATTTATTCGTAAAAACAAGACTAGAAAATATTGCTGACCAGCAGCAGGTGTATTAGGAGAAAAGTAAATACTCGCATGCAAAGAATACACACCATTGGAAGCGGGGGTATAGGTTGAGGTATTTTGATTATATTCATTATTTAAATCGATTTTTTCTTCTGGATATTCAACTCTGGCAATCGCCAATGACAAGGGTTGAGCGCTGGTGTTCACCGCCCGAAACACCGAAAGCTGCCGAGTGTTCCGATGTCCGTTAGACAGAGAAGCTGGAGTGTAGAATTGGGGGTTACTAATAGTTGAATTTGGAAGCCAGGGATGATAAACGTTTCGGTACATGATAACAAACCTCCTCTTTATATATACCAATGTATGCCTTTTTAAAGAGGCGGGTTACCATCCCTTGAATGGGGCTTAACTGATTATCAGGCAACAATAAATCCTGAAGGAGCTTCAACAGTCATTGTCAGTTACTCCATTAAAAAGGTGAGTCCACTGCGGCTTTAAAACGCCGGTGGAGTCACCGAAAAAAGGATGGCAGCCTTTTCATTAAATTTATTTTCCCATCTATGCTTCATATAAGCTGGTATTTTGACACTGTCACCAGTTTCTAAAATGTATTCTTCATCCTCTAAATACACCTTAATTTTCCCCTCCAATACAAAAGCAACTTCCTCTCCTTTGTGTTCCAAAAGTTTATCCGATGAAGATGCTTGAGGAGGAACATTCATAATGGCAGTCGCCATTGTTCCTGCAAAATCAGGTGACAATAACTCATACGACAGGTTGTCAACCACCATTTTCTTTCGTTCATTGGACCTGACAACCAAGTCTTCGGTCTTGGTTTCTTCAAGCAAAAAGCTAAAAGTGGGAACATCCAGGGCTTTTGCTAAAACCTTTAGCGTCTGAATTGAAGGGTTTGCCAGCCCCCGTTCAATTTGGCTTAACATGGAAGGGGTGATTTCAGCGATTTTCGCTAGTTCTCTGCTGCTTAAACCTTTTGCTTTTCTGAACCTCTCCACTTTTTTACCAATATCTATATTTTCCATTACCCCACTCCTTAAAATTAAAAATAACTTAATATAATTAAATTTAATTAAACAATTTATCATACACTTATGTTAAACTATATTTAATATTTAGTAAATTATATTTTATCAGATGACCTTTTACAAGTCAGACAGGAGTGAAGAAAAAATGAATGATTTCTTTACATTTTTAATCATTTCATTATTTGTTGTCATGAGCCCAGGAATCGATACTGCCCTTATCACCAAAAGGACGATTTCAGATGGAAGAATCGATGGCTATAAAATGGCTTTTGGGATTACAACTGGTTCATTGGTGCATACATTTGCAGCTGCGTTTGGTCTTTCAGCTATTTTAATGCAGTCTGCTGCTGCTTTTAAAATCGTTAAATATGCTGGTGCCATTTATTTGATCTACCTCGGAGTATCTTCATTCATTACAAGGAAAAAGAAGAAAGCGGCCAACGTTGATAATAATGAACATTCTGAAATGAAAAAGTCAGCCTTTAAGCAAGGCCTTTTCTCCAATGTGCTGAATCCCAAGGTTGCCATATTCTTCTTAACCTTTTTGCCCCAATTTGTGAAAACAGGAGCGGACACAACTGGGCAGCTTATTATGATGGGTGTAATTTATACGCTATTATCCATCACCTGGTTTTTTCTTTACGTCTTTTTCATTAACTATTTGCGTGAATGGCTCATGTCTCCCAAGGTCCAGACTGTCATGGATAAAGCAACAGGTCTTGTCTTAATCGGATTTGGATTAAAATTGGCCTTAGATAAACAGCATTAAGAAAAAAAGTATTGGAATTGTAACCTGACGTGTTCGGTTTCCGGGTACAAAAACGAAATTAGCAGTCCAATTAACTAAATTGGACTGCTAATTTTTGTTGAAAGAGAAGGGGTTAAATAAAAATTAAGGTGAATTCGCAGCCATTTTGACAGGCTGACAGAAGTTTTAATCATCGTGCAAATGTATATCCAGTTTTGATGTGATGAAATACATAAAAAGGGTTATTGGGTATTTATGTTAAAATCAAGGGAGAACTTATTCAACTATTGAGCAGGTTAATAGAATTAGGCTGCCTTATAGAGGATGTTATAAAAATAGGACTTACAAGGGGAAAAGTTATGAAACATAAGACATCAGAAGGATTATTTAGAATTGATTGCGATGATATTTATCTTCAAGAGTTTTCAATTGAAGATGCCATTAATATATACAGAATATCAAACCAACCAGAAACATTTAATTTTTTGCCTGACTGGAAATCAACCAAAGAACAAAGGATAGATTGGGTCACCAATTACGAAATACCTGAAAATAAAGCATTTCTTGATGCAGCTGCAAAAACAGCCAACATAGAAGATCATATTTTAAAACTAGGAGTATTTATTAAGGAAACGAATGAATTCATTGGCTGGTGCTGTACGGGTATTAAAGAAGAGCTTCCTGCACCGAATAGAGAAATTATGTATGCCATTTCAAATGAATATCAATTGAAGGGTTACGCAACTAAAGCATCTATGGGTTTGATTGACTATTTGTTTACAAATACAAATGTAGAAATCCTTAACGCAGTAGCTTTAACTAACAACGTCTCATCAAATAAAGTGATTAAAAAATGTGAATTTACCTATCGAGGTGAACAGACTATAGAAAATGAACGTTATAATCACTATATATTGAGTAAGTCAGAGTGGAAGAAAAAACAGTAGAGTTTGTTGTTAAGCTATAGAGGCTTATCTTCTAAAGATTGGTATAACAAATGCTTGGAAACGTATGCTCCAAGCATTTTTCTTTGCTATATCTCCTGCTTTTAATGCCATATACATCTCCCCTTTTTGGCAGCTTTCTCTGCAGCTCTTACACCCGTATTACTTATTTCTTAACGAGGTTAGGATACCCAAGATCACAGCTAAAATATGAGTCAGGAAAAAAGTATAAACATTAAAAAATAGACTATTGGTATACTGATTAAACCAGCCAAAGCGATAAATTCTAGAGTCCGGTTCAGCGGGGGGTCCACCCAAAGCAAATATGAGTTCATTTGTATAATTTACGATTGGGAACACCAATAATGCACAGCATAAGAGTGACACTGATAATATAACCGCTGTTACTTTCCTATTCCTAGTGTTGTAAGATTGTTCTTTTGCCAGTTTATAAGTCAAGAAATAACTCGCGATAAAGATAGGTGAGAACAACATGATAATCAAAATACCCAGATTTCCATTACCTGAAATGACATCAGGTTTAATCGTAAACAGATGTTCTATGAGATAAAAACCAAGAAATGAAAATAGAAAACTCATGACCCAAAATATAGAGAATTTCTTCAATAAACCACCCTTTTACTGTAAGTTAATGAAATTGTATAAGCTTATCATATTACTCTTAATCCTTCTCTTACAATAGGTGAACTTCAGCAAGTAGAATTATGCTAAGGATCCGACTTTTTAAAAGAGGGTTCCTGTCAGTGATAAAAATTGGCTGGCATCTCCCCTGGTGGTTTTTCCCCTTAAACTGCTTTACTCATCTTAGGTGTCTTCATCACTTCGGTATTCTAAAATATCTCCCGGCTGACATTCTAATGCTTTGCAAATCCCCTCTAAAGTTGAAAACCTAATGGCTTTTGCCTTTCCATTTTTCAATATAGAGAGGTTAGCCATTGTGATTCCAACCCTCTCCGAAAGTTCTGTTACGCTCATTTTCCTCTTAGCCAGCATCACATCAATATTGATAATAATTGCCATTGTTTTCACCTCAAACCGTTAAGTCATTTTCTGATTTTATATCAATCGCTTCTTTTAACAGTTTTTGAAGAACAGCAGCAAAGACTGCGATAACCATCGAAGCAAAAGGAACAACCAATCCGACAAAGATGACACCTGGGGCATCGTCTTTCTCCGCAAAGAGATAGAAGAGCGGCAGGACTAGCACATGCAAACTGCTTATTGTAATTGCACAGTATTTGATCTTCTTTAAAGACTTTACAGATAATTCGGAGAAAGCTTTGTTTTTGTCAATATAGCGTAAAAGTTTAAAAGCCTGATACAAAGCAAAGTAAAAAGGGATCGCCGACGCATAAAAAATGATGGAAGCGAGATATCCTATAAAAGCAAAACCCGGAAGCAACTGTGCTGCAACATCCCCTATCTCAGGCACCAAAAATATACACAAAGCAAGAATCGGAATTCCTATAAGAATAACAGCTATCTTTAAAAAGAGTGTAGTTCCTTGTTTCATAAAAAGCACCTCACCAATTTATTATAAATTGATTTTAAAATATATTTTATCGTTTTGCAATAAATAATTACTGATTATAATTAAGTTTTTATTGAAATATAAACACCCCTTTGATATTAAGAAAAGATAAAAAGCATTACCTTAATAACTTTTGTTCAAAAAAATGGCCCGATTGTGGAAAGATAATCGGACCGTACTCTAAAGCTATTTATGCTGTTAGTAAAATGAGAAAATTGCATGCTACACCGATCATTCCGGCAGCCTGAGTTACCTTTTTATTAATCTATTAAGACTTCAGAATTGCAGATTTCAAAATTCAGGTTGTTTCCTGCCCTACACCTTATACTGCCTTGTCATTTTCGACAATGAGTTAGCTAGTAAATTTAACTTGATTCCTATCTCATTTGTATTTTCTATTTGTTTCGACTGAATAACACTCGAAGCAAGCATTTCTTCTGCACTGGCCAATGTTTCTTGGGAAACTGAAGAAAATTGATCTGCACCTTGCTCCAGATGAGGCAGCAATTGCTCCAGGTTTTCCAGCTCAGACTGCATGGATAGGAGCTTACTGCTAACAGCTGATATCTCATTCATTAGCTCATCAAAAGAATTTTTCGACTCACTTGCTATGACTAGATTGCCCTTTATTTTCATATAGATTTGATTAAACTCTTCCGAAGCACCTACCGTGATACTCTCCATATTTTTAATCGCATAAGTTATTTCCTCTGCAGCTGTTGCTGACTGCTCAGCTAGATTCCGGACTTCACCGGCTACAACAGCAAATCCTTTGCCGGCTTCCCCCGCACGAGCAGCCTCAATGGAAGCATTTAAAGATAGCAGCTTTGTTTGCTCTGCAATTCCCTTCACTAAACCTACAAGATTATGAATCGATCGTGAAAAATCTTTTACTTGGTTAATGGTGATGGTGAGTTTTTCAAAATCTGCGCCAAATGACTGGATGGCTGCAATCAGCTTGCCCATATTGCTTTCACCCCGTTTTGCAGACATATTCATAGTGACAGAACTGCTATTCACACTGTCCATATTTAAAAACATTTCTTCAATCTTATACTTCATCTCTTTAAAGCTAATCACGCTATTTTCTGAACTCGCAGCAGTCTGCTCCGCTCCCACTTTCACAAGATTAATGGCTGACACAAGCTGCTGGCTGCTTGTAAGGCCGCTCAAGGAGGACTCTTCCAGTTCATTACCTGTATTCTCCAGCTCTTTTGTTGTCTCTGTAAGCTCGCTCAGCATTTTCCTCATTTGTTCAATCATACTATTATAACTGTTATGCAAGGAGGTAATTTCGGGAATCGTCGTATGAATCTCGGTTGAACTTTGCAGATTGCCTTCCCGGACTTCCTTCATCGTATTTCTTAACTGATTAAGAGGCTTCGTTATTTTTCGCACAAATAGGCTAATAATGACAGCGGCAGCGATCAGGCTGACCGCAATGGCTGCCATTATAAAATAACCAATAGCACTAACATCGCCCACATACGACTTTGTCGGTATTAAGAGCACATATATCCCGGCTATTTCTTCCATCTCCTGAAAAGCCACTGTGTACTCTGTTCCATCCATCGATTCATGAATGACACCATTTTTCATTTTTGTGATTGTATTTATTGTAACCTCCGAAAAAGGTGCAGCGGAATTTTTGCTTACTTTGAAAGGCGTAATCTCCTTTTCAGAGATATAAAAAAAATCGGAGGAAATCCCATCTGTCTGAAGCTTTTTTTGCTGTGAACGAACATTAGCTTCAAGCTGCTGCATAAAGTAAGCATCATCACTGATATAAACAAATTTCAAGTTTTCCGCAATATAACCCATTAGTTCTGCTTCTCTCTCCAGCCGGCTTTCTATTGTTTCCATTGCTATTTCTTTTGCTTTTACGTATGAGCTAGAACCTAATACTGCAATGGTGATCAGCAGTAAGGAGAAAAATAAGGCAAATAACCTTGTACTCAGGTTCAGTTTATGACTGAATTTTTTCCTATCCCTTTTTATAGTGAGAAATCCGTTTAACCCATTTTTGCGCAAAATCAAAACCTCCAACTTATCATACTAATGACCTATATTCGAAATTATACAGAGCAAATGTAAATTGGATGTAAAGATTTCATAAAGAGTTAATTTTTTCTAACTTGAAAGGACTTTATCTAATATGATAGAGAAAAAACTGGTATAGATTTTATAGTAGGCGCTATCCGTATTTGTTTCATAAAGCTCAAAAAAACATAAGAAATGACGTGTGCCAACACACACGTCATTTCTTATGCCATTTATTAAGAAAACACACAAAAAAAACGGGAACCTATAAGCAAAGTTGGTGAAGTCTTTTTCTTTATTATTCTGCAATTTTTTTAATCGCCTTATTTTTTCCGGACTGACTGAAAGCCCGGCTTATAGCCAACTGACCGATATATTGAGAAATTGACCGATAAAAATGAATTCTGACTGATATATTTAAAAAGTGACAGATAAAATCAAAATCTGACTGATAAATCATTGAAAGTGACTGATATCCATATCATCTAAGAGCAAGAAGGCCAACTCCTTGGAGCCGGCCAAATGTTTTGAAGCAATTTCATCTATTTTTCTGCTGATATTTTTTAAATAGAGATTTTTTCGGCTGCCTTTGTTTTGCCTAATGCCTTTAATGGCGCTTTGCCCACATTCCCATATGCATCAAGCGCATGCACTTCAATTTGATATGCAGTATTAGCCTGCAGTCCTTCAATTCTTAAAGTTAATGGATTCGGTACAGGATCCTTATAGAATTCTGAAAAAGCAAGAAATTCCTTGGCAGCATCCCCGGATTCGGCATTTCTTGCCACTACTTTGTAGTCATGAACAAGAAGGTCATCCTTAGCCTGGTTAAACATAATGGCCAGGGAGGTGGCTGTTGTCATTTCATTATTAATGGAGAGCATTGCTTCTTTTGAAAAAAAAGGCGGTTTCATATCCCTGTTTTCTGTGTAAATAAAGTTTTGCTTATTGGCTGGGTAGCTGATTTCAAATGGCTCTCCAGTCCAGTCATTATTGTGAATATCACGGCGCTTAATGAGTACTTTGTTGTTATATACCTCTACCACTAATGCCTGATTCAGGACATCCGCACCCTCTGGTACTTCGCCTTGAATTCTGCCTGCATCCAGCCACAGATAGGCCCCTGTTGAAGTTCCAATTGACGTGAAATCCTTCTGATGGATAATCCTTGGATCATCAAGCGGATAGTGGGTGTGACCTGAAAACGAAATGACTTGCGGATATTCCTTCAACGTGTCGTAGAAAAGGTCTCGATTCTGATTAAAGCCCCATTCGCTTCCGTACACAGTCCCTTTAATCGGCTGATGGTGGAAAACAAATATTGGCTTTTTCGGATCATCTTCGTGCGCGATCTTTAGCTGCTCACTTAGCCAATTAATTTGTCCAGCCGAGAAGGTTCCCTCTGTTTTTCCGTCCTCAGTGCCAAGAACGATAAAATGATAATCTTTGATCACTTTATGATAGTAAATAGATTCCATACCCGTTTTTGCGAGGAAGCGCTTTTGGGCGTCGGCTATTGATAGACCATTCCAGTAATCATGATTTCCAATGGCAAACATAGAAACTGCACCTGGCTGTTTGTGTACATTATAAGCGGACATGAACTTATCGTATTCGGATACATATCCATAATCAGTTAAATCTCCTACAACCAGAAAAGCATCCTGCTTGGGAGCAACCTTATTTAATTGCTCCAACGTGACAATAAATTTTTCCAATGTTTTATTGCTGCTATTATGGATATGAATGTCACTGATAACTGGAAATACTAAATCCGGTTTCTTTCCGGTTGAATTCATAATGGAAGTTGAAGAAGATGCACTCGCTGAAATGAGGTTGAACGAATTTGCAAGTGATAAGCCGATCGTTGCGCCGGCAGCCATCGTCGTTTTTTGCAAAAAGGCACGGCGGTCCATTTCGTTTGTTAAAATACTATTCTCTCTAGTTACATTGTTTTTATTTTTCATTACACCTGCACTCCTTACTCAACTAATTTATTCACCAGTGCTCCCATTCGTTGTATGTATTTCTCAATCACTCATGCTTATCTCAATCTTTTATTCAGCACACTGGCGACTCTTAAACTTTCATTATTTCCCTTCCAAAGGTAGCGGGTCAATGCTTTGGTCGTTGGCAGTTAAGTCAATGCCATAGTCTTTGGCAAAAACCATATGCGTATCAACCAATATCCCTTCATGGTTCTCATCCAAATTGAATACTCTTGCACCGCGGAGTCTATTTCGGTCCTGGCCTGAAAGACCGTATGTGCCGAAGCCAGTATTGCCGGCGTATCCTAGCAAAATCCCATAGTAGTTGCCGCAATATGTATTAATATGATCGTGTCCGCAGAATACTCCCTTAACATCTCCTCTATCCAGCATGGCTGTAAATAATCCGCTGTTAATCGGACCCGGACACTCATCTTCATTGCGTTCTCCTGTGATTTGATGCCTTGCCGCCGCAAGATCATGACCTGCTTGTGTTCTGCCATCCACACTTCCCCACCACATAAAACGGTGCTCCCATAGGGGAATATGAATGAATACTAGGGAAGGCACTTTATATCCATATTGCTTTTCGATCACTTTGGATCTCTCATAATACCAATTGACCTGATTGAAACGGAGCCAATCCCACGTTGGATAGCCTTTAAAATCCTGACCGGCAATGGTTTTTGGTGCATATCGCCCGCTGTCCAGCAGCCAGAGATTAAATACCGCTTTATTCCCGCTTGATTGTCTGATTAGCAGGTTCATATTTCCTGTACCAGTAAGGCCTTTTTTGCCAGGAACGTTCATATTATGCTTGTACTTCATATAAAACTTGAGCATATCATTCTCATCCATGCCAGTCTTTGGCGTTGAGTCTTCATCATGGTTTCCGAACGTAGCCGCCCAGCGGATTCCTCTCTTTTCCATAGGCTGAACGACATTGTTCATCGCTTGCTTCATTTCCATTTCAGAATCACAGCCGCCGGTGATATTGTCCCCGTTCAAAACAACAAAATCAGGTTTTTCCGCGTCAAGAACCTTTTCCATCAATTCAATCGTTCTGCGGTCAATCCGTTCATCATCCTGGGTATCGTTAAACTGTACAACCTTAAACTTGCCATTAGAATTGAATGCAAGTTTAGGAGCTTCCATCTTTTCGCTTCGTTCCTCCGCTTGCGCTTTACCAACAAGCAAATCTCCAGGCAAGCCTGAAGCAGCCATCGTTAAAGCAAGCGTCCCCATTCCTCCCGCTTTAATAAACGTCCTTCTATCAAGCCCTTTGCTTTCGTTCTGATTACTCACTAACTCAGCCTCCAATGGTTTTATGGTATCATTTCATGAATCGGGGGGAGCATTCCTCCCTACACTTAAAATCGTAGAATAAATCTATTAATGGAGTATTAATAGAACTAGAGTGTTTAGTAAAGAAAGTATAATAAATGTAAAGTTTTTTAATCCATAATAAAAAGCCTGCCCGAATTGAGACAGACTCCCACTATCTATATTTGTGTTCGTACCATTACTCAGACTCATCATCCCTGCTCACGGTATAATTACGATCCGCTTCCTTTATAAAATGAACCCCGCTCCCTCTTTCCATCACAAAGTTCATCTTGTATTGGGTTCTTTTCGTTATTTTCACTTCCAGCTGTTCAGCTCGGTCATATCTGTCAGATAGCTTTCTCTCAGAGATATCCAGTGTGATGGAAGGTCCATCTATTAACATCACCTTCGCCTGGTTGTATTTTTCAGGCAGGATGCGGTGTACATGGTGAAGGGCCAGCCACACACATTCATCATTCTGTGGAGAGATATGTGAAAACCAGTACATATCAATATTTCCAGCAATACGGATGGGCGCTGCCTGGCATGCACCTACGATCGATTTGGAGCCGCTGATCGCACCCTCCAGACTGGAGCCATAGTAACTAAGGCTTGTCTGCATAATCTCAATGGGTTTCATCGTGACAATAAAGGTTTGGCTTCCCTGGATTACTTTGCTATAGCATCTGCCTTTTGCATCAAATTCCGGCAAAATCGCTTTCGTTTCAGGATGGATGATATAATGAGGGATAAAAACTAATGTCATGTTATGACTCCTTTTTGGTAATTTACTATTTTTAAAGAAAGGAGTATACTTAGCAAATGAGCTGGTCTACTCCATCTCATGAGAGCTCTCAGGCGATTGTCTTTCCCGGACCCGCCTGAGGGTTTTTGTTGTTTTAGGCACTTTTCCAGTTTCGACGACTGTATGGCTGATATTTCTTTTAATGTCTGACATTAATGATCATTAAAAGCCCATTTGTCATTCGGCAGGATTTGACAAATTTCACCTCCTTTTACATTATAATGGGGCTTTTTTACTATTGTAAAAGCTTATTTTTCGATCCTCGAAAAGTATTTTTTTGCCTAATATGAGCCTTGAAATCCAATATTGACAAATTTGCGCGAATTTTTTATAATGTTCAATTTTATTCATTTTTCCTGAGAAATTAGCTTTTACAATCTGAATCACCGTTCATTTTGTGACATATATCATAGGGTATGAAAGAATTTCTGGGTGCTTAAGAATGTCACAAAAAATTCATCATTTAAAAATGGGCACATAAAAAAGTTGAGACCACTCTATTAGCAGCCTCAACACCCCATTTTTATTTTTATAAAACCTGATCGTTAAAACCTAAATACGTGTAAAAAACAAAATGACGAACACCAACGTGATGACAGCCATAACAACCAAAGACATCATCTTTGTGTACCGAATAGCCCCTTCAGATATTTCAGGTTCTTCTTCATACATCCAGCGTTTTCCCCATAACATACTTTCTTCAGGATCAAAATAACTCCATAAAAGGACTCCATATACCGGAATAAATAAAATGAACACCAATATAAGTTCTGCCATCCCTTCCCCCCTATATCAGACTCTTAATATTTATATACGGATGTGCTTTCAAATTGTTTCATGTTTTGCTATGGAAGCTCAGTAGAAAAAAGCAATCCTATATTTACTTAACCTCTGCTTTCTTTCCATCAAAGCCGGCCGGATTGTTCTATTTCCATAGATATTATAAGGTTCATGGCTCCCCTTGAATACAAACGAATAATAACTAATTTCTAAGATTATTCTCAGCCATAAAAATTTGCCAGGCCTCCATTACGACCGGCAATTCCTTCATTTAATGCAGTTTTAAAAAGGTTCACTTAACGTTATTCATTTTATTAAACTCTCGTATGGAGTTGATTGTTTCATACATGGAAAGGTCCTTCAAGTATTTGAATCCCCCCATTAAAGGTGTGCTATTCGCTTCTATAATCCAAACACGCCCACTTTTATCTGCTGCCAGATCATAGCCCCATAGGAGATGGTCTTCAAAGTGCCTTGCTAAACATTCGGTTGCTACCATTGAAACATGATCCAATTCTTCCATAACCTTTTGTATATTAACATCTTTTATATTGGACTTTTCCAGCGCTTCTTCCACAGAAAGGACGGATCCTTCCTTACTTAGGTTGGTAACAAAATAGCCACTGCCGGCAATCTTAGCGTGCTTTCCTGTAAGAATCCAATCAGCAGTGTCTTTTTTTCGCTGTACAATATACCGAAAGTCAATCGGCCTTCCATTTACTTCAGCTAACGGGATGCAGGCTTGAATAATACTGTGGCCCCTTTTCCTGCGTGCTAAATACTTATAAAGCCATTTGAGGCCTTTGATTATAACCGTGTTCTTTTCAAAATGAACTTTATATTCCCCTTCATCCAATTTTGTCACTTTCCTAATCGCAGTGGCCGCTGATCCAAAAATGGGCTTAATGATCAATTCCTGATGGTGCTCGAGCATCAAATACAGATTTTCTTTTGTGAATGTGACTGTCTCCGGATTATAATTCCTAACACTCGGATCTTCCATTAACAACTGGTGTTTAAACCATTTATCCATTTTTTTTCGATTCCGCACATAAATTTCTCCTTTTATATACAGCATATTAACTCCTCTAAAAATAGACTGATGCATTCATCCATTTGTCCAGGAAAAAGGTGCATGCCTACTACTTTCTAAATGGTGTGAATACATTAACCTAAAAGGACCATAATGGAGGGTTTCACTATGCCGCACCTAAGGCCAAAAATGACTCTTTACGATATATTTGGACCCGGCTTTATTCTCAACCCCAGAGCTTCCTATCATAATATGTATTGGCTGCCTGACTTGATCTCACAGCATTCGGCGACAGGGGGTCCCATGCCTGTGGCGGGAAAATTGCCCCTTTTATGCCATCATGATGTTACTAGCCAGGCAGGCACTTCCATCCTCAAAGATGCAGGATTGGATCTGGCCCCCAACCGGATTTATTATTCGGACAAACAAAACTATTATGAGGTACTCGATTCATTAGAAAGTGCAAAAGAAAAAATCATATTTAACTGTCCTCATTTGCCGGAAGAGTTTGATTACAACCGATATTGGATCGATCCGGAGCTGATTTTCTTTTTAAATAATAAGAAAAGCCTTGGAGAACTTGTTCCGAAAGAGAACCTTGCCAGGCGTGAAATCCTTGCCATCAATGATTTTCTTAAAAACCAATTTTCACTGAACCTTCCTTTCGTTGTAAAAGCAGCCACCAATGAACCTTCAGGCGGAGGAAATAACGTTGTGATTTGTAAAGATGAGGAAAAACTTCAATATGCAAAAGAGTTATTAAAATCATGTGAGTTTGTGATTATCGAAGAATATATTCCAATAAATGCGAATTATTGTGTCCAATTTGCCAAGACCTACCAAGGCGAACTCGCTTACCTCGGAGGATCGGAGCAGATTATTCAGGATGGAGTCAAATACAAAGGAAATTGGTTTGAACGAGACCATCAGCCGCCGAAGGAAGTCACGGAACTAGGAAAAGTGATAATGGAAAAGGCTGTTTCTCTTGGTTACTGGGGTGTTGCCGGATTCGATATCGTTGTGGGCAAAGATAACCGCATCATGGCCCTTGATCTGAATTTCCGGCTGAATGGCTCAACGGCCGCCTTGCTTTTAAGTGAAAATGTCATGAAGTCCCTTAACGTAAGTACACTAAAGGTAAGATCCTTTCGAACAGTCATCAGCTTTACTAAGCTTGAAACCTTTACAAGAAACTTAATCAATCAGCAAAAACTAGTCCCTCTTACGATCTACAAGCCAGAACATCCAAGGCAAAACAATCCAATCGTTTTAAGGTGCTTGCTGGCAGGCAACTCCAAGAATGAAATACTTCGTACGGAGCAGCAGATTGAACAAATGTTTGAGATCAAGGAATAGCACATTTTTAAAATAAAAGCCTTTTGATCATCCAATCTGTAAAATCACGCCAAATGGGAACCATAAGGAACAAAATAGAAATCCTTATTACTCAGGAGGCGATGTTATGACTGAAAACACACCACAGGATGTAAACCGAATCCAGGAAGAAGCGCAAAAACAGGATCAAGAGGCAAAGAAAGCGCAGGAAGTTGTGGAAGACGCCATTTCGAAAATGAGTCCGCAGCGGCAGTATGAGAAAGAGAAGGAACAGAATAAGCGATAATAGAAAAAGCCTTATCCAAGGGGTTCAACCCGGATGGAATAGGCTTTTTTCTCGATTTTATTTCATAATCTTTGACTTAATCAATTTAAATAAAGATTTCCTTAATATCTTTGAAAACTTGAATAAAACAGCCGTATTGGAATCGAGGATCGGGTTAAGTGTTTTATAAACTGCATGCTCCGTATAGCAGTAGTGGATATCATTTGGTTTCATGCCCATTTTTCTGGCATTTACAGCGATTTCCTTGGCTTTTTCATCTAAAATAATGAGCTTATCAGCCTTCGCTTCCATCACCTTGCTGGCCATATAGCGGTATTGCTCCTTCGCTTCCTGATTTCTTCCGATTTGCGGAAAAGAACCTAAAGCAGCTATTTTCTTTCCTTTTGCAGTATCTTTTAGAACGTTTAGAGCCCCTTCCATCGCAAGAGGCGTGTTGTTCCAGGAATCATCAATAATCAAACAGCCTTTTATTCCAGGAAGCAGCTGCAAGTGGGATTCCAGGTGCTGGAATTTTGATAATTTATCGATGACCTCCTCAATATCTAAGCCGATCTGGTGAACGGCCGCAATCGAAGCTAAAGCATTGTAAAGATTATGTTTTCCATACCCTGGAATCAATGCCGGGTATTCCTTGTTTTTGTAAACAAGCATAAAACGTATTCCTTTATCAGTTTGCTCCATTTCCTTTGCCATGTAATCCGCAGGTTCATATATTCCAAAGGTCATTTTTTGAGCAACATGACTCATATCAATCTTTTTGATATTGTGATCATCTGCATTAATAATGAGGAGATCTTCGGTTTTCATCCCATCCATTATTTCCGCTTTTGCCTTAATGTAGTTTTCCATCGTTTTGCAGCCTTGTAGATGGTAGACATCAATATTCAATAATATCCTGATCGTAGGCTGGAAGTACTTGCATGCCAGACTGACATCCCCAGGCTTCAATAGCCCCATTTCGATAACCGCAGCATCTGTTTGATCATCCATCTCTAAAAATTTCAGCAAATGGACCCGGCCGAGATTAAAGCTCCGATAGGTGGATTGAACATTTCATGCCATCCAATGTTAAGACTTGTGTGATCATTTCCTTGGTGGTGGTTTTTCCGCTCGTACCCGTTATGCCAACTACGGGGATTTTAAATAAACTCCGGTAATGGCTCATCAAGCTCCAGTAAGCTTCCCGAACATGATCGACCTTTATCACTATGTTACCATTCTTTGCTGTTCCTGGTTTTTCCGTTACAATCACAGCATTTATCTTTCTTAAATGATGTAACCCTCTTTTCGGATTAAAATGAAAAAACAGCGTACCATTGCCAGATTTCACTTTAAGCGGGTCATATTCAATGTTATTGATCGACGGATTCCCTTGACCCGAAACAATCGTTCCATTTATTATTTTTACGATTTCGTCTAATGGTATAGCTTTCATTCCCTCTGCCCTTCCTCTCTTGTGGAGTAAAATAATCTGCAGGCCAAATAGGTGTCTTGTATTTAGGATATAGAAATCTATAAATAAAGATCGGTACAATCAACTAAGTCATCCAGAAAGGGCTTGTACCTATTGTAGAGAACATTTCCAAAATGAGTCCGCAAAGGCAAGAAAAACGATCATTCAAAAAGCCTTATTCCATCATCCCGCTGGAACAAGGCTATTTTTCTGTTATTTTCCTTCCCCACTCCATATCTTCTTTTCTGCTTTTTGCAAATAATGCATCGGGATAAAGGTGATATAAAAGACAAACAGTGCAGCAATTTCAAGGGTTACATAGTACCACACCCCGCTGCCAAAAAAGGACAACAGCGTTTTTGTTTCGGTTGGGCTGGCCAAATAGAAAAAGTTTGTGCCGAGCAGGAGGTTTAAGATAAAGACTGGCACTGCGATTACATTGAGTGTCATAAAGCTGGTTAATACCGCTTTCTTCGGAACTCTGTACCCTTCAAAAAGAATGAAATAGACAACGGCTAAGGGAATGGCTGAATGATGAAGGAAGTATTTGATGTAGCGATAATGAGGAAATTGGTAAATCATATCCGGCGTAACCATACTTAAGATGGGAGGAATGGTGCCGATAAAATACAGCAAATAAAATGCTTTTTTATTGCCTTTTAAGAACAGAAACAGTGCAATGAAGGTGCTGAGAGAACAAAGCTGCAGCGGCAAATCCGCCACTTCCCACTGATTGGTGAGAACGAGCCACAAATGATGCGTGACTTCACAGGCCAGCAGCACAGCAAACAAAGACCACTTCATCATCTTCTGATATGGCCTAAGCGCTTGCCTGTAATACACCAGCCACCAGCAGGTAAAAAAGAAAAGAATCAATGTAACAAGATGCATCAAGGAAAAAGTCTCAAATCCCTGCATACCCGTTACCGAAAACATGATGTCATCCCCCTTCAATATGGATTGAAGTGCTGTTTGATTCATTGTATTCACGGGGAGGAAAATTAACACGGGAAATAGGCGGGAAATCTTATTGAAATTTGGCTCTTTTCGCAAGGTCCTCGATTGTCGTCTTCATAAACGCTTCATGAAGACCCCATTCCTTATCTACTTACGATTTTGGTCTTCATGACCGCCCCATGGTGACCTTTCTTTTAGATATTCTTCCGTTTTCGTCTTCATAAATGCTTCATGGCGACCTTTCTCTTGGCTACTCTTCCATTTTCGTCTTCATGGAAGCTCCATGGCGACCTTTCTCTTGGCTGTTCTTCCGTTTTCGTCTTCATAAACGCTCCATGGCGACCTTTTTCCTGCCTGGCCTCTAACTTTCGTCTTCATGAAGACTCTATGGCGACCTTTCTCTTGGCTATTCTTCTATTTTCGTCCTCATGAACGCTCCATGGCGACCTTTCTCTTGGCTATTCTTCCGTTTTCGTCGTCATGAACGCTCCATGGCGACCTATTTCCTGCCTGGTCTCTAACTTTCGTCTTCATGAAAACTCTATGGCGACCTTTCTCTTGACTGCTCTTCCGTTTTCGTCGTCATGAAGACTCTATGGCGACCTTTCTCTGAGCTATTCTTCTATTTTCGTCCTCATGGAAGCTCTGTGAATACTATCTTCTTGCTAGGCTCCATTTTTCGTCTTGATGGCGATTTCACAAAGACCTATTTCCTTGCTGTCCAATAAATCCGTCACTTGAAAAATTAATGGGGGTCTCCTTCTGTCCTGCCCATTTTCCCTATGGACACTCACCTGCCTAATCCTAATTTGAATATATTGTAGGAGTTAGTGGAGGTGATGAAGTTTAACATGTTATATACAGATGATGCCTCCGAGCGGCACCTTTTAAAAGAATGGAAACGGGACGCATTGGAGAAGTTCAATAAGAAGCTGTCAGATAAAGATAAGCCGTTCCCCTGCATCCCTGCTACCATTGGCTTTTCCAAAAACCAGCTTCGTTATGGCTTTGCTGAAGATCCCAGAGAAGAATCCACAACTGAACAGGTTGCAGCGTTGCTAAAGGAATACACCCTGCATTCAAGAACATTCGGGAACTACTCCTCTCTAATCATCTTCTATAAAACACCTGATAAAATAAGGAGTTCTTATACTGTAAAACAATTCGAGCAGCTGTTTTGGCAGCAGCTTGCCAGCTTAAGTGAAATTGATGAAGTTGAGTGGCCGAACAATATACCGAAAGACCCGCATGATCCCGTTTGGGAGTTTTGCTTTCATGGCGAACCGTATTTTATGTATTGCGCCACCCCAGCGCACGTTAACCGGCAGAGCCGCCACTTTGACTACATGATGCTTGCGATTACACCAAGATGGGTATTAAAGGAATTTATGAAAAAAGAGTCCTTGGCCCTTAAAATCAAATCCCAGGTGCGAAAAAGACTGAAGAAGTATGACAGCAGCCCCATACACCCAGACTTGAACAGTTATGGAGCGGAAGATAACTTTGAATGGAAGCAATATTTTATAAGGGACGATGAGACCACTATATCCAAATGTCCCTTTCACAGGTTTTTGGGAATGACTAAGAAAAGCACGTAAAAAGGAGAACAGAATCCAATTCTGTTCTCCTGCTATTTAAATAAACAACTGTTCATACACTTCATTCAGCTGGCGCGCTCTTTCTTCATCCTGTTCCTGTCTGGAATACTCAATTGCTTCCTCCAGTACTTTATTAAGGTAATTGCTTTCTTCCTGTGTTAGCTGCCAGGCAAAAATCTGTTCGGATTTAAAATCATGGGTAGATAACCTTTTAAAAAGCCTTCTGCCTACAGCATCGTTTTCGGTATGAGCAGATAAAATCTCACGCAAATAATTCAAGGATTGTTCCATCTAAGTCCTCTCCTTCCTGTTTACAAAGCAGATTATTTTGGCATTTTTCAGGAAAGCTTATTTATCATCATCCACATAGGCATCGTGCTCAAAAGCCGGCAAGTCACCAAAGGATGTCATAATTCCTTCTTCATCCAGGCTTTCTTCATATTTATCATGCTGATCATTCGGGTAAACCGTTACATTCTTTCCATACATATCATTGCCCACGAAATTTTCATAATCCTCCACATAACCCACATTTTCGTCATACTCAATGTAAGTATCATTATAATGCTCGGGCGGAACGGCTAAATCGGATGGCGTTTCGGACGTTCCCCATTTGGCAACTTCTTGCCAGGAGTCTTCAGCATCATATGCTACATTTTCATCCTGCTCATCCATATCAAATTTGCCAAACGGAGGCATCAAAACCCCTTCCTCAATGGGACGGTTCGTCGAAACAGTCTGGTCAGGAGAATGCTCCTTGCAATATAGAGTTTCCGGGACTGCTTGAAGTCTCTCAAGGGGAATGTCTTTATTGCAGGCAATGCACTTGCCATAAGTCCCTTTTTCGATAGAAGCAAGTGCTGCTTCAATTTTCTCCAATTCGTAATCTAAATGCTGATGCAAGGCAATGTCCTTTTCGCGCTCAAACAATTCAGTGCCCTCATCACCTGGATGGTTGTCATAACTTGATAACTCTCCCATGGATTCATGAAAAAAATCTGACTTTAAACCAAAATTGTCATTAGCATCCTGTCTTTTATTTATATCCTCTTTCATCTTTGTCAAAGCTGATCGGAATTCTGCAAATTGCGTTTGATTTTGCGGCATCGTATCATTCCTTCTAAAGTGTCGTTTTCTTACTTAGTATTTAGCATTTAAAGAAAGAAATGAGGAAGTTTTTATACCGGTTAAACCATATTATGGACTGTGTATGATATGTAACGGAGGCATCGGAAAGAATAATTGCTGTTATATGCAAAAATAACCTGTATTTTAGAAGGTAATTATTAAGGCTGGTTAGCGACGATTTTTAATATAGCCCTCGTTATTTGGTCGTTAATCACATTGATTAGCGACGATTTTCGTTGCTGCTCTTGAAATTTGGCCGTTATTCATCCATATTAGCGACGATATCCCCTACTGCCAGTCAAGATTTGGTCGCTAATCATAATCATTACCGACGATACCACATGCTGCCCTCGAGATTTGGTCGTTATTCTCAACGATTAACGACGATATAACATGCCGCCCTCAATATTTGGTCGTAAATCACACCCGAAATCAAATTTCATTATGATTCACTTTTCCCTCCCAATTTTAAATGGAATAACGGCATTTAATGAATATCATTTCTCTTATCAAAATAAAGGCTCCCATCCGGCTGCACTTCTGCATAAAACACGTCACTAACTGATTGAATATCTGCTTTTTTTAGCTCCTGATCAAGCCAGCTGTGGTCAAGTTTTAGCTTAGAAAGGTTTTCTTTGTTTATTTTCCCATCAGATATTACTTCTGTTGCGAGAGGAAATGTGGTTGAACTTGTCTGAAAGCGGCCGATATCACTTTTGGTAACCGGCTGTTTGTTTTCCTTTATTAAGACAGACAATTGCCCATTGGTTTCTAAAATAGCGTAATCCACATCTAAAAGAGAGAACACATCTCTCTGCCTTAACATCGCTTTAAGTGCATCAATATCAAGCCTGGATTTTTTAAGAGCACCCTCCATAATCTGTCCATTTCTAATGACAATTAAAGGGTCACCCGTTGTAACTTTCCTTCCCCGTTTTGATTTAATATCCACCATATCCATTAACAGTGTAAAAAATGTCCAAACCATTAAGGCAATGACTCCATTTCTGATGCTAAGATTTTGATTCACTGCAAGGTTCGCGGTGATTGAACCGATCCCAATTGCGGATGTCCAGTTAAAAAAAGTCATTTGGCTAATTTCTTTTCTCCCCATCATTCTTGCTAATAAAAACAGAACCAAAAATGAAATAGCTACACGAAGAATTACCTCAGTTACTGTCATTGATTTCACTCCTTATTTTCTAAGTTCTCCCATAATAAAGAAAATAATCCCGGCCATTGGACGGGATTACTTTCTTAGAGCTTAAGTTCCTATTGATCCATATTCTCAAAAGGATTAGCAAAAACATGTACTTTTACAATGGGAATTAAGTTATTTACCTTTTGGTGTACCATGTATATATCCAGGGGCAGGATTCAACTCAGGTGCTTGCCCTGTAGCAACAGGCTTTGCTTCATATTTAAACTGACTTAACCCATCCATGGAAGGCCCTGATGCCCAGCGGCCTTGCTCACTTTCTGTTCCCTCCGAGCAGCTCATAAAGGTATAGGCCACGTCTGACTTTTCGTATTCACGGTTGAATGTGCTTGGTACCACTAAGCCCTCCTTTTGCTCCAACTCTGCGATTGCAGCTGCCCATTGGTTTTGGTGGTAGGAATCACGGGCAATCAGGAAGGATAGCATGTCCCTTACACCTGGATCATCTGTCATTTCATATAACCGGACTACCTGGAGACGGCCCTGGGATTCGGCATTTAAGTTGGCTCTGAAATCTGCCAGAAGGTTTCCGCTTGCTATAATATAGCGAGCCGTCCAAGGGAAACCAACTGCATCGTTCGGACTGGCTCCTAACCCATTGACGATGGCATGCTGCGGGTTCATGCCTCCCATCACACTGGCAATAACGGGATCCTTGGCAGCTTCCTCCTGCTCCTCAACAGGTGCTTTATCAAGGAGCTGGGCTATCATGGTTGCAAGCATTTCGACATGGGCAATTTCTTCTGTGCCAATGTCCATAAGCATATCACGGTACTTTTGTTCTCCCCGGCAGTTCCATCCTTGAAAGAGATACTGCATCATAACAGATATCTCGCCAAACTGTCCGCCTAATACCTCCTGCAGTTTTTTTGCATAAACAGGATCAGGCTTGCTTGGCTTTGCTCTATATTGTAATTCTTTTACATGAAAGAACATGGTAGACACCTCCGTATTTTTAGCAATACATCGTTAGTGTCTCTTTCCGCTATTTATCCTATTCCACTATCCAATTGTGATAAAAAACCAATCGTCATCCATTCGCTTTAAAAACAACCATCCTTTAAAATCAGCGAATTAGTCGACCTTTCTTGGATTGAGAAATTATTGTATTTGACTTTTAGTTCAGAAATTTAATAAAGACAGATAACAAAGGGTCATCCCCTCTATTTGAATCGAAAAGACCTATTATGCTTGCCTGTTGATAATTAAAGGTGAACCTGCTACTCATTTAATTGATTTACAACCCCATCTGTCGTTACAATCGTTGCGAACTCTTTATGCAGAGCAGCAAGCTCAATCTCGTGGATCACCTCTGGAGGATGTACTGTCCCCATGTGATCAGTGATCTCAAAAGCAGCGATCGCATCCGAAACCAGATAGGTATCAAATCCCAAATTCCCGCTCATCCGGGTGGTTGTTGAAACACAATGCTGAGTGGACAGCCCGGTGATGACGACAGACTTAATTTGCTGCTGACGCAGGTAGGATTCCAGTTCGGTTCCGATAAAAGCACTGTTCACATTTTTTGAAAAAATCATCTCTCCTGGCTTGGGATGCAGAAGATCCTTAAACTCTATCCCCTGGACGTTCTTATGATATAGCGGCGATTTCGGATCAAGAGACAAGTGCTTTGAATAGACAACGGGCCAGTTTCGATTACGCCACTCGGTTAACAGACGAAACGTATTATTCTCTGCATATGGATTATTGCGCTTGCCCCAATAGGGATCGTCAAATCCTTTTTGCATATCCAAAACCATTAAAGCGAGCGGACTTGAAAACTGATTCATAAATACCCTTCTCTCCTATTATTTTACCTTGTAATCTGGAGCGCTAAGTGCTCCAATAATTTTGCACAATCTTATTTCCTGATCTTTCCACATGTTAATGATCACTGTTTTCTTTCTCTTTAGGACCTGCTTGCTATTTTTCATTTTGACAGGAAATAGTTGTTTTCATACAAAAATGCTGTTCTATGGAGGAAGTACGTGGAATGAAAAACAAAGTGTCCTGGATTACCATATGATTGAGGGATATGGTAAGTTTCAAAATCCCTAACTCTCACGCCGTAAACGCCAACTAAGTTAAAGACTCATTTTTTCCCATACCAAACTTCGGCGAGTAATCGGACAGCTTCATTTATCTCTTCTTCTGACAGCAGTGCGAACCCTAATAAAATGGTTTGGCCTTCATTTCTGCCAAATTGTGATACTGGATATATCTTTATTCCCGCCTCATCTGCTTTCGCAATAGCCCGTCATTCCATTTTTCTCACCTGGCAGAATCACTGAGCCTAAACACCTTTTTGATGCTAATTAGCATTATTTTGGTTAGTACTTTATCGTTTTTACTGTATATAAGCAGCCTGAAGTACCTATCACCAACTGAAACCAGTCTATTATCCAGTATTGAGCCCCTTGTGGCAGCAGTCGTTTCTTTTATCTGGCTAAAGGAAACATTTGGCGCTTATCAGTTAATAGGAGGGCTATTTATCATTGCAGGCGTTCTATTCTTATCAATGACCAAAAAGGAGAAGGAAGCAATTATTTTGCAGCAAAAAGGGGCTTAAGCATAAAGTCAAGGAGAATGGAACTCCAGCTTACACACATGCCATTAAATGAACTGGAAAATCCAATGAAGCTTTTGAGGAATACCAAATGAGCAAAAGCATCTCTTCAATAGATGAATGAGATGCTTTTATGAATTCAGTTGCTCTTTGCTGCTCATTTTTTTAACGAATTTGGTAAAAAAATAAGCAATATAAGTAATCACTATGTCAATAAGAAACAAGTATAATTGATTCATCCCTTTATTAAATTCAACCATTCCGATAAATGCTTCTATGGTCGCAAAGCCAAATGCAAACACAGCGCTTAAGAAAAACGTGTACACCAGGAAGTTCTTCTTATGATTCAAACAGTATTGGTACAGTAATAAATAACCCACCGGCAAGGCAGAAGCAGTCATGTTGAGTGCATTCGGGAAGATTGGTGATAAAAAGTACGTGTGGACGAAAATACTATAGCGCTGAAGAGCAAGATCAGTATAAGCCCATAGCAAATGTACGGTATATCCAAAGAAGAATAATTCAAAAACCCGCCTGCGATCGACTGTAAAATAAAGCAGAACCAGCGGAAGTACCAGTAGAGAAATCACAACCCAAAACTGCCAGGTTCCCATGTTTGAATAATCATGCCAGTAGGATGTGATTAATGAATTCATATCATTACTCTGTTTGAAAATCTCGTCCCAGTACTCTCTGTAACTCATACAATGACCTCCTAAAATGCTCATCCAATAATATTCTCCAAGGATAATGGCAGCTTTTAAAAATGGTTAATGGTGTTTTATATCTCGGTTTATCTTATTTGTCCCTAATTGGAAAAAGCCTTTTTCCAGCATGGGCTTAATTAAACGGGTAACTGTTGAAATATGCCAGCACGCTGGCTCGCTTCCACCATTACCTTAACCTGCACTAGCTAGAACAATTGTATTACAAGTATTATTTTTGGATAAACGAAATAAAATATGCATAAAACAGAGGTGTTAAAACTAAATCTGCATTTATTGATCTGCTAACGTCCAAGCAGAGTGACCTGCCCTTTAATTTCCATTGGGAAATTAAAAAAGCGATAAAAAGGTTATTAAGGAATAACCTCTTACATCGCTATAGGTATAGTTAATATGTATTTTTCCCTTGTTGATCGAAAATCACACCAAATGGTACTCCCTGACTGGCTAAATTTCCTTTTTTACTGCTTCTCTTATAGATTCGATAAGCGGCTGCGGCAAATTTGCCGGAAGAGACGTTCCATTCTCAAATATCCAGGCATTGATTATTTCCAGATCTGCTTTTTTAAATGTAATGCTATAATCGTTATTTTCATGGCTAAATTCAGCAGTCACATACTCTTAGCCATCAAACTCGTCATCAATAATCATGTTGGTTATTTCATACGGCTCCACGGTTAATCTCCTTTATTATCTTTTTTTGGCTGTTTTCCGTATAGATTGGTGTGTTTGCTTAAGAACTCTGCCCGTTGATTTCCGCTGCAGGCACTCGCTTTCCACGGGGCTACCGGGAGCCTCCTCGACGCTCTGCGTCTGCGGGGTCTCCCTTGGAACGCTACTCCCGTAGGACATTGAATAAGCTTCCTCGAATGGACATCGCACGAAGAAAATGCGATAGCATTTTCGAGGATCTCGCGCCTTCCGCTCCAATCAACTCAGTGATTAAAATCGGTTCGAAAGCAACAAACTTTGCGAAAACAGCGTTTTTTATAGAGTTAACCGAATGGGTTTGTTTATTCATTTTGTGTTTCGTCATTAACTTATTAACATCATTAGCCCTTATTGAATCAACTTTTCCTTAATTCGTTCCAATATATCATCATGATTAGGCAGTTCGCTGAGCGGGTACACCACGGTATCCGCCAGATTCCCCTCTTGGTCGATAATCACCGCAGCACGGCTGGGCCGGCCATCCTCCATTAATAGGCCAAACGATGACGTTACTTCACCATGCGGGTAGAAATCAGATAATAGCGGAAAATCAAGCGCATTAAAAATTCGCTGATAGGCTTCTTGGGTTGAACTTGTATCACATGAGATACCCAACACTTGGGTATTAAGACGATTATACTCGCCAACACGAGTTTGAATCATCTGTACTTGATTATGTCAGTTCATGCCAAACACATTTGGAATAAAAATTAAACATACATTTTTCTTGCCGTGATAATCTGACAAGCTGATCGTTCGCTTTCCTGTTGCAGGCAATGTAAAACTGGGCTTCATAAAAACGCTCCTTCCCCATTCATTTCCTCTATTTTATCATTTAGCAGGCAAAATGAGCACACGTAACGGTCAGATTTCACCTCAGAAATCAAAGTCCTTCTTACTCCTTCATAATGATCGTATCAATCGTTTTATACGCGACAAAAAACGTTGCCAATGAATAGGCAGCTTCCCGAACCCCAAATAGGAAAATGGAGCTTGTAAATATAATAAAATTAAAAAACAGAATACATTGTCCAATTGTTAAAGGAGATCTTTCACTAAATAAGATCGCCAAAACCTCCGTTCCGTCTAAGCATGCGCCAAACCGGATAATCAGGCCGACCCCCATTCCTAAGATAAGTCCTCCAAAGAGGATGACCAGAATGGGGTTATTCGTCAACTCTTCAAATGGTGCCAATATGTAAGTGCCTCCTGCCAAAATGGAACTGGCATACAGGCTTAATAGCAGGAACCTCGGGCCAAAGCAGAAGTATCCTACTATTAAAAACGGCAGATTTAATAATAACAGCAGAGCGCCAACATCCATATGAACAAAATGAGAAAGCATTATGCTTAAGCCAACAATGCCGCCATCTATAACATAATTTTTCACCAGGAACAATTGCAATGAGACTGCTACAAGATTGGCTCCGCAAAATATAAAAAAACCATTTTTAAAAAATGAAGCCTTCCGAATATGACTTTGATTCACATAGTAATTTGCCCTTCTTCTATACACATGACATCTCCTTATGGTTAGACATGCCTCTTATGTATTGAAGTATATTCTGAGAAAACCATAAAATACCCAGCGTTTTCTGCTGGCCTCCAAGGGAATCTATGAGAATAAAAAAATCTATTTTATAAAAATAAAAAGATAGAAAAACAACAACTCTCAGTGTAAAATATATTCAGTTAGAGGTATCTAACATAGACATCCATTTTGATATACAGGAGGAAACGAAGCTAACCTAATAAATTACCACTTCCAGCCGCTAAATATCTTAAATTTTCAGAAAACTAAATATAAGAGGTCGATGAACTTGACAATGGATGTTAGAGAATTAACCACAAAAGAACCTACTATTTTCCATCATGCTGGAAATAAAATCATTACAGAAGATCGGGACATTAACATAATTGCCAGATTAGAAGAACCACTGGTCGTGATATTAGGAAATGTTTTAAGCGATGAAGAATGTGACGAGCTGATTCGGATATCAATGGACCGGATGCAGCGTTCGAAAGTAGGAAATGTACGTGAAATAGATGACCTAAGAACAAGCAGCAGTACCTTTTTCCATGAAGGTGAAAACGACATTGTTGCCAGAATTGAAAGAAGAATTTCGCACATCATGAACATACCTATTGAACATGGTGAGGGCCTGCAAATTCTAAACTATAAAATAGGCCAGGAGTATAAAGCTCACTTTGATTTCTTTTCATCAACGAGCAAAGCAGCAAGCAATCCAAGAATCAGCACACTTGTCATGTACTTAAATGATGTTGAGCAAGGCGGAGAAACGTATTTTCCTAAACTTAACTTTTCCGTCTCTCCACAAAAGGGTATGGCCGTGTACTTTGAATATTTCTATACTGACCAAACATTAAACGACTTAACTCTACACGGTGGAGCACCCGTTGTCATAGGAGATAAATGGGCGGCAACACAATGGATGAGAAGGAAAAGAATATAGTATAGATATGAAACACAAAAAAACACTTGAGTGAACGCACCCAAGTGTTTTTACATATTTTTTAAAACCACAATCTCTTATGATAGTCATAATCAGAGGTATCGAAATGCTCTTCCCCTTCTGTTTTGGGGGCACACTCTTCACAAGGTTCTTCTGTCTGGTCATGCTCACATTGTGTCAATAAAAGTTCCATTGGTTTGCATCCCCTTTCCTATCTCTTATCTCCATTATAATGTAAGCGGTTACATTTGTCTTGTAACAGATATTGGAAGCGTCATATGCCAGCTATAAAAAGAGGATATCTGACTATCAGATACCCTCTTTAAATCATTCATTGTTCAGCATCTTAAAGACTTGTTCTACATCCTTATCGCCGCGTCCTGATAGATTGACGATTATTGCATCATCTTTAGATAATTCTTTTGCCAATTTCAATGCATGTGCCACTGCATGGGAGCTTTCAAGCGCCGGAATAATTCCCTCTGTTTTTGATAACAGCTGAAAGGCTTCAAGTGCTTCCTGGCCTGAGGCCGTGACATATTCTGCCCGGCCGCTTACTTTTAGATGGCTGTGCTCAGGTCCGATTCCTGGGTAATCGAGCCCTGCAGCGATCGAGTAAGTCGGTTTTGGCTGCCCTTCTTCATCAAGCAGTGTTAAGCATTTGAACCCATGAATAACCGCCGGCACACCTTCTGATAGAGTTGGCGCTTCTTTTGGCTCGACACCGATCAAGCGCACTTCTTTTTCGTCCAAATAGTGTGCAAAGGCACCAATTGCGTTGCTCCCCCCTCCTGTGCAGGCTATGACAGCGGCCGGCAGTTTTCCTTCCTGCTCCAGAATTTGGCGTTTTGACTCTTCACTAATCACGGACTGGAAGTGTTTCACCATGGTTGGGAACGGATGTGGTCCGACCGCAGAGCCCAATAAGTAGAAAGTATTTTTATAGTTTTGGACCAAGTCTCCTAAAGCTTCATCAACTGCATCCTTCAGGCGGCCCTGCCCTTTTTCAACTGGAATGACTTTAGCACCCAGCAATTCCATTCTAAATACATTGAGAGCCTGGCGCTCCGTATCCAATTTCCCCATATAAATGATACATTCCATTCCAAACATGGCACATGCTGTAGCTGTAGCAACACCATGCTGGCCCGCTCCTGTTTCCGCAATAATTCGTTTCGCTCCCATCCTCTTCGCCAGCAGAATCTGGCCGATGGCATTATTGATCTTATGGGCACCCGTATGGTTTAAATCCTCCCGTTTTAAATAAATCTTAGCCCCGCCAATTTGCTTCGATAAATTCTCGGCAAAAGTCAACGGATTATCACGGCCAATATATTGTTTCAAGTAATAGGAGAATTCCTTTTTGAATTCTGGGTCATCTTTATATTTTAAAAATTGCGCCTCCAGATGGTCCATGACCTCCTGCAAATCTTCGGGGATAAAACTTCCTCCAAACTCGCCAAAATAACCTTTTGTTTCTTCGCTCACTCTCGTCATCCTCAGCTCATCTCCTTCTCAACTTTCGAACTATTATACTATTTTTATTGAAATATTCCAATTATTTAATATGGAAATCTACCATCCAAAACAATTTCTTGGCAGATTCGTTACTTCATGCGCAACCCTGATCCCCGATTGGATGGCGCCTTCGACCCAGCCAGGGGCAGTGGAAGTATGTTCTCCAGCAAAATGAACTCTCCCCTCAGGAGCACGAATAAAAGGAGACAGCTCTGTTTCCTGATCAGGTTTAAACATGGAGAAAGCACCGCCTGAAAACGGATATTGGGACCAGCTGTGGGAAGCACCTGTTAGGAAAAGGTCATACACCTGCTTTCCATGGACAGTTGCCATGTTATTCAATGCATTCCGAATCCGGTCACCTTCCTTCAGGTTATCCCAGGACAATGTATCATCTTCCCATGTATAGCTTGCCAAAATAATCCCGGAGCCTGTTGAGCCGATAAGATGGCTCGGGTAAGCAGCAAATCGGATTGGCAAATCGGTCATCATTTTACCGCCCCGAATCCCTTCTTGCTCCCAAAATCTTTGTTTAAATTGAAGGCCAATTTTTGTAGATGCCACATAATGCAGCTCCCGGATCGCTTTCCTTTTATTATGGGAAAAAGAATGGCGGGGCTCAACTTCAACAAATGAAAGCAGGGAAAAAGGGATTGTAATAATGGCAAGATCGCCTGTAATCGTTAAAGGCCGCTGGCTTAACGTATGCCTTGATTGAATGGTCACCTGATGATCGTTCTGGATAATCTTTGTCATTTGATAGCCGAAGTACAAATCATTCTTTAGTTGAGGAAGAAAAGCATTGGGCAGCTTGTCATTGCCGCCTTCAATTTCGTAGAACTGAATATCGGGGTTAAATAAAGGCAATAGCTCCCGCAGAATGGCGGGAAAAGAAAGCTCCGGGAACCCTTCCAGTCCAAGAAGAACCTGGATGCTTTCAATCGCACCTGGAGACAGACTGGGACCCACCGGATTGTATCTTAGAAAAAAACTCATGGGATAACGGTCAAACTCTTTCACAACGATGCTCCAGTTTTGCTGGGGATTTTGATTGATAAAATCAGCGATCGGCTTGATCGCCATGGTTAGCAGCTCTTCAGCCGTTTTCCCTTTTTCATGTGGGGCAACAGGATAATTTAAAATATCTGGATTGCGCTGATAAGCCGTTCGGTTTGTTTTAATGCCGTTAGCGAATATCAGGTCTGAAGGAGTGGTATTTAAAAACGAATTAACCTTCAAACGAAATTTTTTTATATATTCCAGTACTAATGTATGGGTATGTGGAATACGCATGGCTCCTGCTTCAAGATACAGTCCGTCCATAAAAGGATCCCTCATCGTAAAAATCCTTCCCCCAACCCTCTGTGTTGCCTCTATAACCGTCACATCGTGGCCTGCATCCTTTAAGAGCGATGCAGCAACCAGCCCTGACATGCCTGCACCAACAACAATGATCTTCTTTTGGACCTGGGAAATCCCAAGACCATTTCTTATGATGGCAAGCATTTGTTCAGTCGTTAACTGAGGATCCCGATAATAGGGCATGAATATTCTCCTTCCCGGGGCTAATTCTTAGCAATCTATATATCTAACATACGTTTGGATAACCATCCGATATGAATGTTTTCCATAATTATGCAAATGGATGACAAAAGAATTAGTCCAATAATAAAAAGCCTTTTCCCTGGTGGAAAAAGACTTTGTGGTATTTGTTTACACATCATTAAGTATAAGGATTTATAGCTATTTGTATGTTGAACTTTTATTCGATTACTCCTGACTCCATTATTTTCACTTTGGCCTGGACGGTTATTTTGATGTTCGGGTATAAGTCTTTCCATTTTTTCTGATCCCAATTACGAGTTCGGGTGCGCACTTCTTCCCCTATGCCAAGCGGATCAATTCCCTTTTCTTGAAATTGCTGGATCATTTCTTCTGATTTTTTTTCAATCTCCTCTTTCAGTTCATTCTCTAACTTTTTGATTTTTTGTTTATTCAAAATCCCATCGTTGTATTCTCGAATAATGGCCTTTAAATGGATGTTTATTTTTATCTCAGAATTTGTCATTGGTTCTGGTATATCGTATTTTCTGACAGACTTTATATTTACAAAAGACGCTTTTCTTTCTTCTTTCGTTTTAAAAGCGTATGTATCCTTCTGACCTTTATGGTCTAATAAAATTGTAAGAAAAAAGAAATCTTCCTGCTCGATTTGATCGACCAATTTGTCATCTTCCATCAATCCAATTGCCCCTATGTTAAGCTTCCCTTCTTTTTGTTCAATAATGGGAAGCATAGGGTCAATCCCTTCAGCATATAATTTATACTTAAATATATGCAAATTCGTTTTATGAATCAACCTTGATTCGACATTTTGTTCAATTAAATTTGATAAGAAAATACCATTATCTATATTTCCATACTGCTTACTTAACACTTCTTTTGGGTCTCCATCTAAAATTGCCATATAAACATTCGCACCAATCGAAGGATCCCTTGATAAGGTATCCAATAGCTCTAATATTCCTTTTTCTGCAGTTTTCCTTTCATATAAGGCTACTTCTAATTTGCCGCTAACCATTGGTTTTTCTGATTGTAAACTTTGCTTATCACGATTTTCTTTATTAAGAATAGCAGTAGTCGTTAATGTTTCATTTTTAACAGACCCATCAGGCTGATAATTGGGAAAGACTGTTGTTAACTCTATTATATCGTCATCTATATACTCATAGGCAGCCCCTGTTATTAATTGAACATCATCCAAAATTTGCTGATCGATATTCATACATCCTGTCAGAACTAGCAGCAGCAGAATAATTTGTATCACCCTGTTAAGCTTTCTCAATGTTTCTCCTCCTTATCTTTGATAAAAGGAAAGACAAAAGAGTTAGTATTGGGATATACACAAAGACTAACCATAAGCCTAATAAAGACATATATTTATTTAACTTCTCGATATTTTCTCTTCCTTCAATCACTACCGTTGAACCAAGTACAATGAGCAAAATAATAACACTGACCACCACTACTTTTTGAGGTTTAATATTAAAGATTGTTTGTACACCTTTAGTAGAAGCCCATACTGATAAACAAATATTAGGAAGGATGATTAAAACCCAGGATGTTATTCCTATATATTCAAACCTTTCGACAAATGGGAGTTCGACAATTTTCCACAGAGATAATGTAGCCCAGGTGTGTCTGCTTATTTGATTCTCGCTAAAGAAACCGATGGAAATGATGAGAATAAATAAATAGATTACTCCTGTCAGAAGATTCCCAAGGTGAGCCCACTTTTGCGATTTTTTGGGATGCTTGATATAAGGATAATAAATCAGCAAAGTAGAGAATCCCAAATAGCTCAGCATCATATCTTTCGTAGAAATGGTTATATCTTTGATGGAATGGTTCCATATCGGGAGTAAGTTACGAAAGTGAGTATATTCAATGGGATATAAAAAGGTAAAAAATATATAAAAAGGAATAAGGACTCCCAGGAAACTAATTCCTGTAACAATGCGGAATCCCCCTGTTACACAATAATAGACGAGAAGGAGTAAGATGATGCTAAACATGATCATATTAATCATCGGAAATAACCACACCTGTACAATTTCAATGTAACTTCGAAGTACGATGATCCCAATCATCAGCCAATATATGATCCAAATAAGACTTAAGAGCCCCCCAATCCATTTTCCAAACAAATCCCTATGTATTTGAATGAGATCTTTTTGATGCTTATTTAGAAGCAGGTACATTACCCAGATGGTCATACTTACTAAGATTCCTGCTGCAATTACCGTTATCCAAGCATCATTTCCCGCATTCTTCATGATCGTACGCTGGAATCCAAACACGCCCACTCCTACTTGGACAGAATGAATTAAAAAGAAAACAAGAAAAGGTGATATTTGAAATTCTTTCTCTTCCAATTTGACCCCAGCTTCCTTTCTTAATTCCTTTTAGTATCATGTTTTTCTTTAGCCTTTTTGGGATTGAAACGCATTGTATCTTCCGTCTGTTCCTGAATTGGCCGCTTTGATTGCATAGAAAATGGTAAACGAATAAGAGAATCCTTTAAATCCTGCATTCTCGGGGGATAAAAGGGCTCAAGAAAAGGTCTGCCTAAAGAAGACAGCCTTAATAAATGGATCAGTAAGAAACAAAAACTTACGGCTACCCCTATTAAGCCAAGATAATGCGCCATCAGCAAAAAAGGAAAGCGGATTAAACGAATTGTATTACCCATTTGATAGACAGGTGTTGTAAAAGATGCCAACGCCGCTAAAGCAACAATAATTAATAAAACATTACTTGTTAACCCTGCTTCAACTGACGCTGTTCCAATAACAATACCGCCCACGATACCGATTGTCTGGCCAACCTTTGTTGGCAGCCTGGCCCCTGCTTCTCGTAATAATTCAATGGCCAGTTCTAGAATAATGGCCTCCAAAATTGGCGGTAATGGGATTGCACTTCTTGAAGTAACAAGCGTACTAACTAAGTCCTTTGGAATTAATTCGTAATGATATGTTAGGACGGCCACATATATAGGAGTAACCAAGATGGAAAATATTACAGCAAAAAAACGGACCAGACGAAAAAAGGAGGCCACAGCCCAATTCAAATAATAGTCCTCAAAGGCATAAAAAAACTCAAAAATGGTCGTTGGACCGATCAACCCGTGTGGTGCACCATCAACTAATATAGCAACTTTGCCTTCTCCAAGCACTGAGGCAATACGATCAGGTCTCTCTGTATCAATCAGCTGTGGAAATGGAGAATTCTGATTGTCTTGAATTAATTGTGTAATATATGAACTATCCATGATTTGATCAATATCCAAATCTGATAGCCGTTGAATGACAGTATTGACATTTTCTTTATTGGCGATCCCATCAATATATAGGACCGATACCCTTGTCTTAGACAACTTGCCAATGATCAATTCTTTTACTGTAAACTCCGGCATCGGCAATCTCTTTCGAATCAGGTTAATATTTGTATCAAGTGCTTCCACAAAGGACTCTTTAGGTCCCACAACGCTAAACTCAACCTCAGGAAGCGAAACTTGACGTGTCCTTTCCACACCAGCTTTTACTAAACAAACTTGATTTAAGTTATTTATATCAAAAATAAATATATATCCTTTTAAAAGGTTTTCCTGAATTCTGACTGGATCGGCAGTAAGAATCACTTCTTCAATTGGAAGCACAGAAGACAAAGAAGCAAATGACTCCCAATTTTTTAAATAAGGCAATACATCCCGATGCAAAATTTCCGTATCAATTAAAGACGTGTAATACCCTAAACATAGCGAAGTCTCGTTCACGTGATAGGTAAATTGAGTGAAGTCATTGGATACTGTTAATTGCTGCAGCAATCTCCCTAGAGAATCATCATTATTTATATTTTTTTGGGAATCGATTTCTCCTTCTTTTTCCTTAAATAGACTTCTTCTGTTTCTCCATTTTTTCATTCTACAATCCCCATCTAAAATTAGAAATTATGTAATGTTTACTTCTTACCATCCTTGCCAAGAAGGGGAGATGGTATTCTTGTTTTTATCATGTGCTGGTATCATCAATTAAAAAGGAAGTAAGAGCCTTTATGACGATACCAACCTTTTCTCAGATGATTTATCATAGGATCTTTTAAACACAAAACCTCTTATATAGACATAGATATCTGTAATGGCCTGTCGAAACATCAGGCAATTATATAAAAAAAGCCAGAACAATACATAGCAATTACTTTTTTTAGCTTGTTTTGTCGAATCGGTTTCTTTTGTGTTAAAAAATATGCATAATAGTGTTTGTGTTTTATTAGCTCTGTTAAAGCTTATTGTTGTTTTTAGCACCCTGTTGATTGGAGTGGAAGGCACGACACTCCTCGAAAATGCTATCGCATTTCCTTCGTGCGGTGTTTATTCGTGGAAGCTTATTCAATGTCCTGCGAGAGTGCGGATCAAAGGGAGACCCCGCAGGAGCAAAGCGACGAGGAGGCTCCCGGACCGCCCGCGGAAAGGGAGTGCCTGCAGCGGAAATCAACAGGCTAATTTAACAGAGCCATTTTATTAAAGAAAAGCACTAAAGAAGGGTGAACCATGTTAAAGGAAAAGATACAAGAGGAAAGGGAAAAACTTACATTATTAATCGTCAGAAAAAGATATGAAATGATTCGATCAGCAAATTCAAATGGACTATTAAGTAAAGAAACAATCAGATGCAGCCAAGAGCTTGATTTACTATTGAATAAGTTTCAACTAAAGACTACCCATTAGTGCCTAACCCGGACTTCAGTGTTAACACACAGACGGCACTTTTTCCTCTAAGATTTTTCTTCATGTAATAGGTCTTATCCTAATGATTTGCAGAAATTAATCTGATTCAGTTTCTTCATCTAAAGCAGAACCCCCCTGTCCAGCAATTGTTGCCGACCAAGTCTCCATCCATCGTAAATGCAAGTACTCCACAGATTGAACTATCTTCATATGATTCAAAAGATGAGTGCCCATGCTAAGCTACTAAAATCAATAGACAAATAATGAACGTTTTCTAATCCTTTTGCGACAAATATTTGTTTTGTTTGTGAAAAACATCACAAATATAGAAAAATCCATTATACTAAACATGTAAATAGCGATCGCATACTTGAAAGGAGCTATTACAATGGGCTTAATACTTGGTATGTATATTGGATTATTGGCTGGTGCGGTTATTGGGGCTGTAATTTCATTTCCTGTCGGTTCAGCAGTGGGAATTTTTATAGAAAGAAGCTTTGCAAATGGCTGGGCGCTGGGTATTGAGGTTATGTTAATTGCCCTTTCTGCCTTTGTCATTTTTAAACTTTTTAATGTTCGTATGAAGAAAACTAAAAAAGCCTTTTAATATTTTCAATTAAATTTAAAGGCCCAGAGCTAAGTTTAACGGGTTCGAGTTTGAATGACAAAATGACAAACAGAACTTAACATAACAATAGTTATACCAACCAATTTAGCAAGGTAACACACATTATAATAAGCATAGAAAAACGCTCAGAGTGTGAAAAACTCTGAGCGTTACTTTTTAATGTCTTATTCAACAAAAGCCCCCGTTAGCTTAAGTACATTACTTCACAATTTATATAAGTTTTTATTTGGAACATGACTTTTTAAGTTGTTCAGGTGATATATTCTCTGCCCTTTCAATTTTCGTAACCGTAATCTCATCAGGTTTATCAGTGAGGGTTATACGGTACAAATCATAAGGGGGCATATGTGCTTTTTCAAAGGTCATAACTTCTATGGTAAGTTCATGTTGACGATTACCATCAAGGCGTTTAATATTGGTGATTCGTTCGCACATAAACAATTTATCAGTAACTTCTAAGATGTTTGGTAAGTACCTTACCATTAAAGTTTCTTCTAAAAGTTCTTCTTTAGAGAGTTCGCTTTGGGCATAAACATTAGCTAATGGTAAAAACGTAAATGTAATACCTAACAGAAATAAAAATCGTTTCATGGAAATATCACCATCCGTTGTATTCTTCGGAATAGATTTCCCAGTATTTATAGACTTTATTAAACTAACCTGCCCCGTTAGTCGAAAAAGAAAAAAGAGCTGCCGATCCATACTGGATCTTCAACTCTTGCACATTACTTTAAGGTACAACCTTTCACATTCTGAAGAGAGCTGCCAATATGACAGCTCCGTTCCGTTCTTTCATTCTTGCATCTGAGTGTTGAATTAAAGTGGGCTTATACGTGATATTTTAATCACTTTTCCATCAGCTCTGCCATTCGATTCGAATTTGGATTATCTTCATTTCGTAATTTATCAATGATGTTAATATAATCCGTTTCATTCGGTTCTGACTTAATTTATATGCAGGATTTTCTCCCGCCTTAAACTTAAATCCAACCCTTAAAGTATTTAGGAATATACATAATAACCCGCCTCTACTAAAGTTAAATCAGTGTTTTGGTCAATATAAAATCAATTTGTTCTTCTTCACCCATATAAAAAGAGTGGTCTCCAGTTTGAACAAACCCCATTTTCTTATAAAAAGCAATAGCATTTTCATTTTTTTCCCACACGCCTAGCCAGATTTTCTTTTTATTACGTTCCATCGCAATTTCCATCGCTTGATTTAGCAGATATTTACCAATCCCATGTTTTTGAAATTTGCTCTTTATATAAATCCTCTCGATTTCAAGTGATTCATCATCCATTTCTTCAGACTGAGCATCATTGATATTGACCTTTAAATATCCAGCGACTTCATTATTAAAATAACCAAAAAAGAATTGCGAATGGATATGGGATAGTTCTTTTTCTAATTGTTTTAAGTTAAATGCTCTTTCCAAATAGGCATTCATATTTTCCGGTGAGTTCTGATCCTTAAATGTCTCATTAAATGTTTCATAACTAATTTTTTGAAGTGTGCGTAAATCCTCAAGATTACACTGTTTTATATTTATAGTCATCTAAATATGTCGCTCCCTTTATATAATCAATAATCTCTCTTGTTTCCCTTTTTTACAAATTCCCAGTCTTTTTCTACATTTCTTCTTACTCTTTGAAGAAGATTGAAAATGGTTTCTGCTTCTTTCTCAGAAAATCCCTTTAATGCAACGATATTGGAATAATCATTTTCTCTTTTAATAAAAGGATAAAGATTTTTCCCTTTCTCTGTTGGAAAAAGTTTTTTAATTTTTTTGTTATGTTTATCCTCTTTCTTTTCAATAAAGCCATTCATTTCAAGTTTTTTTATAGCACGAGCAGCTGTTGTTCGATCTACTTTTATCATCTCGGCTAACTTTTCTTGAATGATTCCTGGGTTTTCACATATTCGCACAAGGTACAAATACTGCCCTTTCGTAAGGTCATATTCTTTAAATTCTAGATTACTGATAGAGTCTAATGCCCTTGCTATCATTCCAATTTCACGAAGAATTTCCTTCATAGTTACCTCCTTCGAACATGTTTTTGTTGCAAATGCAATAAAAATGCCATATATTGAATTTACCCTAAATTTGTTGTATTTGCAACAAAAAGTAATCATAATGAGGTCGAGTAAAGTGAAATATGCAAATCTATACCCTGAAATATGTAAAACCCCGACCAAAAATTAGGGCAGGGTTAACATAAAGTTGTTTAATTTTAAAATAATACTTCACCGGTCTTAAACCTACCAACAGTGCGTTTAAAAACTAGGTTTTTTCTTCATAACGCTACTTCTGTTCGATCATCTGAATAAGGTTTCCGCATGTATCGTCGAAGACAGCTATTGTGACTTTCCCCATTTCCGTTGGCTCCATAGTAAACCTTACACCTTTTTCTACTAATTGGTTGTACTCTTTGCGAATATCCGCAACTCCAAACATTGTTACTGGAATGCCATCAGCAAATAGCTTTTGTTGATACTCTTTGGCAGCTGGGTGCTCATTAGGTTCGAGTAAAAGCTCAATACCGTCTTGTTCACCAGGAGAAACAAGCGTGATCCACCTATATGCTCCGCTGGGAACGTCATTCTTTTTTACAAAGCCCAGCGTTTTTGTATAAAACTCTAATGCTTTGTCCTGATCTTGAACGAATATACTGGTAATAATGATTTTTAACATCTTTTGGCCTCCTTTGATATTTGCGATGTACGGTGCTTTTTCTAACAATCTAGAATAACTCAACCATTCATCATTCGTTATAAATTAATCTACCCACCCTTTCAGCAAATTTTTAAGTGGTTCTTTGTTAATCATAAGTACGCGATATTTCCCCTTTCGTTTTGATAATACGAGCCCTGCATCTTCCAAAGCATTAAGATGTTTAGCGATTGCCTGTCGCGAAATGGAAAGGCTGTGTTTCATAACGAGGCGTGCCGTAAGTTCATACAGCGTCAGCTCGTTTCGGTCGGAAAGTTCATCTAATATTAGCCGCCGAGTCGAGTCGCCAAGTGCTTTGAATATAGCGTCTTTGTCCCAATCCATATTTCAAGTATAGGCAACTCTACGGTTGCTTGTCAATCATAAGCAACTATATGGTTGCGTAATAAAGGAATCGTATCATGCCAAAATTTAATTATTTTTTATTTTTAACAAGTTTCTATACATCAAGTCGAGTAGAAGGGAGCCTTTCTACCTTGCGGTAAATTGTACTCCTCCCCCCTCACAGAACCGTGCTTGCGCTATTAACGCACACGGCTCCTCCAAATTATCATTTACAGAATGTAGCTAATTTCTTTTCTTAAATCATAAATATTCACTTTGATTCTTGGCGAAGGTAGTGGATATTTATTAAGAAAGAGCCTGAATTTATCCCAAGTAAAGGATTTCCATTGGCTTCTTCTGTTTAGCCATTTAAATAGTAAGCACTCAATTTTCTCTTTAAAGTTGTTAACAGTTTGGGTATTATCTGTGATGCAATAATAGTTGTAATAGCCTATTAGTGAGCGTTTAAATCTATCCATAATCATATGAATATCTTTATTTCTATTATTCTTCAGCCATTCTTTAGTTTCTTTTAGTTTGCCTTGAACTTTCCTCCTGCTGGTTTTCCGCTTTACTCGAAACTTGCCGTGCTTACTTATCCCACAATAGTGTGTAAACCCGAGGAAATCAAAGGTATCTGGCTTGCCGATTCCGTCACGTTTTGCATGCTTTTCCGCAAACCGTCCGAAGGGAATTATTTTAGTTTTATCCTCGGCTATTTCCAGGTTAAATTTCTTTAATCTCGCTTTTAATGAATGGAAGAATTGCTGGGCCTCACTTTTATTCTGAAAACAACAAACAAAATCATCTGCGTATCTTACTATATAAGCCTGGCCTTTACATTGTTTCCTAACCACTTTTTCAAACCATAGATCAAGAACGTAATGGAGATAGACATTGGCTAATATCGGAGATATCACTCCACCTTGCGGTGTACCATTGTCTGTCTTGTATTTCTTACCTTCCTCCATGTATCCACCTTTAAGAAACCTGCTGATTATTCTTAGTAGGTTAGGGTCAGTGATACGGAGTTTCAAGAATTCCATCATCCATTTGTGGTCAACGTTATCAAAGAAGCCTTTAATATCTACATCGACTACATAACTTACTGCTCTCTTCTCAATATATTGATTCAGTATTTTCAGCGCATCGTGGCAGTTTCTATTTGGACGGAACCCAAATGAGCAGTCTAGAAAGTCATTTTCATAGATGGCATTTAGTATTTTCGTAATGCCTTTTTGAACAATTTTATCTTCATGTTCCGGTATTCCCAATGGTCTCATCTTGTTTGAATTGAGCTTTGGGATATACATTCGTCTTACTGGAACAGGTCGATAACTTTTGCTTTTAAGTCTACTTACTAAGTCCTCTATGTTTTCTTCCAAGCTGTCACTGTATTGTTCTTTTGTCGTTCCATTAATACCAGTTGCCTTTTTATTAGGCAGTTCATGATGACACTGAGTTAGGGATTGCGCATTCAATAAATGCGCAAGAGATGTGAATTTCATTTTAGGCTCGGATTTTGCTAATTCTGCTATCCTTTGTAGTTTTGTTTCCATTTATTATTCCTACCTCTGTGTGTAGTAAATGTGTCCCTAGTAAGGGTGATAACTGGTAGCTAGCCTTCCCTCCATCGGCATTACCCAACTTCATTGGTACTACGCTGCTATCCGACTCCCTACAATCGGCATTTGGTTTCCTTGCTTGTTATCGCTTGTAGACCATACTCTTCAATAGAAAAGACCGGTAGGGTCTCCCGAGTTGCCGTATCATATCAATGTGTAACGTGCCAAGGTCTCTGACTCCAGAGAGGTTTTACCCTTCTTGCCCTTGACGAAGGATAAAATGTAGCTTTCTGCACGCAGGTAAGTCATCAGCCCTCTCGATTTACTAACGTTTATGGAGCTCAATCCCTTCAACCATTTGGCTTTCGGCCCGCCACCTAACTGTCTACGCTTAAAGACTAAAGTTACCTTTAGCCCTCCAAGACTCGCTACGAGCGAATGGCTAGTTCTTACTCGGCGGGAATCCCACCCGCTATATGATACGACCTAGGCTCGGCCGCACACCTGCCCCTTTAGTTGATCAAAAAAGCAGCCTAGTGTGGCAGCTGATCTTGAACATAAGTACCCTTTAATTTAACAAGTAGGTTATTCATGGTGAATTCATCAGAATGCTCCCTTATGATTTTATAAATTCATATCACTTACTAAATTGGTAATAATATCATAGAGGTGATAATGTGGATGATAAGAATAAATTAAAACTCACATCTTCCGAAATAGGAACTCTTTGGGGAGAGTTTATAAACGGTACAATGACAGATGTGGTTAATAGATATATGGTCTCAATTATTGAGGACGAGCAGATTAAAGCCATTTTTGAGGATGCTATAAAGACATACGGAAAACAAAAGCAGCAAATTATTACCTTTATAGAACGTGAAGGGTTTCCAGTTCCAATTGGATTTACTGATTCGGACCTCTTTAAGGGTAAACAGAGATTGTTCACGGATATATTTTGCTTGAATTATTTACATATTATGACGTTACATGGCTTGCTGGGTCACAGCACTGCATTAGGTGTTTCTGTTAGAAAAGACTTAAGGGATTTTTACGATTCCTGCGATAACGATGCAAAAAAGATGTATCATCAAACAATTGAGTTATTGCTTCTGAAAGGAAATTTTCAGAAAGACCCTTTGTTTTATCCTGCTAAAAACCCTGAATTTGTTTCCAGCCAGGATTTCACAGATGGATTTTTCGGGAAGGGTAGAACACTAGCAGCGACAGAGATCATTAGTATTTCTTTCAACCTTAAAAAAAGCATTATGGCTAAAACCCTTTCTATTGCATTCAGTCAAGTCGCTCAAACAAAAGAAGTAAGAAAGTTTTTAATGGATTCAGGGAAAACAGCAAATGGACAAATTAAAAAATGTGCAAAAATAATGCAAACGGATAATTTACCAGTTCCGAAATCCTGGGAAACAGAAGTGACAACTTCAACGGATTCACCTTTTTCCGATAAGTTAATGTTGTACCATATTGGTTTTTTGTTCCAGGCTGCACAAAACTATCATGGGGCAGGATTAGCATCAGCCATGCGGGCAGACCTTGTAGCCGCTTATGAAGGAACAATTTTAAAAAATCTTATGGTCACTAAAAAGTGGTACAGCCTAATGGTACAAAATAAATGGCTGGAGCAGCCTCCACTTGCTCCTAATAGAAACGAAATTGCAAAAGAAGTGTAGTGAAAATTGGAAATAAAATATATTAAAAAACCATCCGCTTTTTATAATAAACTGTTCCGTTTTAGGGGTGCATAACTTATAAATGACAATTAAAATGGCGTGTAAACTGACATCAGTTTTGACACGCCATTTTTCTGATTGGCTCTGTTAAATTTGGCTGTTGATTTCCGCTGCAGGCACTCGCTTTCCGCGGGGCTACCGGGAGCCTCCTCGACGCTCTGCGTCTGTGGGGTCTCCCTTGGTGAGCTACTCCCGCAGGAGTCTCGTGCCTTCCACTCCAATCAACAAGGCTTCTAAAAACAACAATGAGCTTTAACAGAGCCTTCTGATTAAATGTATTTTCGCATCCAAACTATAAACAATCTTATTCAACATAAGCACCCCATCGGTTTTGGGTTGCCATAATATATTGATCCATATGTATTTGACAAACTAAAGGTGCTATTTCATTATCTTCTTTGACTAACCTGACTTTAGCACATTAAGAAAACGGGATCACCGCTGCATCCCGTTTTTCGTTGCCTTTCTACGATTGCCCCCGATAGTTTAAGTACAATTCACAACCCATATTTTCTTTAAGATTCATGATGTATTGTGGCAGTCAGTGGATGGTGTTGTTTTATTTCTTGTATTGAAAGATTTAAACTATAATTCCCATATTCGAGAAGGTTATTAGGAAAAAGATTCAATTCTTCTTGAGATTTAACTTTTATTTTTAAATGGTAACAGCCTTCCCCAGATACTCGATGAGCTTCAACTACCTCATTTCGATCTTTAATAAAACCAATAAAAGAATCATGGTTTGCTGTTTTCATATGTACAACGACAAACGCTGTAAAGATCAGCCCCACTTTCATTTCATCGATTATTAGTGAATAGGCTTTAATAACACCACTTTCCTCAAGTTTTTTAATACGATTTCCCACCGCTTGTCCCGTCATATGAATTTGTTTCCCCAAGTCCTTCCATTGAATACGTGAATTTTCAGTTAGTAACAGGAGGATTTGAAAGTCAATTTGATCAATATCCATTATAAATTCCTTTCACCGTGAAATTATTTTATCTAAAAGTGTTTCATCAAAGCATCGATAAAAATAAAAATGTTATCTATTATTATAGTATACCGAAACTTTAAATGAGGTGAAAAAATGAGCACAGCTTTAATCATTGTCGATATTCAAAATGACTATTTTCCAAATGGAAATATGGAATTAACAAATCCCGAAAAAGCAGCCGCTAATGCTGCTAAAATTCTTGAATGGTTTAGGCAGAAGAACAAAGAGACTATTTTTCATGTCCAGCATATCGCAAGTAATCCAGGGTTAGGCTTCTTTCTTCCAGATACAGAGGGAGTTAAACTACATGAAAGTGTTTTACCATTAGAACACGAAAGTATTATCAAAAAACATTTCCCTAACAGCTTTTTAAAGACTGAATTAGAAAGCAAATTAAAAGAAAAAGGAGTAACCAAGGTAGTGGTTGTAGGTATGATGACACATATGTGTATTGATGCAACAGTTAGAGCTGCAGTGGATCTAGGCTTTCAAACTACACTTATTGAAGATGCATGTGCGACAACGGACTTAACTTACCAAGGTAAGGTCGTACCAGCTGAACAGGTTCATTATGCATTTATCGGTGCACTTAACGGAATGTATGCCAATGTAGTTTCGACAGAGGATTTCCTTCAACAAGAAGCTAAAACGAACTAAAAGATTAACTAATTAATTATAAAAGGGAGTTTGTTTAGAAAACAGCCTCCCTTTTTTGCTGATGTTAAAACTAATAAATATAGTATCTTTTTTACTTAACCTGACTTTACTGTAGGCTCTTTTCGTATAAATTGTTGTTTTTAGACTATAAAGCTTGCCCGTCACCCTTACTTTAAGATGAAACCAGGTATTCCGTTTCAAGCTCAATCTCTTTAATCTCTTCATCGTAAAAGACTTTATATGCCTTAGCATTAGGCCGGGAGCTTACTATTTTACTAACCTTTTCCTCTATAAAATGAATAGCAACTCCATCATCTGCTGCTAATCCAGGCTTTATTTTATTGGAAGCCAAAAGTTCGTGATAAGAAGGTCTTCGATCCGTTTCGCCATCATAATGCGGGCAATTGCTCCCTTTTAAAAACCCTAAGCACTTTAATGGTTCAAGTTTATCTCCATACGAATCCGTAACCCCTTCTTCAAACCAGCAAATGGAACCTGCACTGATGCCTGCCAATACAACTCCTTGTTCCCATGCCTTTCTCATGATCTTATCTAATCCCCATTCTCTCCATAAAGCTAATAAATTCTTCGTATTTCCCCCGCCAACATAAATGATATCTTTATCTAATACAAAACCCTCTAAATCTCTTGTGGGCGGTTTGAATAATGAGAGGTGTGAAGGCTGGCACTTTCGTTTTTCAAAAAAGTCATAAAACCATTTTATACATATATCTGAATCTCCGGTTGCAGTAGGTACATAACAGATTTTGGGGTTTGGTTTACCTGACTGTTTTAAGATATATAAATCCAATAACGGATTCTCTGGCTCCATGGAGAACCCCCCGCCGCCAAGAGCAATAATTTGCCGCATATTTTTACACCCCTTCATCTAAGATTAATAAATACTATTTCTACTCACATCTAATGATTCCTTGTTTTCTAACCTGCTTTAGTCCATTAATGTTAGATCAGGCATCAAAGACAGAAGGGAAGCCAATGGAGGTGCCTAAAAAGAAGTTGCTGAAGCAAAGCATATGCTAACCAACTTTGGCCGAGTTAACGATATATTTAAAAAGTTGATGATATTTTAGCCGAGTTGTCGATATAATCCCCTAGTTGATGATAATAATAGGATAGTTGACGAAATACAGTCAATATTCAGTATCCAGTGCTGCAAGCAATCAAAAATCAGCTTATTTTCAAACCAGGTGGGCCTCGCTGCCAATTTCACAAAAAAAATCGAAAAATAGGAAAGAAATCCCCTAATAAAGCTAAAAAGCTGTTAGATTCACTAATAATCAAAAATCCAAACAGCAAAAGGCACACTTACTCAAGTAAGCCTGCCCCTCATTTCACTATGAATGTCATTTTGAATTACTCGAACGATCTCTAGCTTCTTTAGTTTATCTGTCCAGTTTCAACCAATTCCTTAAATCCCATATACGGAATTCCAGCCAGTTCCATCTTGGTATTCTCCAAGAGCTTTTTCGATATCTGCCTCTGCCTCATTTTCTACATGAGGTACTCTACATTTAGTTACCTTCTTCAAGAATTTCTTTTATTTTCCTCAAGTCTTTATTATTTGCTTTTTCCATCATCAATGACATCACCGGTTTAAAAACTTTGGCGAATCCAGTTGGGACACCTTTGTTTCGTAAGGTCATCCTCGTTCGACTCTCATCAACCGCTTCCCAAGTATAAATGGTCTCCATTGGGAAAGGGCCATTTGCGGTTTTCATTACTAGCTTTTCACCGGGAGTTAGCTCTGTAATTTCGTACACATAGGCAAGCTCCCTTCCTAAGAAATGCGCTTTAAATGCTATCTGAGAGCCAATTGTTAAAGGCTTGGGAGTTACCCATTCGGATGATTTAATATTTTCATACCATGATGGAGCATTGTCTGGATTAGCTGCATATTCGGCAACCTTTACACGTGGGGCTTGGATTATTATTTCTGTAAAAACATCAACCATTTTGTTACCTGCCTTATTATAATTTTTATTTTCTAAGTAATTTGTACCATGCTTCAAAATACTATTATCCCACTTTAGTTTAACAGGAAATCATCTGGATAGGCAGTTGGAACTTTAAGTTAGGCTGCTTTCAGCAAATGGATTTGAAGAAAGCTGCTTTCTCTAAATTTAAATTATAACTTTTCAAACATTTACCTATTAAAACTCTTGTTTATTTTCATTTATGACTTTATAATCTAAAATAATAAATTCATATTGGATTACTTGGTTTTAAATTTTTTAATTATCTTTCTTTTGTGGAAACTAAGTCAATGACAAACAACAAGGAAAAGAGGTTTTTCATTTGTTAACATACATTGCAGTTGCTGTTGCCCTTTTCTTTGCGATGAATATTGGTGCAAGCGGAACAGCAGCCTCGATGGGCGCACCATATGGAGCCGGAGCAATCAAAAGTAAACGGTTAGCGCTTCTGTTAGTTGCGGTTTCAGCCTTTTTGGGTGCTTTTTTAGGCGGCGGTGAAGTGGTTAAAACGATGGGAGAAGGATTAATCCCTACTGATTTATTGGATGCGCAAATTGTCGTCATTATATTACTGGGGGCAACATTAACCCTTTTCATTGCAAACATTATTGGTATTCCTTTATCCACCAGTGAAGTAACGGTAGGATCCATCATCGGGGTTGGAGCTGCTTTTCAGGCTATACACACCGATACTTTATTTTTGATTATCGCATTCTGGGTCATCATACCGATTGGTTCATTTCTGATTACATACGGGTTAGGCTACCTGATCAAGTATTCAGAGAAGCGATGGACTCGACTTACAGAAACTGGCCCCTGGACAAAATGGCTCTCCCTATTACTTGTTCTTGGCGGCTGTTTGGAGGCTTTTTCTGCAGGAATGAATAACGTTGCCAATGCGATTGGCCCTCTTGTAGGTGCCAGCATGATTTCAGCAGCAAATGGTCTTTTGATCGGCGCCCTATTTGTTTCTTTAGGAGCCTTTCTATTAGGAGGAAGAGTATTAGAGACAAACGGAAAAAAGATCACCAAACTTTCGCTGCTGCAGGGAAGTGCTGTTTCATTCACTGGCGGTACTTTAGTAATTATTGCTTCTGTCTTCGGACTTCCGATCCCGCTCACCCAGGTAACAACCTGCGGAATCCTCGGGGTTGGAGCTACTAAAGATGGGTTTGCCATCTTACAAAAAAGTGTGATTAAGCGAATCGCTTTAGTATGGGTGATCTCCCCTTTAGCTTCCCTGATTGTGTCTTATCTATTAATCAACTTATTTACTAAATTTGATATCTACAATGTCTTAATTGTCGGAAGTGCCATTATTGTGGCAGTAGGGAGCATCGTTTTATCCAGGATTGAGAGAAATGAGAAAAGAAGCTACTATGATGCGGGCGGAGGAATTTAGATAGAAATAAAAGTTCTGCATTTAATTTCATAACAGAATTTAACACAAAGAATAAACATCCCCTTAAATCGGAAGAAAAAGATGTTGGATTCATTTTATAAATGCTATCTACCCGCAAATCTTTTTCTTCCATTGGGTAACTTTTAGACTAAATTTTCCTTATTTAACTTCTTGCTGGGTGCAAACCAACCGATTAGGGCAATGCCAAGCAATATTCCATAGAAAACCAATGTCCAAGCTGTACTATGGGGAAAATCATGGTCTAAGATACCAATATCCTCATGTGCAAGTGTAATCACAGCAAGTTTGACACCAACCCAGGCAACAATGGCATATGCGGTTGTTTCCAATGCTGGACGTTTATCAAGGAGTTGTACAAACCAGGTTGCCGCATATTTAATCAAGATAAGACCAGCAATCCCTCCAAGTACGATCACAATAAACTGTCCTCCATCCATGCCTCCAAAGTCTTCAAGTGGTGAATCTGGAAGACCAAGGGCAAGAGCAACAGCAGCGAGAATGGAATCAATGGCAAAAGCGAGATCTGCTAAAGCAATTTTCCCTACTGTAGGCCAAAATCCTTTCCCTGCGGATTCCTCTTCAACTTCCTTTTGGATATTCTCATTTTCTTTTCCAAACCGGGCTTGAATAATATGCTTTAAGCCCAAGTAAAGAAGATAAGCTGCTCCTATCGCCTGGATCTGCCATACGTTTGCGATAAAAGAAATGGCAAATAGCGCAGCAAATCGGAAAGTGAACGCCATGATAATTCCGTAATTTATAGCTCTTTTTTTCTGATCGTCGGGTAAATGCTTGGCTATTACAGCAAGAACAAGGGCATTGTCTGCCGACAACAAACCTTCCAGTCCTATTAAGATCAATAGTGCCCAAGCATACTCCAGCCAAAGTGACTCCATACACCTCTCTCCTTTCTAAAAAACTTTAAAGGTTTTTCTAACATTAGAGTTGCCAATTATCTGGCAAGAAATCCTTTATAATATGGATTGGATTATTTTTATAGCCTCTTTCCTTTCATCTACACCTTTTTCTTATTAATAAGAATTTCTTTGGCTCTCCAAAATTAAAATAACAATTACTTGAATTTTTGTACTGAGCCTGGTTTCACTGGTAATCCATGCCCTATTTCCATACCTTTTCCAAGCTGATAAAAACTCTTAAACCTGTTAACAATTTTTTAAGTGACCTTCCATTTAGTAAAAAAAAGAGCTACCTCAGTAGCCCTAATAAATATACCCAATTATTAATCGTTTTCTATAACTTTTCCCCATTAGTTGCAATAACATCTTTATACCAGAAGAACGACTTCTTCTTTTTCCGTTCCATTGTTCCGCTGCCATCATCATGTTTATCAACATAAATATAACCATAACGTTTCGAGAACTCGCCTGTTGACATGCTTACCATATCAATGCAGCCCCAGCTTGTATAGCCCATTAATTCGACCCCATCAGCTATGGCTTCACCCATTGCTTTAATATGCTCACGAAGATAGTCAATTCGATAGTCATCATGGATCGATCCATCTTCTTCAACTTCGTCATAGGCTCCCAGCCCATTTTCTACTACAAATAGCGGTTTCTGATAGCGGTCATACAATTTGTTTAAGCTAATGCGCAGTCCTTCAGGATCGATTTCCCAGCCCCAGTCGCTTGTTTGCAGGAATGGATTTCTTACGCCGCCAATAATATTCCCTTCTGCCCCTTCCGATCCCGTCTTTTCTTTCTTCTCGGTGCGGGACATGTAATAACTGAAGCCAACATAATCTGCAGTGTTTTCCTTTATTAATTCCAAATCGCCTTCCTGAATTTCCAATTCAATATCATGTTCTATGAAGTATCTCTTCATGAAAGCTGGATACTCTCCGCGTACTTGAACATCCGCACAATAATAATTGAAGAGCTGTTCTTCCTGAAGGGCATGCATGACATTTTCAGGCTTACTATCAAAGGAATAGACAGGAGCAAAAAGAATCATGCAGCCAATTTTCGAATCAGGGATGATCTCATGGCATGCTTTAACCGCAATAGCGCTTGCAACAAATTGATGGTGGTAAGCCTGGAAGGTTGGCTGGTATTTGTCCTCTTCTTTTTGATAAGAAAAGCCCAGCCCTTGAATCGGCATCACCAGGCCGCTATTAATTTCATTAAACGTCATCCAGTACTTTACTTTATCCTTATAACGATTGAAGATAGCTTTTACATATCTCTCAAAAAAGGTGACAACTTGACGGTCTCTCCAGCCGCCATATTCTTTGACCAAATTCAGAGGCATTTCATAATGGGAAATGGTTACGACTGGTTCAATTCCATACTTGTGTAATTCATCAAATACACGATCGTAAAAAGCCAGCCCTTCTTCATTTTCCTCTAACTCGTTTCCATTAGGAAAAATACGCGTCCAGGCAATAGACATACGGAACGCCTTGAAGCCCATTTCCGCAAACAGTTCAATATCTTCTTTATATCGATGGTAGAAGTCAATGGCTTCATGATTTGGATAATCGTATTGATCACGATGGATTTCAAAATCAAAACCTGGATTCATTAAAATGTTATACCGCTCTTTTCCGCCTGGAAGAACATCTGCTATATTTAGCCCTTTATTCCCTTCACTAAATCCGCCTTCTATCTGATTGGCTGCAGTAGCCCCTCCCCATAAAAAACCTTGGGGGAAATGATATTTATTCATTTTTATAACCTCCAGAAATTTATACTTTCATTACTATTTCTTTTTTGGTGAAAAATTATATCTTGCCCTTCCTTAAACTAGGAAAATATATACACATAATCATAACTGGGTGTGGCATGATGGTAAATGAAAGAAGACCATTTAGTTGTTTATAACGAAAAAAGGGATTTGTTACATAGATGTAACACTGTGTTACACACACAAATTGTGTTACGCTTTACCTAAACTTTTTTGCAGAGTAAGATATTTTTTTATGAAGGAGCATCTGGGTTAATGTTTACAAATGAAGTCATCGCTTCTTTTAATGAATTAGAAACATCTTTATACAACTATATTTGTCAGAACCCTGAAAAGGTGCCGTATATGCGAATTCGTGAACTTGCGGATGAAACCCATGTATCAACAGCCTCTATTCTACGTTTTTGCAGGAAATTAAATTGTGAGGGATTTTCCGAATTCAAAGTAAAGCTTAAAATGAATTTACAACACAATAAAAAAACCGACATTAAAAGTTCCCAGCAATCAATCGTCGAATTTATTGAGCGTACCTTAAAAGGGGATATGGAAGAAAAGATTAGAGAGGCTGCAAATCTCGTTATTGAAGCAGATAACGTAATTTTTATTGGGATTGGAAGCTCTGGTATTCTTGCTGAATATGGGGCACGGTATTTCTCAAGCTTAGGCAAATTTTCGCTGTATATCAAAGATCCCCACTTCCCGATTCATTCCAAACTTCGGAATAATAGTGTAACCATTGCTTTATCTGTCTCAGGAGAAACGAATTTTACGATTTCTCAATTAAACCAGCTTAAACAAGAAGGAAGTAAAATTGTCAGTATTACAAACAATAAGCTTTCAACCATTGCCAAGATCTCTGATTTAAACATCGCCTATTATGTAACGGAGGAATTTTATGAAGAATCCAATGTTACCACACAAGTACCTGTGGTTTACATTTTAGAAGCAATAGCGCGGGAAATTCATAAGCTTAATGAATAGTAAGAAATCCTTCCTAAAGAAAGGCTCTTTTCTCATAGATTGTTGTTTTTTTATGAATTCTGCCCATTGATTAAAATACCTTCAAAAACAAAAAACTTTACGAAATCAGCCTAAAGGAAAGATACTGGTCATACACCGGACCGGTGTCTTTTCTCTTGATTGAAGTATTTCCATAAATGGGTTGCATACACGAATTATTCTTAGTATTCTCTGCTGGACATCCTCCCTCCCCTGGCGTATACTAGCCATATTTATGTAAAAGATTAGCAGTTTTACAGAAAGAAAGGTGTTTGACATGCTTCATAATCCAACAGGAAAAGAACGGCTAGCCCTGGCTTTTCTCCTTAGTATGCTCGGTATTCTGGGGCCGTTCAATATTGATATGTATTTGCCGAGCTTTCCGGATATTTCGGAGGATTTGAGTGCGCGTGCTTCACTTGTTCAGCTGAGTTTAACGGCGTGTTTGATTGGGCTTGCTGTTGGACAGGTAATTGTCGGACCGCTTAGTGATTCCCATGGAAGAAGAAAGCCGCTTTTAATTGGGATTTCGCTTTTTGCTCTATCATCCCTTTTATGTGCGATTGCACCGAATATTACGGCCTTTATTGCTGCCCGCTTTCTTCAGGGCTTAACCGCTTCAGCCGGGATTGTCCTCTCCCGTGCAGTTGTCCGCGATGTGTTCACCGGGAAAGAACTGACGAAATTTTTTGCGCTTCTGATGGTTATCAATGCCACAGCTCCTATGATTGCGCCAATGACAGGCGGGGCACTTCTGCTTCTGCCGTTCGCCAGCTGGAAAACCATCTTTTATTTTCTAAGTTTGCTTGGGGTTTTTATTACGATCGTGATCTCCCTGCGCTTGAAAGAAACCCTTCCGCCGGAAAAACGGGTCCCAAGCTCGATCGGGAACTCAGTTAGGAGTATGGGTGGCCTATTTAAGGACCGTTCTTTCATTGGCTATGCTTTAATTGTAGGATTTATCCACGGTGGAAGTTTTGCTTATGTTTCCGGAACGCCTTTCGTCTATCAGGGGATCTATGGAGTTTCGCCACAGGTATTCAGCATTCTGTTTGGCATAAATGGCTTGGCTATTATTACGGGGAGCTTCCTAATTGGCCGCTTTGCCGGAATTATCCCGGAAAGGAGCCTGCTTCGAACAGCAGTCTGTATCGCAGTGAGTGCCACCTCTGTCCTTTTGGTTATGACGATTATCAAGGGACCGCTATTCATGCTTGTCATCCCCATCTTTATTTACATGACTTCCATGGGGATGATCATTACAAGCTCCTTCACGCTGGCTATGAAAAATCAGGGGCATCGTGCCGGAAGCGCAAGCGCTGTGATCGGTATGCTGCCTTTAGTGCTCGGTTCTGCTGTCTCCCCTCTTGTCAGCATTGATGAAACAACCGCTGTCCCAATGGGAACCATTTTATTTGTCACTTCCTTCATTGGCTTCATCGCCTTTTTCACATTGACAAAGGAAAAAACTAAAAGAAGCAGAACAAACTTGAATTTGCATGCGGAGGGGTAATTCCCCTCCTAATATGAAAAGTGGATAATTAACCTACACAGTTAACATAATATTATTACAAGTCTCTTTGGCTTCAGGTGATATCCCCTTTAATGATTGAATACATATACAAATCATCGAATTTCCCGCAAGTATATTCATAATGCCGCAGCAGGCCCTCTCTTTTAAAACCCTGTCTTTCTATTAGTTTTTGGGACGGAAGATTGGCAGGTTCGACCAGCGCTTCAATTCTCTCCAATTCAAGGTGCTGAAAACCAAACTTAACAACAGCTGCTAATGCTTCGCTGGCAATTCCTTTCCCCCATTGCTCTTTGCTCAATTCATATCCAATTTCACTGCGATAATGTTTGGCTGCCCTATTAAGAAAACCGCAGCTGCCAATGATCTTTCCGGATTCCTTGAGGGTAATTCCCCATCTAATTCCAGTGCCTTGTTCATATATGGATTTATACCATCCGATTTCTTCATTGACCTGTTCAATCGTTTGGCAAGGCCCGATCCCCATATGTTTGACCACTTCTATATCTGACAGATAGACCAGCATATCTTTATCATCCGCTGTTGTTACTTCTCTTAAAATTAGCCTTTTTGTTTCTAGTTTCGGAAATCCGCTTCGCAAAATACCCTTCCTCTCCACATATAGTTGAGTTTGCTTAATAACAACTATACCAAAATTATCATCCATCAGCTGGAAAAAAACCCTTATTTCACAAACAGATGGTAAATACTTCAAACTTCCCCGCTGCCATGTTAAACTCTATAATTAGGCAAACTGCCTACAACATAGGTAAGTGATTAGCAATGAGGAGGATTTTTGTGAAACGATATGCGTTCTGGCTGCTTTTCCTTGCATCAATGCTACTCTCAGCATGCAGCAGTGACAAAGAGGAAGTGACAGCCAAAACACCTGCCAAGGAAAAGGAGCAGCAGGAAGAAAAACAGGAAAAGATTTTAACTGATTCAGAAAATATAAGTTTGGAAGTAACCGAGGAAGTTTTGCTGAACTTGCCTGCAGGAACGCTGATGGATGGTTTAGCATATGAAAAGGACATTGAAAACGTCGACTTTAATACACCTGAAACAGACTCTGAACTGAAAAGCAAGATGACATCCAAGCTTGAAGAATTAACAAAAGAGACCAACGATGTGGAGGCGATCAAGAAAGGTCTCGTTTCCCTTCTTGCCAGCCCGCATTATAAAGAGGTGCTCGAAAAAGCGAAAGTTTATGAACCTGCTTTTGAAGAGCCTTACCTTCCCGATCCAACTAAATCAGAAGGCGGCGAAGAAAAAGAAGCTGCGGAAAAGGCCATTATCCTGCTCGATGCCAGCTCCAGCATGCTGCTTCAAACCGGCGGCCAAATCAAAATGGATATTGCCAAAGATGCTGTAAAAAGCTTTGCCCAAACCATCGGACAGAGCAGTGACGTTTCCCTCGTTGTTTATGGCCATAAAGGTTCTGAAGCGGATGCAGAGAAGGAAATCTCCTGTTCAGGAGTAGAGGAAGTCTATCCAATGGGGCAATATTCAAAAAAAGAATTTCATGAAGCCGTTGATTCTTTTGAAAGCAACGGCTGGACTCCGCTGGCCGGTGCTATCCAAAAAGCCGCAGTAATGAGCAGCGGCTATGATGGCGCAACCACCATCTATATTGTCAGTGATGGTGCAGAAACATGCGACGGAGATCCTGTCCAGGCAAGTAAGGACCTTATTCAAAACAACAGCAGCAATACTGTAAATATTATTGGATTTGACGTAGATGGTAAAACCGAGGACCAATTAAAGGCGGTAGCTGAAGCGGGCAATGGCGAATATTTTAAAGCTGATAATCCTGAAGAATTGAAAAATACCATCCAATATGAATGGCTCCCATCAGCGCTTGATCTTGCCTGGGCCTTTACTATGGCACCTGACGGCTGGGAGATGATGGAGGAGTATGATAAAGGCGAAGTTTACCCCCGCCAATTGTTTACGATTGGCAGACGCGAGGCCCACCGTATCCTCGATGCCGTTTCTATCATGTCAGAACAAGGCTGGATTACCGAAGAACAAGAATCGGAGCTGCGTGACTGGGGCTATGAACGAAGCGAACAAATGAAAGACCTCTATTATGATCTTCATGAAAAAAATCGGGAAAAAGCCAATACAAAGAGTGCTGAAATAAAACAGCGAGTCGACGAATGGGTCGAGAAAATGAAGGCTCTAAAAAAAGAGCGCGGGGATATTTGGTAAGCTGGTATAAGAACGCTCAGGGGCATGGCTCTGAGCGTTTTTGAATATCTAAAAAATAGTCCCTTTAAATTTTTCCGGTTTTTTTACATAGCTTTCGATAATAAATCCGCATTCTATGCAAATGATATGTTCAACCTCTGAACCCAAGCTCATCTTATTAATTGGATAAATCGCTGCGTATCCAGCATGTTTTCCTCTTCCCAGTTCCTTTGCAGCACACTTTGGACACTGGGTAATGTCCACTGAATGTTTCATGCCAACCCCCCTTTAAGCAACCACTAACTGTAAATCTCTTCTGCTAAAGATACGAATGAACAGTAAGATAGTTTCACTTGCCCCTGAAAAAGACAAAACCCTGAAGGAAATTTCTTCATTTAAGTTTTAACCATCCATCACTGGGAATACAATAGAATAACTAATCCAAAATATCGGGAGGTGGATGCAGTGAATTACCTCTGCTACAAGGCGATGGAAGCATTTAAAAAAGATGCTGAGCGCCAGAAAGCAGCTGAAAATCAAAAGTTGAATGTAGCTAGCCAAAAGTCTAAATAAGAATGAGTAAATTTTGTATTCTTTTCCGTCATCCATGTGGATGGCTTTTTTATTTTTCTCCTTCATTACACAATTGTAAACTCTGAGAATAAGACATGAATTTTTGCGAATAAATGATCCAAATTTACGAACAAAATCCTATATTTTGCGAATACAATGGTGGAACTTCGGAACAAATCCTTGGTTTCGCGAATAAACCGTTATGCGGAACCAATGAAGGCCGCTATGTTAACGCTAGGTAACAGTTGAAATACGGAATACCGCCATTTTAATATTTTTCAGGTGGCTTCTTACACTTAGACAGTTCAATTAATTCGTGATGCTTATTCCATTAGGCACTCCTTTTACTTTAATTGTTTCAATTACCTTATTCCGCTCTTTATCGATGATGCTGACCGTGTCTTCAAACATATTCGTAACATACACCCTCTTATTATCAGGACTTGTCACAACTCCATGTGATCCTTTTCCGGTTTCAATTTCAGCTGTTGCTTGCTTTGCATCAAGGTCTATTACTGTAACACTTGTGGAAGGTGCTTCTTCTGTTCCTTGGTTAGCAACATAGGCAAACTGATCATTCTCATCAATGTATACTTGCGCAGGCCCAATACCAACAGGAATTTTATCTACCTTATCAGTAGCTAGGTCAACAACAGCAAGAGCATTTTCTCCATTTAAAGTAGCAACAAGTGATTTTCCATCAGAAGCGATACCCGTAGTGACAGGAGCTGTTCCCACTTTAATTCGCTTTTCTTCCTTCATGGTTTCAAGGTTAACAACACTGATTGTGTCTTCACTCATGTTTGCAATATAAGCGCTTTTGCTATCATCTGAAATTCTGAATCCATGTGGCCCTTTCCCTGTCTCTACTGTATTTACCACCTTAAAGCTTGCCATATCAATGACACTTACATTATTGTCTTCATTGTTGGTTACGGCAGCGTACCTCCCATCCTCAGTAAAAACAATATGGGCAGGGTGATTTCCGACTATGACCTCCTGGACTAGTTCATCATTCTCAATGCTGTAAAAAAGCGCTTTTCCATTCATTTCCATTTCGTTGCCATGGCCATCATCACCTCCGCCATATCCTGCCATACTTGGCAGAACCGTTGCCCCTATCATTTTTCCATCGGGTGATACCTGCACATTATGAACGGAGCCTTCTACTTCTAATGTGAAAACAATCGAATTGGTAGCTGCATCAATTTTAGAAATGCTGCCTCCTTCGTTTGCGGTGTAATAATATTGAGCAGCTGTCTTCTCATCAGCCACTTCTGCATTCTCATCTTCTTGCTGTACTTCTAATAAAGGTTCCTCCTCACTTTTTTCCTCATTCCCGGCATTACTCTCTGAACTGCATCCAGCCAGTATCACTCCTAACATTAAAAGAACAATAAAAATACTTTTTTTTACTTTATGCATGAAATGATCCTCCTTTTTGAACTTAAGGAAATCATAATAATTAATAGAGAATGCAAAAGTGATTTTTTTCACTTGGGCAAATATATTTTCAAAAAGTCTGACAATCTTTTGAAATCCATTAAATCTCCTTATTTGGAAGGTATGATAATGGGTTCCCGATAAAAAATGAACAGACCAAACTGTAGCCTGTTCATTTAGGTCTATTTGTTTTTTTCTAAAGCCCACAGAGCTTTAAATTTACGAAGCCATCTTTCTGCATGCCTCAGCACGTAAAATTAGTATTCTTAGCGGTAAGGAAGATTAATAATTATTTATACAAGACGACATCGTTTCCTTTGTTGTCTGCGGATGGCATTCAGATTCTGCCTCCGGCGCTTTCTCAAGAGCCATCCACTTACCTCTTTGAAACTGAATAACCAACACAATAGCCCGGAATGCAATGTCAGCGCCTATCGCAATCCAGACGCCTGCCAAGCCCCAGCCCAGCATGATACCTAATACATAGACAAGGACTGTACGCACGGCCCACATACCTACAGCTGTCAGGTACATTGGAAATTTTGTATTGTTTGCACCCTGGAAAGCACCTGTTAATACCATGAGGACAGCTAAAAACGGTTGAAAAACACCTGATATCTTAAGTGCTGTACCAATATTTGCGATTACCTCCTGATCCTCTGTAAAGAAACTTCCCGCCCAATCACCGAGAAAGAATAAAAGTGCCCCGAGGACAGTCATAGATGCTAAAGTTAAGACGGTTGTAAGTTTGGCATACCGCCTCGCTTCATCTAGGTTGCCTGCGCCTATTTGCTGTCCGACCAGTATGGTGGCTGCCGTTGCGAACCCATAACCAATCATATAAGAAAAGACTTCAATATTTCCTGCGATTTGATGGGCTGCAAAAGCATTTGTTCCAAGTGCTACAACGAATCCGAAATAGACGATTTGGCCAGCACGCATGACTAACCGTTCACCTGCTGCTGGTGCTCCAAGTGTCGTCAACTCCATTAAATGTACTTTGTCCAGCTTCCAATAGTCCTTGCGGAAAGCAAGAACCTCTGACCGGTTTAGGTAATAAAAAAGTGCTGCACTTCCAACAACACGGGAAAATACAGTAGCAAGGGCAGCTCCTACAATTCCCATTTCCGGAATAAATAGAAAGCCGAATATCAAAATGTAATCCAATACTGCATTCACAATATTAATAATAATGCTTACTTTCATTGGTGTTTTTGTATCCCCAGCCCCTCTAAGGATGGCACTTAAGACAAACATTAAAGACATAAAGATTGAGGGAATGCCCACGATCCTAAAATAGAGAGACCCAGCCTCCAGAACATCCGCTTCAATCCCCATTAGTTTTAATAATGGCTCTGCAAAAAACAAGGTTGCTACTCCAGTAAGCAAACCAAATATAATTGCCAGGACAATAGATTGCTGTGAAATATGCCTTGCCTTTTCCGGCAGGTTAGCCCCAAGAAAATTGGCAATTCTTACGTTCGCCGCCACCCCAATCGCCATAAATAGAGCAAAATAAATGGCAAGAACTGCATTGGTGACTCCTATGGCGGACACTTCTGCAAGCCCAAGCTTGGAGACAAAATAAGTGTCTACAAAACCAAGGATGGTTTGGAAGAAATTTTCGATTACAGCAGGTATGGCAAGTACTGTAATAATTTTTAACCTGTCTTTGTTTGATTGAACATTTTTCAGTTTTGCATCTACGACTTCTTCTTTCAAATTTCTTCCCTCCGTTCCTGAGAAGGCTATGAACAATAAATGTTACCTTTAATCAAATAAGGCACACCTTATAAGTGTGCCCTATTTGATAACTAGGCTATTTACATTATTTACTTTCCTGAAACATTAATAATGAATGGAACCGTTATAGCTTTCCAAGGTATTTATATTGTCCCATTTCTCTATATCTGAGGCAGGTAATAGCATATCTATCATTCCTACTACAAGCTTTGTTTTCATCCTCTTAATTTTTACCACTGCCATTTACATATAAACTCCACAAAAAATGCATATTTGCAATTGGGAGTCCTTTTTGGTTGCTTTTAAAAATAAAAGCAGGCTATCATTTATAAATACTTAGCTAGGTATAAAGATTTTAACATGTTATTCTCATCAGTCTTTTACAAAGACTAAGAAAAAATATGAAAAGAGGTAGAAGCGTTTGAAAAAGGGTATTATTATTGCTCTCAGTGTTTTAGTTTTAACTTTTGGAGCCCTGTTTCTTTTCATGAGATTCTCTGGCATGGGAGGGAATACGCCAAATAGCGGAATGGGCGGAATGGGCAATGGACCTGAAAACCTTGAAAATGAAGAATATTCTTTTGATGCGCCTTTGCCAATCCCCCCTTTGTTAGAGGATGTTAACCCAGACCCTGATAAGGCTGAATTCCATTTAACTGCCCAAGAATCCGAGAAGGAGTTTTTAAAAGGCAAAGCGACAAAGACATTGGGCTATAACGGAGATTACCTGGGTCCCGTCATTAGAGTAAGAGCCGGTGAAGAAGTTTCCGTAAAAGTGAAAAACGATGTGAGTACCGGGACTACTGTCCACTGGCATGGGCTCGAAGTAGACGGTAATCAGGACGGCGGGCCACACTCCGGAATCCAGCCGGGGGATACTTGGAATCCTCAATTCACGATAAAACAGCCAGCAGCAACGTTATGGTACCACCCTCACCTTCTGCACACAACAGGTGAACAGGTATACATGGGACTTGCAGGTTTGTTTTACATTGATGACAAAGTTTCGGACAATCTCGATATTCCGAAAGAATATGGAGTAGATGATGTCCCCCTTATTATCCAGGACAAACAGTTTGATACTAATGGAAAATACGAGTATGACCTGGGGATGCATGATGTGATGATGGGACTTCAAGGAGAAGCCATTTTGGTAAATGGAGCAGTCAACCCCTACATGGAAGTTCCTAGAGGAAAGGTGAGGCTTCGCCTTTTAAATGGGTCTAACGCAAGAATATACAATTTTACCCTTAGCAGCGGCCAATCATTCCAACAGATTGCAAGTGATGGCGGATTTTTGGAAAAGCCTGCTGAAATGAACAGCTTAATTCTAAGCTCTGCCGAAAGAGCTGAGGTAATCGTTGATTTTTCTGATCATAATGAAGGAGATGTGGTTTATTTAACTGACCAGGGAACTCCTTTCATGAAGTTTGTTGTCAGTGAGAAAGAAGGAAAAGAATATGCCATTCCCGCTAACTTAACAGATATTCCTGAGATTGATCCGGGAAGCGCCGTCCGTACAAGAGAATTTGTCATGCAGGGAATGGGCAGGAATGTAAACATCAACGGCAAACAAATGGATATGAATCGAATTGATGAGGAAGTTAAACTTGGCTACACCGAAATATGGGAAATTTCAAATGATGGTTCCGGGATGATGGGTGGAATGATGGGAGACAATGGCGGTATGGCGCATCCTTTTCATGCACATGGTGTACAGTTCCGGATCCTTGACAGAGACGGAAACCCGCCTCCACCTAATGAGAGAGGCTGGAAAGACACTATACTTGTTTATCCCGGCGAAAAAGTAAGAGCAATCGCCACCTTTAACCATCCAGGGGTCTTTATGTACCATTGTCATATCTTAGAGCATGAAGATGCGGGGATGATGGGACAATTTAAGGTAAAGGATTAGTAGAGGTGCAAATGAAAAGATCGAAGTAAAGCCTTCGATCTTTTTCATGTGCGCCCGGC